>NZ_VFTX01000009.1:0-285742 GCF_006440955.1 Mesorhizobium sp. B2-8-1 | reverse complement strand
CTTTTCGCTCAACACCAGGCCGGCATGCTCGAGCAATTGTAAATGCTGCGAGATCGACGGCTTCGACATGTCGAAGCGCGCGGCGATCTCGCCCGCGCTCAATTCGTGGTGCGCAACATAGGCGAGGATCTTGCGGCGTACCGGCGAGGACAGCGCCTCGAAGATGAGTTGGACTGACATGCGGCAAGGCTACACGATACCAAGTCAATTAGGCAATCAATTAATTGTTGACGGCTAGACGATAAGCTGATTACCTAAATGACGAAACGAATTCGAACGGGGCAGAGGCGAGAGACAAGACCGGCTGTGAATGGCGGACGGCAAAGGAGGATGCCAAGATGCGCCCAGCCCTGAAAACCCTGCTCAAGGTGGTCTTCGACATAGTCGCCACGATCGCCTTCTTCTACCTGGCCATGCTCACGGTGCCTTACGCTGTCGGCTTCGCCACCGCGGCGCTGATGCATCTCTTCTCATTCATCCCAGGGCTCGTGCCGGCCGGCTGGATTGGCAACCACCAGTCCTTTCTCACGGGTGCCCTGATCGACACTTTGGGCATCATTTATCTGATGCTGGTCTTCGCCATCGGCATCGAGATCGTGCGCCGGCTGGTCGGGTCCAAGTCGATCTGGCTCTATGTCGCTGGCGCCTTCGTCACCATGACGGTCTATATCAGCCCGGCCACCGCATCCGGTTCGGCCAGTGCGTTCGCGCTGGCATTCCCTCTGATGATTGCCGCGGCGTGCGGCGCCGGCTACTGGCTGGTGACGGTTCGCTTGCGCGCCGCTGTCATCCAGCTCGCCAGGCGCCTGATCTGCGGCCGCGATGCCAATGCCTGCGTGTTTTCCTGAGGAGGTCAAAATGACTGCATTGCGCCTTTCAACTCGGCTGCGCTTTTCAACTATGGGATTCATTGCGCTGTCAGCATTCGCGCTCGGGATGGCCGCCGGCAGCGCCACGGCAGCCCCGGCGAAGGATCTCTACAAGCTCTGTCGCCAGGTGAAGAACGACGACACGATCCGCCCCTATTCGCACACGCTTTACGCCGGCACGGTCAAGGCGTTCAAAAAGCTGTTTCCCGACGCCAAGAGCGCGCCGGAGGAACCGGAACTCGAGACCCAGGCTAACTATCGCTGCATGAACGGCAAGCTGTTGGCCTGCTTCGTGGCGCCAATCTGCCCTGCACGAAGATGAACGCCTCACGAGACAATCCCGGCGCCGATGAATTCTGCAAGGCCAACCCGAATAAAGACTTCGTGCCGGCCGCGGCGAGCGGTCACGATACCGTCTATTCCTACAAATGTCAGGATGGCAAAGCTGTGGTCACAGGGGATGTGTGGGCACTCGACAAGCGCGGCTTCGCCAAAAAGCTTTGGACCGAGGTAATTCAACATTGAGTCCCCCCGCGGCCCGGACATGGCCGGCCAACCCTAGCTCGCTCGATATTTTGCTGGCCGGGGCCAGGCGAAAGCATCTCGATCTGATCGGCGGACAGCTGGCTTCCGCTGCGCTGCGTGGTCGTCGCTCAGGCAGAAATCGAGGGCGGCTGGTCGCCGCCCCCGACTAAGCTCAGCGGTCGCGTCTTCCGCTGACCCGCTCCAGATCAGCCCCCGAATAGGCATCAGCCGCCGGATCGAATCCGGTCCAGCCGCCGGCTTCGTATTCCTTGCGCCGACCGGCGATATCGACTGAATTGTATTGGCTGAGGATCTGTTCCGCGTTCGGAACAAGATTGTCCTCGACCTTGGCAGTGACCAGCGTTCCACCGCGGCGAATGCCTTCCGCGTAGACGTGAGCATCGTTTTCCGGCACGCCGGCTTCTGTCATTGCGCCGATGATACCGCCTGCAGCACCGCCGACGACGGCACCACCAACAGCGCCGGCAGCGGTGGCAGCCAACCATCCGGCGGCAACCACGGGCCCAACGCCGGGAATGGCCATCAAGCCCAACCCCGTGAGCAGTCCGCCGGCACCGCCAACTACGGCGCCAACGCCCGCGCCTGTCGCGGCATCTTCCCCAGCTTCGGACGCTTCAGCCTTGTGCCAGCCTGTGGCGTTGTTGGCTACTATGCTGATGTCCGAGCGGGGCACACCCGTGGCCTCAAGTTCTCCTACGGCATCGCTGGCGTCGTCATAATCGTCGAACAGTCCTGTTATGGTTTTCATTTGAATGGTCCTTGGTTTGTGATCAGTTGGCGCCGGCAACAACGTTGCCTTGGTAGTCAAGCGCGATGGGGACGGACTTGCCGTCCTTGCTCGCTGTGCCACGCCAGATGCCCTTGTCGTCCTTCGTCAGTGCGGAGACGTCGGCGTAACCCGCCTTCTCAATAGCGCTCTTGGCCTGGTCCTCGGTAAAGCTGTTGGCACCCGGCACCGGCGCCGCCGGATTGGTGGTATTTGTGCTGGTGGCGGCCGGGGTGGTGCTATTGGAAGCCGGCGCCGAAGCTGCGATCTTTTCGATCATTTCCTGATGCATCTTGAGCGTCGGCAACGTGTCGGCTGCGAACGATTTCAGAGCGGCGTTGTCGCCGTCCTTTGCGTATCCTTCGAACAGGCTCACAGCGTCGGCATGGGCCACCTTCTGCATCTTCGCATAGGGTGCATCGACGGGCGCCGCAGCCGACTGAAGCTTGTCAACATCGGCCTTGTGCGGCGAATCCAGGTCCGATGGGACCTGCAACTTTTGCTCACCGGCAATGCTCTCGAGTTTGGCATTGGCGGCGCCATGATCGGAGATCATTTTTTGAGCGAAATCCTTGAGGCTCTGATCCTGGAGCTTGTCCTGGGCGACCTTGCTCGACTGCACCTCGAACATTCCGCCGATCGCTGCCTTGGTTACAAAATCCTGGGCCGATTCTGCGGCCAGCGCAGGCAGCGCAAACACCATTGCTGCCGCGACCGATAACGACGCCCAGCGGAGACTGTTCTTCATGAATGGGTTCCTTGATTAGAGAGGACGATGCTCCCTAATGTCCAGACGGAGGCTTTGTTCCGGCCGCTGCCATCTGCGCGCCGTCGTGCGGTTGGGGCCGACCTTGGTTGCCGTTGTCCGGGACAATTGGTCGAACGTGGCTCAGGGCGGTCGGCAGCGATCTCGAAAGGCTTCATCGACGAATCGTGGATAGCCGACGCTGTCGCCGGAGCGGTTCGATTCAACGATCTCGTTGTGCATCGCCTGGGTAACTGCGATCTCGTGCGGGGTGGCGCCGGCACAGGCACAGGTGAGCTCGCCGGCCAGTGCCACTATCGCTCGCATAACCGGAACAACACGTCCGCTTTGTCAGAGAGATCTGGGCGACACTGGCGCCGTGGTTGGGCGCAAAAGATAACCAGGCTTTGATTGGCGAGCACCTTCAGCGCATGGCGCACAACCGCCACGATCGTAATACCCGCGCCATCCAGAACTGCTCAGCACTAACAGCGACTGGAGGGTTGAACCATCGGGTTGCCATCACAAGTCACCTTGGGCAACCCTACGCTTCAGGTCGAGGCTGTTCAGGAGGGCTACCAGATCGTCGGCGTAATCCTTGTCGAGACCGACGGCCGGTACGCCCCACGCGTCGGCCGGCAACCCGGTGAACACGTCAAACACGGTCCAGGTTTTGTCCAGGTCCATCTTGAGGTCGTATCTTTGCGGTGCCATGCGAGAGGTCCCTTCGTCGACTTGCACGAAACTGCCGAACTTTCGGGACGCTCATGTGGTTCCTTACTCGTGGAGGTCGAAGAGGCGACCTTTCCACTCGCTGAGGCCAACTGAACTACCTGTTCACATAGCTCGTTGTCCGTCCCCATCTCGTTTAGCTCTTTCATAATGTCAGGACGCTTTGCTCGTCAGCGCGACGGTCTTTGTTAGGGAGACAACGTCGCACTTAAGGGATTCCTCCATGGCTTTCTGAATGCGCTTCGGGGGACTTCGACAGGCGATCCACTGGGGTACCACTCGGCCTGGCAGCTATCCACCCCGTCGGGTCAGGAAGCGGCGCTGATTGCAACTGGCTTGGCGGTAAGACATGCGAGCAACGGTGCGAGTTCCCCCATCTTGAGCAGGGCCACCGATTGGACGAGTTTGCCGAGTTCGGCTTGCGAAAGGATGTCCTGCCCGAGGTCGTGGAGCTTCTCCTCGACGGGGATTGGTCCATCTGATTCTTGGCGTCGCCGAGTGGACGCGGCACATCCGCGGTTCGCTCGTGTCCACCGACGACCATTGTCACGCGCGCCGGCGTGCGTTGCGGGAATGTGCCGGCAAATTCATCAGGATAGCGAACCTCCACTCTTTGAGCGAGTTCCACCACCTGCGGATCTGAAAGGGAGTGGGGGCGAAGCGGCCGAAACGCCTCCGCGCCGCGCAACGCTGCGAGTGCAGCAGCAAAGGGAACGGAGAACTGTCCCCCCTCAAGCGATTTTGGCGCGTATTCGTTGGGGAGTTTGCGTGCTTCGGGAAAGATGTCGACCGCCATGCGGCCGATCGGTTCATCTGTGCCGCGGCCTGCGACCAGCGCCAGCACGGCGTCGATGACCGGGTGTGTATAGCGGCAGGACGCATAGGGTTTGAGATAGGTCTCGCAGATCAGCCAGCGGCTACCCAAATCAGCGGTGATTGCGCCGACGTTGTAGGCATGAGCGCGGTCCAGCATGTCGATCGAGCCGCTCATCCCACAACTGGCCCGCTCGACGGAGAACAGCGCGGCAACCGTCGACCAGGGACTGCTGCCCTTGACTGAGCTTGCCTGGCAATCGCCTTGCGGCAGATTTTGCGGTGATTCGGCACCCGCTATCGCGAGTGCATGGGCAAGCTGATCCGTGTGCATCTTGCGCAGCCATCCAATGGCGGCCGCCACTCCAAACCCGGTCCACTGACCACTTGCAAAGCTCATCGTTTCGGAAAAGCGCCGGGCAGCCGCAATGCGCAAGGCGACGTCATATCCAATCGCGGTGGCTGTAAGCACCTCATGGCCGTCACTGCCAAGCTTTGCCGCTTCCATCAGGATGGCTGGAACGATGGCAGCCCCCGGATGACCTGCCGCAAGACAATGGCCGTCATCGACATCAAGCGAGCTCGCCGCAGCGCAATTGGCAAACACGGCGCCAAGATAATGCAACCCTCCTTCAGCGAACCAAGCGTGTGCGCCGCCGGACCCGAAACAAGCCTTAGCAGCGACGCGTGAGAGCCTGGTATTGTCGGTCGGCACCCCGCCAATAAGCGCCGCGAGGGTGTCGAGGATGGCCCGTTCGCTCTTTTCAATGACCTCGTCTGAAAGGTGCTCGTAGCGCACATTGCTGACAAAGCCGGCCAGCTGTTCGGTAATTAACCGCATCTATCTCTCCAAAGAAAAATATACCTAGTATACCTTGCCTTCTGGCATGGAAAGACTGGCTGTGAAATTTCTTTTCAGCCCTCGCTTTGCAGAAGGTGGAACGTCAAAATATGCTGGTCACCGATGGAACCGCGAAAGATCGATCCGGTGTCGACGAACCCCGCCTTGAGATAGAGCGACTTGGCGGGCACATTGCGTGCGTTGACTGCAAGCATCAGTTCCTTGACCTCGGGCCGGTTCCGCCTCAGCCAGGAAATCGCCAGACCCACTCCCACCCGGCCATAACCTTTTCCCTGGCACGGAGAAGAGATCCGAAAGCTGTGCAGTGTCACAGCGCCGCGCGGCGCCCACCCTGGCGGAGCCTGTTTCTCTCGCAGGATGAAGAACCCTACCGTCTTCTTCGCGACGACAATCGTGAAAGCATGTTCCTGGTCGGGATACTGGCTGGCTTCCAGACCGTCGAAAACCGCATCCACCGAGCCGGCGAACTGCTCCTGTCCTGGATCGAGCACCAGTTTTTTGATGGCGGCACGCTCCAAGACCGTTACTGGGCACAGATTGATCCGATCAGGGCGGACCGCGTCTGGAAATGCCCATGGCTCCCGAAACGACGCTTTGCCGGATACCGATCGCGACTTCATGGATCGATCCTTTGCGTTGCCATGCTCCACTGCATCCATAAGATCGCACCGCTCGCGCAAGCAAACACGCAGGAAAGACCGAGGAAGATATGCCGGGCAGGAACACCCGAATCCGTCTTGCGCCAGCGGCCTCAGCGTCGTCATGAGATGGATATGCGGATTGCCGGGACTGTCGTGATAGGCCCAATCGGCAACCATGCCGCGCGAAAGAATTTGTTCCGCCACGAATGCTCGCGCCAGCGCAATGTTCTGCTCGCGAGAAAATTCGACTGGGAGCGCCAGATCCGTCTCGCGCATGAATTGCGCGTCGGCTCGCTTCTCGAAAGCCTCGACGGCATTCCACAAGGCAGCGGAAGCGCCTGCCGCGTCGCACCCGTCGATCAGGCTGCGCAGCCATGCTGGCGCTGCTTCAGGCAAGGCAAACTCGGAATGGGCAAGCCCGTGCTTGTTCGAATAGTCGGCGACCCGCGCCTCCGCCTCGATCTCCATCCGCGCGCAATGCCGATAGGCGGCGGACGCGACCGCGCTGCGGCCTTCTCCCCGGCCGATGATCTGCGCATGCAAGTGGTAGATGGCCATCCGGCTGCAAAGCTCCCGCCGGGAGCACACCGTCGCGCAAGCGACGTATAACCGTGGCGGGAAAGCCATTCCTCGGCGGCGACGCGGTTGGGGGCAAAATGGACAAGATCGGCATCCTCGCCGGCCCGATCGAGGACGAGCACGGAGCCGATCGCCGGCCGCTTCTTGACGGCGAACTTAAGGTCGCTGCTCACGGAAAACGTCCGGTGGACGCGCAGGACGATCGTCCCCTGGCTGCCATAGTCGCCCTCATGGAGGGTGATGGAGGCAGGGATCGTCGTGTTGCCAACACGCGCTTCGGCTTGTTTGCGGATCAGGCGACCGCCGGAATTGCGGGTTTCCCAAGCGGCCAGCTTCTTGCGGTGCCTCTCGGGCGGGCGCGGCGAGCCGTCGGAATATGTCAGGGTCGAGCCGAGCGGCACGAGGTCGTAGATCAACTGAGCGGACATGGTTTCTCCATGATGTTGGGTGGAAAACAGAACCGCCGCCGGTGATGCACCGGCGGCGGGATGATCGTTCGGGAGGGAAGAGGTAGGGCCTACTCGGCGGCCACCTTGTAGGCCTCGCGCTGCTCGTCGGCGAGGTTCTGGTCGACGGAAGCCGGAGCCTCATCGGCGTAGTCATGCGCCGGCTCGACGACCGCATCGCCGTCGAGCTCGTCCCGATCTTCCGGCGTAGCGTCGTCTTCAGGCTGCTCGACGCGCTCGTTCTTCTTCAGCCACGACGTGAGCTTGATCTGGTCGGGACCGAACAGCGCCGACGGATGGACGAAGCGACCTTCCTTGAAGTGCTCGACGAGGGCTGCGCGGGTGTCCTTGACCTTCTGACGAGGAAGGACCGACGTATCCGCGCACGAGGCCTCCAGCGCCGCTCGCGACAGGCACGAGAGGAAGTCCTCCGTGCCCATGTTCGGCAGGAAGTTGTCGGCGCCGATCACATCGCCAGCAACGCGGGAGACGACGCCACTGTCCGAACGGTTTTCCCTGCACGACAAGACATCGATCAGCAGCGAGCGTACCGCGACCCGGAGCGTGTCGATATCGAAGTCGAGCTTGCCATCCTGATCGAACAGGCGTGCGGCATGTTCGCCAAGGCCGGCCGCCCCGTAATAGGAGATGTCGCGCGTGCCTGATGCCACCGTCACGTTCTGTCCCGCGAACGCCAGGACCAACAGCGCCATCAGCGTATCGTCCTCGATCGGCGCCCGCGACAGCGCTTCATGCAGAGCATCGGTGCGCAGATCACCGATCATCTCGATGCCCTTGCGGGCGACATCGGGGCGGGTCTTCACAACGATCGCAGCATCGTCGCCCTCGCCGACCGGCTGTTCGCCCTTCCTCGGCTTCTTCACCTCGGGCATGCGGAAGTGCACGGTCTGCACCTTGCCCTCACGGTCGAGATACAGGGCCGTATGGTCGGACTTGCCCGGCTTGCCATAGACGCGCTCCGCCTTCTTCGGCAGCTCCGGCTGGCCCCAGTTGTTGGTCTCGGTGATCACCCCCTTCTTGGGCAGGTTCTGCGTCATCCACTCCTGCTGTGCGCCCAGAAATGCCTCGACATCGGTGGTGTAACGGCTGTCCTGATCGGCCGGGGCGAACAGGTCCTCGACCCAGGCAATGCCGTAGGCCTGCGCGAGCTCGTCGCCGAAGCTGGCATCGCGGGCATACATGCGGGTCTTCTGCAGGCCTTGCGCGACACTCCACCAGGAGACCTGCGGGTCGGCCTTCGAGGGCTTGTGCTTCTTCCAGACCTCCTTCTGGTCGTCGAGCGAGGCAGAAGCGATGGTGCGCAGCTGACCCTCATTGGGCATATCGCCCTTGGCCATCTGGTCAAGCATGGCCGGCAGGACATTGGCGAGCAGACGCAGCTTGCGGATCTGGCGAACCGGCAGGGCCAGGGCGACAGCGATCGCTTCCTCGGTCCAGCCGAGTGCGACGAGGCGTTCGATGGCGCGCCACTGATCGACGGGATTGAGCTGTTCATGCGCGAGCGTTTCTGCGAGCGAGCGCATGGCGCCGCCATCCTCGGCGCGTTCGGTCACCAGCACAGCGATCTCTTCAAGCCCGGCGGCGATGGCCTGCTTGACGCGGCGACGGTGAGCATCGCCTTGGCGATCAGACCGAGGCGGCGTTGCTCCATGATGGCGGCGGCCATCGTCATCGTCTTACCGGCGCCGACGGCGTGAGCGAGGTAGGTCGAACCGGCCGAAATGATGCGCCAGATTCCACGCATCTGATGCCCATAAAGAACGAAGGAGCCCGAGGCGCCAGGCAGCTTCAGATGGGAACCGTCGAACCCTCGTGGCGCAATATTGTTGAAGCGGTCATTGTAAACGCGGGCCAACCGGTCGGTCCGGTCCGGGTCGGACCAGATCCAGCGCTGGAAGGCCTCCTTGATCTTGTGAAGCTTTTCCTTGGCCGCCTCGGTATCGACCACATTGAGCACGCGCCGTTCGCTGTCGCCGTCCTTGATTGTATCGAAGATCTGGGGCACGCGGCTGTTGAGCGCATCTGTCAGCAGCTCACCCGCATGTCGGCGCCCCGTCCCCCACTCCGATGTGCCGATCGCGAGATAGCCAAGCTGGCGCGCATCGACGGTCCAGGAAGCCAGTTCCGGCATGTGATGGATCTTGATGTCGACGTTCATCGTCTCCCTGACGAAGGCCACGACATCGAAGGCAGGAATCCACGGCGCGCCGAGACGCGCGGTGATGTCGGAGGGGCGAAGGTCGACCGGCTGCACGCCCTGCAGGGCCGTGACGTTGCGTTCATAGGCCGGATCGAGAACGGCAGCGGCTTCCGCGACCTTCAGCTTGCTGCGGACATGGCCTGACAGATAGAGGCCGTCGACCTCGTCGTCATTGCCGGGGCGTGTTCGCGGCGAAGCCTCACTTGCGCCCTGTAGGGCGCAAGTGGCAGGCAACGATCCCCGCTTAGTGAACCGGGCGGTACTCGTAGGGATCGTATTCGTGGACCACCGAGCGCTCGTCACCGTCATATTCGCTCGACACCATGACGCCGAACTCGCCATCGACTTGGAAGAGCGTGACCGGGACCATCAAGGTCTGCGCGAGATTGAAGGCATGGTGCTGAGCAAGGGTGAAATTGTGCGACATCGTTTGGCTCCCGTCTTTGGGCGGGGTCCATCCCCGCTCGACAGGCGCCCGACGTGTTCAGGGCATGGCCGCGGTCACCTTGTAGGCGCAGCCGCAGAGGTCGCACGCTTGCGTAGCGAACCCCTTGCGGGTTGATTGTGGAAGGCCAGGACCTGAATCAGGAAAGCCGGACATGAGAGCGGGATTGCACCTCCTCAATGGCGGCCGCCCTGTCCCCCGTCTCACACTCCTTCACGTGCTCGCCCGAGAGCCGTTCATACCGAGCCCATTCGCCTTCAGTTCAACGTCACTGCGCCATGCCTTCCACCGGCATCACCGAACAGCAGGCGGATGACCAATTCGGCTGGGCCTGAAGGAAAACCCCAACGGTTCCGATAGCCTTGGGATCCAAGGCTTCATGGGTAACAACCAGCACTCCGTGGGATAGTGCAACCAAGCCCTCTAAGTCGTCGGGGCTGGCCGCTTGAGCCCGGGCACCGCGCTCTTGGAGTAGGAGCCCGTGTACTCCAAACCTCTAAACTCCCGTCGTATCTTCCCGGTGGCCGAACGGCTATCGCTTCGAGCCGTGCAAGATGGCGCGCTTCCGGCGTCGCATCGGTACACTTGACTTCGGATGCAATCACCCGTCAGCCGCAGTCGAACTGGCAAGGGGGTGCTGAAGCCGGCGTGATCTATGTCATCAAGGCCTCGGGCTTCGCAATGGACGCCAGCCACTCCGTCGAACACTCTCAATCGCTGGATACGGCCTCCGTGAGCATGCTTCGGACGGCAGGCGCTAACCGCTGGAAGCCGCCGGTGCCGCGGGGCAGGGGTCTCTGATGCTGCCGGCTCAACATGCTCGGCACGCAAGCTCGGGGTGATCTGATGGTAGCGGCATATCAGAGGTATGGCTAGCGGTGGAGCGACCAGGAGCCCAATCCGGCCATGTCGGTCAAACGGATAGCCTCAAGGGTGTCGAGTTCCTTCCTGATGGGCAGTTCTCGATCGGTCTGCTCTTCCGCGTTCCTCCTCCGGGTGTTGCGGCCAAAGAAGGATCGAATGGCAGTCAGCATGTGCGATGTTTCCCCGCGTTCTCGAGAGGTCTATAACATCGCTGCTACAATCCGGTTCCAAGGCAAACTGAAATAAGCGCTAGAGTCCAACGCTTCATAGTGCCACAGCCGGGATTTCCGCTTGCCGTTTGACAAGGCCCACCCGCCGAGCAGCATCAGCGCACCCCAAATCAAACAACCCGATCTCCCAGTAGACCCACTGGGACCGCGGGACGGTTTCGTTGACATGGTGTGTGCCGAGAAGCTGGTGATCGTCCACTCCCTCGACCAGGTTGAATATGCCAAAGCCCATGAGCATCGTTGCAAGTAGCAACTTTCCTGACCACCCGAGATGAGGTTGGCGCGTCGCACGCCATAGCACAATGAGACCTAGTGCGACGAACACGTATGTGCCGGCGTGGAACCAGCCATCGAGGGACGTGTTGAACCGAAGGTTCTCAAGACTGCCGGCGGGATAGCCGGCTAGTCGCCATATGATGCCACTGGAGCAACTGATGCAGAACGATTCCCTCGAAGAACCAGCCTGAGCCAAGCCCGAGCAGGATCCCGGGCGAGGTCGGGAACCTGTGAGGCGCTTCGTCGCTGTTCCTTTTTCTCCTAAGGGGACCCAACGTCGAGCCCGTACATCACCGTTTTTGCGCTACCGGCGCGTCGTCATCGGATCTTTTCGAGAACCGCTTCAGCTGGCAGACCGAGACGGTGACTGCCACCGGCCTTGTGGTATGGCGACTGGACAGAACGCTATGATGTCAGGAGGCAACTGCGCATGACCGACCAACAACTGATTATCGAAGCATTGGGAGTCTCGTCCAGTTTTGACGTCGCGCTTGAAGCGCGCCGACGCATCGACTTTCTCGGCACCTATCTGCGTGCCTCGAATCTCAACACCTACGTTCTGGGCGTAAGCGGTGGCGTGGATTCGCTTGCCGCCGCTCTTCTTGCGCAACGGGCGGTGGAGGAACTGCGAACGGCAGGATATGAGGCCAGATTCCTGGCCGTTCGGCTTCCATACGGCTTACAGGCCGACGAGAGCGACGCGCAGCGGGCACTGGATACAATACAAGCAGACGAAGTGCGCCGGGTCGACATCAAGCCCGCCGCCGACGCGATGCTGGATTCGATCAAGCTTGCGGGCACCGACCTCGGCGATGCCGGCCGAGAGGACTTTTTGCTTGGCAACATCAAGGCTCGTGAGCGGATGATTGCCCAGTTTGCGCTTGCCGGCGCCACCCGAGGGCTGGTCATCGGTACCGATCATGCGGCCGAAGCACTGATGGGTTTCTTCACCAAGTTCGGCGACGGCGCTGCCGACATCCTTCCTCTTTCCGGGTTGAACAAGCGTAGGGTTCGCGCCTTGGCGGCGCATCTGGGCGCTCCGCCTCAATTAGTTGCCAAGGTTCCGACTGCCGACCTGGAGAACCTAATTCCGCTTCGCCCGGACGAAGATGCCTATGGCGTAACTTACGATCAAATCGATGACTTCCTTGAAGGTCGGGAGATCGACGAAGCCGCGCGCACGCGCATATTTCAAGCGCACGCCGGCACCGCACACAAGCGCGCGCTTCCAGTGGCGCCCGTCGCCTCGTCCGGTCCATCACGACAATAGCCGGACTCTCGGGATGGATGCTCACTATTGCTGCGACCGCCGCCAGATCTTCCACGTCCGATCCGACAGCGTCAGGTGCCGAATCCCGCCCTCGGGCTCACTTGGATTCAGCGAATAAGTTGAGCCGTCCTATCGCGCGCAATGCATCGGCGGTCGGCCCCGAGGGCGACTCTCGATCGAAACGAGCACTGCGTAGGGACGGTTGTCCGTCGCGGTGATGGCGCCTTTCCGGGCGCGCTCGGTTAAGCGACGTTTGAAAAAATCTGCTGATCCAGGTCGCACGTGGCCAGCCCATAGCGCCACCTGTGATTCGTTGCCTCGCGCCGGCTCTGATAGAACAGCGTCAGTTGCCGGCCCTCTATCATCACAGTCGAGTGCCCGTTCTCTCCCGGCTCGCCCGGATCCAGCACTGGGCCGACGGACACGTAAGGTCCTTCGACGCGATCGGCAATTGCGAAGAATACACGCTGGCGGCTGCCGCGCGGCCCCTCGGGCAGGAAGCAGGTTGCATTGAGCAGCACGCGTCCATCCGGCAACTCGACCAGTTGAGCGCCTTCGATGCCCCATTCATAGTCGGGATGCTCGCGTGCGTTGTGATGCGGAACGTCCAGGTGGTCCAGGATCTTGCCAGCGCGCTTCCATGGTCCGAACCAGGAGTCGGACTGGCTGCGTGCGAGATAGACGTCGGGTTGCGGGACCCTGCTGAATTTCGGCATTCCCGAGTAGACGATGTAGCGCTTGCCGCCGATGACCGCCGGATGGGGATCGTAGATGCCATCTTCATCGGTGTCCGGCAGGGATAATATCGCCGACGTCAAAACAACCCAGTGGAAACCATCATTAGACACCGCATGCTCGCACCGCCCACCCGACTTCATGAATTCGGTCTGGATGAACATGTGGAAAACCCCGCCTTCGTGGATGACACCGGGCGCCGCCACACCCGAGCCGGTGATCGGCAAGGCGATCGGTTCATGCTCGGTCCAGGGGCCACGCGGATCCGGCGCTGTGGCGTGCAGTATCTTCCATTCCTCCCTCGTGACGGTGCCGCTCGATCCGAACATGTGCCAGAGCGTTCCGTCGAATACGGGACAAGGGTCTTTCAGGTCGTCCACCTGCTGCGGGTGAAACAACGGAAAGACGTGCGTTTCAAAATTGATCTGCATGTCCATAAACCTCGACAGCCTCTCTCAGCTTCCGACACCCAGGTCCAAACAAACTGATTCGAGGCGCTCTTATTCTAGCAGCGTCGGCTAACACGTGTCGATTTTCCCACAGGCCTTCAACAGCTCGAGGAGTGACAAAGCGCCACGTTAGGGCGCCGTGGTCCCAATTCCAGCGGATCTCGTGCCGCATTCGGACCGCCCGCGAAGCAGTCGAGCGGCCCTACCTCTGATCGTTGAGGCCGATGATCGCCCACGCAAATCAATTAATACCGCGGGAACAACTTACTAAATCGAAAGTTAGATGGAACTGAAAGCATCAGGCAGGAGTGTCGAAAATTAACCTAGGTTAATTCTTCGAGACTTGACTCGTATTAAAAGGGAAAATATATGGAAATCGCGCCGGCAAAAACAAAAAAAAGCACGTCTATAGCGTACAATGCAGTAGTTATCTGCTTTTCACATCTCCGATGGAATTTTGTATTTCAAAGGCCACAGCACCTCCTGACCCTCGCCGCCCGGCAGCAACAGGTAATTTACTTCGAAGAACCAGCCTTCGAAGATGTCCGCGGTCCCTTCATGCGCGTGAACGACGTAGCTCCGGCAATCAGGGTTGTCACGCCGGTCGTCCCGCTTGGAACATCCGCGACAAAGGTGGACGCCATCCAGCGAAGCTTCGTCAATGAACTCGTCGCACCCGTTCCTCATGACCGGCTGATTGCGTGGTATTACACGCCAATGGCGCTGCGCTTCAGCAGTCATCTGCGCTGCAATGTGTGTGTCTACGATTGCATGGATGAGTTGTCCGCCTTCCGCGACGCGCCCGCGGAACTGGCACAGCTGGAAAGGGCGCTGTTCCGCCGTGCCGATCTGGTCTTCACGGGCGGGCAAAGCCTCTATGAGGCAAAGCGCAGTCAGCATCGTTCGATCTTTGCGTTTCCAAGCAGCATCGACGCTGCTCATTTCAACATGGCGAGAGAGGGGGGCGAGGAACCATCCGACCAGGCAGCCATTCCCCATCCAAGGGTTGGCTATTTCGGCGTGATCGACGAACGGCTCGACATCGCCCTTGTTGGCCAGACGGCTGCCGCGATGCCCGACATCCAGTTCGTCATGCTTGGGCCGGTGGTCAAGATCGATCCGGCGACCCTGCCACGGGCAGACAATTTGCATTGGCTCGGGCCCAAGAACTATGCCGATCTGCCGAGCTATCTTCGTCATTGGGCAGTCGGTTGGATGCCGTTCGCGCTCAACGAGGCAACGCGATACATCAGCCCAACCAAGACACCCGAGTTTCTTGCGGCCGGACTGCCCGTGATCTCCACCGCGATCGTTGATGTCGTTCGCACCTACGGTGCGGCTGGTCTCGTCGAGATCGTCGACGCCGACGACATTGCGACCAAGCTTCGCTGCATGCTTGCCCGCCCCAGAGACCTGCAGGTGAGGGCAGTTGATGCCTATCTCGCCGACAAGTCGTGGGAACGCACTTGGGATGCCATGACCTCACACATCCACGGTGTCCAGGCGATGAAAACTGTCGTTCCGCTGCGCAGGAGAGCCTGACGATGTTCGACTGGCTGATCGTCGGAGCCGGCTTTGCCGGCAGCGTGCTTGCCGAGCGCATTGCATCGCAACGCCGCGAAAGTGTCCTGCTCATAGACCGCAGAAATCATGTCGGCGGCAACGCCTATGACTGCTACGACGAAGCGGGACTCCTGATCCATCGCTATGGTCCCCACATCTTCCACACCAACGCGCAATCCATCGTCGACTATCTGTCGCAGTTCACGGCGTGGCGGCCCTACGAACATCGCGTCCTCTCTTTGGTAGACGGCAAACTGCTGCCCATCCCGATCAATCTCGACACGATCAATCGTCTCTACGGACTTGATCTCACCTCCGAACAACTGGAAGACTTCTTCGCTTCGCGACGCGAAACGGTGGAGGAGGTCCGAACCGCCGAAGACGTGGTGGTCAGCACCGTGGGCAGGGAACTCTACGAAAAATTCTTTCGCGGCTATACTCGCAAACAATGGGGCGTGGATCCGTCCCAACTGAGTAAATCCGTAACGGCACGGGTGCCGACCCGCACCACCCGCGACGACCGCTATTTTGGCGATACGTTCCAGAACATGCCCGCCGGCGGCTATACGCGGATGTTCGAGCGGATGCTGGACAGGCCTGAAATCAAGGTGATGCTGCAGACCGACTATGGCGAGATACGCGACAAGATCGGCTTTCGGCAGCTGATCTATACTGGGCCGATTGATGAATATTTTGATTGGAGGCTCGGCCGTCTGCCTTACCGTTCCTTGCGGTTCGACCATGTGACAGTGGATTGCGAACAATTCCAGCCAGTGGCGGTGGTGAACTATCCGCAGACGGAAAACTACACCCGCGTCACGGAGTATAAGCATCTGACAGGCCAACGGCATCCGAAAACCAGCCTCACCTACGAATACCCGACCGATATAGGCGATCCCTATTACCCTGTTCCGAGAGCCGAGAACGAGGAGCTGTACAAACGCTACGAGGCAATGGCGGACGCCTGCCCAAACGTCTGGTTCGTTGGACGGCTAGCGACCTACCGTTATTACAACATGGATCAAGTGGTGGGTCAGGCCTTGGCCACATTCGCGAGGATACAAAAGACCCTGCCGGCCTCGGCTTCTTTGGAGGCGCCGACATTTGCTGTGCTCGCGCCGTAACCATTTGCCGGACGAAGCCGAACGCGATGCCGTTCTACCCGACAGGCCCATGCTGCACGCGTGATGGCCGGGCTTACGCGAACAGAAGGCGCTGGCGCGCCAGCTCGTCCGCAACTGGCTGCCGGATGCTGCGCGAACCATCCGCGTGCACGGTAGAAAACAAGCCGACTTCGGCGTGGCGGGAATTGTCCCAACCCGGATAGGCTGTCACGGGGTAAATGCAAATGCCTTGGATGGGGACGCCCAGCTTCATCGCGCCGCGGACCTCATCGCAGACATAATGCAGCCATGCTGGCCCGGCGGATCCTTCGGACCCGGTTTCAGCAATGAACATCGGCTTGCGGAACCTGTGAGCGACCTCGAGCAACATCTCGGACAGCGCCCGATATTCATGGTGGCCCATGGGAATGGTCGGACCGTTTAGATACCATTGGTTGTGAGGATAAAAGTTCAGGCCAATCACGTCGACAAGATCCTGGCTGCCGCCCAGTTCAGGCTCGACCTGTCCCATCAGCATCTCATACGCCTCGAACTGACCTCGCCGGGCGTTCTGCGCGCGTTGCCGTTCCGCTCGGCTGCCGTCGCGAGGCGCGATATGGATCAGCGGCTCAGCCCAGACGAATCGACAGTCGGGGTCGGCCTGTCGCATTGCACGGATGCCCGCGACCGCTGCCTTGACGAGATGCCGTTTGAACCATCCGCGCTTCTTTGGGCCGACACGCGGGAAGTAGCCGACTTCGACGGCCCAGGCAAAGAACGAGATTTCGTTGATTGGACAAAGCAGCGGAGAGGTGCCCGTGAAGGAGCGATGGAACCGCACGGCCTCCGCGGCAAAAGCGGCGTAGGCGTCGATGAATTCCTGCGATCCCTGATCGATGTGATCGGGCGACCCGTAATGAAAAACATCCCAGATCACCTGCACGCCAACGGCACGAGCCGCTTCGATCATGGCCGCCCAACTCGACCAGTCATAGATGCCCGGCGCCGTTTCGATCAGGTGCCAGCGCAACCCGTCTCGGATCGTTCGAAGCCCGAGCTCGGCACAGCTCCGGTAGTCCGCCAAGGCATGGATGTTGTGCGAGGTAGCGCGAACAAGATCGAGCCGGACACCGTCGTTCCGCCTGTGGGAGGAACATTCAAAGCCGGCCATGAAGAAGCTTTCGAAGGTTCGGCCGACCGCTCGGTGTTGACCACCGTCTACCACATCCTGGACCGGGCCGGATCGTTCGGTGGGGGCCGGCCTGGCCATCATGCTCTCTCGCGGGTCTGGCGATTTGCCCGTAGCTCGTTACAGTTCACGGTGCTACGCGATTCGTCGACAGGATCGGCTTCAGGATGCCGACTGGCGCGAGCCTCTGCTTGGCTTCTGTCCTGCTCGTCCATGCCGCGCTTGGCTGTGTGCGGCCAGGCTAGCCTACCCGAGTGTGCCGGCTCCTTGATTGTCATTGATGCATTTCTCCGCTGGCGATCGGCGCCGGAGCTAAACCGCGAGCACAATGCTTTGTTCCGGCTGCGCCCGTTACGAACCCCATGCGGATGATTGTTCCCCGGCGCGTCGCAAACCCCCACGGCGGGTCACCGCCTGCACGAGAATGGAACCGGCGACCGTCCCGGTAGTTGGGATGATTATCGGTCGGAGGTTTGTCCATGCTTTCCCCCATCGAGGAGCTCGCGCGTTCCGTCAGGGAGCGGCGCGCGATCCTGTTCGTTGGGGCTGGCGTGTCAATGAGTGTCGGCCTGCCCTCCTGGCGTAAGCTCATCGATCATCTGGTCGAGGACCTGGGCATCGATGATGGCATCATCGCGCCGTCGGACGTCAGCTACCAGACCCTGGCGGAGTTCTACCGGTTGAAGCGGGGCACCATCGGACCGCTGCGAAGCTGGATGGATCGGAACTGGAGTGTCTCGCATGAGAAAGTGAGACGTTCGGAGATCCACCGCCTGATCGTGGCACTGGACTTCCCGATCATCTACACGACCAACTACGATCGCAACCTCGAGGTCGCCTTCGAAGTCCATAGCCGCGACTACGTGAAGGTGGCAAACGCAAAAGACATCGCCAAGGCCAGCAACGGGGTCACCCAGATCGTCAAATACCACGGCGACTTCGACGACGACTCCTCCCTCATTCTGGCCGAGACCGACTATTTCGACCGGCTGTCCTTCGATTCACCCCTGGATGTGAAATTCCGCGCGGATGCATTGGGGCGGACGATCCTTTTCATCGGCTACAGCATGTCGGATATGAACATCCGCCTGCTTTTGCACCGCCTGTGGCAGACCTGGAGGCTGTCCGGCTATGAGACCGACCGCCCCAGATCGTTCGTATTCATGCCAAGCCCGAGCGTCGTCCAGGAGGCGGTGCTGGGTCGATGGGGCATCGAAATGTTGAGTGAAGAGGCGGCTCAGCCTGAACAAGCGCTAGCGGCGTTCCTGTCCAAGCTGCTTGACGCCATGAGGGGGGACGAACCGGGCACCAGGGCGGCCTTGAGGGCGGGGTGAAGGCGATCACCCCGCGGGTCGCTTCATGGTGGTCTTGCGCCAAACAACCGCGCCCTGCCGAAGCGGATTGCACACGTTTCGCGCACTCGCGTGCAACTCGACATGGTCAGGATAAATACTGTCGAACAGAAGGAACATCTGGTTCTGCGGTCGGTTGGGCGAGATCAATGGAGATAATATGAGATGTTTTACACCGACAAGAAATTGCAATTCCCTGTGCGCGTGGAAACGCCCAGCCCGATCTTCGCTCGCGCCTTGCAGCAGGCGATCGGGGGCGTCGAAGGCGAGATACGAGTAGCGCTGCAGTACTTCTTCCAGGCCTGGGGGGCGCGCGGCCCAAGCAAGTACCGGGACCTGCTGCTGAACACCGCCACTGAGGAACTCGCCCACATCGAGATGCTCGCGACGGCCGTGGCGTTGAATCTGGAAGGGGCGCCGCTGTCTTTGCAAGAAGACATTTCAGCCGATACGATCGGCGGCTCCGTGTTGAACGGCATGAACTTCCGCCACATCCTTTCCACCGGACTCGCGGCATTGCCGGAAAATTCAAACGGCGTGCCCTTCAATGCTTCACACGTCTACGCCAGCGGCAATCTCGCCGCCGACATGATCGCTAATGTCACGGCGGAAAGCAGTGGCAGAGTGCTTGCCACACGCCTCTACAATATGACCGACGATCCCGGCATGAAGGAGATGCTATCGTTCCTGATCGCCCGCGACACGATGCACCAGCAGCAATGGCTAGCAGCCATCGAGGATATGGGTGGGCTCGCGACCTCGCTGCCGGTTCCAAACTCCTTCCCCCAGGAACAGGAACTTCGCGACGTCAGCTATGCATTCGTCAACTGTTTCGTCGACGGCGTGCCGCCGCCCGAGGGCCGTTGGTCGAGCGGCAAATCCATTGACGGCAACGGAGAGTTCACGACCGTCCCGGGCCAGCCGATGGGTGAGGAACCCATGCTTGGCTCCCCCCGCGCGGACAGCGGAGCACAGAGCGAACAGATCGGTTCTGCCAAAGGCTCCAGTCGCGCCAGGGGGTCGGACGGCAACCGCGCTCGCGCCTAGTGACACCTTCCAGCTCGGGGCTGACGCCAACGCTTTCTCCCGTGCCGCCAATCCCGGGGGAAAGCACTCTATGGCGTCGCGCCTCTGCTCAGGGTGAAGTAGCCGTATTGGCGGAACTCACCTGCTGCCCATCACTTGGCCAGCGAACCATCGTCACCGTCAATCGAACAAATCGATGAGGGGACGCGTGATCATGAGCCAGAAGATGGCGAGCACGGCGGCGAAGGCTGGGAAGCCGAAGACAAACCACAACCGAAACAGCTTGTTGTATCGCTCCGGCGGCGGGTCGCCAGATGTGGCGGCGCGCGCCACCAGATTGCGCATCTCCATCTGCATCCAAACAACCGGCAGCCAGAACAGGCCGGTCACGATATAAAGCACAATCGACAGCACGATCCATCCTTCCCTCAGTGAATAGCCAGCCTGCCAGGCAAGGGCTACCCCGGTGATCGGCTGCGCGACGACGGCAGTCGCGGTAAAGAGGAAATCAGCGACAACCACGATGCGGGCAACTGCCGCGATCGTTGCGGCATTGCCGGTCCGGTGGGCAAGGAGCATGAAGAAGGCGATCCCCGCCCCTGTCCCAAGCAGCACGGCTGCGCCGATGACGTGCAGATATTTGATTACGAAATAAAGCATCAGCGCTCATCCAGGATCGCCAGGGCAACGAAGTGCAAGACGAGGATCGGCAGGATCTTCATCAGCGGGCCGAGTGGCTCGTTCCAGAGATCCGGGCGCAGGATGGTGCCGGCGATGGCGTAGGACAGCGAGATCGCGATCGCACCCCAAAGACCCGGGCGGCTTGTCGGCCGGAAGGCAATTAGCGCGCCGACAGCCGCGTCGGCGATTGCACCGGCCACGACCGCGGCCTCGGCGTGGGGCGCCACCGCAGTGCCGATCAGCAGTTCGACGCCATTACGCCAGCCTGTCGTGAGCGAGATGATGCCGGTCATGATCCAGAAGAATGGCAGCACAACGAAGATCGCCGGCTTGATGAAATAGAGCCCGGCAAACCATCGCTCCTGGACCGTTGCCGGGTCGGCCGCAAGTGCTGATGCGAGGCTTGCCGGGTGAATGCCTGTCGTCGCGATCCAAGGCTGCGGATCACCGACAGCGCCTCGAGTGATTTCTTTTTGCGCATTGCTGCGGATCGGCGGTCGCCAGCCGAGCCATCCAGCCAGATCGCCCAGACGATAGAGGCCTCTCGCCGCCCAGCCAGGCACGGTGAATACGGTCGCCTTTTTCCATCCGAACCACTGGCGGTAACGACTGATGAGCTCTGTCATGGTGAGTGCCTCCGGCCCCGCAAGTTCCAGCGTCAAGCGAGTAGGACTCGCGGGCTGGAGGAAGAAAAGAACAGTGGAGACAATGTCATCGAGCTGAACGACTTGCAGGCGACCGGTATCAGGCATGGCGGGCAACAATGGTAGTGCGGCCAGCCCACGCAACAATGCGCTTGCGCCAAAGACGCCGCGCCCCAGCACCACCGAGGGACGCAGGATCACCCAGCCGATATCGAGCGCCATCAATGCCTTGTCGCCGGCCAGCTTGCTGGCGGAGAAGGCGGACGGCTGATCGCGGTCGACACCGATCGCCGAGAAGTGGATGACCGTCTTGATGCCGGCCCGTTCGCAGGCCCTGAAGAGAGCGGAAGCGGCGAAGGCATGGACCTCCTGAACCTTTTCCCGCGCGTTGTCCTGCAGAACGCCGGCGCAGTTCACGACGGCATCGACGCCTGAAAGAGGGGAAGACCAGTCCTCCGGTCGGACCGCCTTCGTCATATCCACGATGACGTCCGAATTCTTCGGAAAGCCCGCAGGTCGGGCGCGGCGGAGCACGCGCCGTACTTCGTGTCCCTCCGCTTCCAGGCGCGCGCATAGTGAGGCGCCTATCAAACCCGTAGCGCCGGTGACGAGGATCTTCATCCCTGGAGCCCGGCCTGCACCGGCGCTCGAGTCTGGGGTGCCCTGTTTGCCGGCCCGGAAAGAACCACGCCTTGTTTGTCGAAGCCGGATCCGCGGCAGGACCAGTACCATGTCCGGTCGACCGGGTTCCAACCGTCGATGCAGCCGGCAATCGAACCGTCTGCCGCCTCGCTGATAGCGAGTTGCTCGCCATCATGGTTGATCACCCGGCCGTCGCCTGGGTCGATCTCATCGATCTCAACAGCTTTGGTGCGACGTTCGGACAGGAGCTGTCTTTTGCTCGACGCCGGTTCCGCGGACATAGGCGCGGCCGCTGCTTGGTCAAGCGCCATCAATTGCCGGACATCCATGACGGACCTCCTCGGCGTGATCCAGTGCGGATATCTAGGCCGCCTTTTGCATCGCTCTCTCGTTCACACCGGCCTCCCCGAGTTGCGTCAGTGCTTCATCGGTCGCCTTCTCCTCCTTGAGCGACTGTTCGAGCAGCGGAACGGCGTTTTTCAGCCCAAGCAAACCGGCCCAGGTGATCAGCGTTCCATATCGGGCGATCTCATAATGCTCGACGGCTTGCGCGGCGGCCACGAGCCCGGCATCCAGGGCTGGAGCCTGTTGAAAGTCCTCCAGGATCTCCTGCCCTTCTTCTATGATGCCGTCGATTGCCGGGCAGGTCTTTCCCTGTGCCCGCTTGCCGAAGATCTCGAACACCTGCTGCAGGCGCTCGATCTGGCCTTCCGTCTCACCTCGATGCTTCTCAAAGGCAGCAATCACCTTTTCGGATTCAGCTCCCTTCGCCATCTTCTTCAAGGCGGAAAGGATTTTGCGCTCGGCGTAGTAGATATCCTTCAAGCCGTCGTGGAAGAGATCCTCAAGTCCCTTTGTCTGCGAAGCTTTCTTGGTTGCCATCCTCATCTCCTGCTTGAAAGCGCGCCGGGCGGCACCCCGTTCAAACGAGGCGGCCCCTTGTTTGTTCCGCCGTTTTTCCCCAGCAGACGCCGGCACCCCGTCGGTTGCGAATAAGCGGCATCGACGGCAGTGCCTGAATGCGCACACAATTGGTGTTGTCTCGTCAATGCCGCATTGAGGCTCTTACGGCGCCAATGGGGCACCAGGATGCCGGGGAAACGACGAATATCCCCGCGAGGGCTGCGCCACGCGCCATCCTGTACGACTGAACGAGGGCGGACCTGTTCACTCGTTTTGCGCAAGATAGCTGTGCATATCGGTTGCGGCGATCGCCGCGTGTCCGAAGGCGACCGCGACCTGGTTGATTTCGTCAACCACATCGCCTGCGGCGTAGAGGCCCGCAATTGCGGTTCGCTGGCGCGAATCCACGACAAGATTGCCGATTTCGTCACATTCCGCGCCGAGGTTGGTGGCCAGCTTCGATCGCATCGTGCAGCCCAATGCGGGATAGATGGTATCGAAAGACAGCGTGTTTCCGGCAACGAGCCTGACGGTCGCCTGATGGCCGGCAGAGCGGATCGAGCCCGGGAGGCACGCGTGCACCTTGATTCCAGCCTTTTTGAGCAAGGCGTCGGCGGCGGGGTCGAATCGAGTTGTCGTCTCGACCAACATGGTGACGTCACTTGTGTAGCTTCGCATAAACAACGCCTTCTTCATTGCGTGATCTGCCGGGCCCATCACCGCAACCCGTCCGTCGATGACCTCGTAGGCGTCACAGATCGGACACAGCCGCAACGTGCCGGCCTTGATCATATCGGCGGCGTCGGGCGTGTCTGGAAGCGTATCGACAATACCGGTGGCCATGAGCACCGCGCGAGCCCGAATGGGAACCGATGCCGTGGCGATGAAATCGGTCCCACCCCGCTTAATGTCGTGGATCGTATCGTCCACGAGATCGACTCCGCTCAGCAGTGCCTGCTGCCGCAGACGATCAAGCAGCTCAACACCGGCAATACCGTCAGGAAACCCGGGACAGTTGTGGGTTACCGGTATCCACTTTGCGCGGCTTTGGCCGGCGTCCACAAGGACGATCCGGCGCCGAAAACGCCCCAGGTAGGTCGCGGCGGTCAGGCCGGCTGGTCCGCCGCCGACGACCAGGCAGTCGTATGATTCGCCAGGACGGATTTCATCGTCTGAAACCACAAGAGAACTCCCGACATGAGCGCGTCATTCCTGGCTGCCACCGCTGAGCGCCTCGTAAACCTCAGAACGCACCCAAACGAAGATCATCGCTCAGTCCTCGAGGCAGCGGGATCCAGCACGTCCGCGACCGCGTCCTTCTTCGCGCGAGGAAGGACCGTCATCAGAAGAATGAATGCCGAGAGAACGAGACAGGCGGCGTTTGTGATGATGAGCGGCCACTCGCCTTTCATGGACCCGAAGATGAGCCAGAGGGCGAAGCCTGCTGCCGTAATCGCATACATAGGCGCGGAGATACTGCCCGTGTCGCGCGTCTTTATGATCTTCCAGGCTTGCGGCGTAAAGCTCACCATTGAACATAGTGCCGCGAGATAGCCGACCAGTGTCTCAGTTTCCATGCAATCAAACCGTCGGCGCGCGGTTTTGTTCACGACGGGTGTCTCTAAGTTCAACTTGACCGCTGCCCTGGCACCCTGCAGATGGCTTAGGGCTTGGCCGTGGAGGACTGATCCGATTCGGGAAGTCGATCTCGAACCGCCTTTTCGGTACTTTTTGCGGTGGCCTTGACGACCTCACCGACCTTACCGGCTAACGTGTCGGCGGTGCCGCTCGAGCCCTGCCGGTCCGCCTCGCTCTTGACTGTCTCGTAAGCTTCGGCAGCGATCTCTTTCGCTTGCTCCACGCTGTCCTCTAAAGCACTGTTGGCGCTGCCAAGTAATTTGTCGCGGTAGCCGCCGAGTTGCTCGTCTTCCATGGTTGTGCGAGGCAGAAGCACGCCTATAGCCGTACCCGCCGCCAGGCCGAGGACGGCAAGTGCCAGTGGTTCGCGCTCAAATAGTTCCTGCGCGGTTCGACTCGCCTGCACAGCCATATCACTCGCACTGGAGCCAAGCTGCCCCACGGTGTTTACAACCTTATCCTTGGTCTCGCCAGCCGCAGTTGCGGCCGCTTCGCTTGCATTGCTCGCAATCGAGCCAGCGGTACCGCCGGCATCCGAGAGCATCTCTGCGACCGCCGATGGTCCACCATTGGGGATCTCTTGTCCGGAACTCGGCCCTTCCGCAGCCCCCGTCACATCGCTGACCCCGAACGTCCCCCCATCCGTGTCGGCCTGATTGTTGACAGCCTGGGTTGCAGGAGAGCCACCCGCCGAAGCACCGCTGCCAAGCATCAGCCAAGCCAGGCCGGTCCCAACCAGCATCAGGGCCAAAGGGTTGTCGCTGACTTGGGTCTGGAATCTGCTGAGGGCGGCGGTCCCTGCGCCGCCAGCAAACAACCCGGTGAATTCGTCGATCAACTGACCGGGTGTCATTTTGCTGCGGATGGATTCGGCGGTATCGACGACCGCTGCGCGGGCAATCTCGGCTTCGCGTTCGAGTTCGGCTGCCGATTTCTCGCTCATCTCATTTGTCCTTTGATCACACGCGCATCACTGTTGAGTTGTTCTTGTGTGCGGTCAGGAGCCAATCCGGAAGGCGCAATGCCGGCCATTCCCGTGCGAAGGAGAATCACCCCCAGGATCGCCACGACGACACCGACGAGCAGCGAGGCCCACCCGGCCCCCAGACCCGCCTTAGCCAAAGCGATCACGAGCGCTTGGAGCAGTACCACCAGCGATGCCAGCAAGCACACGGCACCGCCTACGACTTCGACCGCGCCGTGCCCGGCTTTGCTGACGTTTTCGGATATTTCGGCCCGCAGAAGCCTTGTTTCGGTCTGTAGCAGGGTCGTCACTTGCTGTGTAAGGTCGCTCACAAGGCTCGCGAGACTGCGGCCGTCCTGATCGTTGTTCATCGGTCATGCTCCGTGCTCGGCCAAGAAAGTGGCTGCATTCGTTATGACGTGAGGTCGTCCCGTGGAGAGCTGCCTGTGGTCTTCGGGCGCGTTACAGTCTTTGGGGCGCCACTGCTTTTCAGCCGACCGTCCGCTTCGCTCGAATCAGCGGGTGGCGAGCTTTTGATGAAGCGTCCCAGAGCCAAACCGGCGAGAACCGACCCGGCGATAAGCACTCCAGAGTTTTCGCGCCCTAAGGACCTGACCTCGCCTAAGACTTGTTCGACTGGTTTGTCCCGCAAAGAGGACGAGAGGCGCTCCAGCCCGCCAGCGGCAGTAAGCACGAACTTCGAAACGGTGGCTTGATCGCTGTTGGCCAGATGCTCACTTGCTGCCCGCAACGCGCCCCCAAAAGCGGCTAAGCTCGCGCTCATGTCGCGCTGCGTTTCCTGCGCCTTCCCTGACAAAGCCTCCTGCGCTTCCGACGCGTACTCGCCAGATTTGCTGACGACTTCGTCACTGGCGTCGTGAATCAACCGGGTGGCATTTTGGGTTTCTTCCTGGAGCCGGTCGGAGAGCTCGCTCTTTGCCGTATCGAAATCGGATGCTGGACGTCCTGGATCGCCTTCGCGTTGCATAACGGCTCCTAGTGAAAACCGAGGAAGGAGAGAATTGCCAGCACGACGACAACGAGACCTATGAGATAAATGACGCTGTTCACGGCCTGACTTCTCCATTTTCGTCGAAAGCAAACACGCTGAACCGCGCGATGTTCCATCAGCCAAAACTTTTTTAGCTCCCTTAGATTTACAGACCCCCTGCGTGGGTTGATCGTGCGAGTTGAACGCGAGCACGTCGCCATGTTTGGAGCCCAAGGGTTACTCGTCACCGGTGCTCTTTTGGCTATCCAGTCTGTGGAAACGGCTGGCAAGACTAACGCCTCCCCCGGCTGTCATTCGACCTTCCGCGGGCTCAATCTCGAGGAGCCCTAGGCCGAGGTACGCCCGTAGTCTCGTTCGAAGGTCAGGCGATCAGGCGCCGGAACAACCCTGTGGCGTCTCGGTTCGGGTGGCGAAAAATGGTGAGCCTTTGGGGTGCGACGTCCCAGCGGCGATTCGCCAGTCGCCTCAACCTACGCAAGGAGCACGGCAGCTTGTCTTTCCGGTTTCAATTCTCACTGAAACGATCATCACGCGTCTGGGTCGGCGGCCTGGTTGCGGCGGTGGCCTTGCTAGCGTTGAGCAATCGAGCAGCGACCAAGCAAGCGCTTTCCCTCCGCGCGAAAGGAAGGACCATAGAGGTCGACGGTGAGCAGCTTGCGATGGGTCCGGTTGTTTACACGATCCAACGTATACCAATGAATAGGTCTATAGCGCTGGAACCGCACGCCGGCGCTTGTCATGATCTCGATCAGGTCTTCATCGAACGGCAGGCTGCCGACCCAGTCAACGAGCACACGGACCTCGACACCCTCCCGGGCTTTGGTTGCCAACGCGGTCGCGAACTCATAACCGACGACCCCCGACCAATAGATATAGGTTTCGAAATCAATTGTAGACCGAGCCGCATGGATGCCTGCAGCATTGAAGGAAAGATCTCATCTCCGTTGACAAGGGTTTGTACCGCGTTTGAATCGAACAGCTGTCCTTGCGAATAACTGCTCATGCTCCTTGCAAAATCGGGATCCGACGCGTCGAAACGGTGCGGGACAAGCGCTCGCAAAATGCGTGGCTCTGGTGCCAAGTTTATGCTGAGCAACGTGATCAGGCTGGCGATGACGGCAACGGCCACGTATTTGAGGCTGTTAAGCAGCCTTCGCCGGTTTACGCCAAACCTCACTGGGTGCGCGCCCGCCCGTGGCGCCACGAGGCCGAATGGCACATCTCAATCGCCCTGCTGTTTGCGAGTGCGATGCTTTTCGATTTCCTCTGGTTCCTCATCATCGATTCTGGTGATGTTCGATGCCGAGCTATTCGTTCGCAACATCTCATCCAGCTTGGCATGGATCGCCTGCGTGTCGCGATGTTCTGCGCGTTGAATGAACAGTGTCATGGCCCAGGTGAACAGGGTCGCCGCGCCGTGCCAGTTCAAACTCGCCCTGTCGAGAAATAGCCAAAGGGCCGCGTAAGCCAGCAGCACCAGGAATGCTGCCGGCCGAGAGGTCAACGTGCCGATTGAGGTGAGCACGCTCGTGATCGGGTGATTTGCCATCATCAAGAACTTTCAACTGCAACGCCGGTTCCCGTTTTCCCAAGGTCTCAAATGCATGCAGTCGGGGTGCGAAGCAGTGGTGGCAGCGAACGTTGCATTCTACGGAACCTTCGGCCTCGTGCTGCTTTACGTTCACGAGGTGGAGATCATGAGGGAAGATGCAGCTTGCCGGAATGGGTGCTGGAGAACACGCCACGAGCGCTCGGCGACTGTCGGTCCCGCGAAGAATGGATGGTTGGCTTGCCGCCCTCGACCCCTCAGACAGCGGTACCATGATCTGCGGCTGTCGGAACGTGATCAGTTCCCAAGCATAGTGGCGAGGTACGGAAGGCGATCCGACGTGATCTGAGCTTTTGAGCGGCGCTGGACATTGAGGAGGCGACTCTTGCTAGGTGAGACAATACTGCCGAACCGATCAGTTGTCGGCCTATCGGTGTTGTTCAAAGTGCTGGAGCGACGGGACGCTCTCACGGACCAAGACCGGGCAGTACTTCAAGACGGTCCCTGGCGGGTACGTGACTACGAAGTCGGTGAGGAAATCGTCGCGGAGCACGCTGAACCCAAGGAGAGCTGCGTTATCATCTCGGGGATCACGGGAAGAACTGTCACCTTCGCCGATGGCAGGCGCCAGATAACGGCCCTCCACATTCCAGGCGACTTCGTTGATCTGCATGCATTCCTGTTGCACGTTATGGACCACAACGTCGTTGCTCTGGCACCCGCTCGCATGGCGTTCATCGGCCATGATCCGCTGCGTCGGATCACTGAGACCCACCAGCATCTGTACCGGGTGCTGACAACGATACTGGCGGTGGATGCCGCCATTCAGAGGGTATGGATTGCCTGCCTGGGACGCCGGTCCGCAGAGGCCCACCTGGCGCACATCATTTGCGAGATGTTCCTGCGCATGCAGGTCGTCGGCTTGACCCGGGAATGGTCATTCGAATTCCCTCTCACGCAAAACATGCTGGCCGACACGATCGGACTGTCTGTTGTCCATCTCAATCGGACGCTCATGGCATTGCGGCGTGCTGGCCTTATCACCTGGCAGCGTAAGGTGGTGACCATCACGAACTGGGATCGCTTGGCGCGAGCCGCTGAGTTCGACGCGACTTATCTCAACCTTCGCAAAGAACCGCGATAAAAGGGGTTATTCGCCTCATTCGTGGGCTCAATCACATCGGCTCGTGCATAATCGTGCTGGTGAATAGTGCTTCGCGACCGGACGGCAGGCGATTTTCTTCTGAGCTCCTCTGCTTTGAACCTTTCCAGTCGGCCCATGAAGCACGCGATCCGCAGTATCGATTGACGGATCTGATGCGCCTGGCCGACTGACGGGTCAATGTGGAACCTTTGGTGCTCTCACGCATTTCCAACTGCTTCTTAGGAGACGGGGGTACCAAATGAAACAAGGGGGCCTTCCTGCTCGACTCGATGAGGTGGCCTCTTTCTCAGAGAGGAGTCGCGAGCGTCAGCTTCCCGATCCGATCCTCAGTGATGAGTTTGAGGATTTCTTCGAGAATGCCGCCATCGCACTTCACTTCGTCGGGAAAGACGGCACCATCCTGCGCGCCAATCGCGCAGAATTGGAAATGTTGGGATTCACGGCCGAGGAATATGTGGGCCGCAATATTCGCGAATTTCACGCAGATCAGGTTGCTATTGGAGACATATTGGACCGCCTGTCCCGGCGGGAGGAACTTAAAAACTACCGGGCCCGGCTGCGGGCCAAAGATGGCTCGATCCGCTGGGTAGAAATAACGTCCAACGTTCGCCTAGTGGGTGACCGCTTCCTCAACACCCGCTGCATCACCATCGATGTGACTGAGACGGTCAAGGCGCAGGAGCTTATACGCGAACAGGAGCGGCGCCTTGCCATCACCTATGAGAACGCTGCCGCAGGTATCGTGGAAGCGAACGCCGAAGGCCAACTGCTGCGGGTGAATTCCCATCTGTGTGACCTTTTGGGATGCACGCAGGATGAGCTGATTGGACGATCGATTTTTGACCGCACCTTTCCCGCCGATGTTGAAGCAGATCGCGAGCAGTATCGACGGCAAGTGGCCGGTGAGATCGACAGCTACACACTTGAGAAGCGATTTGTTTCCAAGAATGGATCAGTTTTTTGGGCTGTTGTGACGTCGACCAGCGTTCATGACTGCGAGGGGTCGTTTCGATACGCTGTACGGGTTCAGCACGATATCAGCGAGCGCAAGCGGATTGAGGCGGCGCTTGCCAAACGTGCCGAGGAACAGGGTGCGATACATCGATTCACTGAAATGCTGCAGCATGCGCGCACGCAAGAGGATGTGTATGAGCCGGCGCTCGATGCAATCCAACGTGCGCTCCAATGCCAGCGTGCTTCGATATTGCTGTTGGATAAAGATGGGCGCATGAAGTTTGTGGCTTGGCGTGGCCTGTCCGATACTTACCGCTTAGCGGTGGAAGGACACTCGCCTTGGTCGACGGAGAGCCAAGAACCGCAGCCTATCTGTGTCGGCGATGCAAAGCATGCGGACTTGCCGGAACAATTAAAACAGGCGATCCGCAGCGAGGGAATCGGTGCGGTCTACTTCATTCCGATCACACAAGGTGGACGGCTCCTTGGTAAGTTCATGGCCTACTTCGACCAGCCTCAGGAGTATTCGGAAGAGCAGATTGAATTGGGTCGGACCATCGCTCGTCAGCTCGGTTTCGGCATTCAGCGCATAAAGGGCGAAAATGCTGCTCAGAGGCTGGCAGCAATCGTGGAGTCTTCCCATGACGCGATCGTCAGCAAGGATTTGAATGGGATCATTTTGACATGGAATCGCGGGGCTGAGCGCCTGTTCGGCTATGCGGCCTCGGAGGTGCTGGGCGAGCCCATCACGATCATCATCCCTCCGGAGCGGCTGCAAGAGGAGCCGCTCATCCTTGGTCGAATACGCAAGGGCGAAATTGTCGATCATTTCGAAACAGTCCGGCGCCGCAAGGATGGGTCGCTAGTGGACATTTCTCTGACGATATCGCCTGTCCGAGACGCGGCGGGCCGTATCGTTGGCGCCTCCAAAATTGCCCGGGATATAACTGAGCAGAAAGTCGCGGAAGCAAAGGTGCGCGACAGTGAACGTCACCTTCAGGATCTTCTCGCCGCCATCCCTGCTGCAATCTACACGACCGATGAGAACGGCAAGATCACCTATTTCAATGCGGCCGCGGTCGAACTCGCTGGCCGCACGCCGGTGATCGGCAGTGATGAATGGTGCGTCACCTGGAAGCTCTATTGGCCAGATGGAAGGCCGCTTCCGCACGACCAGTGTCCAATGGCTGTTTCGCTTCGTGAAGGGCGACCGGTACGGGGAGTTGAGGCGATTGCCGAGCGGCCGGACGGCACCAGGATTCCATTCATTCCTTACCCGACGCCAATGCGGAATGCGGCTGGAGAAATTGTCGGCGGTATCAACATGCTGGTCGACGTAAGCGAGCGGAAACAAGCTGAGACACAACAGCGGATCCTGCTTAACGAACTCAATCATCGCGTTAAGAACAACATGATGATGTTGAAGTCCTTGCTTTCGGTAGCGGCCAGGGCCAGTCAAAATCCCGAGGCTCGCAAGACAATCGAAGAGGCAAGCAAACGAGTGGCGACCATGGCTGCGGCTCAACGTGTTCTCTACGACACGCCAGATGCATCCAATTTCAGCGCGCCACTTTTTGTCGAAGCCATTTGCGAAACCACAAAGCAGATGTTTCCAGCCAATGTCCAACTGGTTTGCGACGCCGATCCCATCCAGTTGCCCAACGACATCGCAATGCCGCTTGCGCTCATAGTCAATGAGCTTTTGGTCAACGCCGTCAAACATGGATCAGCGGCCAAGGGAAGCAGCACCATTCGGGTTGGGATCAAGCGGAATGGTCAAAAGCAGGTGTTGACGGTCGAGGATGCAGGGCCAGGTTTCGATCTGAAGGCAGTGCGTCATTCCTCGTCAGGTTTGCGGTTGGTTGAAGGCTTGGCGCGACAGATTGGTGGCATTTTCGAAGTTGAGCCAGATCCGTCTCGTTGCATCGTGGTTTTTTCTCAGGCTCCCGGGGAGAACGGCGTTGAACTTAAGAACGGCAATAGTTGAGACCGGCCGAACTGGGCATTCGTACCTACCATTCAGACCTCAGTTGGTTTTCTCCAGAGACGATGGGCTTGGTGCAGAAGCGAGAATTTCCGGGGAACCATCCATCATGATCGTCGAAGACGACTATCTCATCGCCCTCGACGTCGAGGCTGGTCTTCGCGATGCAGGTTTCGTGTTGGCTGGGATCGCCAGCACAGCCGAGGAGGCCATCATAATTGCGCGCTCCGCCCACCCTGCGATTGCCCTGATGGATATCCGCTTGCTTGGCAAGCGGGACGGAATTGATGCAGCGTTGGAACTGTACCGGGACTTCGGTATCCGGTGCATCTTTGCAACCGCGCACGCTGACCCCCACGTAAAGCTTCGGGCCGAAGCGGCAAGACCACTCGGTTGGGTTCAAAAACCCTACTCTACGGCGATGCTCATCGAAGCCATTCAAAATGGTTTGCACGAGCTCGAAAACAAAGGCTGATCGTCACAACCGATACGCAAGGAAGCGGTGGCGCACCATTGCTGCATATTGCCGCCGATCGAGGCCGCGCCGCGTCTGACGTTTAACTGACTGCCCGCAGGCGCCGAGATTGAACAAAGAGCTGTAGTCCCTCGGAATCCAACGCATGACCGAAGGCATAGCCTTGCAGTATGTCGCAGCCCAAATCTTTTAGTATCCAGGCGTGCTCCATCGTCTCGACACCTTCTGCAATGACCTCGATCCCCAAAGACTTGCCAATCTCGATGATTGACGACACAATCCGCCTTTGTTGTGAAGATCTGACGATTGGGATGATCAGTTGTCGATCTATTTTCAACCGGCGAGGCTGCAGTTTGATCAGGCTGACTATAGAGGCATATCCCGTACCAAAATCATCTATCTCTATATCGATACCGAGTTCTTTTATTTGATTGACGTTCCAAGCAATCAAATCATCGCTGCCATCTAGGAAGATAGACTCAACGAGTTCAAAAGAAACTGTTCCCTTCTTGATTTTTAACTCTCGCAAGTTCGTTATGAGTTCTTCGTCTTGCAGACGTCGAGCGGAAACGTTGACCGACACGCGTGGTATTTTGAGATTTGCATTGGACCACTTTGCAAAATCTGAAAGTGATTGATTCAGTATTGATCGATCGATCATCGAGACGACATTTAACTCGTCGGCAATTCTTAGGAAGGCATCCGGGGCTAAGATTCCCTGTTTTGGGTGTCTCCACCGCGCAAGCGCCTCGACGCCGACGATTTCGAGGGTTTTGGCGTCAAATTGAGGCTGGTAGAAGGCTATGAACTCATTGCGCTCCAGGCCGCCGAGAACTTCGTCGGCAGTCCGCTTGGTGTCGACGATCTCGCTTTGCATCACCTCCGTGAAAAAATCATATCGATTGCGCCCACGAGTCTTTGCTTGGTAAAGCGCGATGTCGGCATTCACCAGCAGATGCTTGGCTTCGATGTCATTGTCGTTGTCGACTGCGATCCCCACGCTAGCACCAAAGCGACAGCGGTGGCCGTGGTAATAGACAGGCTCGCTCATCTGACTGATAATGTTATCGGCCAGCAGCCCCAATTGCTTGATATCCTTGACAGTGCAAAGGACGACGAATTCGTCGCCGCCAATACGGGCGACGAATCCCCCCTCCTCGACCGTGGATCGTAGCACAGCAGACGCGTGAACCAGCATCGCGTCACCCGCGGCGTGGCCAAGCGTATCGTTGATGTGCTTGAACCGGTCGAGGTCGATGTGAAGCAGGCCCACATAACCGCAGCCTCGCGTGGTTTTTGCTGCATACTCTTTCAGGACCTGATCGAGGTAACGACGGTTGGGCAAACCGGTCAGGGAATCGTGAAGCGCGATATGCTCTATGCGCGCCTTGGCCGACTCGAGTTCTGCATTTTTCGTCTCCGACAGCTGTTTTGCGCGAATCAACTCGCTGTTGAGCAAGACGTCGGCCGTTACATCCCATTCGGCGCCGATCATCTTGGGCGTCTCGTTTAGGGCTTGGTATATGGTGGCTTTGGATCGAACATAGCGAATTTCACCATCTGGACGGACAATCCGGTACTCCGACGAATACGTTCCGCCGCTCGCCACAGCACCGTCGAAATCTGCGTTGGCGCGAGCCAGATCCAAGGGGTGAATTGCGCCCGCCCAATCCGAATAGCCGCGATGACCTCCATCGCTGGGCTTGCCATATATTTCGTTGACACGATCATCCCACGACAGGTTATTGGTCGCGAGATCATGTTCCCAAACGCCTATAGCTGATGCCTCCAAAGCGAGTTCCAGACGTCTGGACAATCGCCGCAGTTCCGCATAATTGCGCTGTCTTTCACCAAGCAGCCGACCTGCTACGAGGAATGGGATCACAACCAGCGCCCCGGCCGCTGCCATAATCGTGCGCAAGAGCCAAGCGTTGCTGGGCGTCGAAGGCCAGCCGTTTTTAGGGGTGGCTGCGATCTGCCACGAACCGGACGGAAGCAGAACTTCGGCTGTCACCGGATTCCTTTTTCGGACGCTTTCGGAGCCGAAGAATTGAACGCCGCCTGGACCAAGGGCGTCTCTACCGATGAGCGCGATGTCAATCCCGAGATCATCGTCAAACAGGCCGCTCGCCTTGTAGAGACGCTGCACGTCGACGACCGCGGATATGATACCCCAAAATCTCTCACGGTCGCCCGCACTCGACACGAACACCGGAAAACGGCCGATGAAGCCCTGGCCCCCTTGCTTCAGGTCGACGGGACCGGCAAGAATCAACTTGCGCTCGTCTCGCGCCCTTAGCGCGGCTTTGCGTTGCCAATCATCCTTGCGGTAATCGAGCCCCATCGCTTTCTCGTTGCCCTTCAGCGGGTACAACAAGGAAACCACCAGATCGGGCGCGCCGGCAATGTTGTTCAATTGTGAGTTTTCGCCAAAAAGGTTCCTCGCGAGGGAAGCAAAGCGTTGCTGTCCCATATAGGGTTCAGTCACGACTGTCGCGACTAGTCCATGCACAAGTTGAAGGTTTCCGTTGATGTTACCTTCCAGTTTGGCACGGATCAAATTGACCTTGGCCAGGACATCCGCGCGCACGGCTTGGTCCGAGACGATTTTGTTTTGATGGTCCGCATACGCTGCGCTGATGGCAATAACCAAAACTGCCATGGCGGCTGGAATATTCACCGAAGAAAAAACGGCATCTTTCATCCCGCCGAACCTAGCGCCGAAAAGAGCCAATGGGGTGGAACTCCCTGTGTTGCTCAGGTTTCGGATCGACCCGCGCTACAACACTAGCTTTCATTAATTAATTTTGAGCTTCAGAATCCTGGAAAAACTTTACACGAGTTTGATGTCATCTCGGGTCGCCGCCGGTCCGTCCGAGATCTTTACACTGTCGACGACACGGAGATTGAAAGGACTCGTCGACAAACACCTCCTTGCCTATCTGGCTGACCGCAATCAGAGAAGACCGGCGAAGAGGGTGCAGACGGGCCGCAACGCTGGGCCGCTCATTCGCGCTACACCCTGCGGCTGGCTCAAACGCAAGACCAGGAGACGGCCTCGCTCCAAGTTAGGGCGTTCGCCAAGGAAGCAGATCAACGTGGAAAGCCCAACCAACCGGCGCTCGGAAGAGGCGGCTGACCTCGACTGAAAGCGTGGCTGCAAGAACTCTGAGCTTGGAAGGGACCTGACCCAGACGCCGTTAAAGTGGACCCATGCCGTCACACCGCCTTAGGCGCAGCGAGAAATGGGATCGGACCGACGCCCCGCTTCGTCGCGCCGATGGAATAGGCCATCGGAATCTTGGGAGAGTTCGTTGGCAAGCCATACATATTCTTGCCGGCTCTGACCGCAAATGAAAAGTGCTGCCATGAAACCGTGTCATGCTCATTCAGAAAATCGAGCGTGAGCCCAGCTGAAATCAGGGCGTTCACGACATCACTTATTGGATGAATCCACTCATAGTAGCGAGGATGCTTCAAGCGCCGGTCGTCGCCGGTATAGGTAAGCTCCTCGTTCCAGGCGAGCGGATGAGCTATGGGCGTTCGCCAGTCGTGCTTCAACTCCAGCGACTCGGCCTTGCGATCACACTGGAACATCAACGGGTGGCCCTCAGCCATGTAGAGCCGGCCGCCCGGTCGCAGGAGATCGGCAACCACTCGCGCCCATCGGCTCACGTCGTCCAGCCAGTTTACCGAACCCCAAGTCACGTAAGCGACGTCAAAGGTCCGGCCAAGTGCTTCGACTGCCTCGAACAGTGGCGCTTCCACGAAGCGCACGTCGGTGCCTGCCTTGGCAGCGAAATCTCGCGCAGCGGCGATGGCTGTCGGTGAAAAGTCGAGGCCGGTCACGCTGCGCGCGCCGAGACCCTTCAAACTGATCGTGTCGAGCCCAATATGACATTGTAGATGGATGATATCCTTGCCGGCAATATTACCGACCTCTCTCGTTTCGAGCTCATAGAGATTGGATCCCCCTGCGAGCACGTTTTCGATCTGGTAGCTGCCGGTTGTGTCAGTCGAATGCAGTTCGGCCCGATCATCCCAATTAAGGCGGTTCGTACCCAGAAAAGATTCCACGCCCGCTCCGATCGTCAACTCTGGCTGATGCTTGGTAAACAAGTCGTTAATACCTTTGCAGCGAAAAGGTCGTGCGTCAATCTGAGGTCGGTGCCCCAGTTCGCAAGGCCATAATCGACAAGACAGCGGGGGCTTCTGAGGACGACGTCAGGTTGGTCGACGAAGAGCTGGTTCAGCTCGTCCGCGACATCGCGCGCCTACACGATCGAATCTCATCTGTCGATCGCGCCAGGGACCAGCGCGTTGACTCTGATGCTCCGGGTCGCCAAGGCCGATGCCCGGGACCGGCAAAGGGAGATCAAAGCGCCCTTGGTGGCCGCGTAAACGCTGGCCGTGGCGGCGCCTTCATATGTGGAGGTCGACGACGTCACGACCACGGAAGCGCCATCCTTCAGGTTGTTGCTGAGAGCGGCGAGCTGGAGGACTGGTCCGCGAACTTTGGTGTTCATCATGCGGTTGAAGAAAGCCGCATCAATCTCGTCGACCGCAACGTGTTCGCAAGGCCTGCGTTGAGCCACAGGCCCTCAAGGCTAATCCGGGAGGGGCGTCTCGATGAGTTGTTTGCCGCATTGGGGGTTCGTTTGCACTCCGAACACTGCGAAATGGATAGGTGCGGTGGATGGCGAACCAGGCTGTGATGAGGCAGGCTCCAGTCGCCCTCTGCCGGCCGCGGCTGAAAAAGTGAGCAGCATCCCCCACAACTTGCTCTCAGCACCTCATCTCGGCAACACGAATTGCGGGTTTCCGCAAAGCGGCCCCGTTCGTCCCGGTGGTCGCCTACATCTGCCCTGGCCTGCCCCGGCAGCACCGTCATCACCTGAAGTCGATGATGCCCTGCTTTACCAAGGAAGCGAGGTCTACTGGCAAACGGTGGTTATGCGCGCCATACGCTATTGGGGCGACCTGCAAGGATCGCGTCTATGTCCGCGGCCGGAACGGGCCTTCCGAGCAGAAATCCCTGCAAGTCATCGCATCCGATTGCGCCGAGAAATTCGCTCTGCTCAGCGGTTTCGACGCCTTCCGCGGTGGTCTTCAATCCTGTCGCCTTGGCGAGGCCGACAATAGCTCGCACGATCGCTTCGTCGCCAGTGGCCGAGCCAAATCCGTGCACGAAGCTGCGATCGATCTTGATACGGTCAACGTCAAGTTGCTGCAGTCGCCCCAGTGAGGAAAACCCGGTGCCGAAATCGTCCAGCGCGAAACGTACACCGAGCTGCCTAAGGGCCGCCAGATTGTGTTGCCCAGCGCCGTCCTTGTCAGACATTGCTGTTTCGGTGACTTCCAGCTCCAGCCGCTGAGGACTAAACCCCGTCGACATGAGAATATTGGCCACACGTACGGCGTAGCTTGGACTCTTCAACTCCACTGCCGACACGTTGACCGCCACGGTCTTGATCGGCCAACCAGAGGCTTCAAGGCAGGCGCGCCTGAGCACGATTTCGCCTATCCTCTCGATTAGTCCGGATTCTTCGGCAAGCGGAATAAAAGCGTCCGGCGGCACTCGCCCTCTTACAGGATGGTTCCAACGCACGAGCGCCTCGACGCCTTCGACGCTGCGCTGCTTGGCAGAAAAGAGCGGTTGGTAATGAACTTCGAACTGCTCTGGACATTCCAAAGAGGAGCGGAGGTCGCGTTCCAATTCACGCCGCTGCGCAATCAGAGCCTCCATCTCAGCATTGAAGATGGCATAGCCGCTACGACCATTCGCCTTTGCGGAATAGAGCGCGATATCGGCTTTGCGCGTGAGCTCGACGGCTGTTTTGCCGTCGTTCGGACATAGCGCGGCACCCACGCTGACGCCGATGAACACTTGCGTTCCGGCAAGATCAAACGGATGCCGTGCGCTCTCGACCAGCTTGGTGCATAGACGCTCGACCTCCTCCAGATCCTGCGTGCGGTGCAGAATTATCGTAAATTCGTCGCCACCAGGGCGCCCAACGATGTCGCCTTCAGCTGTGGCACGCCGGAGCCGGTCGGCAAACTCACGCAGAAGCTGGTCGCCGGCGGGATGTCCCAAAGTGTCGTTCACCTGCTTGAAGTGATCAAGGTCCAGGTAAAGCAACGCCATTGGGTGATCGTCTCGCCTTGAAACGGCGATCGTCTCCTCCAGCCGGTGGTCGAACTCGTTTCGGTTTGGCAGGCCGGTCAGACTGTCATGTGTTGCCAGATGTCTTATTGCCGCTTGGGTTCTGTTGAGGGACAAGGAACGGCGGCGCAGTACCAGCACCAATCCGGAGCAGGCTGCGATTCCAAAAACCACCAGAGCCGACAAGATCGGCCAAATGGATGTGAAGACAGCAGATCCAGGCCGGTAAGGTGCCCAGACGTAGTAACCAAGCACATCGCCAGCCGAATTCGTCAACGGGCTCTTTGCCTCTCGGGGCAGGGTTTCGGCGGTCCACGAAAAGCGCAGGCCGTCGAGGAGGTAGTCGCTCTGAAGCTCCTGGACCAGCGAATCATCGAGGTAGCGCACAGCTATGTGCAGGAACTCCTCGCCAGGCTCCTGTTCTATCTCGCCGCTGTCGGACACAATTGGCTTCACGCTTATGATTGCGGGGCGGCCGGAGACCACAACAATATCGGATGCTCCGATCGTCAGCACACGATCCGAGGTGCCGGCCCTGTCGCCGCGTCGCAGACGCTTTCTCAGATCGTTTACCAGCGCGCTTGTGGGTGGCCAGATGTTCGCCAAGCTGCTCGGCTCACGCTTTGCACCATCTACGGAGGCATAGATCGGCTGATTGGCAGGATTGACGATATAAGCGGCGTCGTGGCCGAAGTAGGTCTTCATCCAGCTGCCAAGATTGGCGTCGAGCCATTCTTGATTGCCTGCCCGCGAGTTCACATAATCGCGCCAGGCTTGGAATAGTTTGGCGGCAGCCTCGGTATATGCAGCATCGAGGTGAAGTTTTGTCCGTTCTTGCCGTTTTGGGAAATTTCCGGGTGCTCAAGCACGTCGTCTCAGGCGCCAGAGTGCGGGAGATGCGTGAGGACGATAGAGGATCGGCGCGCACGTGCTCGCGCCCGAAAGTGCTGCCAATCGGACCCTGCATCCCCCTGCCCTGTTTCCTGAACTGGATCGATCCTGCCGGGGAGCCTTGTCCTGTCGATCATCGCTCGAATTCCGGCCACTGTCGGGCCACAGCTGCGGAAATGACGCTGAAACGAAGAGCGTATCTCAAAAGGAGGAAACCATGACAACCGATCGAACACTGTCGCAACGCTTCGACGAATACCAACCTTCCAAGACACTTTGGTTTTGGTCGCTAGTGGGTGCTGCTGTACTGACGATGGTCGTCGGCTTCACCGCCGGTGGCTGGACGACGGCAGGGACGGCATCGGCGATGGCGAAGACATCCGCCATCAAGGCCAAGGCTGAACTTGCGGCCAATCTTTGTGTGGAGAAATTCATCACTGCGTCCAACGCGAGCGACAACCTGGCCAAGCTGAAGGGAACGTCTTCCTATCAGAGAGACAGCTTCATCAGCGACGGCGGGTGGGTCAAACTGGCCGGCGTGAAGAAGGATGTGCCAGGCGCCGCAGATCTATGTGCGGACAAATTGGCAGCGATGGACACAATCCCGGCGAACAGTGTAGCTCAGGACAACACCAAGAGTTGATTGCCGATCTTGGACTTTCGCCAGGCAGCGCTATGCCGAGCGACCGTCGCAATGGAGGCTGACCATGTATGAAGCGTGGTATCAAGGGCCGGTGCCGGTGGCCACCAGCATATCTGGGAGACAGCAGCTTTCCAATCAGGCAGCCACCAACGTTGAAACGAGTTCGGCGCAACCAGGCATCGAATTGGTCCCAGCATTCCAAGCGCCGATCGCAGTTTGGGCAAGATCTCACAGGCGAATGCAGGACCATCTCGCCACAGCGCAGCCGAAGGATCGTTATGCGTGTTGAAAAGGGGAATTTCAGCCAGCCCACGCCGAACCTGATTTCAGGTCCATCGACAATCCAGATCGAGGCCACGGGGTTGAGGACGTTGATCGGCTCGTAGGAGTCCAGACTGTGCCGGCCTTGACGTGCCTGTGCGGGATGGCTCGCGTCAGCCATGGATAGTGGACTACTCGGGGATGTCCGAGGGAATGCGCAGGCTTTTGCGCATGGCCAGCCATTCTCGAAGCGCAAGGCGAATGACCTCCAACCGATCGAGGCTCATCTCGGCGGCGATTTCCGAAATTGCCGTTTCAGTGCGCACATCAAAGGCTATCGTCGAAGCACGTAGCATGGCCGCGGCCTGAAGATCGGTGTGCCGCATGGCCGTATCCTTCTTCCCAGCAGTCAAGGCCCTTCTCGTGATCCTCCGTTGGCGTTTTGGCTGATTTCCGCGCCGCCGTAGTCCCGGAGCGCAACGATCCAATTGTCTCTTATCGTCACCAGGACGAGGCGAGATCCGTGCGGGTAGTACCTGGGCAGAGCCGCTGCTTGATGCGCCAGGACGGTCCCGTTCCGCCCACACCGTTCACCGCCGAGCAGCCAGTTCTGGTGCTCGCTGTCTCGCAGAACGGCAATGTACTCTCCGTCACCCGGCGCATTAGCCTGTCTCATCAAAGTGGTCGGTTAGGAGGGTCTCGTTTGCGCAAGCAACCAGCGGAATCGTGGCCCCCTGTTGCCTAGCTTGCGACAACCACAGTGAACGGTTTTCCTGCGACAGCCCTTTCATTGCAGAGCGCGCGGCGGAGGTGATCTCGAAACCTCCGCAAGACGCACATTGGAATTCGATCTTGCGAAGAGTGACCTCGGCCTCGAGCGCCGTGCCGGTGCAGACAGGACACGTGGCGGGAAAATACCGCCTTTCGAATGACAAGACGTTCATTGTTCTGTCTTTGCTATTGGCGCGCTGGCCGTCGCCGACCGATCAAAGCAAGTCCAACCTATACCTTTCCAACTGATCACGAACGGTACGGAGTTCCATAGACCAATTGCTGAGCGCATTTGTTTACCTCATGCCATTGCCAACCTTTTAGCCCCTGATCTTCGCAGAGACGTTTCTTCGCGTTGCCACTTCGATTTGCTTTGCTTCCACCTCAAGCCGGTCCGGCGCGGCCGAGCCCATCAGGGCGTAGGCTGTGCCTCCCGATTGCCAATAGACTGTCGGGACGCGACCGTCGGTCGCTGTGGTCGGCGAAACGGCGTCCTCGCCGTTCATCGGAGCCGCGACAAGTGTGATCCGACCGACGCTTGGTGTGTCGGCCGTCACGACCAGGCTTTGCTGTCCGTTCCAAGGCTGTACTTGGACATCCTTCACAACCCACACCGATGGAAGGGTCGGCATGCTGACGTTGACGGCGCCAACCAGTCGCTCGATCTTGTCCTGCTTAGGCTCGGTGCCCGTCTCCGGACCTGCATTCAGTTGTGCCACCCGCAAGGCATCTCGGGCGGCCAGGATGAAGGTCTCATCGGCTGTCTTGCCTCCCTGGCGAAGCGGCACGGTCAGCGAGTTGGCCGACCACCCGATCGCAACCAGCGCGACGGCCGCGACTTGAAGTCTGAGCAATGCGAACATCTTCCTGCGGCGAAACGCCCTCTCCAGCTGCCTGGCTTTCTTCAGGCTCACGCTGGGCGGAAACAACCGCCGGGGTTGGGACTCGCGCAACGCTTCCATGCGCTGCGCGTGGGCAAAAACCTCTGCCGCCTGTTCCGGATCGCGGGCAAGCCTGGTTTCCAGGTCGGATCTCTGCGACGGCGACAGCTCGCCATCCAGCAAGCGGCCGATATCCTCTTGCGAAACACGATTATCGGGCCACATGACGCCCTCCCACGACCTTCAAATGAGGGGAAGCTCCATCGTCCATATTTTCCATGTTGTGCTTCAAGGCAGCGCGAGCTCGGCTAAGCCGGGACATCACGGTTCCTGCCGGCAGTCCAAGCAGTTCGGCCGCTTCGGAGTAGGTAAAGCCCAGCACTCCAACCAGATGGAGTATTTCGGCCTGATCGGCCGGCATTCGCGCGAGCGCCCTTCCGACTTTGGAGAGCTCGGCGCAATGTTCTTGCGAAGGCGGCCACGCCGTGTCGGACGTGTCCGCGACGGACGCCAAGCGTCGTCGGTCAGCATTGGCCCGGCTAGCGCCGGTCAAAAAAGTGTTCCTAACGATCCGGATCAGCCAGGGAAGCAGCGGTCTGGAGGTGTCATAGCCGCCCGCCATCGACAGCGCACGGGCGAGAGCCTCCTGCACCAGATCGTCGGCGTCAGAGTCATTGCCTGTGAGCACCCGGCCGTAACGCCAAAGATCCTCCAGATGCGGTATGACGTCGATCGTCGTTTTCATCCCGTCTCATACTGCGTTGGCTCGAGCGCCATTTCCAGCTCGGACTCATCCTCTGCCGGCCGAAAACCCGAGGATCGGCCCAGCGGTCAGGGACAGGGACAGGCAACCGCTGGGCCGATGGGAGCGTGCTCCTCCCGCCTGCAAGCTGCGAGAGGCAAGCCACCCTCCAGCACTCGCTACCGCTCCCTGTATCATCGTGACGATCAGTTTACGCGCCACGCATTTCCGTTCACCCTCGTTCTTGCGCCATCTACTGAGCTGTGCCCGATATTATTCCATTCCAATCGATCTTTTTTGCCGCCCTTTTGCGAAGCACCGTGGAATAAGATCCCTTGTTCGTCGGTATCTTCGGGTAATCGTCTAACCGGGTGCCCCTTACGAGATTGTGATGCAACTTGGCGAGTTCATCGCAAACACCTTCGCCGCAGTCCTGGCGCTATGCGCTCTCGCCATCGTATTTCTGGGGGCGGGAAGACCGCTCTTCCCGAGGCGTCAGGTGCGAATGGTTATCATTCTGCCTGCCGATTCGGACACCACAGCCGCAATCAGCAGCTCGCACCCGCTTTTGCCGGCGACCTTTGATCTTACTCTTGCACCCATTAGGCCAGTCAAACAGGGCTGAGCATGCTTTCTTGAATCGTTTCGTCCGCACCTCATGCGGCGGCGTGCGGCAGGGGTGGGTACAGCTAGAGTGGCAAGCGCTCCAGCGCTGCTACGGCCGTCATGACGCCGCGCAACTCGGCAAGCCCTTGAGGCGGCCGATCATCGGATAGCCAGGATGGGTCAGCTTGCCGACGTCGTCGAGCAACTCGTGACCGTGGTCAGGCCGCATCGGGATGCGCCAGTCGCGGGCCCAGCGCGACAAGCCCGTTGGTCTCATTCGCCTGACAGAGTCCGGTATGCCGCCAGATCGGTACTGTGGCCGGTCATCGCTAAACTCCTTCTGGACCTGCTCGCCCTCCGGACCGTTGCGTTTCAATGCGCACGAATATGCTGCCTTCGATTGCTTCATGCTCGAACGCACCGGTGCTGAAAGGGAGCACACGCCCGAGATCCTGGCACGAGCCACAGCATGGTTCGACGCCTCTTCAGAAAGCGCCCGCTCGCGCTTGCTGGCCAACATCATGGCCGGCCTGCCTGGCGCCTACGAGCGCTATGACGTGCCGGGGCTGAAGGCGGCGCTCGCTCGCTACCACGGCATTGGGAAGGCGGATTTGCGGCAGAATTTCATGCGCTTTCTTGCTGCCGTCATCCCTACCGCCGAAGAGGTCGGCATCAATATGTGCGTACACCCCAACGATCCGCCGCGCCCATCGTTCGGCTTACCGCGTATCGTATCAAATGCCGAGGATATTGCCCTCATCCTTGATGCAGCTTCGTCGCGCTCGAACGGTCTCACGCTATGCTCCGGTTCCCTGGGGGCAGGGGCGGACAATGACGTGCCGGCGATCGCGGGGCGTTTTGCCGAACGGATCCATTTCGCTCATCTTCGCAATGTGGCCAAGGAGTCGGACGGCTCCTTCATGGAGGCCGATCATTTGGGGGGCGACACCGACATGGTGGCCGTGGTTACGATATTGCTACGCGCGCAAAAGCGGCGGCTCGAGGAAGGGCGTAGGCTTCGCAGCAAGCGCTCTCCGCCGACGGTCACGGACAGGCTGCGTCTGGTGTGTGAGATCAGCCGGACTCCCGCCGCTCCAGCGTCCTGATAGTGTCGCTGAGCGCCGATTACATCGGGTCCAATCGAATGGCATGTTCTATAAAAGACGATTATTGCGATGCAATTCAATGGGCTCCATCGCGGCGTCGCTGTCGAACAGCTCAGCCGTTTGGCTTGCCCTCACAGACCCGGCGCGGATTTCCCGCACTCGGCACTGACCAAGAACTGGAATGGTGCTGCCGTTTTACAAATCCTCCATTCCCCCGTAAGATCATCATCGGAGAATAGGCCCCGATTCATATGATGGCTTTTGGCATTGATCGTCTGGAGGCGCCATGCAACGTTCAGGTCGGCAAAGGCCGCGCCGTTCGCTATCGTCGCGGGTATCGGACGCCTTGCGGGCGCAGATCGAGGCTGGCTATTACGCGCCCGGCGACAAACTGCCGACTGAGCCCGCGCTGATCGACCGGTTCGGTTTCAGTCGCACGGTGATCCGCGAGGCGATTGCCGCCCTTCGCGCCGACGGATTGGTCGAATCCCGCCAGGGAGCCGGCGTGTTCGTCATCGGTCCCCGCCAGATCGATCCGGGTCTGAAACTGTTCACTGGCGAGACCGACAAGATTTCTGATATCATCGAGGAGCTCGAGCTGCGCATCGCCATCGAAGTCGAGGCTGCCGGACTTGCAGCGGCCCGGAGCTCCCCTGCTCAAGAGGCTGAAATCCAGGCGCAGGTCGATCATTTCGCGTCGCTGATTGCACAGGGAGAACCGACCGCCGAGGCCGACTTCCTGTTCCATATGGCGATCGCCACAGCCACCAACAACGCTCGCTTCCGGAGCTTTCTCGAACATGTCGGGCGTCGCATGATTCCGCGCGTGAAGTTCCGCTCGGTGATGGGCGGCGTCGATCCCCTGCCCAGCCGGGACGAACCGATCCTGCTGGAACATCGCGAGATCGCCGATGCGATCCTGGCGCGCGATCCCGACCGGGCCCGTGAGGCGATGCGCCGACATCTGGTCACCGGCATCAAGCGCTACCGGTCGCTGACCGCGTGGAGGCCGGCCCCGAAATCCGATGGGGACGGTTGACTCATCTCAAAAGTCATCATATGAATTTTCTGGTCATGAACGAACAAGATGAGAGGAAATTCGTTGTCGCCGGAAGAGATAAAATCGCGTGTCGGTTCAGGACTGCTGTCGTTCCCGGTTACTCATTTCACCGAGAATCTTGAGCTCAATCTCGACAGTTACCGCCGGCACGTGGAGCGGCTTTCCAGCTATGAGGCAGCGGCGCTCTTCGCCGCCGGCGGCACCGGCGAATTCTTCTCGCTGGCGCCTAGCGAGGTGGGGCAGGTTACCGCCGCGGCAAAAGAAGCCGCGGGAAATGTCCCGATTATCGCCGGTTGCGGCTACGGCACGGCGCTCGCAGTGGAGACGGCAAGAATCGTCGAAGCGGCGGGAGCCGATGGCATGCTGCTCCTGCCCCACTATCTGGCGGAAGCCCCGCAGGACGGCATCTTCGCTCACGTCAAGGCTGTATGCGATTCGACCCGCCTTGGCGTCATTCTCTACAACCGGGCCAATTCCGTCGCCAGCGCCGATACTGTGGCGCGCTTGGCGGAAGCATGCCCGAACCTGATCGGGTTCAAGGACGGCACCGGCAGGATCGATCTGGTGCGCCACATCACCGCCAAGCTGGGCGACCGGCTCTGCTACATAGGCGGTATGCCGACGCATGAGCTTTTCGCGGAAGGGTTCAACGGCGTCGGGGTCACCACCTATTCATCGGCGGTCTTCAATTTCGTACCCGAACTGGCCCTGCGCTTTTATCGCGCGATGCGTTCCGGCGACCGGACGATGATGGAGGAAATCCTTCACAGCTTCTTCTTCCCGTTTGCAGCGCTGCGCGACCGCAAGCCCGGCTACCCTGTTTCGATCATCAAGGCTGGCGTCGATCTCGTAGGTTATACGCCGGGGCCCGTGCGTCCGCCGCTCGTCAATCTGACACAAGACGAACGCGAGGCGCTGCGCGGGCTTATTGAGGCCGCGCGCAACTGATCATCGGCGGTGCGACGGCGAGCGGATGGCATTGTCGCGTGGAGTGTCACTGTTTCCAATCGGGAGGAATGCATGAGAAGCGCAACTATAATCATGGCAGGCGTCCTGCTCGCAGGCGGATGGATCGGCTCGGCCCTGGCGCAGGATGCGTCCGAAGTCCGCATAGTTCTTCCAGAACAGCCGGCAAACCTGGAGCCATGCGGCACCATCATCACCAATATCGGTCAAATCCTGGCGCGCAACGTGGTCGAGCCGCTGACGATCATCGACGCGGCCTCGGGCCAGGCAAAGCCCGGTCTCGCTACGGAGTGGACACAAAAGGATCCAAACAGCTGGACGCTCAAGCTTCGCGAAGGCGTGAAATTCCAGGACGGCGCACCATTCAACTCCGAGGCGGTGAAGTTCTCCATCGAGCGCATGACCGGCGGGAAGTTAACCTGCAGCAACATCGCAAAATTCGGCGACGCAAAGCTGACAGTGAAACCGGTCGACGACCTGACCGTCGAAATCATCTCGGACAAGCCGCAACCTATCCTGCCGACATTGCTTAGCGTGGTCATGATCGTCTCGCCGAATACGCCCGTGGACAGGGCGGTCAACGATCCTGTCGGCACAGGACCCTACAGGATTTCCAGCTTCACCCCGCAAACCGTCGTACTCGAGGCGTTCGACGGCTACTGGGGCAAGAAACCCGCCATCACCAAGGCGAGCTATGTCTGGCGCTCGGAATCCTCTATCCGCGCCGCCATGGTCGAGACCGGCGAAGCCGATCTGACGCCTTCCATCGCAGCCCAGGATGCCAGAAATCCCGAGACCGATTTTGCCTATCTGAACTCCGAAACGACCGCGATCCGCATCGACGCCGGCTTCGCGCCGTTGAACGACGTTCGCATCCGCAAGGCGCTCAACCTCGCCATCGACTGGGACGGGCTGGCGCAATTGTTCGGCCAGGATATCAAGCGCGCCTCGCAGATGGTCGTACCCGGCATTAACGGCCACGACGACAAGCTGGAAGCCTGGCCATATGATGTCGAAAAGGCCCGCGCTCTGATCGCCGAAGCCAAGGCTGCTGGCGTGCCGACCGATACGCAGATCCAACTCATCGGTCGCAACGGCATCTATCCGAACGGCGCCGAAGCCATGGAGGCCATGATGGCCATGTGGCAGGATGTCGGGCTGAACGTGAAATTGACCATGCTCGACGTGAACGACTGGCTGCGCTTCCTGCAGAAGCCGTTCCCGGAAGGCCGCGGCCCGAATCTGCTGCAGATGATGCACGACAACAACAAGGGCGACGCCGCCTTCACCATCCCAATCTTCTACACCTCGAACGGCAGCTATTCGACCGTCAGCGACCCGGCGCTTGACGAACAAGTTGCGAATGCCATGGCATCCACCGGTGAGGCGCGCACCACGAATTTCAAGGCGATATTCGACAAGGTACGCAACGACGTGGTGACCGATATTCCGATGTTCCATATGATCGGCTACACCCGCGTCGGCAAGCGTTTGGACTGGAAGCCGGACATCTCTACCAACAGCGAAATTCCGCTGGCCAATATCGCTCTCAAGAACTGAACCGGCGTGGCAGGCGAGGCGTGGGCACAGCTTCGCCTGGCCCTCAAGCGAATTCAGAGGCTCCGCATGATGCTCGGTTATATCGGGCGGCGGGCATATCACAGCATCCTCTGCGTGATCGGCCTGTTGACGCTCGTTTTCTTCCTCACCCGTTTGACCGGTGACCCGTCGGCGCTCTATCTACCTCTCGACTCAAGCATCGAAGCCCGTCAGGCTTTTGCGCGGCTCAATGGGCTCGACCAGCCCGTCTACGTGCAGTTCCTCCACTATCTGCGCGATCTGCTGTCCCTCGATTTCGGCGAGTCGCTGCGCCAGCATCGCTCGGCCGTCGATGTCGCACTCGAGGCCTTTCCCCAGACGCTGAAGCTCGCGGTTGTCGCCATGTCCCTGTCAATCGTGCTGGCCATCGTCGTTGGGGCCCTGGCGGCCGCCCGGCCCGGCAGCCTGTTCGATCGCATCGCCGGCCTTGTCTCGCTGGCGGGGGCCAGCACACCGGATTTCTGGATCGCCATCGTCGGAATTCTCGTGTTCTCCGTCGGCCTGGGTATCCTGCCCACTTCGGGAACCGGAAGCATTCTTCACTGGATCATGCCGGTCTTCGTCCTGACGCTGCGGCCGTTCGGCCTGCTGGTGCAGGTCGTGCGTGGAACGATGATCTCGGCTCTTGCGTCGCCCTACATCAAGACAGCCCACGCGAAGGGCTTAAAGCGCCGCAAGATCATCTTCGGACATGCTCTGCGGAACTCGCTGCTGCCGGTCGTCACGGTGGCGGGGGATCTGACCACCGGGCTGATCAACGGCGCCGTGGTTGTCGAGACCATCTTCGGCTGGCCCGGTATCGGCAAGCTGATGATCGATTCCATCATCCAGCGCGACTTCGCCGTGGTTCAGTCGACCATCCTGGTGACAGCAATCGCCATTTTCATCTTCAATATCGCGATCGACCTTCTCTATGTCGGCCTCGATCCGCGCATCCGCTACTAGGGAGCCGACGATGACCGACCTGACCTTGCCGTCGCCAAAGTCGCCCGGAAGCATGCGGCAGCTTGCGATCTATCTCACCCGGGACAAGTTCGCGTTGGTTGCAGCGGCGTTTCTGACGCTGCTGCTGCTTTGCGTTCTGGTCGGCTCGCTGCTTGTCGGAGAACAAGCCGCCAAGCTCGGCCTTCGCCAGCGCAATCTTCCGCCCTTCTCGACCCAACAGGGCTGGATCTATATGCTTGGCGCAGACACCCTGGGGCGGCCGATCCTTGCCCGGCTGGTCGTCGGAGCGCAGAAGACTCTTACCATTGCCGCGGCGGCCGTTCTCTGTTCGATGATCGTGGGCGGCACGCTCGGTCTCGTCGCCGGCTATTCGGAGCGCTGGTACAGCCACGTCATCCAGCGGCTGGCCGATGTGGTGATGAGCTTTCCTTCGCTCCTCCTGGCGCTGATCGTGCTCTATACGCTCGGTCCCAGCATGCTCAATCTTGTCATCGTGCTGGCCATCACGCGCATGCCTGTCTTCATCAGGACGGCGCGCGCCGAGGTTCTGGAACTTCGCGAGCGCATGTTCGTCAGCGCGGCCAGGTCCATGGGGGCGAGTTCGACGAGGGTATTGGTGCGCCATATCGCACCGCTGGCCTTGCCGACGCTTGTGACTATCGCAGCGATCGACTTCGCCACCGTCATCCTGACAGAATCCGCGCTGAGTTTCCTCGGCCTCGGCATCCAGCCGCCGGACTTTACCTGGGGCGCCATGGTCGCCAACGGCCGGGGCTATCTCGCGACGGCCTGGTGGATCGCATTCTGGCCGGGGCTCGCCATCCTGCTCACGACGCTATCTCTGAACGTTCTGTCTAGCTGGGCGCGAACGGTCGCGGATCCACAGCAGCGCTGGCGATTGCAATCGTTGCGAAAGATCTCTCGATGACGGAAGCAGCCACACCTATTCTGACCATCGACGGGTTGACGGTCGATTTCTTGTCGGAAGGCGACCCGGTGCGTGCGGTCGACGACGTCTCGTTTGATGTCTGCCGTGGCGAAACGCTCGTGATTCTGGGTGAAAGCGGCTCCGGCAAGAGCGTCAGCACAGGCACCGTCATGGGGCTGATCGATTGCCCGCCTGGTGAAATCGTGTCGGGTTCCTTTGTCTTCGATGGCACCGACCTGTCGCAATTGGACGAGAACGGCCGGCGTGAACTGAACGGGCGCCGCATCGCCATGATCTTCCAGGATCCGCTGGCCTATCTCAATCCCGTCTACACGGTCGGGCGGCAAATCGCCGAGGTCTTCGAAAGCCATGAGGCCGGCGAAGGCAACGTCCGGGAAAAGGTGATCGCGCTTCTCGAGCGTGTCGGCATTCCTGACGCGCAAAAGCGCATCGACTATTATCCGCATCAGTTTTCCGGCGGACAGAGGCAGCGTGTGATGATCGCAATGGCGATCGCCCTCAAACCCGACATCCTCATTGCCGACGAACCAACTACGGCGCTCGATGTCAGCATCCAGGCCCAGATTCTCGATCTCCTGCGCGATCTACAGCGGGAAACCGGTATGGCGCTTATTATGATCACCCATGACCTGCAGGTTGCGGCTGCCATGGCGGATCGTATCGTTGTGATGAATGCTGGCAAAATCGTCGAGACCGGCAAGGCCGAAGACGTATTCAAGCAACCAAAACATGCCTACACACGGGGGCTCGTTACAGCCCTGCCTGATGCGCATTCAACCGCAAAACCACGACCAGATCGCCAGGACGACACGCTTCTACGGGTGGAGCATCTGAGCAAATGCTACACGCTCAAATCTTCACTCTTTTCGGCCAAGCGTGAATTCAGGGCTGTCGATGATGTCAGTTTTGCCGTTCAGCGCGGCGAGACAGTCGGGATCGTGGGGGAATCCGGTTCCGGCAAGTCGACTATCGCGCGGATGCTGCTGCGTCTCAACGAACCGACCTCCGGGCGCGCCGTCTTCGCCGGTGAGGACATATTCAAGCTGGAGAATGTCGCTCTGAAGAGATTCCGCAGGCAGGTGCAGATGGTGTTTCAGGACCCGTTCGGCTCTATGAACCCACGCATGAACGTCCGCGCCATCATTTCTGAACCCTGGGCGATCCACCGGGACATCCTGCCGCACAATCGATGGAAAGACCGCGTGGTCGAGCTTCTTGAAGTGGTCGGGCTCAGGGCTGAACATGCCAACCGTCACCCGCACCAGTTTTCCGGCGGCCAACGACAGCGCATCGCGATCGCACGCGCGCTGGCGAGCGAACCGGAGCTGATCGTCTGCGACGAAGCCGTCTCGGCCCTGGACGTATCCATTCAGATGCAGGTGATCGAGCTGCTTACCGATCTTCGCCAGCGCCTGAGCCTGTCCTACATTTTTATCACTCACGACTTGCCTGTCGTTCGCCGGTTCGCCGACCGCATCCTGGTGATGCAGCAAGGCAAGGTTGTCGAGGAGAACAGGACGGAGGCTTTGTTCGCTGAACCACGGCACATATACACCCGCAAACTGTTACACGCCGTTCCACAACCAAAATGGTTGGACGGGAGCCGAATGGGTAGTGTGTTTGCGAATTCTCCAGATTAGTGAAATTGGGGCTAAAAGTGACCCGGGCACCGGCGCACGCAACTGCCTGACCGCGTTGCTCTTTCGTGAATTTTTCGCGGCGCTCACAATAGTGGCTTATGGGATTCTCCTAACCCGATTAATCCGTAGCAGCCGACATCGGCCGACCGAGGGTGACGCGTTGATCCACATGGAACGATCGCGGAGCCTGCGAGCCTCTGGCACCTCGGCGTTCCATCAGGATTTCACGATCGGCTCCGTTCCGGCGCCCCGATCGGCGGCTGGCGCAGGGTAAGAGCCTATTCAAAAGCAGGACAGCACAAAAACGGTCGGCCTGGCGTACGTCTCCCAAAGCGGGCTTCGGCTTTACGTGTTCGCCAGACGAATGGCGGCGACCGATAGCGGGGGCAGCGCAATTTTGAGGACCAAGCTACCGGCCTCGCTCTTGGTCGCGACCGGCTCGCTGCGAAGCTCCGAAATATTTTTGAGCTCATCCACGATCGGCGCGTCAAGATATTCGGGCTTGCCCATTTCTTCCCAGCGGCGCTTGGCGTTGGCGTGCTCGGCGTCGATGCGTTGCACGCAAGCCGAAGTCGCGCTCGATGCGGCTTTCAGCGTGAACAACACCTCCTCGGTCTCGATCGGATGACGCGGCAGGGCGAAATTCGTCAGTATCAGCGTGAACGCGCGATCGCCGCGGACGAACCAGGCGTCCACCGTCTCATGAGCGCCCTCGACCGGCAGCATCTCGGTGCCAACTTCATGCAGCAATTGAAAGGCACGATAGGCCGGCTTGGCGATGCCGTGGATGTTCAACAGTCCGAACCCGCCCTGGAAGGGCAGCGAGGGAAAAAAGTTCTCCTCGAAAATATCGGAGAAAGTCCAGTAACTGTATCCCTGAACCAGTCCGGTCGCTTCCAGAACGGTCTTGACGATGAACGCGGCGGCATATGGATCATCATGCAAGGGATCGCGCGGGTTCGAGGAGGTGCACCATTCGGTATAATAGAGGGGCACATCGCCTGCCTGCTTGCGCGCGCCTCGCGCTTCCTCGCGCAACGCGCTGCGTTTGCTGGCGGCGAGCTGCGCTTCGGTATCGTCGCCAGGTTGGCCGAAATCATCGGTCGGATAATGGTGCGTGCTGACGAAGTCAGCGGGCAGAGCGCTTGTCCGGCAAAAATTCAGGAAATCCCCGATCCACGCATTGTCGGCCGTCGCCGGACCGCCGACCCGCAACAGCTTGTCGACACCCTTGATGGCTTTGGCGGTATAGCGATAAAGCTCGAAATAGTCGCTTTGCTTGCCGCTGCCGAAGGCGGTCAGGTTCGGCTCGTTCCAGACCTCGAAGAACCATTGGCGCACCTCGTCCAGGCCGTAGCGGCCCACCCAGTGGCTCACCAGTTTGCGGATCAGCACCGCCCATTGGGCGTAGTCCTTCGGCGGCGAGATATTAGCGCGATAATGAAACACGGTTCTGTCGCCCGAAGCCAGAACACTGGGCATGAAGCTCAATTCGACGAAGGGCCTCATACCGATCGAGCGCAGAAAATCGAAGATGAGATCGGCGTTGAAGAACGAATAGAACAATGTGGTGCCCTCGCCGATCAGCGTGCCCATCTCGTCGCATAATATGCCGTGGAAGCGGACATAGCGCATGCCGAGCTCGTCATGCGTTCGCTTTAATTGCGCCTGCCAGTCTGCACGCAGGCCGAGCGTGGCGTGCCCACTGCCGATCGTGTGTTCCCAGAAATGCGGCAGTGCCGTCGCCGGTCCGTTGAGATCGCATGAAAATGTCGCCGTCATACAAGCCGCCCGCCACGCGCAGCGCGTTGGCGATGATTGTCAGAGTGGGATTGACCACTGCGATCGAGAGAAGAAGCTCGCATCGCCATCCCTGCGGCGCCATGTTTCCTTCGTCTGGCAGGCGCCGACCACGAACACGGTCTTGCAATCCCAGTTGGCGCGCGAGCGCGGCAGGTAGCCGCCGCGCTCGATGAGCGACACGCGCAGTCCGTTCCGCGCCAGATGATGGCCGAGCGAAGCGCCGCCAGATCCGCTTCCGATGACGATGAGATCATATTGCCGCCCATTCCGATCAACCGTTGGTCGAAAAGCCAGGAAAGAGGGTCATGCCGCCATCGACGAAAAGCGTGGTGCCGACAACGTAGTCGGACTCGTCGGACGCCAGCCAGACGGCTGCCCGCGCGATGTCCTCCGGCAGGCCGATGCGCCCATACGGAATCAGCGTCAGCAGGCCCTTGAGCGCTTCGGGCGTATCCCAGGCGGAGGTATTGATGGGCGTGCGTATCGCACCCGGCGCGATGGCGTTGACACGGATGCGTCTTGGGGCAAGCTCCTGCGCCATGCTTTCCATGAGCAGCTTGATGCCACCCTTGGAGGTGGCGTAGTTCGCATGGCCTGCCCACGGGATTTCCTGGTGCACCGAACTGATGCAGATGATCTTGCCGGCCGCGCACGAGACGGACGGCACCACGCCGCGCCGCAGGAACTCGCGTGTCGCAGCCTGGGCGCAAAGGAACTGGCCGGTCAGATTGACGCCGAGAACCTTAGTCCAGCTCGCCAGCGGCATGTCAGCAAACGCTGAGTCGCGTTGCAGGCCGGCATTGGCGACAAGGATGTCGATGGTGCCGAACTCGCGCACCGTGCGCTGGAACATGTCTCCAACCTGGTCTTCCATCGAGACATCGGCCATGTGGGCGATCGCCTTGCTGCCGGCCTGATGGATCTGGTCCACGACGGCCTTCGCGGCGTCCTCGTTTTCGACATAGTTCACCACCACGTCGGCGCCCGCCCGGCCAAGAGCAACGGCGACGCTCTCGCCGATGCCTGAATTGGCCCCCGTTACGATGGCTTTCTGCCGCGCGAGAGGCTTGTGATCGGACATGGAGAACTCATTCGAAAAGAAGCTCGCCTGGAACTAAAATAATCGCCACTGCCAGGTCAGCCGGCTCCCATGAAACGCAACCGCGGACCAAAAGGTCCGGCTGGCGCCATTACAATGCGGTAACGCGCAGGAACATGAATGTGATCCGGCCTGCGAACAAATCCGACGCTCCAACGTAAGAGTGGGTCGGGAGCGCGCCGATCGCGCACGAATGACCGGCGCGAACTTCGGCCGGAGCCCGAAGAAAGCATCCGATGCCCGCTATCCTCGCCACGTTCGCCGTGCGCTGCCTATTGGGCGTGCTGTTTCTGCCCTTCAGCGGCTGGACAAGGTGCTGAAGTTCAAGCGGGCAATCAATCAGACGGCGAAACTTGTCTTTGCATCGACCATTCGGCGACCGCCGTTCCCAACAGCGCCGGGAGCATCAGGCTCTACGGGAACCTCGGCCTGTCGTGCCAGCCCGTTCCTTCAGCCTGGGCACTATGCCGCTGGGGTCGGTGTGAACCGTCCTTCTCATCCTCAACCCTACTGTAGCGCCCGCAAAGCTCTCCGTCTTTTCGATCCAGCGAAGACCTTCGAACCCATCAAAGCCGTCTGGTGAGGCAATCTTCCTGGCCGCACAACCGCGTCTTGTGGTATGAACAAGAACATCATCGGTTCCATCTGACAGTCGGACAAAGGGAGTTGAATGATGTCCATCAAAAGCAAAGGTTTTTCGCGCCGCCGGTTCCTCGGCGGCAGCGCCATCGGCTTGGCGGCGGGCACGTTGGGCATACCATTCGTGCGAACGGCACGCGCGCAGGTGGCGACCTTCAAGGCCGGTGTCATCACCTCGCTGTCGGGCGAGAACATACTCGGTGGCAACCTGACCAAGCGCGGTTACGATCTCTGGGCAGGGGCCATAAACGCCAAGGGCGGCGTCGAGGTCGCCGGCCAGCTTTTCAAGGTCGACATGTTCTACGGTGACGACCAGAGCAACCCAGCGACCGGCGCCGACGCTGCCGAGCGCCTGATCGTGCAGAACGAGGTTGATGTGCTGTTCGGCCCCTATACCAGCGGCTCCACCATCGCCGTGCAGCCGATCTGCCAGAAGTACCAGGTGCCGATGATTTCCGGCTCCGCGGAATCGCCAAACGTCTGGAAGGCCAAGCCGGAATTCAACTTCGGCATCATCCCGGCCGTCGACACCACCGCAGGCAAGTCGCTGACCGTGCTCGCGAAACTGTCCAACCCAACGGCCAAGACGATTGCGGTGATTGGTGTCAACGAGCCCTTCTCGAAGGAAACCGGCGAAGGTTTTCGCGACGGGGCCAAGGAAGCCGGACTGGAACTCGTCGCCTACGAATTGGTGCCGGCTTCGGGCGACCTGACCCCGGTCATCTCCAAGATCGCAACGCTCAACCCCGACATCGTCGCCGTCGGCGGCCATGAGGAGCCGCTGATCAACGTCGTCAAGACCTCGAAGTCGCTCAACTTCCGGCCCAAGGCGCTGATAATGCACTATGGCGTCACCGACCCGGCCTTTGCCCAGGCGCTTGCCGCTGACGCCGACGGCACCTGCGGCGTCTCCGTGTGGCTGCCATCGGTGCCGTACAAGGACGACGTCTTCGGCACCGCAAGGCAGTTTGCCGAGATGGCGCAAAAGAAGTCTGGACACGAGCCCGACTATACCGAAGCGGCCTGCGCGGCCAGCGGACTCGTTTTCGGCGATGCCGTCAAGCGGCTTGGCAAGAAGCCGGCGCTCACGCCCGAAGACAGGGTGGCTCTGAAGGACGCGATAGCCGCCACCGACATCCAGACCTTCTATGGACCGATCAAGTTCGAGAAGGAAGGCAACCACTACCACGACAACGTCCAGCCGGTGCCGGTGCTGATCCAGATTCAGGGTGGCAAGACCGTGGCGGTGGGGCCGAAGGAAGCCGCGGCAGCAGACCTCACTTACCCGCTGCCGGCCTGGAAATAGGCCATTTTGGACCGAGTGTGGGCGGCCTCGTCGCCATTATCCTGGCTGGCGGAACCACGGTTGCGCGTGCGCGGAAAATGACGGACCATGCCGTTGAGCGCGCTCGCCTTGCCGTGGCATTCCCGCTCTTTCGCTTGTCTGACTGAGGGACGGTTTGCACCTTGGATCTTTTCCTACAGACCTTGCTGAACGGCCTTCTGATCGGCGGCGTCATCGCCACCTTTACGATCGGATTCCAGCTCGCTTTCGGCGTGCTGCATGTCATCGATTTCGCCGTGGGCGGCTGGGTCGTGCTGGGTGGCTATCTCGGCTACTACATGGCCGCCGGACTAGGCGTCGACGGATTCCTGGCGATCCCGGTCGCCTTCGTGCTGTTCGGCGCCATCGGCTACCTGATCGGGCCGATCCTCTACAATGTCCGCAACAGCCGCACGGCGCGGCCGGAATTGATGGCGCTGGCGCTGACCTTCGGGTTGTTCACGCTGCTGCGCGGCGGCATGCTGACCGCGTGGGGCTTCAACACCCACAGCGTTCCGACGGCCCTGAGCGGCGAGAGCCTCGCCGTCGGGCCGTTGACGGTGCCGCTGATCCGCGTGGCGGCGGCGGTGTTCGCGGTCGCCATCGCCGGCGGCTTGTTCATATTCCTTTACCGCACCCGCTATGGGTTGGCGATCAGAGCGACGGCCGAAAACCGGCAGAACGCCGCGCTGATGGGCGTCGACATCCGCCGCCTCAGCGCCAATGTTTACGGGCTCTATGCGGGCATCACTGCCATGGCCGGCGTGCTGATGGGTGCAATTTTTTCGGTCAATCCGGAGGTCGGCCTGCGTTATACGCTGTTCGCATTCTTCGTGGCTGTGCTTGCCGGCTTAGGCTCCGTCGGCGGTGCCCTTGTCGCCGCGCTGCTGCTCGGCGTCATCGAAGCCTTCGTCGCGACCTATGTCGGGTCGAGCTATTCGCTGCTGGCGATCTTCGCAACGCTGTTCCTCGTCCTGCTCGTATCCCCGCGCGGGATCCTGCGGCACGGCTTGTGAGACCCGACATGAACCCACGCTGGGCCGGCCTCCTCCTGCTGATCGCGGTGATCGGCGTGCTGGCGCTACTGCCGATGCTGGTCAACAACTACTGGCTGCGTATCGCCACCGGCGCGCTGATGTGGGCGGGGCTGGCCTGCTCCTGGAACATACTCGGCGGCTATGCCGGTTACATCAATTTCGGCCATTCGGCCTTCTTCGGGCTCGGCGCCTATGTCACCGCGCTGCTGATGGGCGACGAGCTCGCCTGGCCCTTCTTCGCCACCGTCCCCGCCGGTATGGTGGTGACAGCGCTGTTTGCCATCATCATCGGCGCGCCGACGCTGCGCCTGCGCGGCGCCTATTTCGCCATAGCCACCTGGGCCTTCGCCGAGGTGCTCATCCAGTTCGCCTCGGTGATGGACGTCACCGGCGGCATCGGCGGAATTGGGCTGCCGCCCTTTCTCGATGAGCGCTTCTTCTACTTCGCCATGTTCGCCGCAGCGGCGCTGACTTACCTAATCACCTGGGCGCTGTTCGAGCGCTCACGGTTTGGTCTGAAGGTCAAAGCACTGCGCGACCACGAACTAGCGGCCGAGGCGATGGGCATCAACACTTCGCTGGTCAAGCTGCAGACCTTCGTGCTCAGCGCTGTCAGCGCCTCCGTGTTTGGCGCGATCTTCGCTTACTGGGTCACTTTCATCAATCCGAAGAGCGTCTTCGGCGGCGACATCACCGACCAGATGGTGGTCATGGTGCTGCTGGGCGGGCTGGGCAGCCTGTGGGGGCCGGCACTGGGCGGCGTGGGGCTATTCGTCGTCAACCGGCTGATCTGGATGTATTGGGGCGACACCGCCTTCTATATCGCCATATTGGGCGCGGCCATCGTGCTGGTGGTGCTGTTCATGCCGAACGGCATCGCCGGCCTGTTTTCGAAGCGCGCCGGCGACTCCGGCGCCGTGCTGGACAAGGCGGTCGGCAAGCTGGTCGGCGAGGACCAGGGAGGGCCCAATTGAGCGCGGCCGACGACAGAGCGGCTGGTGACCGCGACCCTATCCTCGTCGTGCGCGAACTCTACCGCCATTTCGGCGGCATCAAAGCCGTCGACGGTGTCTCCCTGGATGTCGCTCGGCGCGAGATCGCCGGCCTGATCGGGCCTAACGGGTCGGGCAAGTCGACGCTGTTCAGCCTGGTGTCGGGCGCGGTGACCCCTGATCGCGGCCAGATCCGTTTCGACGGTCACGAAATCGGCGGCCGAAAGCCTCACGCTATCGCGCGGCTGGGGCTTGCCCGCACCTTCCAGATTCCGGCCATGTTCGACAATATGACGGTCATAGAAAACCTGCTGGCGGCAGCGGCCGAGGGCCATTGGCAGGGCGCGCGTGAACGGGCGGCCGAAACACTGGCGCTGCTCAAGCTGGACCATGTCGCCGACAATCGCGCCTCCGACGTTTCGGGCGGCCAGCAGAAGCTGCTGGAGTTCGGGCGCGTCATTATGCGCCAGGCCTCGCTCATTCTGCTCGACGAGGTGACGGCGGGCGTGCATCCAACCATCCGTAAGATTATCGTCGAGGCCATCGCGCGGCTGCGCAAGCGCGGCATCACCTTCCTGATCATCGAGCACGACATGGAGATGGTGCGCAATGTGTGCGACCGCATCATCGTCATGGACGCAGGCCGTGTCGTGGCTAGCGGCTCTTTCAACGACATCATTCGCGACTCGGAAGTGATGCAGACCTATCTGGGGCGGCCGCAATGAGCGCCACGCTCACCGCAGAAAACATCGTCACCGGCTATGGCAAGCAGGAGATCGTCCATGGCGTCTCGCTTAGTGCGGAGGCTGGCAAGATCACCTGCATCTTCGGCCCGAACGGCTGTGGCAAGTCAACCTTGCTCAAGGCCATTGCCGGCGCGCTGCCGGTGTGGAGCGGCAGGGCGAGCCTGGGCGATACAACGCTCTCCAACCTTGCCGTTCATGAGGTAGTGCGCGAGGGGCTGGTGCTGATGCCCCAGGGCGGCGGCGTGTTCCCACGCCTGACAGTGATGGAAAATTTGCGTATGGGTGGCTACGCCATCGCGGACCGCCGGCTAGTCGAGCAGCGCATCGAGGCGCTGATCGAGCAATATCCCTCTTTGGCGCGGCGGCGGCGCACCGCGGCCGGTTCGCTTTCAGGCGGCGAGCAGGCAATGCTTGCGCTGGCGCGAGCGCTGGTCTCGCAACCGCGCTTCATTCTGCTTGACGAGCCTTCCGCGGGATTGTCGCCGGCCATGGTCATCGAGACGCTAGAACGCGTTACCACCCTCACCGCGCATGGCATCGGCATCGTGATGGTGGAGCAGAATATCCGCGAGGCCATGCCCATCGCAGACAAGCTTTACATCCTGGCGGCCGGCGAAAGGCGCTTCGAGGGAAGGCCTCGGGACGTGCGCGACGACCGACAAATCATGGACATCTACATGGGCGGAACGTGAAAAGGTCATTGCAGTTCTGCTGCCACTGAACTGTCACCCAATGTCGATTAGACCTTGGCACCCTATGCCCGCCAGCTCCCAACCGGCGCCGGCCGTCTTTTCACCCCGATGAACGTCGGTTTGCGGTGGCGGTTGCGCTTCGCTGGACAGAATGCGTATGAAGAATACCGGCTGGCGGCGCTACCTTTTTGCATCAGGTCACCGGGCATGAACACCCAGACCACGAGCCGCTCGAGATCGATTAACTGGTGCCACGATCTCTCGCGCCGATGTTCCGTCGAGCGCTGGCGGGCTATTGGGCGTTCTCGCGCTTTTTCCTGGGCGCCGAAGTCGTATAGGGAATGTCAGGCGTCAGCCGCTGCTCCCGCAGCCGAGCTGTTTTCGCATCCCTTGCCGCGCGCTCGACCTCGATCAACTCGCGCGCAGCATCCGAGGTGCGCTCCGTTCTGTCTTGTTTTTCCTTCTCGGTGAACCGCTGCCTTTTCCGCATCACTACCCCGATCTGACGTTGCCGCCCAGTGTTGCCGCACAGAACGAGTGTCCCTAGGCCGGGTTCCCCCGGACAGCAAAAAACCGGCACCTTTCGCCAGTGGACGCGTTTTTAATGGTCGCCGTGGCATCGCCGAAATGCAAAAGCAGCCCGCCTCAAGCCATTGCCGTGGGGCGAGACGGGCTGCGGAAGCTGGGAGTCTCACTGCGAAGCTTCCGGCGCTCCAACTTCGGAAATAGCACGTTGTTCCGCGTCAACGAAAAAAGACCGACGAGGCCCCGAAACGCAAAAACTGGGCGGGCGGTAAGTTCCGAGAGTTGGCTAGCGGCCCAGCGGCTGCTTCGAAAGCAAAACCAACTCGGCCTCGTCAACCACACCTGCCATGTAATTCGCGATAATCCGGGAGGCAATCACCTCGCGCTCGTCAGGCGATGGGTTGCCCAGCTTAAGCTTGTCGAAGACCCGCCCAAGCAATGCCAACTCAGATGCGTTGAAAATACCGCTCTCGGCCGCCTTTCGTTGAATTGGCATGATTTTCTCCCGGAATCCACCACCGAGAACATGCAGCAGCCCCTCTGGCCGTGCAAGGCCTTCAAGGACAGCGATCCTGGTCGAGATCAAAACGGTCAGCGCTGGTTTTTTAGGAAACGGGCTTCGCGCAGCAAAGAGCTCCAGTCGGTGCCAATGAGCTGGATCAAGCCGTGCGCTTCTCGTTCCGAGATGCCGGCCTCCGCAGCCAGCCGCCGGGCAAGCAATAGCATCACCTCATCATCTTCGGGTCCGCCGCCGGCCTCTCGCATCGGAACCTCCTTCAATCTCCGAATTTGCCGGAGGGGGTCTCGTTTCGCTGGCAAATAGAAAAAGCGCCGGCCGGAGCCCACGGCGTTCGAAGGACCGCGAGTATTTGCCTTCGGCAGGTGGACCTATGCACTAAAGGGACGAGGGGGCCTCAGAGTTCCGCGTCGGCCGAAGGGGAAGAGAAAGCCCGAACGAAGAGCACTCCTCCGCGGCCGGGGCTATGATCCACCTGGTCCCCCGCAGTTCTCCCAGGGTGTGGCTGAGGAGACAGGTACCTAGTCAGCCAGGAGCTGTTCCTACCCTTTGCGCATTGAACAGGTTTGCAAGCCCCGTCATGATCTGGGCCATAACGAACGGCTTGGTTATCATGAGGCTGTTTGGCACCCCAAATGAGGGCCAATCGTCGGCACCATCGCCGCTCATGTAAATGACCGGCAAAGTCGGATTGATGCTTCGCATATGGCGGGCAAGCTCCCAGCCGGTTGGACCGTCTCTAAGCCTTATGTCCGTCAAAAGAGCGGCAATATGCTGCGGGTCACGATCAAAGGCTGCGATAGCATCATTCCCGCTGTAGACGCCATCACCTCGAACCCGGCCTCGATCAGGGAGTGCTCGACGTCCAAGAGGATGATGCTCTCATCCTCGGCGACCAGGACGGCACCTGATGTCATTGAAGCTGCGCTTTCCCTATTCCCCGACGCGCTCAACGGTCAGAGGCCGGCTAGGTTCCCTCAGACGTGTGTCATTTGTTAATTGGCCCGTAGCACTCCCGCTTCCCTAGCGGCGGCGAGAAATGCCTCTCGAGCCTCTCGAGGTGAAGCTTGGTCGACCAGAGCGTGCATGCATGTGCGCACCGCCTGGTTCCATTTAGGGCCGCGCTTGGTCCAGCTGAAGAGATGCTCGGCGGCTGCCTCGACATTGCTGACGATGTAGATCATGCCTGACTGCTTGCCGCTGACAGGGACCGGTGGGGAGAACCAGTGGGTTGCCATCAGAAGAACCGGCCTAAGGAGATCCTGTCCTTCATGTAGATGGCATTCAGGAGCATCACGAGGTCCGTCGCGTAGGTGATCTCGAGGCCGACCGCGGGGTGACCCTCGGGTTCAGTGGGTTTCCCGGTCTTTCGGTCGACCACCGTCCATCCCTTGGGGTCTCTTTTCAGTTCGTACCTTGGGTCCATGAGACCATTCGCCGTATCTGCGTTTCAGTTCGTCGAGCAGGGACCGGTGCTCCTGGGGAAGTTCGTCGTCTACCCGCAGCCTCAGCAACTGACGAAGGTGACGGCGGAACGTCTCTGTCTTGATCCACTGACGAATAAGGCGGGCGATGGCCCGCTGGTGTGCGTTGTCGAGTTCTTCCATAGTCGGCCTGCACGATACTTCAGCATCGAACTTCGAGGCTGCCTGGATGGTTCCGGACCCGTGGCGCGGAGAGGCATCGACTGGACACCTTCGCTCGCAACTACTTTGGGGTCGGCGGTTCGGTGCCGGGCCGAGCCGCATCGTCGCGCCACGTCATAAGGGGGAGGTCTCGATGGTCTCAGATCAACCTATCGCCAACATTAGCCAGGCTACGGCATTTCTCAGGGCCATGTCGAACGGACGGCGCCTTATTATTATGAGCTTGGTGCTAGACCGTGAATTGTCGGCGGACGAGATTCGGGAGCAATTGCGCCTTAGCCCGTCGGCACTCTCTCAACACATGGCCAAGTTGCGAACGCTTGGCTTGGTTCGTGTCCGCTACGACAACAATACGGTCTATTATTCCTCCGATCACCAGCGGGCGCGCGAACTGCTTGTCATGTTGGACAGCGAGTATGGAAAGGCTCCCTCGAACCAAAAGAAGTGAGTCTCCCGGGACGCTCAGATGGTTCCCTATTCGTGGAGGTCGAAGAGAACCGCCTTTCCGGTCGCTGACGCCACAAAGACCACCCGCTCTGAAAGCTCGTTATCCGTGCCGAGCTCGTCCAGCTCGTCCTTCAATTCCGGACGCTTTGCTCGAATTAAGGCGACGGCCCTTTTTAGGGAGACGACGTTGCCTTCGAGAGCTTCGTCAATGGCTTTCTGGATGATTGCGTCGGTGGATTTCAACAGGTGATCCACTGGGTACCTCCCAAGCTCCCTCTCTCGGGCACTATGGGGACAAGCTGGGGAAAAAAGCAACAAGGTTGGACGGCTCTCACCTGCTTATGATCCAACTTACCAAGCCACCTTCGATCTGCTCGCACCTGGCGTATTCGAGTACCAAGCTCTTGGCCAGATCGTGCCATTGAGACTTCGGCAAGTTCATTTCCACGACCAAATCTCGAAATGAAGCGCGGAGAAGGTCGGCATCGAACGGGGACACGGCAACGGCAGGCAAGTCTGCATCTTCCCAAGTTCGGGCGGTGTCTCCGCTCTGGCTTTGGCGAAGGCGCTTCAGAAGCTCGCGTGACGCCGCGACGTTGCGCCGGCTACGGTCTATACCGCGATGAAAGGCAACGGTTTCAGCAAGGGAGCGGTGCCGCAGCAGGAAGGTGGCTTCGATGGCCGCACGCGTGATGTCGCTATGCGCGTCGAACATCTCTTGCCTCCCTTCGTAGAAGTTTATCTAGTCCATTTCGAACCGAGCCTCTAATCAAATCAGACGTACAGGACGGGAATGTTTGATAGAAATTTCTGAGCAAGAGATCGGATATCTGGGTCGCGGGAGGACCCCTTCTGATTCCCACGCATGGCGTTGCGTGATGCTGCGGTTGTTGTTCGCGAAACGATCGGGACGGGTGTGGGTTGGGGCGCTGCTGCCGATCCATCAATCAACATAAACGACGTCGACCTAGCGCGTGAGCTCCGTGACAGACTTGCGGACGCGCGAGCGCATGTCGATAGCTCGCGATGAGCTTGCCCGCGCCCGAATGGAAGCCAGGGATGCCGCCGACTACCGATCCCATGGCCGGCCGGACGTAACGTCAAAGCGAGGCGGATGAGACCGCAGGTTTGTGTTCTGTTATTCGCCCGCCGACCGGCGGCGTGATTGCGATCGGCTTAGGCGTGCGGGCTGCGCGCGGTGCTCGTCATTCTGCACCCGCCTCAGATGTTGCACTTGTTGCGGGCTTTTTGGTCCGCCAGCGGAACGAAAGGGTTGAGTGACGATTTTCTAATGTAAGGGATTGCGGACGCAAAGACATTTGAGGTTTGCCGCCATGACAATGCTGTTCGAGCCACTGAACTCTGACGGTCACAAGCGCAGCGTCCTTTACCACGCCGCGCGGTCGTCGATGCTGCACGATCGCCTCGTAAACCATATGGGCCGGGTTGATCGCTTGGCCGATGAGGTTGAGCGTGCGGCCGCCGTTCTGATTGATGTTACCCACGGTTCTGCTGTGGTGGCCTTTCAGGAGGCGGTTTTCAGGAACTCGTCGGCAGCTTTCCTTCACCTCGAAGCAGGTCAGACACTCGGGCTCTGACCCGAGAAGAGGAGTGCACAGATCGGATCACCGATCCTGCGGCATTGGGTTGGCACTGCGGCGCTGGCAGGCTAGCCAGCGCCGGCCGGAGCTCTTTTGCCAGCCTGAGGAGACGACAGACTCTTGAAGAACGGCGACATAGCCGTTCAATTCCACAGTGATTGAGTTCTCATGACGACCTTACTGCGTTAGCTGAGGATTGGGTCGGCTGTTCAGGTTTACCGGTGGGCAGCTTCATTCGTAGCCAAGCAAGTCCAGTGCACCCAGGAGCATGACGGGGTCGAGTAGAAGGCGAACTAACCCGCAAACCTGGCTGGAATTGAGAGCTCACCACGACATAGGCGGAACGGGCCGCGCTAGAGTTCAGGCACCGGGCGCGTAAAGCTGTTGGCGCAGACCGGTGCAATCCAATCGCCAGCGCGATCCGACATGACGCGATCGGTGCTGTCGGCAGCGCCATTCGATGCCCCGCCTACGGCTTGGCGCCGGGCTGATGCGCGGATCACGATGACGGAGGTTGGCCACGCATTCCCGATGGCTTCGAGGTGCATGTGCGCAGACTGTTCGACCTGACGCCGGCAGAAGTCGAGCTCTTGAGGGGGTTAAAACATGTAGCGTCTTATCTGCGATTGAGCGGCTCGGTGCTCTTGAGCAGCGCGACGAGTTGGCTTTGCTGATGCGTTCCGGTCTTGGCGAATATCCGTTCCAGATAGGTCCGGCTGCTCATTTATGCGGCAGGCACCACGGCTAGTGCCGCAGCCGCGCCGGCTGTAGGAATTGGACTCGCCTTTGCGGGAGCCGTAGCCATTGGCGTTGGCCTCGGCTTACTTGATACAAAACAGCCTGAGCATTCGGGAAACGATGCGAGTGGGGATTCCAGCGGCGGCATCCCGGAGTCAGACGCCGATCAGGCGAGCGAGGATACCGATACGCTTTCGATGATCGACGACGAAGAAGCTCCCGCAGATCCGGAAAACGAGGAGGGCAAGCCCGATCCGAATAGTGACAGAGGCAGACCCGACCCGAACGCGTACTATCCGAGCCCGGACGACCCGAACGGCGGCGGGCCTAACAGCTTGTCGTCGGTTTCCGCGTTTCCTACATCACGCGACTACTACCCTGCCCCGGATGGGGATGGTGCTGTCGGGCCTCACGCAGCCGACGCAAAACTCGCGAGTGTCCCTATTGCGCTTGGCAGAGGGATGCAATCGACGATCAGGCAGATTGGAGCGAAAAGCGGACGCATCGTAAGGTGAACCCAATCGCGTGGCAGTCTCTCGATTGGAGGTGTTTTTTGAGGTTTTACGGGCCGCGAGCCGTTCCCAGCGGTCCACCATTTCGACCCTGAACGCTGACATTTCTTACTTGGCCGCGGCGACGCGGGCAGTGATGTAAGGCAACATCCGGTCGACGCCATAGTTGACCCTCCGTTGCGCTGACCCCGACCGGTTGAGTCCGCTGTTGCGTAGAAATCGGTTCGAGGCACAGAAGGATCGCACACATTAGTGCGGCCATCTCTTCCCGCTGTGCGCTGGCGCTTATTGTTCACGCGGCGCCTCGACCAATTGTCGAGTTGCGCCCTGCAAACTGGCCAATTGTTACTTCTTGCTCGGATCGTCCGCAGGATTGACGTACGTGATTGCCAAGGGCCTCTCGCCATGAACTTGGTCTGTATCGCTGGTAGTCCACGCGAAGTTGTTCATCCCGATCGGGGCGACGCCGAAGCGCCAGCGAGCAGTTTGATGCCATTCGCCTCGTCGAGCTTGTCGCCCATTCCGATATGAAGCTGCCCGAGATCATTGTCATATACTCCGAAGTGGGATGGTTGTGCGCGGGGATCTTGTAGCCCGCGGGCATCTTCAGCCGCCGTAGACAAATGCCGTTCTTTGACGATCGCCTGCAACAACTGCGATCTGCGCACCAACCGGAAGGACGGGAGACTAGGTTCGATTTTATGCTGTCGGCGTTTATCGGCGCGTCGTGAGCAAACAGGGGCTACTCCAACAAGCAGGAGTGCAAATGCACGAGCAAGTTTCACATCCTGGTCTCTCCATCAGGTCAGCAGATAGGTTTTGGACAAGTTCAATGGCTGTTAAGGCCGCCGCGCCGCATCAGCATTTTTCATTTTGTCGTGGCGGGCACTGCCTTTCGAGGCCCCTAATGGGATTACCCCACGGGGATTAATGCTAGCCATGATCGCGCGTTGATCCGTAGACTCGTCTCTGTGGCCCGTGGCGGAGAAACTATTCTGCCCTCACGGCCCGCTTAGACGCGCTACCGGCCGAATGTGTTTGCGCCTGGATGACTCCGGCCTGTGAAGCATTACCCTGTTGCGGCCCGCCTGCTTGGCCAGATAAAGTGCCGCATCCGCCCGCTGCTGTAATTGCTCCGGCGAGATCGCCTCGTCCGCAGTTTGAACGGCAACTCCAATGCTCAGCGTGACCAAGCGCGACACACGGGATCCAGGGTTGGATAAAGCAGCAGCCTCAACGCTCCTACGAATTCGATCTGCCACAGCAGCGGCCTCTTCCTCGTTCACCCCAGGCAGTAGTACGAGGAACTCTTCGCCACCATAACGGGCCACGTGATCGCGGTCACGCCTCACGTTGTCCCTGATAATGGTCGCGACCTCCACCAGACAGTGGTCCCCCTCGGCATGGCCGAGGTGATCGTTCAGCTTCTTGAAGCAATCGATGTCGCACATCAGCATCGCGGCACCGTTGAGGCAACGTTTGTCACTTCCCCATAGGTGGACGAGTGTTTCCGTCATCCAGCGCCGGTTGGCGATGCCAGTGAGTGGATCGGTCCTCGCCAGGAGTTCCAGTCGATCATTTGCTTTCGCCAGTTCGGCGACCCTGTCCATCGCGAAGCTCGAACAGGAATGTTTTTTGGGCGAGAATTGTCATGATGCGTCGCGCGGCGACCGTTGCGAAGATACCGCTGGCGAAGAACAGCGTCCCAGCCACGGCGCTGCCATGGTCGACGGCCTGGTTCTGTAGTTGAAACATGAGATAAAGACCGAGCGCCAGCGCTGCGATAGTCACCGTCCAGCCCAGCGGAATGCCGAAGATGATAATGGCTGTAATGGCCACGAACAGCATGACGTTCAATTGCCGTTCATAGAACTCGCCACCAGCGCTTGCTCCGACCAATGCGACTGACAACAAGATAAGGAACATGCCTGCGATCAGCGAAACTCCTTGGAGCCAAGGCGCCTGCGGTTTTCGCCAGACAAGGACGACAGCCAAGGCGACGGGCGGAATGATGGAGCCCGGCAGGAGCATGGACTGGGCCATCGCCCATGGAAGCAACACCGCGTTGAGCGCCAAGGTCAGCACATCAAAAATGCTACCCAGATCATCCAGGCGCGGATGATTTTCGCCGTTTGCGACCAAACACGCGCCCGAAACAAGTGTTTTATCGCGCCTTTCAGCCGAATATCGCGCGTGCGGCGCGCCAAAAGCCGATCAACTTCGGCAGCTAGCGCGAGATCATCCTTCACGTCGAGGTTCATATGATCTGACACAATCCGTAGGCCTTAAACTGCTTTCTCCTGGATCCATCCAAGCCGCATGATGATCGGAATAGGCAAGCATCCCAACTTGCCCTGAAGATTTGATTTACAGCTCTGATTGCGAACTCAGCCTCGTCCTGGTCGGACGATTTATCATTGAGCCTCACGGCTGGCCTTGACCTCGGTTCAATCCCCTCAACGCGTCGCGATTTGCGGTGCCTCCCGCGCGCAGAAAACCTGCTCGGCGTCGGCACAACGCCGCAGCCTTAGGTGCGCAGCACCATGAGGCCTGTGCGCTCCGACGGGATGCGCGCGCGCTCATCGAGCGCCAATGGTTTCGGGATATCGGCTCTGATCGAAAACGCTAGTCGTTCGCGCGATCAAGCAGGGCCGTTCTGCAGCTTCAACAGTGTCGTAGAAGTCCATCCCTTGCTCGCTGGCGCCCCAACGGGCAACAGCCCCGATAGCCATACCTGGCAGGCCAAGATTCCCCCGTCAGCTCAACCAGCCGGCGGAGCAGACACCAGGATGGGCCCGGTCCCTTCCGTTCTCCGATCACTCCGATGCGGGGCTTGCCAGATAGAGAGGGAGCTGCCGGCAGAAAAGGTGCGAGACCTGTGCCGGCTTCTCGACCGCCTATATGTTGGGCAGTTGTCGCCCATGCAGAATATTCAGGGCCTGGGTTTGATCGAGCCGGCTTTGCTGCCCGCCTTCGAGACGGCGTTTCTCCAACAGCTGCATCTCCGGTTCGGCTACCGTGGCGCTAAAGGAGTAAAAACCGCACGCAAGGTCCACCCACAGGCCATTCTGATCCTGCGGCCACTTGGTATCTCGTGGCCTGGGATGCGGCCCGCGGGGATTTCCGCCACTTCCGCATGGACCGGATCAGTCGACCGGAGATCATCGAAAGCACATTTTCGTCGAAGGCACGTCCCTTTCGACGATGGTGTTTGCCCTTTCAACGAGACTGCCCCGCTGACTATCAGGACAGTCAGGCCGGTGCCGTCATCCCATCATTCTATGCGCGTCTTCGATCGAGACCTTAGCGTGTCTGCGGGAATGGTCCTTGTTCAGACCCTTTGCCGCCAGCCCGGCATGGCTTCGCTGCATTGGGCAGCGAAGCGCGGACCGAGACGGGCTGCCAGGCGTCATCATCCGGCATAACAGCTGAGAGTCGACAGTCCTGATAAAATTTGCATTGAGATTTTAACCGATTACAAATCATAGCGCTAAACGATAAATTATCGTGCGGTGTGTATTGTCCTGCGACAACAGAGGGGCAAGACATGAAAATAACAACGATGATATACGCTGCATCAATGGCAGTTTTACTATCCAACAACGTCAATGCGTCGGATTTCTATTCCCCAGCCTATGTAAACCAGATCGGCTCTGGTTCATATGCGCATTCGTTTGCAACAATGCGCACGGAAGACATCGTGAAGCCGATGTTCCAGGTGGCCTCCGCAATGTCCGCATTGAGGCCGAGCCAGGGCAATCTCGGAATGATCTGGCAGGACGGCGATGCCAACAACGCCGCGATCACGCAGGACGGAATCGGCAACGTCGGGCTTATTCGCCAAATCGGACTCGAAAACACCGCTTCCATCACGCAGAGCGGGTCGGGCCATCAGGCATTGGTTTTCCAGCAGGGCCGCGGCAACGTGGCTATCATCCGCCAACGCTGAATTGGGCAGCTCAGAGAAGGCCGGGGTTTCCCGGCCTTCGCGTTCTCCAGAGTGTCAGTTGGGCGTTCCTACAGGTGGCAGATCCGTCGGATCAGGAACAGGTTGCGGGATGCCGCCGAAATCAGGAAAATCGATCGAGAACCCGGGCGAACCGCCGCCTGCCGATTGCGCCGTCGCCTGCGAAAGCAGCGCGTTGCCGTTCAGAGGATCGCCGCCGAAGTTTGGGTTGACCGGCTTGTAGACAAGCTCCGACGCCGTCGAGGTGCCGATCACCGCAATGGCTGCGATGCCGGCGGCGAGCACGATAGTGCGTAACATATCAAATCTCCTTCTTCGTTTGGTCCAAGCAGATCGCATCACTTCTTGGGAATGACATACATGCGGCCCGGAACGATGACGACGACCGCATTCTGCAGACCGCGAAGACCCGTGGGCATCAGGTAGTGGTCCGATTGCGGCGTCTGGATCGCCAGAACAGTGGCGTTGCTGGCATTGGTCACGTCGAGCGCGCCGGCAAGATCGCTTCCCTTCTGCAGGTAGGCAACGCTGTTGTTGTTACCGGAAACTCCGACAAGCTGAAAATTCCGGTCGCCCTGGCTGGCCTGCAGCACGTTGTTGTTGGTGCCGCCCTGGACCAGGAGAAGTGCGGAATTGCTGCCCTCGATCGACTGAACCGCGCGGTTATTGCTGCCGGTCTGGTTGATGGAGGACAGGTTGCTGGCGCCGTTGACGTTCGAGATGGCATGGTTCGTGTCGCCGATCTGGGCGATCGACGTCGTGGACTGTGTATGGCCGAGCATGAACGGACTGATCGGCTGCATCAGGACGTTGAGCGTGGCTTCGGCATTCGGTGAATTCTCGACCAGCAAGTCTTCAGCCGATGCCGATACGGCGACCAGCGTAAAGGCTGAAACCGCGACGGCACCCCTGAGCGCCTTGCTCCATTTGCGCATCTTGCCCATTTCGCCCCCATGCGCAGCCATAAGGTGCGCGCTTCTCAATCGTTAAATTCGGATACCTTGTGCGTCGAAGTCGATGTCTTCCGACAAGCGGCACAGTTCAGAACCCTCGGATGTAGCGACCATTTCAATCTTGAGGTTGGTCGGTCGGCCGACGGTGATAACGCTGTTGCCTGGAAAACTGACGGTCTGACTCGATAGATTTGTATTGGATCCCGCCCGGCTCTGAACCTTGATTGCGATCTTGCCGGCGATGTTTCCGGTCGTTTGGATAAATGGCCGGAGCGTGGTCATGGTACCGCTCTCGATCGTTACGCCGCACTTCACGACGCGGTGGTCGAGGATCTTCGCCTCAAGGGTCTGATCAGTCATCGAAAAAGCACCAATGCTGCCGGCGAGAACCAGGACGCTTGCCGGAATGCCAGGTTCCCATGCCATTCGCCGCATCCCTTGCCCGTGAAGGAAATGTGGGGCGCCAGAAGCGCCCCACACCGTTGCAAACTAGTTCTGGATGACAGCGGCAACGTTGCCACGGCCCGACTGAAGGACCAGCGAGTTGTTGCCGCTATTGTGCTGCGTGACGGAGGCGATGTTCGGGTTCGACCCGGCACCGATACCGTTCTGCAGCACCGTCGAACTGTTCGAGCTGCCGTCCTGGATGATGTAGGCGAAGCTGTAGTCGCCAGCCTGAGCGACAAGCGACGACTGCGAGGAACCGCTCTGCGCAACGGCCGCCCCCGAATTACCGGCATCCTGCACGATCAACGACGAACTTCCCGTGCCGGTCTGATCGGTATTGGCAAGGTTGTTCTTGCCGTTCTGGAGGGTGGCCGACGTTGCTCCCGCGGCGAGATGCTGTGTGGTCGTCGCGGTGTTGTGCTGGCCGTTTTGAGCGGTCAGCGCTGCGACGCCCACAACGCCGGACTGCACGGTTCCGGATGTGTTGAAGTCACCGATCTGCAGCGTCGCCGACAAAGCACCGGCGCTGGCCACTTGGAAGGTCGCCGCGTCATTGTCGTTGCCGAACTGGGCGATGCCAGCCACGGAGGCGACTGCCGGCCCAGGCAGCCTCACCGCTCCCAGACCGCTGGACGCGAGGTCGATCGAGCCGCCCTGAACGTTCACCGCCTTGTTGCTGTTTCCGGACTGTACGATAGCCGCGGCCGACAGCGTTGCGGGCGAGTCCGCGGTCGACAGCGGCACTCCCAGAACTTCCAGGGTGACGGTGCGCGCGCCCTGCACGTTGGCCGCGGTGTTGTCGTTGCCGTCCTGCGCGATGGCGGCCACAACCTGCGAGCTGCCATTCTGCTGGGTGTTGGCGGCGGCATTTCCGGTGCCGGTCTGGACAGCGGCGGCAAGCGCGTCGGTGACGCCGGTCTGCGTATTCAGGGCGATGTTGTCATCGCCGAACTGGGCGACGGCGGCATTAGCCGAAGTCGTGCCAGTCTGGACGTTGCCGGCGCTGTTGCCATCGCCGATGGAGGCGATGACCGCGACTGAGTCAGCGGTGGCCGTCTGGGTGTTGACCGCACCATTGTCGTCGCCGACCTGGACGGTTGCGGCATTGGAGTTCGCCGTCAGCGTCTGCGTGTTGATGGCGACGTTGCCGTTACCGGCCTGCAGATTGGCCGCAGCCGAGCCGACGGTCAGAGTCTGCTGGTTGATGGCTGCGTTGTGGTTGCCGATCTGGACCGAGGCCGCATCGGCACCGGACGTGGCGATCTGGCTGTTGGACGCGACGTTGTTGTCACCGAACTGGCCAATGATGGCGTTGGACGCGATGGTAGGTGTCGTGCCACCAGCCGATTGCAGCGCAGCCGGGACAGGCAGGGATTGAGTGAATGACGGTCCGTCGTTTACCCAACCACCAAATAGGGTGAACTTCTGCTTTTGGGCGCTTGCCATATAAGTAGTTGGGATAACGGGCTGGAACTGACCAATCTGCGTATTCGCCGCAGTGTTGCCGTTCCCAACCTGCGCCACCGCGGCGGAGGAATCTGCCGCAGGCGCTGCCCCCGGGCCCTGGAAGACAAATGGCGAGTAAACGGTTCTCTTTGTGAAGCTCTGATTAATTGTCTGTCCAGGGATTGTCACGCTGTACGGGGTTATTGCGCCTTGCGTGTTACTGGCCGTGTTGCCATTCCCGGTCTGGACGATGGCTGCCTTGACGTCCGAGCTGCCAGCCTGCTGGGTGTTGACGGCACCGTTGCCGGAACCGAACTGGGCTACGAAGCCACTGGAGTCGATGACGCCGTTCTGCACGTTGAAGGCGACATTGGACAGGCCGCCAGTACCGAACTGAACGATTGTCGCGTCCGAGTCGTTGACATTGGTCTGGGTGTTCCCGCCGACGTTGCCTGTGCCGCCCTGAACGATCAGGGCCGAGGTCGGGTCAACATTGGTCTGCACATTGGCGGCAATGTTTCCGGTGCCGCCCTGCACGATCAGCGCTGTCGCATCCGAACCGCCAGTCTGCGTATTCGCGGCCGAATTGGTGTCGCCGACTTGAACGATGCCGGCTACATTACCCTGGCCACCGGCCTGCAGGTTGACGCCGCCATTGCCATTGCCGACCTGGAGGATGCCCGCCACGTCGACCGGACCGGTAGTGTCGCCGACATTGTCGTTCTGCGTATTGACAGCCTGATTGCCGTCGCCGGACTGAGCGATGCCGGCCTGGTTCTTGTTGCCGCCGGTCTGCGAATTGACGGCGCCGTTGCCGATGCCGTCCTGAATGATCAGCACGTCGTTGTACCAGCCGTGCAACTGAGTGTTGCCGGCAACGTTCGTCGAACCGCCTTGCACGATACCGGCGGCGTTGCCGGTGCCATAGGTCTGCGCATTTCCAGCGCTGTTGCCTGTACCGCCCTGGACGATAGCCGCGGAGGCCGTTGACGGGTTGTTCTGGACGTTGAGGCCGGTGTTGCCGCTGCCGACCTGCAGGATCGAGGCATTGCTGTAGTTCGGGTCGATCTGGACGTTCCCAGCCGTATTGCCTGTGCCGAACTGCGCAATGTTGGCGACGTTGTCGATGCCGAAATTGGCCGAGTTGCCGCTCTGGGCGTTCGTAGCCGTATTGAGGCCGGGACCTGTCCCGACCTGGAGGATATTGGCCGAATTGTTGTTCACGCCGGTCTGCGCGTTTCCGGCGAGGTTGGCATTGGCGTTGCTGCCATACTGCGTAATCAGGGCGTCCGAATCGATGACGTTGGTCTGGACGTTTGCACCGGCGTTGCCGGTACCGCCCTGGATGATGAGAGCCGATGTCGGATCGACATTGGTCTGATCGTTGAGGGCCACATTGCCGCTGCCGATCTGAACCACGCCGGCCGAGGCCGCGATCGACCCGCCATCCTGCAGGTTGGTGGCCTGGTTGGCATCACCTTGCTGCAAGACGCCGGCAACGTTGTTCTTGCCCGCATCCTGAGCATTGAGGGCCGCGTTGCTGCCGCCATTCTGAACGATGCCAGCCTTGTTGTTGCCGCCCTCAAGCTGCGCGAGCTGTAGGTTGGTAGCGCCGTTGCCGTTGCCGTTCTGCAGGATCAGCGCGGTCGCGCCGGTGGTGCCGCCAGGCGTCGAAACGTCGTTCGCGGCGCCAACCTGATTGTTGAAGGCGGTGTTGGAATTGCCACTCTGAACGATGCCGGCGATGTCGCCGAAGCCGTTCTGCGAATTGTTGACGGCATTGTTGCTGTTGCCGACCTGGAGAATGCCGGCCTTGTTGCCGGTGCCGAGATGGCCACCGTCACGGCTCAGATTTGTCGCCGAATTGTCGTTGCCGAGCTGAGCAATGGCTGCATCGTTGTCGGTGCCGCCGGTATGCAGGTTGTAGCCCTCGTTGCGTTCGCCGCCCTGAACGATGGCGACAAGGCCGCTGGTGCTTGAATCCTGGCTGTTGATTCCGAGATTATTGTTGCCGACCTGCAGGATGCCAGCCTCATTACCATGGCCGATATCATATTGCGAAATCAACGGGCCGGTGTTGTAAACGCCAATGAACTGGCTGTTGTAGGCCTGGTTGCTCTCGCCACTCTGCGCGATCGTTGCGGTCGCACCTTTCTGTTGGCTCTGCGCGTTGGAGGCGAGGTTGTTCGAGCCTCCCTGCAGAATTCCGGAGAATGAATCCGAGGCCGTGACATTTGGGCCAGACAGCTGAGTGCTGAAGGCATAGTTGCCGACCTTGCTCGAATCCGGATTGAGCTGGATGATACCGGTGTCGTTGTTGCTGCCCTGCTGTTCGTTCTGGGCAAGATTGGTGTAGCCGCCCTGGAATATGGCGCCGCGGTTGTCGCCCGTCTGCAGGAATCTGTTGACCAGGTTGTGCTCGCCGAACTGAGCCAGGCCGGCAATGTTGTTGCCTTGCTGGTGGAATACGCCGCCAATGTAGTTGCCTTTACCAAGCTGTTCGACACCGAGGGTGTTGCTGCCGGTCTGGGCATCCGATGGGTTGTTCGAGCCGTCCAGCGGGAGGAAGAAATTTCCGTCACCGTGCTGGTAGATAAAGCCGTTATTCGAGCCGACCTGCGACAGATAGGCGAAGTTGCTGTTGTTGAGCTGGCCGATGAAGGCAGTGTTGGCCGCCAGCGCCGTTCCCGCCATCGGCATGATGGCGACACTGGCCAAGAGACTGGTCCGGAAGAGTCTGGAACGTGTCATGTGATAATTCCCCTTGAAAGAACCCTGAGGCAAATCCTCAAAACCCACCGACCGCCCAAGCGATCGGGTACCCAAGCATCAACTAATACAACTCATCTGTGAATCGCAAGTGAATATTGTTAATAGTTCGTTAGTTGGTAAATATGTGCGAGCAAATAGAGAATTGAGCAACAGTGTGAAATCTTCGCTGATGGCGTAAATGCTTTACCTTGTACTTGAAATTCTTTGCGATCTATTTTGATACATTCATCAGGATACCGGTCGTTGAGTTTTTGCGTAAGTCTTCGCGAATTCACCGACCAGTGCAGCTTCACGGTTTGGATCGCCCAAGTTCCAAAGCCCTTGCTTCACGCCCTGAACGATCAGCGAGTAAACGGCGAGTTCCATCCCCTCACGCACCGCCAGGTGGCCCGGATCGTTGTAGGACGTTCCAATTTCAGCCTCGAGTAATTCCGTCGGCGCGGCGAATGTGTAAGCACCGCCACGAATCTCGAAGGAGTAGATCTGCTTGGATGTCGTTGTGGAAACAAGGATCTCGCCGGTTTGCACGCTCACGGCCCGCAACGATATTGTCACCAGGTCGGAGCGATATTTTACATCGCCGCCAATGCCGAGATAGCGCGCTCCTGCACCGCCGGTTTGCTCGTTCGAGTCATAGCCGACAATGCCACCTTCCAGGATCAAGCCGGCAAAGCGAACAGGTGGAAGGTTGGGCAGTCCCTTTCCGTAGGCGCGCTGCGTATTTTCTATCAAGGTCCGTTCCTGGACCAGGTTCTTCAGTCCGCCGCGCTCCACCACCCGGAACCAGTTGCCATGACCGGCAGATTTCAACACGTCGATGAGGATGTTGGCGCCGCCCTGCGTTACCGCGCGACTGTACTCTGCAAAATTCTCGTTTGGCTTGGCCTGCCCGGTCAGATCCGGGAAATCGTAAACCGCGACGTCGACCGGCACGGCCGGCACAGGAACATCCGACAACTTATGCGTTGTCTTGGTCAGAGATTCGAGATGGGCCGGAGGTGTCGGTAGTTGTTGGCCGGTCTGGCAACCGGACACAACAAGGCCGGCAAGGGCCAGCAGGCCCGTAACCTTGAACAAACGCATTTACATTCCCCCCGACGCACGTGACCGACTTACTCGTAGGTCGCTCCTGCGTTAACGCCCTGTTAAGCACTACCGTCCCGGATGGGCGCTTACAAGAGCGCTCACTGTTTTAGCAATACTTAACGTTAATTTCGGGCTGACTTTTTTTGGGAGGGTTCAGCGCAAATCCAAGAATATGGGGCGGAATCCCATTCTCGTCATTCATGAGCATGCGGCCTTTCGGCCGTTGATCACACGTGGATCAAGGTTTCACAACCCCGCGACCGACCGCGGGCAGCCGCGCATCGGCCTTCGCGGCAGCCAGTGCCAGGGTGACACCGGTGCTTATGTTGGGGTAGACAAACCGCTTTCTTGATGCCAGTTCTCGCGCCCGGCTCTTGGCCGCTGCATCATTCACCCGATGGTTCTTCTGCGGGCGAACGACCACAGGACGCGAACCGGCGGGGAGCTGCTGAACATAGGCTGGCCCTCTGCCAGTGCTCATTTGCGGCAACCCCTGGACCCCTGTGCCCTGGTCGAGCTGATTGACATAGGCATCGGCCGAAGCGGCCGATACCGCCATGACACTCGACACGACGAAGAAAAAGACCTTCACGAAAAATCGATCCAAGTTGAAATTCTCCCGACAGTTCTTTTCGCGTGAGTGAAATTACCCTAATCAGAAAGTCATCCTTGGATCGCATCCTGTCAAGCTGCGTCCCGGAGCGGCTAGCGGTTATGCTTGTTTGGCATTAGAGTACGGCAAATAACACGTTCATACCGAAGCAGGATCCGATGATGATGCGCCCGATTTATGTCTTGTCCGCTCTTTTCCTTGCTGCAATGTCCGCCACGGCTTTTGCACAGTCTCAAGGCCGCCAAGGCTTGGATACGATCATCGCGCCGATCGTGCCGGAGCGGCAAATCGGCTTGCCCGACAAGGCACCGTCCGATCAGAAACCTGACGCTCCCTTGGCGGCGCCTCGATTGCGAAAAGCCGAAGCTCCGGCCGCTCGCGAGATGCAGCCGGCCAAGGCAGCTACGGTTTTCGGAACATGGAAGACTGAATGCCTGGAAAAAGTGGCCAAGCCGAATTGCCAGGCGATTGTGCGTTCAGCCGTGGGCGATCAGATCGCCCTGGTGTTGGGAATTGCTAGAACGGCGAAAGGCCGCGTCCTCATGCAAATGGCTGTGCCGCTAGGTCTTGCAATCGAAAGGGGTGTGACAATCAAGGTTGGCACCTATAGCAACGTATTTCCGATCAGCCGCTGCACGGCGCAAGGATGTCTTATTGAGGGAGAAGTGCCGCAGCCTTTTATCGACGCATTACAGAAGGGTGTCGGTGGTGCCGCCATCATCTATTCGTCGGATGGCCAAGCCATCAAATTGCCGTTGCCGGCACAATCCTTTGCTGAAGCCTACGCATCGATCAGCGCCACGAACTGATCGGGCGAGGAGTGAGCTGGGATGCAGCAGCGGCCGGCCGAGGCAAGGCAACCTACAGGCTTGGAATATCGGCTCTCGGTAATACGGACGTCGAAGCTTGCTATTAGAATGTCACCGGGTGCGCGACTAGGATCTGCCGCATGGTTGTCCGAGATGTCTGCTTCTGGAAATCTGCCTTCTATGGCTGACATGCTGAATATCCTGTGGGGATGAAAGGCGACCAGCGCTCTGCCAGAGTGAAGTCCTCAACATCACCTGGAAGTCAGCGTGCAAGCCAATGCCACCAGAGCCCGACTACCTGCAATCCCGGCAGCCGACGAAGCTGGCTGCGGTATGTCTCGATCTTGAACCACTGACAAATATGGCGGGCTAGGGCCTGCCGCTGCGCTTTGGCCCGCGAGTGGTTCAGTGGCAAACTCCTCGGTCCTCTAAGGGTTCGGAGGAAGTGGAGGGGCATCGACTGGACATTTTTCCGCTCGGGACTATTTTAGCGGCGGCTGATTCGATGCCGGTCGAGCCGCATCGGCGCTACGCCACAGGGGTCTCGATGGTCTCGAAGCAACTTATAGCCAACGCTGAGCAGGCAGCAGAATTTCTGAGGGCCGTGGCTAACGGGCGACGCCTGATTATAATAAGCCTGATATTAGACTGTGAATTGTCAGTCGAGGCGATTCGGGAGCAATTGGGACTTAGCCCCTCGGCACTCTCTCAACACATGGCCAAGTTACGAGCACTTAGCTTGGTCCGTGTCCGCCGCGACAACAACACGGTTTACTATTCCTCCGGTCACAACGCGGTGCGGCGGGCCAACGAACCTGGCTATAGTTGAGGAGCACAAGGCGCAGCCCCTTTTCATCCTCCCCGAACACTTTGCCACCTATGCCGCACCGGCAGCCGACCTCCTCTGGGCTATGAGTGGTGAAAAACGATTCCTTATCTTGATCCATTTAGCCGAAGGCGAAGTGTCTGTCGGCGATCTGGCAATGCGCGTTGGTATTCGCCAGAGCGCACTGTCTCACCAACTGAAGGACTTGCGCTCGCTCGGACTGGTGACTGCGAGGCGAAGCCAGAGAACCATTTATTACTCTTGCGAATCGCCCCCCGTGCTCAAGGTAATTCGGCTGATGGCAAGCCTCGATCAGTCGGCGCTGCCAAGCCTTCATTTCCGATCGACGGCATTCAAGACGGCCACCAAATCCTCGGCATAGCTACGGCGTCAGTCATTTGCTGTCTGCCTCCCGCCACCGATAGCCGCACCGCGGTGACGGTAGAAATCTCTCCACGCCTTTCGCCCGCTACCCGCACTGACCGAGCGCCCCACCCGCGCAGCGGGTTGGTTGTGCGACGTCCATGGTTCCATTTTACGCAGTAAAGAATGTCCAGCATCTCTCGCTTTCGAGCGTTGGGGGCCGCATGCCCCAGTTCTTTGCTGCTGATGCCCGGTGCGATCAATTCGTTTGAATGGGATACGCCGACCCTAGTTGGTCAGTTGTAGCACTGTGAACTTTCGAGCGATTTCCTGGAACACGTTGGGGAGTTTGCTCGGGTCGTTAACGGCATAGTAGTTGCTCGGGTCAGTGACGCATTTTCCGTAAAGTGTTCTGTTGGCCGCGGTATCGGATTGCAGGGTGATCGTGTAAATCTGGACCTGCTGCGCTTTCAGCTTTTGACAAACGTCCAGGGTCCATCGGTCGACCATGCGCGCCGCGTCCGTCTGGTTGCTCGAACCGAAGCGGCCCGACGACAGAAAGCCATATGACGTGTAGTCCGACTTCTCGGGTTCATTGCTGGCTCCAAAGACAACATTCTCGCCGTCAGTCAGGAGAACGACGATCTTGCTCGTGTTGGGTGCCTTCCATGCGGCCCCGTCGGTGTATGGTGCCCCCGGCGACAGCACCCGCATACCCCAGGAGAGCCCTTCGGAGACATTGGTGCCAGAGCCATTCCATTCTTGCATCTGGGCGGCGGCGGTCCGCAGTTTGTCGAGGTCGGTGCTCAACGGGACCACTGGCGTTGGGCAAGCCCGATTAGGGCCGACGGTAAGTGGCCCTTTCTTATCGTTGATCTTTTTCGCTTTCGGGTCCTTATATTTCGCAATCTTCTTGTCTTTTCCCTTCTTATCCGCGCCGTCCTCAACCTCATCGGAGAGATAGGAGTTGTTGTAGATCTTGGTGTTGTTGCCATAGCTGGCCGACGGATCCGTGGCTTCGCCGGGGTCGTCTGGAGCGAAATAGGGCACGAACAAGGTCTCGGCATAAGCCTGGTCCGGCGCGATGTCGGAAATGCCGGCACTTCCTGAACGGGCCTCGACGCAGCCCTTCCAGCCTGTGCCCTTCCAACCGGTGCCCTCGGCCAGGTCCCTGAATAGATCCATGTGATTGACGCGCTTGCCATCGGGTAGCAAAGGGAAGTTGACGCCATTGGTCGGCGACTTGCCATCCATGTCGATCCACGATGGGTCAAACTCGTCGCCATTGATGTTGACTGCGGTGACAAAGGGGACCAGCGCAGCACTCACCTTGCGGTTAGGTGACTTTGCTCCCTCCAGGCTATCAAGCAGCGTCCTGGTGGCGTCCCGAAGAGCCTTGATCTTGGCCCCTGCCATGGATCCGGTGTTGTCCAGAACGAGTACCACTTCGAGATTGTTGGTGGCCTCTACCGCGCCCGAGTCAACCTCGATGCGCTGGTTGGCACCAAACAGAAAAGCGAAATTGAGGGCAACATCGGCGGAAGCAACGGCTTTGGTGTTGATGTAGTTCAGACCCTTGTCGACGGAAAAGGTCACTCTCGCATTCGAGAGTTCGCCGTGGTTGGCTACGTTCGCCTGAAAATAGCGATCAAAAAGCTGCCTGCGGTCGGCTTCGTTATCCGACAGATGCGACGAGGCGAGAGTTGCAGCGTCCAGGGAGCTTTGAAGACTGACCTTTGCCCGCATTATGGTGGAGACGTCCGTCGCAAAACCTACGGCCGCCAGGATAGCGGGCAGCGCCAAGCCCATCAGAAGCGCGAAATTCCCGCTCTTGGAACTCCAAAAATCCTTAAGCACAGCAACCCCCGTCAAACCAGTCTCTTCGCTTTTGCACGAACGTGGTTGACGCGGGATTGAGCGAGAGGCCCAGTTGTCGACAAAACCCCGGCTTGGTTAAAAAGCCCTTAGACCAACGCTGTCCAACACTCGCCAGATGCCGGACCAGTAAGCGGTGATCAATGACGCCAGCGACCCCGCCACATCGTCACACCCGACAGGCCGACCCCACTGGGCTTTCGCGCGGCATCTGCAAAGCCGCGGCGCGCCGCAAGCTTGCCGGCGAGATCGGGATACTTGCCGAACGGGATTGCAAGAACGATCGCCTCACTCCCTGCACGGCCTCCTCCTTGGAAGCAGCGGTGGCTCCGAGATCGCAGGCAAGATCGCGGATGGTCTCCGGCCTTCTCGAATTGGCGCGGTTGACCGCATGACCACTGGCGACAAGCTTTTGGGCCAACGTGATGCCGATATTTCCGGCGCCGATGATTCCGATTTTCATCGGATGTCCTTTAGAGAGTGTGGGGGAGACTCGCTCGCCAAAAGAGGGTTCGTCTTTTGAATGGGCTCCGGTTGATGTCATGTCGGCAGCGGGATGATCTTAATCCACTTTAGCCCGGCAGTCCGAGCTGCTTTCGCAGGCTTTTGTCAAATGCGGATGCGGGGACGAAACGGCGTAGCAAGCTGACCTGGCGCGCCATTTTTCCCGCCGCATAGCGCCGCTTCGGGCTGGGGTCGGTCGCGGCCGCCAAAACGGTCTTGGCGACCACGTCGGGCGCGTCGCCTTTTTCCATCGCCTTCGCCACCGCTGCGTTCATTCCGGCGCGCACGACGTCATAGATATCGAGCGACTGATCCGGCCTGACAAGATTGCCTTCGAAAGAGGTGCGGGTATAGGCTGGCTCGACCAATGCGACGCGAATTCCGAAGGGTCGCAGTTCGTGGTCAAGCGATTCCGAATAGCCTTCCACGGCATGTTTGGTCGCCGAATAAAGCGCGAAATAAGGGGCGGGGATAAACCCCTGCACCGAGCTCAAGTTCACGATCCTGCCCTTTCCTTGACGTCGCATCGTCGGCAGCACAGCGTTGATCATCCTGATGACGCCGAAGACGTTCACGTCGAACAAAGCCTGGGCCTGCGCGGTCGAGGATTCCTCCGCGCCGCCGAGCAGGCCCATGCCGGCATTGTTGACGAGCAGGTCGATGCGCCCCGCTTCGGCCAACACATCATCGATCAGTTTTGCCACGGACGCGTCATCGGTCACGTCGCAGGTCAGCATCGTGAAGCCGTCGGATTTCTTGGAGACCGGGCGACGGCTGGTTCCGAACACGCGAAAGCCCGCGTTCTGCAGGGCCTTGGCCGTCACGTGCCCGATGCCGGAGGATGTGCCTGTGACGATGGCAACGCCGGGACTGGTCTTGTTCATGGAGGTCACCTTTCTTTGGGTTGGACTGGTATTGGGAGCAGCCGAAAGGGCTGGAGCAAAAGCGTCACTCATGACCGGCTCGGCCGTTCGCCCTGCGTGCGTCCCAGCGCCGGAACAGGGCGCTGGCATTGACGCCTCCGAATCCGAAGCCGTTGGCGAGCGCATACTCCACCTCCATCGGCCGGGCCTTGTTGGCCACGAAGTCTATTCCGTCACCTGCCGGATCGGGGGCGCTCAAATTGAGGGTCGGCGGTGCCACTTGGTCCCTGAGTGCCAGGATGGTGAAAATCGCGCCAAGCCCGCCGGCGGCCCCGAGCAGATGTCCGGTCGCCGACTTCGTTCCGCTGACAGCTATCGAGAAATCCGTACCGAAGACCCTCTTGATCGCTTCGATTTCTCCAAGGTCGCCCACGGGCGTGGAGGTCGCGTGCGCATTGAGATGGCGGATCTCACGCGGTGAAATTCCGGCCTGGGCAATCGCGATCTCCATGGCGCGGCGCGCGCCATCGCCGTCCTCAGGACCGGAAGTGACGTGATGAGCATCCGCCGTCGTGCCGTAGCCGACGATCTCGGCGAGCGGCTCGGCGCCGCGCGCCAGCGCATGGCTCAATTCCTCGATGACCAGCAGGCCCGCGCCTTCACCCATGACGAAACCGTCCCGCGATATATCGAACGGACGAGAGGCCTGGTCAGGATGGTGATTGAAGGAGGTCGAAAGCGAACGTGCCGCCGCAAAGCCGCCCAGACTGACGACATTTATGCAGGCTTCGGTGCCGCCGCACACGGCGATGTCGGCTTCATCGGCGCGGATGATGCGAGCCGCATCGCCGATTGCCTGGATGCCGGCGGCGCACGCCGTAACGGGTGCGCCGATGTGGCCCTTGAAGCCGTAGCGGATCGAGATGTGGCCCGCCGCGAGGTTCACCAGGAACGACGGCACCGTGAACGGTGAAAGACGCCGAACGCCGCGATGGTCGACTGTCCGCACCGCCTCGGTTATGGCGGGGAACCCGCCGATGCCTGAAGCAATGATTGTCGCGGTGCGAACTCGATCAGTTTCCGAGACGGGCTTCCATCTTGCCTGGGAAAGCGCCTCGTCCGCTGCTGCCAGCGCTAGCAGAATGAAGCGATCGACTTTGCGCTGTTCCTTCGGAGCCAAGAAAGCACTCGGATCGAAGCCGGCTTGGGGGTCTTCTTCCAGGGAGGGAACCAGGCCGCCGACCTTCGCCGGCAGACTTTCCACCATTTCGTCAGGAAGCCTGCAAATCCCCGAGCAACTGGCCAGCAAGCGCGACCATGATGTTTCGACATCCGCGGCGAGCGGCGTGACCGCCCCCATGCCGGTGATGACAATGCGTCGCATTTTAGCTCCTGTAGATTCGGGTACGTGGCCGGGCGTTGCGCACGCTATGACTGAACTGCGTACGGCACTCGATCACTATTGCCCGCTTGCTTGACGTCCGCCGGTAGATCGCGCGCGGCAAAGAAGCCGACATTTGCTCCACACTTTCAGGCGGCGACGGCTTGGCGAACTTGGTCGACCGCCGCATTCAGAAAGGCCTGGGCGAGGTGGGGATCATTTACAATGCGCGAGAGGACAACCGCGCCGACCATCGTCGATAGGATGGCCATGGCCTTTTCGTTGCTTTCCTCGCCGTCGGCCCTGGCAATCATGCCGCCGAGGGCTTCAAGGTATGTTTTAATCCCTGCTTCGAATGATGCTTTGACGTCGCTGCCCTGCCTGGCGGCATCCGAGCCGAGCGACACAACCGGGCACCCGTCCATCCTTTCCTCGCGATGATCCGCGCTGAGGTAAAACTCGATCACTGCACCCAACGGATCCTCGGGTTTCGACGCAGTTGCCTCCGCCCATCGGTGGGCAGCGCTCTCCATCGCTCGCCTGGACGCCTGCGCCGCCAAGTCCTCTTTCGATGCGAACTGTTTGTAGAAAGCGCCCTGGGTCAGCCCGGCGGCCTTCATCAGATCCTTGAGGCCGATGCCACCGAACCCGTGCTCCCGAAAAAGCCGGCTGGCCACATCGATCACGGTTTGCCGGTTCTGCTCAGCCTGAACGCGACTTACGCGCATCTCGATCTCCATATTTAGATTACGTACAAAATCTATATGTCAGTTAGAGACCGAACGCAATCTATCAAGAGGAGATGCGGGATGGGCGGCTCGCCACCTGAGCGGTGTGGCGGTTTGCCGCAGACTGAGTATGTTCCTTCTTTTAGATTGCGCTTGCAATCTATCTGGTATAGAGTTCGATCATAATCTAACAAGGAGATACGCAGATGATCCGCAGAACCCTGGGCGCATCACTTCTGGCCGCGCTGTTTATCGCTACGCCGGCACTTGCCGAGGAAGCCACCATCGGACGCCCCATCGAAGCCGGCAGCCTGCACAACGGACGCCTCGACGTTGTGGTCTATTACGTCCCGACGAACGGCGATCTCCTGGAGGTCACGGCCACCTTCGCCTCGAAGGGCGGAGGCGATCCGCAGCGCGTCGTCATGGGCCTCGCCGACCGCGACTCCGTCGCCTTCTCCATGCCGGGCTACCGGGGCTCGCTCTACGCGTTCTCCAGGTCCGGCGACGAGGTGACAGTCTCGGCTGGGATCGACAAGCATCGGCGCGCCGACGCGTTACCGGACTGATGCTCGCGCAGATCGCCGCCGGCCGCTGTCGGTCGACGCGGGGCACGGCACAGAGAATGAACGCAATCTATTTCGACGTGAGGCGATGGGCATGAAAAAGAGATCGGTTATCATGGTGGGCGCGATCCTGATCACGGGGGCGATCGCGGTGTCGGGAGCGACGGCATTCGCCACATTTGCAAATTCGCCGCGGGAAGCCTCCGCCGCGAGCGACCCGAGGCAGGAGCCGCCCGTCGTCAGCCTGGCGACGGCGGCGCCGGTGAGCGGTTCCCAACGCAGCTTCACGGGGCTCATAGGGGCGAGGGTCGAGAGCAATCTCGGCTTTCGCGTCCCCGGCAAGATCGTCGAACGGCTGGTCAATGTTGGCCAGCAGGTGAAAGCCGGTCAGCCGCTGATGGGGATCGACGATACCGACCTTCGCCTCGCACTCGCGGCAAAGCACAATGCCGTTGTTGCCGCGCGTGCGATCGTCGCTCAAACAGAACCCGATGAACGGCGATACGCCAATCTGCTGAAAGAGGGATGGGTTCCCCGCCAGCGCTACGAGCAGGCCAAGGCTGCGCTCGACACTGCCGCGGCCCAGCTCGCCGCCGCCGAAGCGGACGCGGAGGTTGCGGAGAACGAGACGATCTACGCCCTCCTGCTGGCGGACGCTGATGGAACGGTGGTCGACACGCTTGGCGAGCCGGGTCAGGTCGTCTCCGCCGGCCAGACGGTGGTCCGGGTCGCCAAGGCGGGCCCCCGCGAAGCGGTGGTCGCGCTTCCCGAAACGATCCGGCCGGCGATCGGCTCCACGGCCGAGGCCAGCGTATATGGGGGTGATGAGCAGCGCCATACGGCTCATCTGCGGCAATTGTCCAACTCGGCCGATGCCCAGACGCGCACCTATGAGGCTCGCTATGTGCTCGACGGCGAGGCCGCGGCAGCGCCGCTTGGCGCGACGGTAACCATTCGGCTGGCAGCCCAGGCGGGTCAGCCGGAAGTCCAGGTGCCGCTGGGAGCCGTGCTCGACGACGGCAAGAAGACCGGCGTCTGGGTCGTGGACAACGCCACGTCCACGGTGCACTTTCAATCCGTCAATCTTATTCGTGTGATCGGCGAATTTGTCGTGATCTCGGGACTGAGCTCCAGCGATCGGTTTGTTTCGCTCGGCGCTCATCTCCTGCAGGAGGGCGCTCGTGTCAGGACTGCGTCCGAAAGCGGGAGCAACTGACCGTGAACCTCAATCTTTCCGCGATCGCCGTTCGTGAACGTGCCGTCACCCTGTTCTTAATCCTCCTGCTGGTGGCCGCCGGCGCCTACGCCTTCCTTATGCTCGGCCGGGCGGAGGATCCCAACTTCACCATCAAGACCCTCACCGTCACGACGGCGTGGCCAGGCGCGACGGCGCGTGAGATGCAGGACCTCGTCGCCGAACCATTGGAGAAGCGGCTCCAGGAGCTGACCTGGTATGACCGCGTGGAGACGACCACGCGGCCAGGCTATGCCTATCTGACGGTCACGCTGAAGGACAGCACGCCGCCATCCGCCGTGCAGGAAGAGTTCTACCAGGCTCGCAAGAAGCTCGGAGATGAAGCCCGCAACCTGCCGTCCGGCGTCTACGGCCCCTTCGTCAACGACGAATATTCGGACGTGAGCTTCGCCCTATACGCGCTGAAGGCCAAGGGCATGCCGATGCGTGAGCTGGCGAGGCAGGCGGAAGCGATCCGCCAAGACCTCCTGCATGTGCCTGGTGTCAAGAAGATCAACATCCTAGGAGAACGTCCCGAACAGATTTTCGTCGAGTTCTCCTACGCCAAGCTGGCGACACTCGGCGTGTCGGCACGGGATATCGTCACCGTGTTGCAGCGGCAGAACGCCGTCACGCCGGCGGGTTCGATCGACACCCAAGGGCCGCAGGTCTTCATCAGAGTCAATGGTGCTTATGGCAGTGTCCAGTCGATCGCCGACACGCCGATCGTCGCCGCGGGGCGGACAATGAAGCTCTCAGACATCGCCGAGGTCCGCCGCGGCTACGAAGAACCTCCCACCTACCTCATCCGCCGCCAGGGCGAGCCCACCATCATGCTCGCGGCGGTTATGCAGGAGGGCTGGGATGGTCGCGCGCTCGGCAAGGCGCTGGAGGACAGGACGGCGGCCATGCTACCGACATTGCCGCTCGGGATGACGCTCGAGAAGGTGTCAGACCAGGCCCTCAACATCACCTCGGCGGTTGACGAGTTCATGATGAAATTCGCTATGGCGCTCGGCGTCGTGCTGCTGATCAGCCTGCTCAGTATGGGCTGGCGTGTCGGCATCGTCGTGGCGGCCGCCGTTCCTCTGACGCTCGCCGCCGTGTTCCTCATCATGCTGGAGACCGGCCGGTTCTTCGATCGCATCACGCTCGGCGCCCTCATCCTGGCGCTCGGTCTCCTCGTGGACGACGCCATCATCGCTATCGAGGTGATGGTGGTGAAGATGGAAGAGGGCATGGACCGTATCAGGGCGGCCGCCTATGCATGGAGCCATACCGCGGCGCCGATGCTGTCCGGAACGCTGGTGACGATCGCCGGCTTCCTGCCGGTGGGCTTCGCGCGCTCGACGGCCGGCGAATATGCCGGCAACATCTTCTGGGTCGTGGGATTCGCGCTCATCGTCTCCTGGATCGTCGCCGTGGTCTTCACGCCCTATCTCGGCGTCAAGATGCTGCCCGAGATCAAACCGAGAGAGGGCGGTCACCACGCGATCTACGACACGCCGAACTATCGGCGCCTGCGGCGGCTCATCACCTTTGCCGTGCGCCACAAATTCGTGACATCCGGTATTGTCGCCATCGCCTTCGCGCTTTCCGTTGTCGGCATGGGCGCCCTCAAGCAGCAGTTCTTCCCGACGTCCGATCGCCCGGAAGTGCTTGTCGAGGTTCGCCTGCCGGAAGGCACCAGCATTGAGACCACGACCGCCACGGTCGAGAAGCTCGAGCAATGGCTGGGCGGCCAGCCAGAGGCCAAGATCGTCACCAGCTATGTCGGGCAGGGTGCGCCGCGCTTCTTCTTCGCGATGGCGCCCGAACTGCCAGATCCTGCCTTCGCCAAGATCGTCGTGCTGACGCCGAGCGCCGAGGCGCGCGAGGTGCTGAAGCATCGGCTGCGGGAGGCGGTGGCGCAGGGGCTTGCGCCGCAGGCCAATGTTCGCGTCACGCAGCTCGTATTCGGCCCCTACACGCCGTTCCCCGTCGAGTTCCGGGTCATGGGGCCTGATCCCGTGCAACTCTATAGCATTTCCGAGAGCGCCCTCGACATCATGCGGGGCGTCCAGGACGTGCGGCAGGCCAGCCGCGACTGGGGCAATCGCACGCCGGTGCTTCGCTTCATTCCGGACCAGGATCGCCTGAACCTCATCGGCCTGTCGTCGGCCGAGGTGGCCCAGCAACTGCAGTTCCTGCTCACCGGCATTCCGGTCACGCAGGTCCGCGAGAACATCCGCAACGTCCCCATCGTAGCACGCAGCGCCGGCGGCGAGCGGCTGGACCCAGCGCACCTGGCCGATTTCTCGTTGATGAGCCGCGATGGCCGGCAGATTCCACTCGACCAGATCGGCCATTCGGAAATCCATCTTGAAGAGCCGATCCTGAAGCGCCGCGACCGCACGCCGGTGATCACGATCCGCTCCGACATCAACGAAGCGATCCAGCCTCCGGAGGTCTCAAAGCAGATCATGAAAGCCCTTCAGCCGCTGATCGCATCCCTTCCGGCCGGCTATAGAATTGAAATGGGCGGATCGGTCGAGGAGGCCGAGAAGGCCAACACTGCGTTGGGCAAGATCTTCCCGGCCATGATAGCCGCCATGTTGATCGTCATCATGCTGCAGGTGCGATCCTTCTCGACAATGTTCATGGTCGTGCTGACGGCGCCGCTTGGCCTTGTCGGCGTCGTGCCCATGCTGCTTGCCTTTAACCAGCCCTTTGGCTTCAACGCCATTCTGGGCTTGATAGGACTGGCCGGCATCCTGATGCGCAATACGCTGATCCTGACCGAGCAGATCAAGGAGAACCGCGCCGCCGGCCTGGATGACTATCACGCCGTCATCGAGGCCACGGTGCAACGCGCGCGGCCCGTGATCCTTACGGCACTTGCCGCGGTGCTGGCCTTCATACCCCTCACCCACTCCGTCTTTTGGGGATCGATGGCCTATACGTTGATCGGCGGCACGGCGGTCGGCACGGTGCTGATCCTGCTCTTCCTTCCTGCCCTGTATACCGCGTGGTTCCGGATCAAGCCGGTGGCGGATCAGATCCACGAGGCTTCGACGCAGGAACGGGAACGGCACTTGGCAATGGCTGCCGAATAGGGTTCGCTTGTCGTACGATACGGGTCAAGTTTTCGCCCAAAGGATCTGCTCTGCGGGCGGTGCGCTGTGCCCTCCGTTTCCAGCTTCCTTAGACCGGAGCCGTCATAGCTCGATGCGCGAGAATCGCGGACGTCGCGCTTCACCGTGATCGGAGACTGCCTGTTCGCTCTGAAGCTGCTCGCGGCAGAGAGGTGCACGCGCGTTTGTTCCCGACCTCGCTGTCGATCCGGACATGTCCACCGGACTGGCTGACGAAGCCATAGACCTGGCTAAGTCCGAGCCCGGTTTCTTCGCAGTTTGCCTTTGGTGGTGAAGAAGGGCCCGAAGACCTGGGCGAGAACTTGTTTGTCCATCCGTGACCGGTGTCGCTCAGGGTCAGGCGAACGAAGGACGCGGCCGGCCCTTTCAGATCATCCTGATCGTCTGGCGCGTCGCTCGTCTCGATCGTGAACGTGCCGCTGTCCGCCATTGCATGTCGGGCTTTCACCGTCAGGTTGAGAATGGCGACGTCGAGCTGATTGGCGTCGAGCACAGGGCACGATAGGCCTGAATTACGACGAGCGAATATAGTTTGGGAACTGCTCGCTGATTACGTCAATAATCGAAAGCGTTCCGGACAAATGCCTGCGAAGGGCGGAAGCGGCGGCATCTGTGTCGCCGGAGCGGACGGCCTTCACGATGGCGCGGTGGTCCTCCAGCACCGTCTGCATCTTGCCCGGCATCGGCAGGTTGAGCCGGCGCAGCCGGTCAAGATGGACGCTCTGTCGCCGCACCGTCGCCCATAGCTCCAATATGCCGGCGCGCTCATAAATCTTGCGATGGAACTCCCGATCCAGCGAATCGAAGACATCATAGGTCTTGGGCGATGCGACGATCTCCTGGCGAGTCAGAATATCGTCAAGTTCGGCAGCCGTCTGAGCCGGGCTTTCGAGCGTCAGCCGGCGCACCGCCTCAAGTTCGACCGAAAGCCGCAGGAACTGCGCCTGCCGGGCATGCCGAATGTCGATGCGTGCGACCACTGTGGCATATTGGGGGTAAATCTCGACCATGCCCTCTTCCTGCAAGCGCATCAGCGCATCGCGCACGGGCGTCTGGCTGACACCGAATTCGACCTGCAGTGAGGCCCTCGAAAGCACCGTTCCGGGCGCCAGCTCCACAGTCAGGATACGATCTCTCAATATCTCGTGAATCTGCAGGGCGACCTGCCGCGACCGATCCAAGACTCTTTCGTTGGCCTTTGCGCCCATGATCCGACCACCCGTTTGCCGATTCTGATTTCAGTAGATCACAAAAAACTTATTGATGCACTGATGCATTAGTGTTTTAATGCGCCAACCGTCGTCGGAGGACCGCGGCCAAGTGAATTGCGCCAATCGCTCATTTCGGGAGGAAATCCATGCGATCCATCATCAGAGGCATCGCCGCGCTCGGCATCGCCATCGGTTTCGGCACATCCGCCTTTGCCCAGGAAAAGACCGAGATTTCCATCACCCGCCAGCCCGGCATCCTCTATCTCGCCAGCCACGTGATGGAGACGCAGAAGCTGATCGAAAAGCATGCCGCCGAGGATGGCCTGAAGGACCTCAAGATCAACTGGCGCACTTTCAGCGGCGGCGGCGCCCAGACCGATGCGCTGCTTTCCGGCAATGTCGACATCGTCAACACCGGCACCGGCAACCTGCTGCTTCTGTGGGACCGCACCAAGGGCCGCGTCAAAGGCATATGCACCAACTCCGCCCAGCCGGTGATCTTCGTGTCGCGCGACCCGCACATCAAGTCGCTGAAGGACATCGGCCCGAACGACAAGATCGCCGTTCCGACCGTCGGCGTCTCGACGCAAGCGATCCTGTTGCAAATGGCTGCTGGCAAAATGTTCGGAGATAACGACATTCATCACTTCGACGCCAATACGGTCCAGCTCGGCCATCCCGACGCTATGGCGGCGCTCGCCAACCAGAAACACGAGGTGAAGAGTCATTTCTCGGCGCCGCCCTATCAGTACCTTGAACTGAAGATGCCCGGTGTCCACCAGGTCACCAGCTCGCGCGACATCATCGGCGGCGATTTGAGCCAGGGCACCTTCTTCACCACGACCGAATTTGCCGAGGCGAATCCGACGACCATCAAGGCGATCCGCGAGGCGACCGCTGACGCGATCGCGTACATCAAGAAGGATCCGAAAGGCGCACTCAAAGACTACAAGACCATCTCCGGCGACAAGACGAGCATCGAAGACTTGATGGCGATCCTCAAGGAGCCGCATATGATGGAGTACCGGATGGACCCCCAGGGCACGATGAAGTTCGCGGCGCACCTCTACAAGACCGGCACGCTGAAGACCATGCCGAAGGCCTGGACCGACTATTACCTCCCGCAAGCCGCCGACCTCAACGGCAACTGATCCTGGACAAGGGGCGGTCGTCTAGTTTGCCGCCCCTCGAAGAACCCGCCACGGAGAAATGGGCATGCTTCAAACCACGATCAGGCCAGTTGCCTCTGCCGCACTTGCCGAAGCCGGTGCTTCGCTGCTCGATGTCGACAAGGTGACGCTGCGCTACAAGACGCCGAACCTTCTGATCACCGCCACGGAGGACGTCAGCTTCTGCGTCGACCGGTCGGACCGCTTCGTTCTGCTCGGTCCTTCCGGCTGTGGCAAGTCGACCCTGCTCAAGGCGATCGGCGGCTATATGGCGCCCGTCAGCGGGTCGATCACCATCAAGGGCCGTCCCGTGAAGAAGCCCGGCGCCGACCGGATGATGGTCTTCCAGGAATTCGACCAGCTCCTGCCGTGGAAGACGGTTCTGGAGAATGTGACGTTTCCTCTGCTCGTCGCCCGCAAGATGCCGCGCGCCGAGGCCGAAGCGGTCGCACGCGAATACATCGACAAGGTCAAGCTGACGCGCGCCATCGACACCTATCCGCATATGCTGTCCGGCGGCATGAAGCAGCGCGTGGCAATCGCCCGCGGCATGGCGATGCAACCGGATATCCTGCTGATGGATGAGCCCTTCGCGGCGCTCGATGCGCTGACCCGCCGGCAGATGCAGGACGAGCTGCTGCAATTATGGGACGAGACGCGCTTCACGGTGCTTTTCGTCACCCATTCGATCGCCGAGGCAATCAAGATCTCCAACCGCATCCTGCTGCTTTCGCCGCATCCCGGCCGCGTCCGCGCTGAGGTTCGTGGCGTCGAGGATGTTCGCGACGACCCGGTCGCCGCAGCCGAACTCGAGCAGCAGATTCATACCATGCTCTTTTCCGAGCCTGGACACCCGGAGTAAGCCATGGCCGCCCCTGAGATCATCGTTGCCGCCGATCTTCCCGCGCGCAACGGAAACATCGATGCCGTCGAACAGAAGCTCGGCCACTTCGAACTTCTCTGGCAGTCCGGCGCTTTCCGCAAGACGCTTCTCATTGTCGTGCTTGCCGTTGTCTGGGAGCTCTATGCGCGCCAGCTCGACAATCCGCTGCTTTTCCCGACGCTGACCGACACCTTCAAGTCCCTCTACGCGAACTTCGCCGACGGCACGCTTCCGTCACGCATCTGGACGACCCTCAAGATCCTGCTCGCCGGCTATGCGATCGGCACCGTGCTCGCCTTCCTGCTCACCATTTTGGCCATCAACACACGCATCGGCACTGACTTCCTCGAGACGATGACGGCGATGTTCAATCCGCTGCCGGCGATCTCGCTGCTGCCCCTGGCGCTGATCTGGTTCGGCCTCGGCCCCTCCAGCCTCGTCTTCGTGCTCCTGCATTCGGTGCTCTGGGCCGTCGCGCTGAATACGCATTCCGGCTTCCTTGGCGTCTCGCGCACGCTCAGGATGGTCGGCGCCAACTATGGCCTGACCGGTCTTTCCTATGTCATCCGCATCCTCGTGCCGGCGGCCTTCCCGTCGATCCTGACGGGCCTGAAGATCGGCTGGGCCTTTGCCTGGCGGACGCTGATCGCAGCCGAGCTCGTCTTCGGTGTCTCGTCGGGACAAGGCGGGCTTGGCTGGTTCATCTTCGAGAACCGGAACCTGCTCGACATTCCCGCCGTGTTCGCCGGCCTGCTCACCGTCATCATCATCGGCCTCGTCGTCGAGAACCTCATCTTTCAGACCATCGAGCGCAAGACGCTGCAGAAATGGGGCATGAAGGACTAGGCCACGCCCTGCCGCTTCAACCCAAGTTTTAACGAGTTCGCGCATGACCACGAAGAAGAAGACGCCCGAAAAGTTGCGGAGCGCGCGCTGGTTCGCGCCCGACGACCTCAGAAGCTCCGGCCACCGCTCGCGCACCATGCAGATGGGCTACGCGCCCGAGGAATGGGGCGCCAGGCCCGTCATCGCCATCCTCAATACCTGGTCGGACGCCAATCCCTGCCATGCCCATTTCAAGCACCGCGTTGAGGACGTGAAGCGGGGCATCCTCCAGGCCGGCGGCTTTCCGGTGGAGCTGCCGGCCCTTTCGCTGTCGGAAAGCTATGTCAAGCCGACGACCATGCTCTACCGCAACATGCTGGCGATGGAGGCGGAGGAGCTGTTGCGCTCGCATCCCGTGGACGGGGCGGTGTTGATGGGCGGCTGCGACAAGACCACGCCGGGCCTGGTCATGGGCGCGCTGTCGATGGGATTGCCGATGATCTTCCTGCCGGCCGGGCCGATGCTGCGGGGCAATTATCGCGGCGAATATCTTGGCTCGGGCTCGGACGCCTGGAAATTCTGGGACGAGCGCCGCGCCGGCACGATCACTGAAAAGGAATGGGTCGAGGTCGAGGCCGGCATCGCCCGCTCCTACGGCCACTGCATGACCATGGGCACGGCGAGCACGATGACGGCGATCGCCGAGGCGCTCGGCCTGACGCTGCCGGGCGCAAGCTCCATCCCCGCGGCCGATTCCGGCCATATCCGCATGTCGTCCGCCGTCGGCCGGCGCATAGTGGAGATGGTCTGGGAAGACCTCATGCCCAGCCGCGTCGTGACGGCAGCCGCCGTCAACAATGCCGTCGCCGTCGCCATGGCCACTGGCTGCTCCACCAATGCCGTCATCCATCTGATCGCAATGGCCCGGCGGGCCGGCGTCGCGCTCTCGCTCGACGATCTCGACCGCGCGAGCCGCACGACGCCGGTGCTCGCCAACATCCGGCCCACCGGCAAAACCTATCTGATGGAGGACTTCTACTATGCGGGCGGCCTTAGGGCGTTAATGGCGAAACTGTCGTCCAAGCTCGACCTTTCGGCGCTCACCGTTTCTGGCCGCTCGCTGGGCGAAACGCTGGAGGGTGCCAAGTGCTATAATGACGACGTCATCCGTTCCCTCGACAACCCGATCTACCATGAGGGCTCGCTCGCCGTCCTCAAGGGTAATCTTGCGCCGACCGGCGCCGTTATCAAGCCGGCCGCCTGCGATCCGCGCTTTCACCGGCACGAAGGACCGGCGCTCGTCTTCGACAGCTATGCCGAGATGAAGGCGGCCGTCGACGACGAAAATCTCGACGTGACACCGGATCATGTGATGGTGCTGCGCGGCGCCGGCCCGCAGGGCGGGCCAGGCATGCCCGAATGGGGCATGCTGCCGATGCCGAAGGCCCTTTTGAAGCGCGGCTATCGCGACATGCTGCGCATCTCCGACGCCCGCATGAGCGGCACCAGCTACGGCGCCTGCGTGCTGCATGTTTCGCCGGAATCGCATGTCGGCGGGCCGCTGGCGCTGCTGCGGACCGGGGACATCGTGCGGCTCGACCTGCAAGGCCGGCGCATCGACATGCTGGTCGGCGATGAGGAACTGGAGCGCCGCCGCAAGGAATGGACAGCCCCGGAAGCGAAGACAGGGCGCGGCTATGGCTGGATGTTCGCGCGCCATGTGCAGCAGGCCGATACCGGGGCCGACTTCGATTTCCTCGAGACCGGCTTCGGTCCCGCCGTTCCCGAACCAGACATCCATTGACGTTCAAGGAAACGATGATGACCGATTATATATTGAGCAAGGAAACACGCGCAAAACTCATGGGTGTCGCAACGCCCACCATTGCGACCGCGCTCTACAAGCGCGGCCTGCGCAACCAGTTCATCCAGGATGTTCGACCGCTTTCGCCGAAGAAGACGAACATGGTCGGCCAGGCCTTTACGCTGCGCTACATTCCCGCGCGCGAGGACCTGAACCAGATCGAGGTTTTCAGGAATCCCGATCATCCCCAGCGTGCCGCCGTCGAACGATGCCCGCCGGGCTGCGTGCTGGTCATAGACAGCCGCAAGAATGCCCGCGCTGCATCCGCCGGCTCCATCCTGGTCTCGCGCCTTCAGGTGCGCGGGGTCGCAGGCATCGTGACCGACGGCGGCTTCCGCGACAGTCCCGAGATTGCCAATCTCGCCATCCATGCCTACCATCAGCGTCCCTCGGCGCCCACCAATCTGACGCTGCATCAGGCCTGTGACATCAACGTGCCGATCGGCTGCGGCGATGTGGCGGTCTTTCCAGGTGACATTCTCGTTGGCGACGATGAGGGCGTCATGGTCATTCCGGCCCATCTCGCCGACGAAATCGCCGAGGAGACTGTCGAGATGACGGCTTATGAGGACTTCGTGACCGAGAAGGTGATGAAGGGCGCAAGTATCATCGGGCTTTACCCGGCTACCAGCGAAGCACCGAAGATGGAATTCGCCGCCTGGCGCAAGGAGAACGCACGCTAGGGTGAGAACTCATACAATCACCTGATCCTTTCGGATTTTTCGCTTTCAATGACCCGCCGGTGGCAGGACTGATGTCGAAGAGCTGATTTTGGTTGTCGGATGAGGCGCGGAGGCGGGCACATCGCTCCGCTCAGTGATGGGCGCCGCGCGGCGAGAGGATCAAAGCCAAGGTGTCGAGCCACCGTGGCTCATCGACGGACCGATCAACGGCGAGCGCTTTCTGCTCTATTCGACAACGTCCTCGCCCCCTCCCGGCGCGATGCGCGTGCGCTCGTCGAGCGCCATGATGGTCTCGACATCGGCCCTGATCGAAAGCGCTGGTCGCTTGCGCCTCAAGCTAGGGCCGTTCCGCACCTTCGGCAGTGTCGTCGAAGTCCATCCCTTCTTCGCTGGCGCCCCGACGGGCTACAGCCCGATACCATACCAGGCGCGCCAAGATTCCGATGTCTGCTCAACCAGCCGGCTGAGCAGACATCAAATAGGCATCACCGCTAGCCCCAGAGGCCCAGGTGCACCGACGACTTGACCGGCGCGTCGCGCTAAGCGCGCGCCCCGAATGTCCGTGCTTCGGTCGGGCGCTCAATCCAAGAGAAGCACAGCCTCAACCTCGAAAAGCATGGGGTGGATGGCGAGCTTTGGCACCGGAACTAGCGTCTGTGCAGGCAGCTTGGCACCGAACATCCGCATCACCTCCTGGGTCAGCACACCCAACTTCTGCATATCGTGGTCGACCACGAAAACGGTTAACTTCACGACTTGGTCCAAGCGAGCGCCAAGCGCATCGATCACGGCGGCAAGGTTTTTGTATGCCTGCTCCACCTGTGTTGCGAAATCCGGCGACAGATCGCCGGTCTGGTCCTGTCCGCCTTGTCCGGAGATGAAAGCCAGCCGACCAGAACCAGGGGTGATGACCGCTGTGCTGTAGCCATTCGGCGTTGGGTCGTGCAGGTGGGAAGGGTTGACGATGACCGGCGTTGCACTGGCGACGGGTGTTTGGTTTTGAGATGTCATGATCAGTCTCCTTGTTGAGCGACCATGCCGCCTAAAGTAAATTGGTGCCATAACTTGGCACCAAATGTGCCTGGATCCGCAAATGAACATCCGCCTCCGACACGACGCTATCGTGCGCGTTCTCCGACGCGAAGGAACCTCGACAATCAGCGACTTGGCAGACGAAGTGGGTGCTTCACGGCGAACGGTGCTGCGCGACATCGTAGCGCTGCGTAACCAAGGCTTCGTCATACATTCCGAATCCGGCCGAGGCGGCGGGCTTCAGCTCGACCCCAAGTCGGTGCAGACCACTGCTCGACTCTCCGTGACGGAGGTGTTCGCCCTCCTTATCAGCGTTGCGGCAATGCGCGCGGCCCGGTCCCTTCCCTTCTCCGATCTCGCCGATGCGGGGCTTGCCAAGATCGAGAGGGCACTGTCGGCAGACAAGGTGCGAGACCTGCGCCGGCTCCTCGACTGCTTGTATGTCGGACAGTTGTCGCCCAAGCAGGATATTTCAAACCTGGGTTCAATTGATCCCGAACTGCTGCCTGCCTTCGAGGCGGCATTTCTCCAACAGCTGCATCTCCGGTTCGGCTACCGTGACGCTAAAGAAGTGGAAACGGTCCGCAAGGTCGAACCCCAGGCCATTCTGATCCTGCCGCCAGTTTGGTATCTCGTGGCCTGGGATGCGGCCCGTGAGGGTTTCCGCCACTTCCGCATGGACCGGATCAGTCGACCGGAGATCATCGCAAGCACACAGTTCCGTCGAAGACACGTCCCCTTCGAAGATGATGTTTGCCCTTTCAACGAGATTCCCCGCTGACTATCAGGACAGCCAGGCCGGTGCCGTCATCCTACCAATCCAGGCCCCTCTTCGCGCTTCCGATCGAGAGAGCTTAGCGCATCCGCGGGGACGGTCGCGGGCACAGAAACCAATGAGCGGAGGATCTCTTCGCTTCGGTGAGACCAAGACCTCAGGTGCAATATTTTCGGAACAGCGATTTGCCTTACTACGGCAAGGCGAAGGCCAACAGGGCATCGCATTCTTCCCTTGCGAACCTGAAGGACCTTCCTCCCCTCACAGTGCAGCGAACGCTCGACGGGAATGCTCAGTTCTGTGGCACCGAAATGGCGCAATATCTCGATGCCCTGACCACGCACGACAGGATCCCGACCGGCAAATGGGCAGAAGGGCGACTGTACTATTATAATCAGCAGATAACGGCCATTCGGCGACCGTCCAATGCCGACGTTGGGACTAATGGAGCAACCATGAAAAGGCACGCCGCAAAAAGGCTTCGCCACCCGTCCTGACAACCTCACCATGCGCCACGACGACATGCTCGGGATGTTTTCCGATCAACTCACGAATCTTTGGTCGCGCCGTTGCGCGGTTGCGGAAGCTGATCCGATAGTCGATCGGGGGATAACCCCACCCTTCGATCATTTTCGAAAGCTTCGCGATTGAACGCATCCACCAAGGCCAATGGCGTTTCAAGAACGTCGCGCTGAAGGTCTGCGAGAGGTCGGCGATGATGACGGTGTGCGACGCGCGGTGAAAGAAGATCAGTTCGTCCATGAAAGGCGAATTGGTGAAGTAGAACTGGTCGATCTGTCCCTTCCATTCGGCGGGCGGATCGCCGGCCAGTACCCCGGAAAAGCGAAGTTCGCTGCACTTGGCAATTGTCGCCGCCGTCGCCCACAAATTTGCATCCGGGAATGCGGCCTGCCATTCGCCCAGAAACAGGTAGTGCAGCTTGTTGGGGCTGACGATATGCCGAACAGGGCCCAGCGCCCGAACTTCGTCCTCAATCGCGGCCGTCCTTTCGACTGGCGACCATAGCCACAGGCCACCATCCGCAAGACGCACGACGACCATGCGTGTTGGATAGTCGAAGCCTTTGAACGAGACGACTCCACCATCCGCAAACCATAGGTCCGATCCCAGCGGCTCCAGCATGTCGCGAAGCTAGTCCGCCATTTGGACGATTTCCACCCCGATGGCGGTCGCAGCGCGATTGCGGCGACATCGAGGCCGGTCGTCCGACACAGCCGAACGACCGTTCCTGATTTCAGATTTCCGTGCGCTCCGCGAGGAGCGGTCAACGCCGAGATACCTGACCGTGTTCTCTATGTTCGTGTGTCCGAGCAGAATTTGTATCGCGCGGATGTTGCCAGTCGCCGGCAGATCAACGCCGCCTTTGTTTGTCGAAGCGAGTGCGTGCCGTACTTCGCCGGGCGCAGCGCAATGGCGGTGCGCACTCGTCCACTGGTCGAGCATACTGCCGAGTGCTGATATGTTTGAATGATCAATGCGGCTCGGAAACACATAGTCGGCAACAGTGCCGCTTCGACGTTCGAGTCGCGCCAACCGGCTGGAGCGCACATCAGAGGTCAATTCAAATGGGTCGGTCGGTCGGTCTTTTGCTGGACCACTGTGGCTGGCGTCCGCACGTCTGCACCTGCAATGATATCGCCAATTTTGATCCGACCAAATCGCACCCGCGCAGCTTGCTGTCGATTGCCAGATCGAAAAGTGCGCGATCGCGCAGGTGCCCTTTCTCGGAAGAAGCGGATTGCCCGGATCTGTTTCTGGGTAGTGATCGCTTTGTACCAACGGTTTTGCGAGCATTCCATGCCCCGCGAACTTGCACGGCGGGATCATAGCGTGAAGTAACCATTTTCGTTTCTCCTTCGGCCATGATTGGCCACCGGAGAAACGCCGGTAGACGGTTGAGAGGCCGAAAGCGGACTCCACCGCTTCGCCATGATCCGGAGGGAAAGCTGACCCCACATCCAGCTCAGCGCGATGCGGCTTAAATCAGTGGCAAGCAACGGCTTTCGCTAGGTAAGGAAACGGACACCCAACAGAGAATCGTCACGCTCCAGCAAGAACGCTTAGCCTGTCCAGAGCAGGTGCGAGTCCTTTCAGCGATACGGACAGAACGACGTCCTTCTGGTCGGTGCTTCTGACCTTGATCTTCAGCACCGAACCCGCCCGCAACGCGGCTACTGTTCCTTCATCGAGGGTGAGCGGCACGATGCAGCCGGCCGGCAAGCAGGTTGAGAAGCGCAGCGCCTCAAGGGGCTGGCTGTCATCGATCTGCAATGTGGCGCCGGCGTCGAGCATAAGCCCAAACGGAAGCACGACATTGCCCGCGAGCGTGGCGTCGCTGTTTCGCCTAAGCTCAACAGCCAGGATCCGCTGTCCGTTCTGCTGCGTCTGTTGCTGGGAGACACCGCACGTTACCGTTGATGTGCTGCTTTGACAGGTCAGGCTCCAGTCTTGATAGCTCTCCTGGAGCGAAGTCGCGCCGCCTGGCAGCTTTGAAGTCACCTGTTGAGACAAAGCCGCGGTGCTCATCACCATCAAGCCGAGCGTCGCGGCTGCACTGGCCAGCGGGAATTTCCACATGCGCAATTCGATCACCTTTCATTACTCAGCCGGCGCCTTGGCCGGCCGACCACATTTGATAAGCCGACCTTATGGTGATCGGCCCAACCATCACTTCGGTCCGCCTACCACTTGACGCTGAAGCCGAGCTTTGCGCCGATGGAGCGGCTGTCGCCGAACTCTTTCAGGCTCGACCTGGCGAAGGCCTCCCCGAAGACGGTGTAACGGTCCTCGTTCCAGCTCAGTGATCCACCGACACCCAGCCCGCCCCATAGCGGCTGGTCGTGCTCGTGCAGCGCGGTGCCGGAGACGTCGACGTCATTGCCGTCCAGGAAGTCATAGTAAAGATTGGCAATGCCGTAGAGATGCGATCGGCTTACCCTTCCCTGAGCTCCTGTCCAGGCATCCTCGTAGTCGAGCGACAGGCCGGCACGGCCGATGAGCGCCTGGCTGCTGTCGAGCGACACTGCCGCATCGAACGGATCGGTGAAGCCGTCGAAGCGGACTGAGGAATAAGAGAGTTGAGCCTGCGGCGTCAGTGTCCATTTGCCCTGGAGCGCGAACTTCTGGCCGGCTTCGATGCTCAGAGCATAACCGAACCCGTTATCGCCATTGGCAAGTTCGCTGCCCAGCGTAGCGGACTTCAGGTCGCTGTCATACCACGTCACCTGGGCCTGGGCGTCGGTGTAGAAGCCATTGTCACCATACCAGGTCAGCGTGCCGCCGAAGCCATAGCCGGTGGCATCGATGGAGCCGGCCCCATAGATCGAGGAGATGTCCGACGAGGCCGTGCCGTAATGGAAAGAGACACCGCCGAGCAGGATGCCGGTGGCGTCCTCATAGAGCAGCCCGTCGACGCCTGACTCCAGTCTCCATGTCGTCACGTCATAGTCCGAGACGGTGGTGGCGCTATCGGGACTCTGCCGCGTGTGGGCGCCCTCGATGCGGGCCCAGATCGCGTTCTGTGTGGGAACGCTGCCGATCTCGTCGGCGCCTTGGGCGGCACCCACCCATGAGCGGTTGCCGACCCGCTGCTGCAAAGTGCCCAGTTCGTTGAGACTCTGCAGCACACCCGGATAGGCCTCATAGATCGGCACGGCCGGCGAATAGAGCGGTGCCTGTGGGTCGGTCGGAGTGGTCAGTTCCGAGCGCAGATACCAGTCGCCGTCGCTCGGCGTGCTGACGCCGTTCTTGTAGAGCCGGTAGGCATAGGCGCCGCTGACCACGGCCTGGTCGCCCTGGAAGACATAGTCGCCGGCAAGCGAGAAGGTGCCGGCCGAACTTCCGTCGACATCGACGATCCTGACGCCTTCGACGGTCTGCGCCCCTGCCCCACCGACATTCGTGACCGCAAGAATGCCGGCACCGGAAGTGCCGCCATGGATGACCACCTTGTCGGTGGTCGAAGCATCGCCATCGAGCGCTGCATTGAGGAAGATGGTTCCACCATTGCCGGTGTAGTCGCCATTGACGGTCAGCGTCGTGCCCGGTGCGGTGCCCAACCGCACCGAGCCTGCATTGCCGAGCGAGGCGACGGTCTGGTTGAAGCCGCCGAGATCGAGCGTTGCTCCCGAAGCAACCGTGTATGCCGATGCCGAGCCCAGCGCACCCGCCGCACCGGCGGCCAAGGTGCCCTGCTGCACGGAGGTCGGACCGGCAAAAGCGGAGCCTCCCGAGGCCAGCACGAGGGTGCCGTCGCCGGCTTTGGTAAATGCACCCGATCCGGTCAGCGCGCTGTTCAGCGTCAAGGTCGTGGCGGCCGCGGTGGAGACGGTGCCGGAGCTCATGACATTCACAGCACGCGAGGTGGCAAAACTGTCGGTCGTGCTGAGCGTACCGCCATCGAAGCTGAGCCCGCCGGCGGCGTCGCCCAGATCGGCGTCGGCGGAGACCTGTAGCGTGCCGCCATTGATCGCCGTGCCGCCGGTGTAGCTGTTGGCGCCGGTCAGGACCAGCGTGCCGCGGTCGGACTTGACCAGTTGCGCATTGCCCGAAAGAGCCGACGCGATCGTTGCTGTCATCCCCGCCCCGGCCGCCGTGCCGTCACCGACGACGATGCTGCTGGATGCTCCGGCGAGCGCGATGCCGCCGCCCTGGACACTATAGCCGCCAGTCATGAATTGCATGCCGGAGGCCGTCACCTGGCCCAAGCCGTCGTCCACCGTCACTGTGCCGGCCTGGCCGGCAAAGATGGCGAAGGAGGCGTCGGCAAAGGGAGCATTGACCGTGCCCGTCTCATTGGCCCAGTTGTCGTTGCCCGCCGAGGTCTGCCACACGCCGTCGCCGCCATTGATCACGCCATTGTTCTTCGGGCCGGCATTGCCGTCCCAGTAGTTGAAGGTGAGGCCCTGCGTGTTGACGAGGTTCACCTGGTGATCGATCGAGGTCTGGATCGAATAGCCCGTGGACGGGATCGTGCCTACGACGAGGCCGTTGTTGGTCAGCGACCCCTCATAGCTGAAGACGCGGTAGACGCCGGGCCCGAAGGTACCGCCCGCGCTCGCGCTGACGTTGAGGATGCCATCGAGGACGAGATTGCCGCCGACCGTTGTCAGGTCGTTGAGAGCCCCGCCGGCGACGCCCGCTTCCCCGAAGGAATAGTTGAGGACAGAGCCGCTGGACAGGTTGAGGCTCCCGGCGATCGCCAGTGTGCCGGGCGTGCCGTCGACCGAGCCGGGCGAAAGCGTTGCACCATCGGCGACGGTCACATCGCCGCCGACAGTGCCCTTGCCGCCGATAGTCGCACCGCTGGCAACCGAGACTGCGCCGGTGGCTGCGCTGTTGTCGCCATCGATATAGAGGCCGCCGGCCGTCACTGTGCTCGGCCCTGCATAGCTGTTGGAGCCGGTCAGGGTGAGTGCTCCGACGCCCGTTTTATTGAAGCCACCGGCGCCGGTGATCAGGCCCGAAAGGGTAAGGGCCGCATCGGTCTGGACAGTGCCCGTACCCGAAGTGAGCGTGACATCGCGCGCCGAAATGAAGGCCGCGGTGGTCTTCAGTGTTGCGCCGTCATCCAGGCTTAGGCCGCCGGCTGCATCGCCAAGATTGGCATCGGCAGAAACCACGAGGGTGCCGTTCTTGATAACGGTGCCGCCGCTGTAGCTGTTAGCGCCGCCAAGTACCAGGGTGCCGAGATCGGTCTTCACCAGTTGACTGGCACCGGTCAGGTTGGAGGCGATGGTTGTCGTGTAAGCGGCGCCGGGCAGCGTGCCATCGCCGACGCGGATGGTCGATTGCGGTCCGAGAAGTTCGACGTCCTGTCCCTGGACCATATAGCCGCCGGTGGCGAATTGCATGCCCGCGGCCTGAACCTGGCCATTGGTGTTGTCGACGCTGACCGTACCTGGAGCGCCCGCAAAGATGGCGAAGCTGCCATTCGAGAAGGCGGCGTTCAGGTTGCCGTCCTCGCCGGTCCAGTTATCGTCTCCGGCGGCTCGCCAGGTGCCGTCTCCTCCATTCACGACGTCATTGCTCTTGGGACCGGCGTCGCCGTCCCAGAAGTTGAGCGTCTGACCGCTGATGTCGATGAGGTTGACCTGACCCGCGACCGAGGTCTGCACGACGTGGTTGGGCGATGTCGTGTTCAGTCCATTGCCGGTCAACGTGCCGTCATAGCTGATGACGCGATAGATGCCCGGCCCGAAATCGCCACCGGGTGCTTCCGTGACATTGATCGAGCCGTCGAGCGTCAGGTCACCATGCACAACGGTCAGGTCGTTGTAAGCGCCCCCGACCACACCCGCCTGGCCGAACGAATAGTCGAGGTTCGAACCAATGGCCAGCACAAGACTGCCATTGATGGTGAGCGTGCCGGGGGTGGTGCCGACATCGCCGGGAGCGAGTCTGGCGCCCGGAAAGAGGGTCACTAGGCCGCCGATAATGCCATTGCCGCCCAGCGTGCCATTGTTGACTAATGTCTGTCCGGTAGCGGCGCTCTGGTCGCCGTCGATGTAGAGGGAGCCACCAAAGACTTGCGTCGAACCGGCATAGGTGTTGTCAGCTGTGAGCACCGTGGTGCCGACGCCTACCTGCGTGACTTGGCCACTGCCGGAGATCACACCGTCGAAGGAATACAGGTTTGAGCGATCAAAACCCAGGTTCCCGTTGTTGACGACATCGCCCAGGATCGAGCCCGTTGTGCCACCGTTGCCAAGTTGCAGATCTCCGCCAGCAATGGTCGTGCCGCCCGTATAGGTGCTGTCGCCGCTCAAGGCGAGAAAGCCGGGCCCTGCCGACGTAAGTGCGCCTGACCCGTCTATCGAGCCGGCCCATTCCACGAAATTGTCAACGGCAATCGCGCCGCCGCCGGCGTTGAGCGTTACATCTCGTGCCGACGACAAACCCGATCCGACCACATGCAGCGTTCCCCCGTCGAAAGCGACCTTTCCGGCCGCAACACCAAGGTTGGCGTCGCTCAGGATTTGGACCGTGCCCTCATTGATGAACGTTCCACCCTGATAGGTATTGGTTCCGGCCAGGATGAGCGTGCCGCCGCCTTCCTTGGTCAGCGCGCCAGCGCCACTGACCGTGCTGTTCAGCACCATGCTGGTGGCGCTGTCGGTCTCGAAAGTGCCGCCGCCGGCGTTGAGCGCCACGGCGCGCGCCGAGTTCATGTTGGCGGTCGTGTGCAGCGTGCCGCTGTTTAGCGAAAGAACGCCCGAAGCGTCACCGAGATTCCCGTCGGCCGAGATCTGAACAGTACCGCCATTGATGGCGGTGCCGCCGCTGTAGGTGTTGGTCCCCGACAGCACCAGCGTGCCGAGGTCGGTCTTCACCAACTGGCTGGCGCCCGTCAGATTGGAAGCTATCGTGGCAACATAAGCCGCACCTGCCGCCGTGCCATCGCCGACCCGGATGATCGACTGGAGACCTGCCGGCGTGGGATCGTCGACCAGAACGATGGAATTGCCTTGCACCACATAGCCGTTGGTGGCGAACTGCATGCCCGTGGCCTGGACCTGGCCGCCGGTATTGTCGACCGTCACCGTGCCGGCGGCTCCCTGGAAAATAGCGAAGCTGGCATTGGCGAACGGCGCCGCGAACACGCCGGCGGCATCCGTCCAGTTCTGGTCGCCGGCGGCGCGCCAGGTGCCGCTGCCGCCATTCACCGCCCCGTTGGAATGGGGACCCGCATTGCCGTCCCAATAGCTGAGGGTAAGCCCGGCCGAATTGACGAGGTTCACCTGATGGGCCACCGAAGTCTGCACGAAATAATCGGGATCGGTGACGTCGAGGCCGTTATCCGTTAGAGAGCCGTTATAGTTGATGATGCGGTACACGCCCGGGCCCAGGTTTCCTCCCGGGGTCTGGGTTACATTCAGCGTGCCGTCGAGCGTCAGGTTGCCGCCGACATTGATGAGATCGTTGAGCGGGCCGCCAGGCACGTTCGCTTGGCCGAAATTGACGTTCAATTTCGCGCTGCTGGTGCTTAGCGACAGGTTTCCGTTGATCGTGAGCAAGCCCGGAGCATTGCCGCCATTGCCCGGGTTCAGTGTCCCCAGCACCGCGACGTTGCCACCGATCGTGCCGGTTCCTCCGAGAGTTCCAGCAAAACCGACCGAGATCTGCCCGGTGGCTCCGGATTGATCGCCGTTGATAAGCAAAGTGCCGCCGGCCGCGCTGGTCGGGCCGGTGTAGCTGTTCGTGCCCGTCAGGGTCGTGACGCCGGTGCCCTGCTTGATCAGGTTGCCGGTGCCGGAAATCGCGCCGCTGAAAGTGTAATCGCTGTCCAGATTGAAGACGAGCGTGCCGTTGTTCGCCACGGTCGGGGTCGCCAGAGCGCCAGCCGTCGCGCCGTTGCCGATCTGCAGGGTTCCTTGCGCGATCGTCGTGCCTGCGCTGTAACTGTGATTGCCCGTCAGCATGAGCGTGGCGGTCCCTTGTTTCAGCAGGCTCTCGAAGCCGGCCACGTTGGCGGCGTCCAGGATCCGGCCTGCAACGGTGTTTACCTGCAGCGTGTCGCCTGCGCCGGTCTCGCCGCCGGTGCCGGCATTGACAGCGCCGGTGAAGACCCCGCCATCGTTCAGCGCCAGCGTGTCATTGCCGGCGCCAAGGTTCAGCGCTCCGGCGCCGGTGTCCAAGGTTCCCGATAGATTGACGATGTCGCTGCCGCCGCCAAGGTCGCCAGTGCCGCGCAGTGTGCCGCCGCTATCGATGCTGATCGTGCTCGCCCCCGCGTCGCCAGTGATCGCCACGGGCGTGGGCCCGGCAGCCTGCACTGTGCCGGCGACGTTCAGCGTCGAGCCGGCATTCAGGGCAAGTGTCGGCGTGATCAGTGTCTTGCCCGCATCGACCTGCAGCGTGCCGGCATTCACGGTGGTGCCGCCTCCGCTCGTGAGATTACTCGCAAGCTCCAACATCCCGGCGTCGACCCGCGTCGTGCCGCCGATACTGCTGTCGATCGCCGAGGTGAGCCTGGTGGTGCCTGTGCCGATCTGGGCGATGTTGCCGGTGCCGCTGAGATTGCCGGCGAAATCAAACGTGTCGCTGCGGTTGAACGACAGCGTCGAGGTCGCGTTGGCGACGATGACGTTGCCTGCGCCGGCGTTCCCGGTCGTGCCGCCATTGCCGATGATCAGGTTTCCATCGTTGACGACGGTGTTACCGGTGAATGTGTTGTTGCCCGTCAGCACCCAGGTGCCTGAGTCGTTTTTGGCGAGCGTGGTCACGCCGCCGGGACCGTCGACGATGGTGCCGCCCATGGTATTGAGGCCGGTGTTTGTGCCGCCAAGCGCCAGTGTCCGGTTACCAAGACCGGTATAGGCCGCCGACCCTGTATTGCTGAAGACAATCGCCCCCGTTCCGGAGGATTCGATGAAGCTGGTGCCCGTTGAGAGCGTGAAGAGGCGATCCGTAGTGTCGCCGCTGCCGGTGTAACGCAGCGTCGATCCGCTGCCGACCACCAGGTTCGAGGCATCCTTGGCTGACATGCCGATAGAGCTCGCCTGTCCGCCATTGGCCAACTTGTCGACGGCAAGCACACCGCCACTGATGCTGGTGACCCCAGTATAAGTGCTTGTCTGGTTTTTGAGCACCCATGTGCCGGTGCCGGACTTGGTGAGCGCGGTCGTAGCGCCCGACGGGTTGTCGATGCGAGCCGAAAGCGTGTTGTTGGCAATGTTGGTGCCGGAGAGCGTCAGCGTGCGGGCTCCCGCGCCCGGGAGGGCTACGGCCGCGGTGCTGGTAAAATTGATTGCGCCAATGCCCGAAGCGTCAAGGCCGCCACCGCTGCTGCCCAGCGTGAACTGCCGGTCCGTGCTGTCGCCGGCGCCAGTATATAGCAGCGTCCCGCCGTTAAGCACCAGGTTGGTCGCTGCGGCTCCGGAATCGCCAATCGAACTGGCTACGCCGCCATTGTTCAGGCAACTTACCGCCAGCACGCCCCCGCTGATCGTTGTGCTCCCGTCATAGCTGCTGCTGCAGCCTGACAACGTCTGCCCCCCAGGTCCGCTCTTCACGAGCCCCCCTGTACCAGTGACCCCTCCGCTGAAGACCAAACCAAAACCATTGCTGACAGTCAGCGTGCCTGATCCAAGATTCACGCTGCCGGCACCGGCGAGACCTGCCACCGTGTTGCTCAAATTGTTTAGGTCCAGTGTCGCGCCGGCGTTCACAGTCATGCCGCCGCCGCCAAAGGCGCTTGTTGAGCCGGCCCGCAAGATGCCTGCGGTGACGGTGGTTCCGCCGGTGTAGGTGTTGTTGCCGGACAGAACCAACGTGCCCGGACCGTCCTTACGGAGAACGCCGCCCCCAATGGCCGGGCCGGCTTCACCACATTTCCTGCTTCGGAAATGATTTTCGGGTTAGCCCCAAGGGAGATCGTATAGCTGAACCGTGCAGAACCCTGCGCCTGTTTATTTCTCGGGATGCTCCGCACCACCCAATCGTAGATGCCCGACACCATGCACGCGCCATTGGTACAGGTCACCATCAGGGAGCCATCTCGTATGCGATAATCCCGTTCTGGCCATCGCATGAAATAATCGCGCTTATCTGCCAGAACCTCGGCAATGCTCTTTTGCTTTCCGTAGTACGAAATGGAATCCGCATAGATAGAAGCGACGGCGCGCAGAGATGACGACGCATCACCGCCGTCGCGTTCTATCAAATTGCGAACAACCTCGACTGCCGCTTCCTTGATGGACGCATCGGATGACGTCTCAGATCGAGGTGCGGGTGCTTCGGCCGCCGTGGGAGGAATGGCAGTGTCAGCAACTGTCTTCCCTCCGCCATGGCAAAGGACCTGGACGACGGAGGGAACAACCTTGTCCGATAGATCGGCGGTGGAAAACGGCTTTGCGTCAGATGCAGGATCGGCAGCATCGAATTGGATTCCTCGGCTTTGAAGGAACAATTCGACCACATTCGACCGAATGGCAAAATTAACGTTTTGGGCAGCTATTCCGGTGGCATTCGTGAAACCGGAGCCTAGCACTGCTGTCGAGACGCCGACGATAGATCCCCATTGATCGACTACTGGCCCGCCAGAATTGCCAGGTTGGAGGGGAGTGGATACCTGCAAATATCGTGTGTCATTTTCAATGCCAACAAGGGAATTGATGTTCCCTGTAGTGACTTTGATAGAGTCGGACAGCACGCCCGTGAGCGGAAAGCCGTAGGCGGCAATATCCTCGCCAAGCCGTGGCTGAGAACGGCGAAGCGGCAAAAAGGGCTTGCCTTCGCCATCGCCGAGCCTAAATGCGGCGAGGTCATTTTGCTTGTCGATAGCCAGGTCGCTTCCATCCCCAATCGCGGGACACTGATAGTAGTGCACCCCTCCACGACATGAGCGTTGGTAACAACCCATCCCTTTCCGTTCACGAAAAAACCCGTCCCCGAAGCGGAGACATCATCCGCGAGGACGGTTTGTGTGCCGGCCCCGAAAGCTGCCGCCATGTAGACAGCAGACAAAACCGTTCTGATCTTCAACTTCATCACCCAAGCCGTTCGCCAAAACCCGGAAACAGTAAGCAGCGAATGTATTTTGGCTGCAAGCTAAACATCGCGATGCGGTGAACATCGTCTTGACAGAAGAATCGAATGGGAAGCTGGCCCGCGATACGGCAGCATGTGTGAGTTTAGCAGTTGCCTCTGTCACGGTCCGTTTTGATCGTGGCAATTAGGCGCTCCAGCCAGGCCATGTGAAATCATTCATAGGTTTGCTGCTGCAATGAGAATCGTAGACGAATCGACCTGTGGCACGGTCACGGCATCGCCAGATGAGTTGGTAGTACTGGTTGTAGAATTGATCCCAAGCGACCCCGTAGTTCTGAGGGTAGTATCCACCACCGCCGTATCCATTGTTGGCGGCCACGGCACCCGCAGCGGCTGCCGCGCCACCGATCGCTATCGCTGTTGCAACGTCATTATCGGCCGTGACAAGCTTGGTACATTTTTCTGCTGATGCCCCGCGTCGAACGAGTAATTTCGCGACCTCGGTCCGGTAGGCTTGGTCCGGGTTGGTGGCGAGTATGCGACACAAATTGAGTGTACTCTCTCCTGTTGGGTCCTTGTGTACGTTCGAAGCATTGGTTGTGCAGCCACCGAGTGACACGGCGGCGCACAGTAAAAATGCGCTTGTCTTCATGTTTTACCCCTGCCCACCTGTATTGTTGCACCCAGACGGGCGGTGAAGTCGAGGGTTTCTATTAATGCGCCCGAAAAAATTTCATCTGGGATTACCCTGCCAGGCTATCCGGAAGGAAAATTCGTCAACAGGGCAACAATGGCGGTCGCTCCGATCACTGTGATTTGTGAGAATCGCTCGGCGACGGCCCGGTGCCCGGCATTCCGGCGAGTATCCCCGAAAATGACAATCGATGTGGCGGCAATTCCGCTGGCTATGGTTAGGCAGACGGCCACGAGAAATACGATTTGAATGGGAATCATTGAATCCTCCAATCTAAGTTGGAGGCATTATCGACTGCCCTTGAATGGCGTGGATATAATCCCTCACATTGCCTTTTCTGAATAGACTCCACTACGCCTCTGGGGCCGGAAGCAGACCGGCAGCTTCAGCGCCTAGGCAAAAAATTGCAGACCTACAAAGCAGGGTTCAGGTCCCGATCTGGCCAAACCTGCCTTTGATTGCGCCGCCGTCCTAAGTATGCCAGCAATCAGCATCATGGTGCCGATGATGAAGCTTAGTATACCTGTCAGCCAGCGCACCAATCTAGGAGGGTCATCAACTACGCGCCGGTGCTGTGCGGGTTATCTTGCCAACCTGAAATCAGCTTGAGGCAATATGAAACTACGCGGTCCAAAGGCTGTTCGGCATTGACAACAGCGTCGGCTCGTTGCGGGAGCGTATCACCTAATTCCGCCTCAACGCGGTGTGTTGTTGCGCGAGCGAAATCTCGCGCGTCGTCCCGCGTCTGAACGCGCCCAATGCGCGTGGTCTCGACAGCTCCGAGGAACAGGAGGCGCGTGTTGGTCGGCTTGCTTTCAGCGACAAGAATGTCGAAAATACTCACATGCCGAACACCGTCCACTATGAAATTGTCGCCCGATTTAAAGCCGCCTGCGGTTAGGACGTCGCGGCAGAATGATTTCGGGTCTTCGTCGACGCGCCTCTGGCCCAAATCCTGTAAGGCCTCACGGCTGTCTGGATTTCCACCCAGACGCGTGATCTCGCTACGCAAGTAGTCTCCAAAACCAGTGCGTCGCCAACCGAGTGCCTCCGCAACGGCCGCGCTGACCGACGACTTGCCACTGCCGATTTGGCCGGAGAAACAGAGCAACAGGCTCATCAGAAGACGAAACTCATCTGCCGAGGCCGCAACGAAACCCAGCCGCGACGGTCGCGCTTGTCACAGTTTACGGGCGCAATGGTCGCAGGGGTCTCGAGCTCGATCAACGTGGCGTAGAGCGCATCGGCTCGGGACGCCCAGAATTCGTCATCGGCGCCAATGCCCGCACCAAATCGATCGCGGATGCGGTCAAGCGGCTCGGCTTCGAGGTCATAACACCAGGTGCGTCGTGCTAGTGCGATGCCGCAGATCGGCCCGGAAACCTCCTTCACAAGAATGATATCGCCGTCGCCGACCTCGCCATATGGTGCGCAGCGATTTCGGCTGAATCGCGATTCGATCGTCTTTTCACCCGACAGCACCATCGACAGGTACGGTTCAGAGAAGATGGCGAGATGGATCCCGATGCGGCTCGTAGGCTGCGTCGCGCCGGATAAGTAGGTCAGCCAGAAATGGTGACTGTCGACTTGTTCCAGTAAGGCGTCGAACTGGATCTCCAAGTCATGCTCCCTTCAAGGGCCGCCAGCGGCGCACCTCGTTCTTCTTGTGCTTCAAGAGCCGCCAGGGCCAGCAACTCGCCAGCAATTCGCTCAAGCTGCTCGTGTTCTTGCATAGTGGCCCAAAGGCGTGGCTGGACACCAGAGCCCATCGTCTCGCCAGCACAGGAAATTGCTGCCTCAAGAACAAGCTGTGGATTACTGGTTCGGAAAATCCGGTTGCCAGATGTCCAAACTTGCGCAAAGCGACGGCGCGCGTCGCGCCGGCTCACCGTTGGCAACACGTCGCCATCGATCAGCGAGGTAAGGCCAGCTTCGCCGGAAAGCGTCTCGCCATTTGCGCGCACGAAGAGCCGCATGCGGCCGACGCGGGCTTCTGTCCAGTCGCGACGTTGCGCTGAAACGGCGAGGGGGTGCCGGGTCGGCGCCCGCGTCTTCCTGAACACCAAGAGGTCGCCGCGCCGCCAGTGTTGCGGCGGATAGATCCCGGTAGCGGCCAAAGCGTTACGCTCAAAGAACGGCGTTTCATAGCTGATGGCCAGTGGACAATGCTCGATCGGGTCGAGCCCAAGCCTCCGGCCGAAGCCGATAACCGTTTGCCTGTCAGTTTCGGCGCTCGGCCGCGTCCCGTCGGGTGGTAGGCTGATCAGTACCACACCGCCTGGGCGGCAGGCATGCGCCGCAGCCGCGAGCATTGGCCGCACAAAGTCGAGATACCAGGGTGGATCGAGAAGGACGGCGTCGGCGCTCTGGCGGGGAAGGCCGCCACTGCAGAACGCGATGGAGAGTGGCGAACCAGTGGCGCGATTGAGCTCCAAGACTCGATCGGTAACGCAGTTGTTTTCGGCCAAAAAGGCAAGGCGGCGGCCGATCGGCAAGGTCAATGCCTCGACGGCAAGCCCAGGAGTTCCAAATAATAGGATGTCGCCGTCGGCCGCCGTCATTTCGGCGGCGCGATTGAGCAGCGAGCGTGCTGCGTCGGGAGTGAACCGCCACTCGAAATCGAGCGGGTGTGGCAAGGGTAGCAAAGACCGACCTTCGATGATGTCCGACCCACTCGCGCCGGCTTGTTGACGGACCGACGCAGCGAATGCCGAGTTGGTCATGCCGCCGGCCGCCAGCCGGTCCAGCGACGCGAGCAGCTCAGTCGGGTAAACCGCCGGCAAACCGTGCAGAAGCGTCGCGAAGTTCGTCGCGCCGTTTGAAATCGCGGCGCAAATCAACGCGTCGACTTTGGCTGCAAAGGCAGTTTGCGAAAGCGAGCGGCGCGACTGGATCATGCGACCCTCGTGCGGAGCGGTACATCGCAGATGTGCAAGGTGCGCAAATCCGGTGAAAACCGTCGCTCAAGTTCGCCTGTCCAAGCGGCAATCGCCTCTTCTTGAACTGCAAGGCTCTTTTCCCGCGCCTGGTCGCGCGCCAGCCGTTGCTCAACCGGTGTGAAGATCTGAATGCGCAGGGGGATCACACGAAGCGGAAACTTAGGATCTATCGCCTGTAGCCGGTCCATCAGGTCGGCGACACCCTGTGCGACGCCATCGTCGTGCGGCGAGGTCAGCGTGACGTACCCATAGACATCCAGCCCTAACGCCAACAGGCGCCCCAGAATATTGAACTGGCGATCGAAGTCCTGTGGTGCAGCACGAGTGTTGAAGGCGAAGGATCGAGCGTCAAAACCTTTGACGCAACAGACGCGGCCGTAGTTCCGATAGTTGCGAATGAGGGCGAGATCGGCTGGCGCAAGCTCGTCGAACAGGTAAGTTGTGCTGAGGTTATCGTCAGTCCAGAGATAAGTCGTCTCGGCGAGACCAGCGTCGATGAGGGCTCTCATCATCCAGGGTGTCCATTCCGGCACGAGGTCCGGGGAACCTCCGGAGAGATCGATTATCCTGGGCGCGTCGGGAATCTGGCGGTAGAGATCCACCAGCTCGGTACCGGTGAACCATTCCGAGCGGTTAAGATCGGCCTTGAGTAGCTCCTCCGGGACGAAGCAGTACCAGCAACGCCAGGCGCAGGCGGCGTTCTGAAAGACAAGCGCCGTCATCAAGTCGGGAATCGGGGTAATCCCTAGTGCCCGGCATGCAGGGGTAATTGGGAGCGGATTGGCCGGCCAGCCTTCAGCGGTCGCGAGTCGAAAATGGCGGACGCGCCCATACCCATTGCAGTTCGCCGGTAGTGTCAGATCGATCTCCTGACCCGACCCCGCCAAGCGTGATATCAGGACGCGGCCGCCCTCGATGTCGATCGCCTGGGCACGCAACTGCTTGGCGAAACGCTCGGTGTCGATGGGCTTTGCCGCGCTCATCACGGATGGAATCCCTCCGGCTCGGGTGGCAGGCCGCGACGGCGGGGAGGCACCTTGACGGGCTCGTCGGCCAGATCGGGCAGCTTCTCATCAAGGAAGAGGTAGACAAGGGTCACGCAATAGTCGAACTCCTCCGGCGTCAGCTGGCGGCCCTTCGGGATATCATGCCAATATTCGAGGCAAGTCCGGCAGCATGTGGCCGTTGCATGCTGCGCATAGTAAATCGCATTGCCCTCAAGCGGCGTCTGGTATCCGTCACGGGGCGGCTCTGCTAAGGCGAGATACTTGCCAAGACGGTCTCTCGCCGCTTCCTTTAGCGCGTCGCGGCCTTTGCGCTGGGCATGGCGCATCGCTACGTCATCGACTGGGCGATGGAAGAAGTGGTGACGGATCAGTTCGTGCTGAAGCGCGACAAAGGTATGCGCTGCATCACCCTTGTCGCGACGATGCAGCCGGTTCCAATCGACTAGGTCCACTCCGCAGGCTCGGCACTTGCCGCGCTGATCGGGCGTCATCTTCTTCAGCTGCTTGAAACAATGAAGGTCGTTGTCGCAGTCGGTCGCCGTGCACTTGATGTCGAGCGGCGGGGGTTTGTGGAACTCGGCCATGGGAAAACCTCAATGAAGCGCCCGATCGAGTAGTTGTCGATCGAGCTCGTTGTCGATGTCGTACGGAAAGCGTTCGACGAAGACGTCGCGTGCGATCGTCCACGGATCGCCGTCGTCGGCTTGCAAGTTTGCCGCCGCCCCCCACCAGTTTACACCCTGCCACGACAGACGGAATGCGAGGTAGTTCGCGAGCGCGCCGACGCCGACCGAGTTCTTTGCAGCGATCATGGGAACGACGCTCTTGAGCCGTTCGATGGAATTGCGAGCGGCTTGGACGCAGGCCTGAGCCAAGGTTTCGGCCTTGCCGTCCAGGACGACATCTCCGGCAAATTGGCTGGCGGCGATCTCCTCGTCGGAGTTACGTCGGTCGGAAGAAGTCTCGTCGGCCTCAATCACCTCCAACGTCTCTGCGTCGGGTCGCTGGCTGGCATGGAAGACTTCGTGTAGAAGATCGAATAGCCACCGCGCCTCGTGGCGCGAGGTCTGTTTTAGTACCACTGCATTGCGGCCTTCATAACGCCAGCATGCGCCATGAAAGGTGCCGCGGTCGCGCAACGGCAGGACGACGACGCCCAAGTCCCAAGCGGTATGGAGTGCGCTCTTGAGATCTATGGTGTTATGGCTCCTAAGAATATACCGATGCATAGCCGCCGCGTCGGTCGGGATTTCCGCCTTAGGCAGTGATCGCGCGCCCTTGAGCGCGACGACGGCGAGATAGTTTGCATAGGCCGCATAGAGGCTGGTCGCAGACTGAGCGCGATTGGCGGGCATCTTGAACCGTGCTTCAGCCGCAGCGAAGCGCGGCGCGACAAGCGCCTGCGCACCGAAGACATTGTCTCGCGTCCAGCCGAACACGCGCTCAAGGACCGCGCCAGTCTTAGCAGTCAAAGCATAGTCGTCGTCCTCGCTCCCAATCTCGCCATTGGCGCGCGCGGCATCCACCGACGGCAACAACCGCGTCAATAGAAACTCGCGGTCAAGCCCGACCTGACGTAGCTTGTTCACAAGCCCTGCGAAACCATCGGCGGCTACCGGGAGGAGGATATCGTTCCTGATGCGCACACCGAGCGCGTTGGCGATTTCGCGCAGGCGCTGATAGCTGGCAGAAGCGTAGCGCTCGGCTTCGTAGCGCTGGATCTGCTGTTCCTTGAGACCTAGGCGCTCGGCGAGATCCTTCTGGCTGAGCCTACCCGCGATCCGCGCCTGGATAAGCCCGTCGGCCAGTTCGTCGAACGAGTTGATCGAGATCATCGAGAGGTCGGCGGACTTGAGGCGATCATACTCAGCGATTTCCGCCTGCAAGTCGGCAAGCTGGCTCTCCATCGCTTCACGTTCCGCTTGCTGCAGGCGGGGATGTACATCGTCCCGCACAGGACCATTCGTGAGCTCGCCAATAGCCTTGCGAAAGCGATCGACCTCGCTCCGTGTGATCTTGTACTGCCGTTCGTTGCTGATCATGGCAGACTCCCGAGATCGATGTTAACGACGCCCTTGGGCACCCCGTTGCGATCCTTCATGAAGAAGTCGCGGTAGAGCACACCAGGGGCGGCGAATAAGCTCGCCGGAAAGAGCTCGCCCAGATATTTGGATTTCATGGCTGCTCGGCCATTCGTGAAGTCGAGCAGTACGGGGTCAAGGCGATAGGGGTCGACCCCTTGAGTGTTCCATGCTCCGTCATAATCCTCCGGCAGTGCTTTTTGCGAAACAAAGCTTCCGTCGAGAAGCACCGACCGGCAGCCGGCGCCCGCTAGGTTCTGAAGGGCCGCCAATAGACCTCCGACGAGGCGGGCCCGGTGGCCGTTGGCGCTGAACCGCGGCGCGACCTCGCCCCACGGGGCATCGTGAACCCCGAGAGGAAGATAGCCGGTAGCTGAGTCGGCATCAGGAAGCATGACACAACAATATCGTTGTGTTAGATGTTCGTCAAGTGTTCTGTTGAAGAGTGCATCGGTGCGTCCTCAACGCTTGGGCAATTTGAGCGGCGAGTTCGCGCTAGGATATTCCGTTTCGAGGTAAATCGGTCCTTCAAGGAAAATCTACTGATCGATGCCTTATCAATGAGATGATTGGATTGCATCGGCTCCCCGGTCTTGAGATAGAATGAGAGAGCGCAAACCATTCCGCGCCAGATTGAGGGAGCAAGCATCTGGTGAACCGGTGGATCAAGGTTGTGGGGGTCTCGGCCGGCGTTTCGTCCACCATCAGCGCGGCGATGGTCTTGCTCTTCACACAGGTTGCGCTCCTGCAACATGCCTCATCGCCCGCTGTGCCGACGACCCCGCCGACTGATTCACTGACCCAGTCACCATCGCCCACCACCTCACCCGCATCTGCTTCGACTGAAAAGGGCCCGTCCGACGCCAAGGCGGTCGATGTGCTTGCGGACCAGAACTTGAATCCGGCCGTACCGAGTCACGAGAATAAGGATGCGTCGTTCGGCAAGGAGCCTTGGTGGGCGACCTTCGTCGGGGAAATCGCCTGGCCGGTCGGCCTACTGCTCGCCCTCATCCTCACACTCACCATCGATCGCTTGCGTCGCTTCTTTGGCGCGGGGTTCAAGATGGTGCGTTCGATCAAGGCCGGCGGCGTCGAGATGGAAATTAGTGTCGAGGCTGCGGATGCGGTCCGCAAGGAACTCCGAAGGTCATTCGGCGAGTTGATCGAAGATGCACGCGTGGAATATGAGCGGATGGCAGACGTGCAGAATCTCGACCGCCTGCTCGCCTCCGTCGTTGAAGATGAAATCATCGCTAAGGTGTCGGGCTTAAGCCGATCCGACGTCCGGGCGACACTCCACGTGAGAGACATTGTCTTCAAGGAGTTCCTGTACCAGCTAGTCGACTACTACCCCAAAGGCGGAGGCGCACATCGTAGATTCTCGCAGCGATTTGGGATCATCGGCCGAAGCTGGCGCTCAGGAAAGTCACATGGCACCGGGAATGCATTCGGCAATACTGAATCCGAAGAGGCGCTGGTCGAACTCTGGGGTATGACCCGCAGCGAAACGCACGGTGTCTTGCAGAACAAGCTTTCCTGCCTGAGCGTTGTTCTCAGAGCCGGTGGAACCGAAAGCGGCATTCTCTATCTTGATTCCTCCAAGGAAGACGCCTTCGGCAATGATGCAGCAGCTCAAACGTTCGCCCGCTCGCTAGAGACACAGCGCTCTGTGGTGGCCTTGGCAAAGGCCGTCGAGCGGGCAATGACACCACTCAGGGCCGCAGGACCTAATCTCGATCTGAAGGATGCCAGCAAGTGAACGCGATGCCAAAGCCCTCCCCTCCGAGGCATGCGAGCTACGACGAGATAGCGAGTGAATATTACGATCCGCTGCGCCATCCCACCTGCGCTAGCTTGCGAGAGCTGAGCGCCGCTTATCTCGCCCCGCGGATTGAGCTGGCTTCGGGAGCAGCAAAACGGCTTGTCGAAGTTGGTGTCGGCCAATCGCTGCTAGCGCCATTTTGGAGGGCGGCAGGAGGAGACCTTCGACACGTTACGCTTCTGGACAACTCTCCGTCGATGCTCGCCTATTCGGCAGACTGGGAGCGGCTCGGGACTCGCCTGGTGCTGGCGGATGCGACAGCTACCGGACTACCCGCCGCTTCCGTGGACGTCCTTATTTCGTCGCTCGGCGACCCCTACAATTCGCTGCTCTTCTGGCAGGAAGTCTCGCGCATCCTCAAGCCGGGCGGAATCTGCCATTTCACCTTGCCAGCATTTGAATGGGCGATGGCTTTTCGCGACAAGGAAAACCTGTCGACCGCCGAATTCTTGCGAGCCGACGGGGTCAAGCTGCTTTTGCCGTCCCCAGTGTTGAACGAACTGGATCAGCGGAGAATGTTTGCCACAGCAGGACTCAGGTTGGTAGACGAAGAGGCGCTCACCCGGCAAGCGCTGGCTTCGAAGCCCGCTCCAAAGCTGATGTGCGTGCCCTTCGATGCACCGGCGGTCCGCGGGTATTCTTTGCAGCGGCCCTAGGCCAATTCGCATCACAGGCGCCACTTAACATTGGACCTTGGCTAGACGCGCGATCGACATAGTCAATCTGAGTGGAGGCGAACAGAGCGGATGTCGGTTTTTAGGAATCACGAATTTACACCTGAACGGCTGATATTAGGCGCAAAGCAGCCGTTCCTTCGGCGCAGCGCTGTTCGGATCTACGCGGGGGACAAGCGTGAGCGTCTCATTCCAGTCCACATGCTTGGGCGCGAGCAGTTTTCATCCAATCGACGCTAACTAGGTCGTCGAGGCCCCAAGGCAGGGCTGCGAAACTCATTGACCAAGCGTGTCCAGCGCCCTTTGTGCCGCGATGAGGTCGACGATTTGATACGTAGTGTTAAACGTGTGGACCACCGCTTGCAGACGCGTCGCGGCCTCGACACTACCTTGGCGTGCCAGAACTGGTGCTAGTTGGGTTGCGGCGCGAAGCTCGAAGAGTCTCGCTTGCTGTCGACGGGCAGTCGCAATTGCTGCTTCGAATAGGCTGGCGGCACCCCCTAGGTTACCTCTGCCCGCGGCGATTTGGCCACGAAGGCGAATACACTCTGCTAGGCAGCTTGCCTCGTCCGTGTCGAAAACGAGGGTATCGACATCATCAAGCATTTGCGATGCCTCTTGGAGCCGACCGGCCCGCACGAGAAGATCACAAAGTGCGCATGTTTTCTCGGGGGTATGAAATACGACGCCTTCCCCACGCCAGACAACCACGCTCTCCCGGACGTCATCGATGCCGGCGTCGAGCTCACCTAAATGGAAGCGGGCATAGCCACGCCACCTCAGGCCGCTGCTTCTACGCGCCACGTAACCATGCCGCTCGCAAATTTCCACGATCTTCGTAGCGGTCTCAAGTAATTGCTGGTATTGACCGAATATAGCGAAAAATTCACACTGAGTGAGAAGACACCAGGCGAGGTCGAAAGGTTTATCGAGCTCGCCGAGAGTTCGAATCAGTTTTTCTTTTTGCTCGACGGCATCATCAAAGAAGCCCGATATGATCAGTGAATCGCTAAGATACTCTTGGGTAGAGAGACATTGATCCGCACCAGCGAACAAGATACGATGACTTGCTTCAACACGTTCAATCAGAGCTAAGGCCTTGCGTAGGGCCTCCCCTGCCAGCGGTTGTTCTCCCCGGTTGTAGTGAGCAATCCCCTTTGCCGCCCAAAGTGCACTCAGATAGGCCGCAGGAACGAGATCGGCGTCATTTGCGAGCTGCTCTTCGGCCAGGGCCAGGTAATCTTGATTGCGCCCAGTGGCATAAAAATGAGGAGCGAGAGAAAGCGCGACTTCGCACTGCAATTCGACCGATGCAGTGTTGGCGGCGGCATGACGTGCGTCTTCAAGCGTTCTCCCAAGGCGCCCAGAACGATACCCTTCTGCTTGCATCAAAGCATTAGCCATCGCTAGCTGGAGACGTGTCATCCGTTCGGCGTCACCGGAGACGTCGCCAAGTCTCCTGCTGCAGTCGATCGCACTGGCAAAGTGCGACACGGCTTCCCGGGTGGCAGCTCTGGCCACGGCGGCCCCTCCCGCCCTTTGCCACTGATTTAGGGCGCGCGCCCAATCCCCAGCTTCCTGAAAGTGGTGTGCGAGGAGCTCGGGTTGCGCTTCAGTGATTTCGGTCCACTTTTCCTCCAACACATCCGCGACACGCTTATGTATCGCCTGGCGCTTAGCGCGCAGAAGCGTGCCATACGCTGTGTCCTGAACGAGCGCATGCTTGAAGAGGTAAGTGGCCAGTGGCCGTGTCCCGCGGCAGAACACCAGACCAGCGCCGACGAGTTGATCCAGTGCGCCATTTAGCTCAATGGCATTTCGCTGTGCGACCGTTACCAGCAATTCGTGGGAGAACTCCCGACCGAGAACCGCGGCGACCTGTGCGATCTCCTTAACGGTTGGGCCTAGGCGATCGAGCCGCGCCATCAACGAGGCATGCAGCGTGGCGGGAACGTTCAACGCCGTCGCAGCAGCTCGTGAGGGCACCTTCCTAGCGTTGCCGCCCTCCAACACCGCCTTGGTCAGCTCCTCGACGAACAGTGGCACCCCATCCGTGCGCTCGATGATCTCCGCGACAACGTCGCTCGGCAGCTCTCCGGTGCCGACGACCCGCTGGACCAGCGCTGCGCCTTCGCGACGGTCGAGCCGATTGAGGACCATAACCATGACGTGCGACTGCCCGGTCCACGGCGGTTGAAACTCGGGGCGGAACGTGAGGAGAAGCAGCACTGGCAGGCGCGGCACCCGCTCGATGACCAGGTCGAGCAGCTCGCGCGAGCTGGGGTCGATCCAGTGGACATCCTCGAAGAGCATCAGCACCGGACCTTGTCGCGCCAGCTCTTCGAGCCGCCGGAGCAGCGCATCGAAGGTCTTCTCTTTCCTACGCTGGGGCGTCAGTTGGAGCGGCGGGAAGCGGCCTTCGGTCGGCAACGACAGCAGCTCGGCCATCAGCGCCCCGTCCTCCGGAGAGGCCGGGGCAAACAAGGCTGCAAGCTTATCCAGCTTCCTCTCAGCCGGGTCGTCGCGCTCCAACCCGGCGGCACGTTCTAGCTGCGCAATGGTTGGGTGAAGCGCACTGTCTTGATGATGCGGCGAACAGAAATAGCGCAAGCGGGTGTGTGGCTCATTCTGGATCCGCTCCTGCAAGGTAACCGTGAGGCGCGACTTTCCGATGCCGGGCTCGCCTGAGAGCAGCACCACACAGCCTTCACCAATTTTGGCGCGATGCCAGTGGCGCTGCAGCAGGTCGACGTCCTCCTCACGCCCGACCAGCGGCGTGGGCGTCGTCCCATGCAGCGCCTCGAACCTGCTTTCGACAGCGCTCTCACGACACACTTGATAAGGATGGATCGGCTCCGGAAAGCCTTTCACCTCGACGGCGCCAAGGTCGCGATATTCGAAAAGATCGCCGACCAGCTGCCGCGTTTGCGGCCCGATCACGACCGCGTCGGGTTCGGCAAGAGCTTGCAAGCGGGCGGCGAGGTTCGGCGTCTCGCCCACGACGCCGCGCTCTTGCCCTTCGCCAGCGGTGATCAGATCACCGACGACGACCTGTCCGGTGCCGATGCCGATACGAACCCGCAATGGCTTGGGCTCTGGGATTAGCCTAACGACATCTACGAGAGCAAGACCAGCGCGCACCGCCTGCTCGGCGGCGTTCTCGTGCGCCTGTGGGTACCCGAAATACACCAAAACTCCGTCGCCCATGTGATTGGCGACAAAGCCGCCGAAGTGAGCGACCGTATCAGCGACACAGCGGTGATACGCCCCGATGATCTCACGCAGGTCCTCGGGATCCAGACTTGTCGCCAGTGCCGTCGAGCCAACCAAATCCGCGAACATGACGGTCAGTTGCCGACGCTCCGCGCTTAATTCCCGGGTGCAGCTCTGAGCCGCGATGTCATCGGTGCTCGCGTCGGGATGGCTTGACGACCCCAGCCCCACTACCGCCTTGTGGAATCGCTTCCGATGACCGAGGAGCATACCGAGCTTCTCGAGGTCGGCATCGGTCAGTTCCGGCAGGACTTCCGCGTCGATCGCGTTGTCGCGAAATGCCTGCTCGTATTGCTGGAGACCGAGGCCTCGCAACCAAGCGGCAACGTCCACACAGCTCTCCCAAGGCTGAATTCGGGTCCCTCAGCCGCAATATTAACTCAGATGCCAAGGAAATGCTGTAGACCCGGATTTCTGTCGAAGCTGGAGGTCCCTCCGGAAGACTCGAGGGCCTGGAGTCCGACATGGTTGCCGCTGCGGTACCAGCTTTTGACCGCAAAGCCGCCGCTTCCTCCCGCACGCGAAATTGACGGATCCGGATCAAAAGGCGGCATTGCTGGTGGACGTTCCATGTTGAGAGTGTGCGCCATTAAATATTTTAATGCGGCACCCTGCCGGCTGGAGCATCGAGCAACAGCGCCTTGCGCCGTAATCTGACCGCATCGGCACTACCATTTCGATCACGGTCCACCAGTGCAAAACGAGCGCCATCTTTCGCAATGATGGTAAGGCCTTCCCGGCATCTCAGAATTTGTCGGGACGTACCTGCTACCAGTTCGAACGTACAGCCGGCGTTATTCGACTGCGCTGAAGCGGTATCCACCCAAAAGACACAGGTAAGCACACATATCACCAGGCTCCGGAGATATCGGCCACTTGCGCTCATGAACGCCTCCCTGCTTTATGAAAATCTGCGGCAAGAAAATCTTGCATTGTCTTCTGCGGTCAGCTTGGCAGTATACTCATGGTCTCGTATGCGTCGCGAGACAGGCCGGCGAGATGGGATGATATCGCCATTTCGCTGACTGGTTGGCCAGTCGCGTTCAGCAACGAGTTGGTGCGCTGTTTGGTGCGCGTGAAAATCTGCTCCGCGCCGCCGAGCTCGAGCACACCGCCGATGCGCATGGCGCTGTACTCGTGCAGGAAATTGTAGCGGCTGCGCTCCTCGATGCCGAACAACAGGTCGAGATAGGCGGAAAGTGCTGTCGACTTGCCGGCCTCGTTCAAGCCGAATACGATATGCAGATCGGGACCCGATTCCGGTTTCGGCCCGAAGTCGATCGTCCTGTCTGTGAACTTGCCATAACGGATGAGATCAAGTCGCCGCAGCCTCATTGCGACCCACCGGCCTTGAGGCGCGCGGTAACCAGGTCGGCGCCGTTGGCAAGCACCCTGTCGAGGAACAACTCCAGCTCGGCCTCGTCCTTGCCGGCGAAATCGCGTCCGTCAGGCGGCAGATCCGCGATCATCTTCTGGACGAGCGCCCTCGCCTCGGCACGGAAAGCTTCCGAGCCGCCATCGGCGCGCATGGACTCTGCGAGCTCGAAAATCGGATCGGCGACGCCCTCGGATGTTTCTGCTGCGGGTGGCGAGACGTTAAGTTCGAGCTTTTCCACCCAGGTTTTGCCTACCTGTTCCGCGACCTGCTCAGCTTCCGCGAGCAGCAGATCCCGGTCGCGGATCAGTGCCCATGACAAAGGCGACATGCCGGTCACGCCTAGCCGGACCACGGCATGACGGGAACTGACGGAGGCACGCACATCTTCGAGTGCGGATCGGATACGCTCTACGACCTCGGACCATTCCACCGTTTCGGTCACGTCGACGCTCACCCGCTCGAATTGCGCGATACTGGTCAGCCTCTCCTCGATCTCGATGGTGCGGTCGTCTCGTATCGTGACCAGGGTGACGGATTTCTCTCCGGCCTCGTTGATGTCCCTGCCCTGTGGAATTCCTGGCATCACCACGGTGCTTGCCCCGGGATGGACTTGGCGGACATGGATGTGCCCAAGCGCCCAGTAGTCGAAACCGTGGCCGTGCAGGTCAGCGACGCTGCAAGGCGCGTAGACATCGTGGCCGGGCGATCCAGCCAGGCTGGTATGCATGATGCCGACATTGACCGCGCCCTCGCGCGGCGCTGAGTACTTCGGGAGTAGACTGTCCGGCGCCTTGGGGCTGGCAAAGCTCAGGCCATGGAACATAACGTCGAGCCCCCCGGCTGTCTGCAGCACGGTCTGGGGACGGCCGCCGAAGATCGTGACCGTGTCCGGGAACACCAGCTGTTTCGATATCCGCGACATCGCGTCATGATTGCCACGGATCTTGAAAACCCTGATGCCGGCCTGATGAAGCCGTGTCATCTGTGAGGCCAGGAAGCGGGCCGTTTTCATCGAAGTCTGATCGCCATCATAGAGATCGCCGGCAATGACCAGGGCGTCGACACGTTCCGTAAGGCAGAGGTCAATGATCGAGACAAACGCCTGACGGCTGGCGTCTCCGACGAGTTCGGCAAGGTCGGGGTTTCGCATCGCCAGCGAACGCAGCGGCGAGTCGAGGTGGATGTCGGCGGTGTGGACGAATCGAAATGGCATTGGAAATCTCCGGTTTGAACATACCGGTGTTCGACCGCGGCTCGACAGGAAAAATCTCAAGCAAACCCGGCGGCCGATACGGCCGCCCCCTTTCCGCATGAGTTCGCCGAACACCTTTCCGACTAGAGTCTGTTCGCTTATTCGAAGACGGAGAACGACGCTGCGGGACAGACCGTCCGCAGATAAAAACGCTGGGAAAAGTGCGCCACATACTGCGGAAACCCCCAATATTTCTCTGATGCGTGATGAGCTTAAATGCCTCTGCAATGTTTAGCACGCTGACTTAACAACTCTTCCGTTTGATGCCGCACTGTGTGCGTTGCTCAATCCGGCCGAACGAGGCAGTCTGTGGATTCGGGACCTCGTCTCGGCTATGCACACACGATGGACGACAGATCCTTGTTTATGAAATCCAGCATCGACCACCTCCCGCCACCAAAGCAGCGCGAGCTGAGAAAGACCGTCGAGCTGCTCCTTGAGGAGTTTGAGGATGCCCTCAAGGGAGGGACGACCGACTTCAAAAAGCGCGGGCGCATTCTCAAGATTATACTTTTCGGGTCCTATGCTCGTGGTGGCTGGGTCGACGAGCCCCATACCAGAAAGGGCTATCGTTCGGATTTCGACCTGCTTGTGGTGGTAAACAATCGCAAACTGACCGATTTCGCCGGCTATTGGCAGACGGCAGCAGACCGGCTGATGCGCGAAATCAACACGCCAGTCAGCTTCATTGTGCATTCCCGCCGGGAGGTGAACACTGCCCTCAGGGAGGGTCAGTACTTCTTCGTGGACATCCGCAGCGAGGGAATTGTCCTCTACGAGCTCGACGAAGAACCGCTGGCGCATCCGGCACCTACAAAGCCGGCCGATGCATTCCGATTAGCAGCCGAACACCTTGAAGACAGGCTGCCCCATTCCAAGAAGTTCGCGAAAGGTGCGATGTTCTATCTACAAGAGGGCGACGTCAAAGAAGCAGCTTTTCTCCTCCACCAAGCCATCGAACAGGCTTATGCAGTCGTGTTGCTTGTTCTAACGAACTACAGCCCTGCTTCTCATAACGTCAAATTTCTTCGCAGCCTCGCGGAGGATCAAGCACAGGAACTTGCCGAAATTTGGCCCCGCGACCAGCAGCGTTTCGTAGCTTGGTTCAACGTCATCAACGAGGCTTATGTGAAAGCGCGCTATTCGAGGCACTTCGAGATCACTCGCGAAGCGCTCCAGTGGCTTGCAGAGCGGGTCTGCGATCTGATCGGTCGTATCGAAATGATCTGCCGATCACGGCTTGAAAAGCTGAGGAGCGAGGCAAATACGGCGGCTGATCCGCGAGCGAGCTAAGTTCGCGATTGCACCAATTCCGGTGTGATGTCCGGAATTATCTGTCGTCGTCCGAATTTAAGTGGGGCTGCCCACGTCGTGTGCGAAGTCGTTTCGGCACTCGTATAGACCTTGAGCGCGTCGCTGCCGCACGACATGCCGCGAAGCATGGTCTCGATTCGGGGAAGACGAATGTTGCCGTCGCCGCTGGTAGCGGCGGCGCTGTTCTGGACAGGTGGCAAAGCGCGCGAAGGGAGGTGTTTCGCCCGTAGGTGGCGATTGCCTCGTAGGCGCCGGCTCCCCTCAACGTTGTGTTCGGCGCCGATCCTCACGCAATCCCCCCGCGTCGGCTGCCCGATCTCGAAATGCATGCCGATACGGCTTTCGATCTGATCAGCGTGGATACCACGCCTCGTGCCCGCCAATCGATGAGTGTTGCCGGCGAGCAGTAAGCGAAGCCGCAGCGCTCCTGAAGATGCAGCAGCTCTCGCAAAACAGTGGGTGTGAAGTTCTGATATTCGTCCACGAGCAACGGACGCGTCGGGCCGCATCGGGCGCCCAAAAAGTTCATGCAATCCTTGGCAAGATCGTATGTGTGCTTGCTGTCCCTTTGGACGCCGTAACGTCATGCAGCATCAGGAACATCGGCCTGATAGCCTTGGTATGCTGCGCAACTTCACAATAGGCAGCTCCGCTTTGGGCGGCTATCCAGTTGAGCGCTACAGTCTTTCCGAGTCCGGCTTTGCCGACCGCAAGCACCTCGCCTTCCGGTTGGCACGGAGGTTTCTAGCATCCGTTGAGTGCCATTCCCGACTCGTCGCCTAAGCCCTGCGCGGTCAGGCAGTTCCAGTGTCTTTGATTTTCACGCATCTCTTCCTCTGTCTTGCGGTTTTCCTCGATTGCCGCATTGGAATCGTCGGCGCCGGGGCCAGGCGACTGCTGCGCCTTTCTCAATGCAGCCGCTCCCAGTAGTGTAAGAATGCCTTTCATCACCTCGACGGTCGGATCAGATACTGAACCGGAACCATCCGCGGCATCGGGAGTACGGGTCAGGACGGTTTTCCGCTCGGCGAGGATCTCTGTTGCCCGGCCCCTTGCCCAAGTCCCCTCAAGTTTTCCATTCGGTCTCACCTGGTAGATAACGGGCGCATCGCTTCCCCAGTCGACGGTAAGGATATCACCCTTCAGCAAGCCTTCGCCCTTGTAGCTATTGCCAACTGACCATTCGAACCGAAAGCGGTTCTCGCCGACTTTCGTGACCTTGCAGGCACCCGCATATCGCGAGCCGTCGGGATTGGTCCCCTGGACTGAATAGGTCCCTTCGAGCTGCGTTGTGGCGGCAGTCTGTCCCGCTGTCCGGGCGGATGCTTCAGCATCCGCCGCTGTCGCAGGCGCGAGGTTGAGGAAACTCGCCAACACGATCCCTGCACACCACAGGATGTTACGGCCTATCGAAGCCGTTCCATGGACCAATGTGTGGTCAGTCATTTGGACTCCCCTGCTTTCGCGACGGCGCGGGGCTGGACCTGGAATTGGCGATCCGTACCGCGTCGGAACGTCGTCTCCTTCGAAAAGAGCCAGAATACAGCTCCAATCTCAGGAAGTCATTTTAGCCGAAGGGAGTAGTGCGTTCGGTTCAGGGGAATCTCTGACGATTGGAACTATCAAGCATGACCTCCCAACGACGAAGGTGCAGCGCATATACTATGTACGGCTGATCTTTCACGGCGTCGACGACTTCAAGATGGCAGCGAAAGCACTCGGCGCAGACACAACCGAAATGCATCAGAGCAAGAAGGCGCCATTCCATATGCATTCTGTAAATCAGCGTGCGAAATTGGACTCCACCAAAGGTGCAGACCGGCGGCCGCTGCCTCTCAGCGGTGCGCTGCTACCTTCCTAAGTAGGTGTTCTAAGCTAGTTCCGGCTGTGCTACTCTTCCCGCGCAACATGTGCTGGGGGGTACAGTGCAAATCCTGTCTTCGTTGAGAACCACCAGCAGTCTAGCGGCTGCACTGCTCTTGATCGGTTGCGTGGAGAGCGAGCCACTCAATCAGATGCCCGCCAACTTTAAACCCGAAAAGCCGCTGGATGACATCTACTATACAGGAGAGAACGAGAAGGTGCAGGTCTTCACCGTCCGTCATGATAGGCAAGGACTCTACCAGATTGCGTTTCCCGCTCCCGACAAAGACCCTGCAGACGTGCATTTCGGAGCCCTTGGCATATTCGGCTGTTTGCAATGTGGTGTGAAGGGAGAGGAAATAAACGCTGTGGCTCTTATGCCCAAGGATGGGGATACCATATTCGGCTATCTCCAGTTCACAAAGGGGCACTGGGTTCTGAACGTACCGACCATCTCGGAGGACAAATTGTCCGTTGTCCAGAGCCTCGCCAGAAAACACGATCTTGCAATAACGAAAGACGCTCTGGGGATATACAAGATTGCAGGGGATCTGACGTTCGAGAACCTGACGGGCTTCTTCAGAGACCCCGCGTACTGGGTCAGCACCAAGCCCTCGCAGATCATGGTTCTAAATCGGTTCGGGTGTGAAATGGCCAAAGCGGCGCTCAAGCGAGCCAAGACCGTTGCAGATGAAGAATGCACAGCGGAATTCTTGTGCTCTTATGATACCGACTCAATTCAGGATGCCGCCGAGCATTTGGCCAAAGCCTGCGATGGCATAGAGCGCAACGGCCTATCCCGCGGACAGACAGTCAAAGAGATGGAGCGATTGCAGAACAGGGTGGCGAGCGAGATCTACGATTTCGAGAACAATTCCGAACGAGAATTTTGGTAATTCGAAGTCTCGTTTCCAGTCTCTATTTGTGTCAAAGAGACGCGACATTGACAGCAAGTTTGAAATGCGACGGTGACGCGCCGGTGCGCGCCTGCAGCGAAAGACTGAGCCATGTTGCGAGCCATTTCCCGGGAGGGCAGCACGGGTCGAACTGTCGCCGCCTGCAGCGTTTTTTCCAGTCGATCCGGCTGGATCAGGCGGTTGTCGCGCAGCTCGTGGTGCAGATGCTGAACCCGTCGCGGCCCGAATGCTGGCGCTCGACCGCACCAACTGTCCTCGACGCCTGCCAGGATAATTCGCCTATATGTTGAGACAGACGGGATATTGGGCTCAATGGTCAAGACGACAGCCGCAAGCAAGACTTTCCGAATACTCAGCCTCGATGGTGGTGGCGCCAAGGCGTTCTACACGCTTGGCGTTCTCGCCGAGGTTAAGGCGGCTGCGGGCAAGCGCTTGCACAAAGTTTTCGCCCTCATCTACGGCACTAGCACAGGCTCGATCATCGGGACTCTGCTGGCGACTGGCAAAGCGTCGAAGACATTCATGTCCTTTACAAAGAGTACGTGCCAACCGTCATGAAGCAGCGATCGCGCGACGCCAAAACCGCGGCACTGGCGAAGCTGGCGCAGGAGGTCTTCCAAGACAGTGGTCCCGAAGCTCTGAAAACTGGCGTCGGCATTGTAACGACGAACTGGCAGACCGAACGCCCGATGATCTTCAAGGCCGATGTGGGACAAGCCCACGGGCGCCAAGCTTCGTTTGTTCCTCTGTTCGGCTGTAAGCTCAGGGATGCCGTTCAAGCATCCTGTTCGGCCTAGAGACGTCGACGTCGTCACGGCCCTGCAGGCCGCCAACGACGGGCCAAAACGCATTGGAGGTTCTCGACCAGGCAGTTGGATGGCACCGGCTGCTCAGAATGACGCCTGAGCTTGAGACGATGATCGAGGACAATGAGACATCGCCCCTGACCTTAGCGGCCGAGCTATATGCGACCGTCAACAAGTACGCCGGAGGAGAGCCAACTCGTAAGAGCGCTGAAGATCGTCGAATAGGCCTTTTGGATCCAGGCGATAACCGCCTTTCTCACAGATGCTGGTGTCATGGTTCCCTCCAGACTGCCTCGGTGCGATCGCCGAAGGCCATCCCACCTACTTCTCATCCTCGGGCGCGCCCTTTTTAAGAGGTGCATTCGGGAAATGTGGTCAAGAGTCGGGACTAATGATGCCAAAGCGATTTCCAAAATCCATTCTGAAGTGCCTGACGCACCCGCACTGGGATCGTCTCGAAAACGAAAGCCTCAAGGGCACAATCTCATCACCGATAGGCCGCACGGACCCCGTTCGCGCACGGGGCGCTGATGGGCCGGCCGGAATGGGAGTTTCTCACAGGCTGCCTAAGGGCACGAAGAGCAGATGAGGAAAGGCAGACATGCGCCTCCTGGGCCACGCGGACTTTCAGCCGTCGACACGACTGGCGAGACGCACTTAGCGCCCTCCCGAGTTCCCTCAATTGCTAGGCGGTGCGCTATCCCGCGAGCCCGCAAGAGTGCGGACATTCAGGGATCCCCAGGTGCCTGGCGTCATAGCCTTAGACAACCGTCGCTATCGCCACACGGCGACCAGCAGGCGTTTGGATTTCCGTTCGGTCATCGCCTGAGCCCGGCCGTAAAAGCCTTCACCCGGGCGGCGTCGACCTGGTTCCACCAGACGCCGTCGTGCTTCAGCGCGCTTGCGATGATGACACCGTCGACGATGCCAAGGATGTCGTTGGCGTTGTCGGGCGTCACACCGCTACCGACTAGTGTAGGGAGGCCGGCGGCGTCCTTGATGATGCGGATGTAAGTTAGATCTGCGGCGTGCCCGGTGCGCTGACCTGTTGCGATGATGGCGTCGGCGTCGAAGAAGGCCAGATCCTTGACCAATTCCTCCACCGGGCGGTCGCCAACGATGGCGTGCGCGCCATGCTTGACATGAGCATCGGCGAAAATTCGGATGCCGTTGGCGCGCAGCCGGGCGCGGTAGCGTGCTGCGCGGCCAGACTCGCCCTCTACGAAGCCCTCGTTGGCGACGTAGGCATTGGCCCATTGATTGACACGGACGAACCCCGCGCCAGCAGCACTGGCTATCGCAAGCGCCGGGATCGCGGCATTGGCTAGCACATTGATGCCGATCGGCTTGCCGAGTTCGCGGCGAATTCGATCGGATACGACCGCCATATAGGCTGCTGTCTCCGGTCCGATATCGTCAGGTTTTGCGAAGGGGATATCGCCATGGTTCTCAACGATCACGCCGTCGCATCCGCCATCGAGATAGGCGCGCGCATCGTCGAGCCCTCGCTGGTAGATCGCCTCTATCGCCTCGCCGTTATAGCGTGGCGCGCCGGGAAGTGGCGCAAGGTGAACGACGCCGATCACCACTTTGCTGCGGCCGAAAAGCTGGACGAGCGCGTCACCGCCTGATTGCCCGATCGGACGTGAGGGCTGTGTCATGAGAACTCCGTTTGATCGACGAGCGCTGCCATTTCAGACGCGGAAGGGCAGGATAACAATGTGCCCGGCCGTGTCACCGAGATTGCTGCGGCGGCGAGCGCGAACTTCAGCGCTGAGGTAACCGGCATCCCCTTTGCGAGCCCGCCGGCCAGACAGCCGCAGAACACGTCGCCAGCACCACTGGTGTCGATCGCCTCGACGTGGGGGGCCGGCAAATGAAGTGTTCCTGCCTGGTCCGGGCCAAGCACAAGACAACCCTTGGCGCCGAGCGTGATCACGACTTTCCCGGCGCCTTTCGCCGTGAGAGCGCCGGCCGCTAGCGCCATGTCTGTCTGACCGGTCAGCGCTTTCGCCTCGGATTGATTCACCACCAACATGTCTGCCAGGCCGAAGTCAGGCATAGCGGCCTCATCGATAGGGCTGGCGTTCAGAATGGTGCGCGCACCATTTTCCCGTGCCGCCCTCAGGCAGGTATTTGTCGCGGCGCGTCGCAGGTTCCCCTGGCAGACAAGGATGTCGCCAGGCGTAATCCGGTGCGCAAGCGTCGTTTGCGCGATCGGATCGAATGCTTCGCTGCAGGCAACGCCACTGACGATGAAGTTCTCGCCGCCAGCATCGATGACGATACTCGAGCGGTCGCTCGGCAGCTCGAATTCGCTCACCCGCACGTCCGACAACTCCATGTCGAGCCGGCTCCTGATCCATGCGCCCACCGGGTCCTCGCCGAGCGCCGTCCACAGCATCACCGCCGCGCCTGTCCGCGCGGCTGCGACCGCCTGGTTTGCGCCCTTGCCGCCGAGACCGTCAGAATAGGCAACGGCGTTCAAAGTCTCGCCGGCGGCAGGGAAGCGGCCGAGGCGAAACGTCGTGTCGATACAGGCGTTGCCCACGACGTGGACGTGCATCGGTCAGTTCCCGCCGGTTGCCCAGCCAAGCATCTGCTCGAACAGGGTCTTGTAGCCTTCCCAGGCGATGAACTCCGGCGGCAGCCAATGCGGTCCGACATCGGACGTCCAGGCCACGGTGCGGCCCTTGCCGTAGTTGCCGGTGACGAGCAGCGGCAGTGATCCATATTCCGACGACACGGTGGCCAGAACTTCCGCCCCGTCCTTCAGCGTCACCTCGTTGAAGCCGAGCAGCATTGGCCAGTCCGCACCGAGACCGTTCAGGATGGGATGGCCGGGCGAACCCTTCATCACAGGCGAAAAGCCCTCCGGGACCTCGACGCGGTCGTCGACCGCGAGGCAGTTCACCGGCAGCACGTCCTCGACCGGGGTCTTGCGATAGCGCGCGCCGCCGTTGATGCCTTGGAAGCTGTAATAGCCGCCGAACATCAGAAGTCCGCCGCCGGCGCTCACATAATCGCGCAGCAGACGCAGGCGGTTCGGCGTTCGCTTCGAGTGAACCCAGGTGTCGGGATGCAGCAACAGCGTGTTGGCGCCGATATCGGAAAGCACCACCGCGTTATACGCAGAGAGGGCTTCCATCGTTTGCGGAAAGCTGCGCTGCGCCTCATGCGCCGGCATGAAGGTGACGTCGAAATCGGTCGCACTCAGTGCCGTCAGCAGTTCGTCCGCGCCGGTGTGGTAAGTGACCGTCGGAAACTGGTCGAAGCCCTTGATATGGGTCGCCGTCGAGACCCATGATTCGCCGGCTAGCAGGATCTTCTTCTTGGACATTTTAACTCCGCAGTAGGTCTGGGCTGCCGCAAAGCTGGGCCGCCGCAATTCTTGGCCGTTTAATTCTGCTGCCCGAACACCGCCTTGGGATTGGCGATCAACATGCGGTCGATCGCTGCCTGCTCGACGCCATGCCGTTTCAGACGAGGCACGAAGTGCTTCAGGATGTAGCCGTAGCCGAAGCCGCCGAAGCGGGTTAGCATGATCTTGAGGAACACATCCTGGGAGAGAAGCAGCCGGTCCCCGAACCCCGCTTCGACAAGCGCCGCTATCGCTCGTGCATTCTCTTCATCGGAGGGCGATTGCGCATTCTGATCGGCATAATAGTAGTCCATGCCGATCATATCGTATTCGAGGAACGCGCCGCGCCGGGCGAGGCTTGTCTGGTAGCCCAGATCGTCGTGGCTGGGATTCATGTGGCAGAGGACGGTGTGACGCAGATCGGCGCCCTCGTCCTGCACGACATCGAGCACCTCGTGCGCGAGGCGCTCCCAGCCCGGCAGATGGATTGACAGCGGCACGCCCGTGATGCGCGAGGCTCGGGCGGAAGCTCTCAGCGACTTTCTTTCCTCGGCGGTGAAGTCCTTGCTGACGCCGACCTCGCCGATCAGGCCGGCCATGATTGGCGGCTGCGTCTCGCCCCCACCGACATCGTTGACAATGAACTCGGTCACCGCGTCGACGTCCATCGCCTTCAGCCATTCGGGATGGGTGTGCTCGAGATAGAAGCCGGTGCCCATGACGATCTTCAGACCGGACATGCGGCTGATGCGGGCAAGCTTGTCCGGCTCGCGGCCGATACCAATATTGGTCGCGTCGACGACGGTGTGCCCGCCGAGCGCGCGATAGCGTTGCAGCTCCGACAGCGCCAGGTCGCTGTCGTCAAGCGAAACGTTGTCGCGGTTCACGTAAGGGTTCATGCGCAGTTCGCCGATAATCTCGATGTTCACCGGCTGCTCGGCGAGCGCCATATCGTCCGGATGACAAGGACATTTCCAGGTGCGCCCGCCGTCGAGCAAGATGTGCTCGTGCATCAGGGTAATCCCCATCTCGTCGACAGGGATGGGGCCGAGCACCGTCATCACATGGCCGGTCTCAACTCCGATCTCCAGCCGTTGCTTGCGCGGCGCGTTATCGAAGAGACTATTCATGAGCTCAACGGCTCCGAACGGCGCCGCGGAACAGGCGGAAGTTCAGCCAGATGGCGATCAGAATGATCGTGCCGGTCACGATCGGCGTCAGGAAGGGCGACAGGTGCGCCAGGATCAGGCCGTTGCCGATGACGGCCACAGTAAGTGCGCCGAGCACCGTGCCAATGATGGTTCCGCGGCCGCCGAACAGACTGGTGCCGCCAAGCACAACGGCGGCGATCACCTCAAGCTCGAAGCCTTGCCCGGCATTCGAAGATCCGGATCCGAGTCGGGCAGCAATGATGATCCCCGCAAGCGCCGCCGCGGTGCCGGAAATCACATAGACGAAAAGGGTCATCAGCCGCGTGTTCACGCCGGCGCGTCTCACCGCTTCGGTGTTGGCCCCAATGCCGGTCACATAGCGGCCGAACGGCGTCTCGTTGAATGCCAGATAGGCGATCGCGAGGATCGCGACCGCGATAAGCGCCGGCACCGGCACGCCGAGAAACCAGGCGCGGCCAATGACCGTGAAAGAGCTTCCCGGCTCGACGGGGATGGAATAGCCGCCGGTGATGAGCAGCGCCACGCCACGGATTACCGAGAGCCCGGCAAGCGTGACGATGAAGGCCGGGATGCCCTCATAGGCCACGAAATAGCCTTGCATCGCGCCGAGAAGGGCACCCAGCGCAAGCATGGCGAGGATGACAGCCGGCCATGGCAGGCCGAACTGAAGCAGTGTCGCCGACAGCGTTGCCACTAGCGCCAGCACGGAGCCGACTGAAAGATCGATGCCGCCCGTGGTGATGACGAAGGTCATGGCCGCGGCAACGATCAGCAGCGGCGCCGACTGGCGCAGGATGTTCAACAGATTGGGCGATGTCAGGAAGGCGTTGGTCGCTACCGAGAAAATGATGCAGACGACAAGAAAGAATAGCGCAATAGACACGACACTACCATTGGCGAGCATCGCTTCTCGCCATGTGGCTTCGCGCACCCTTCGGGACTGAGCGGAGTTGGTCGCTTCGCTCATATCGGTGCTCCATCGCGGTATCGACTGGCAGCGGAACGAGCATTGAATTTGCGGCCCACGATCAGATTGACCACGTCTTCAATATTGGTTTCGCCGATCAGCCGCTCGGCGACGTTGCGTCCTTCATACATGACTTGGATGCGGTCGCAGACGAGGAACAGATCCTGAAGGCGGTGGGTAATCAGAATAACGCTTACGCCGCGGGCGCTCACGGTGCGGATCAGGTCCAGCACAGCCTCGACCTCGGCGACGGCAAGCGCTGCCGTCGGCTCATCCATGATCAGCACCGAAGGCTCAAAAGAGGCAGCCCGGCCGATCGCGATCGATTGTCGCTGCCCGCCGGACAGGTTTTCGACCTTGAGCCGCGTGTCGGCGATAACGATGCCGAGGCGGTCGAGCATCTGGCGCGTTTGCTCATGCATGCGCTTCTTGTCGAGAAAGGAGATGCCGGCGATGTGCCGGCGCGGCTCGCGGCCGAGAAACAGATTACCGGCGACATCGATCGTGTCGCATAGCGACAGGTCCTGATAGACCATCTCTACACGCGCTGCACGGGAGTCCGCCGGCGAGTTGAAGGTCACCGCCATTCCATCAATCTCGATCGTGCCGGCGTCGGGGATCACCGCTCCCGACAGCACCTTACTCAACGTCGATTTTCCTGCGCCATTGTCGCCGACCAGGCCCAGGACCTCGCCCGGCTTCAGCGTCAAGGACACGTCATCGAGCGTCTGGATGGCGTTGTAGCGCTTTGAGATCCCGCTCATGCGCACCCGGTAGGTCTCGCTACTGCTCATCTTGAATACACGCCATTTTGCAAAAGCATCTGCGGCGTAGCTTCAGGCGGCGCCGCAGGATCGGCCGTCGATGCAGCTTACTTGAACATCGCGCGGTATTGGTCGACGTTCTTCTTGGTCACGATCGTCACCGGAATGTTGATGATCGGGTCGACCTTTTCGCCCTTCTTTAACTTAGTCAGCGCTTCGACTGCTGCCTTGCCTTCGCCGGCCGGATCCTGCTGGACCACCGCCACCACCCAGCCATCGTCGATGCCCTGAACCGCCTGCTTGGTGAGGTCCCAGCCAAACACCTTGACGTCGCCGGTGCGGCCCTGGCTGGTTACGGCGGAAACAGCACCCAGCAACGCCGGCTCGCCGGTCGCATAGAGCGTCGTCATGTCCGGATTGGCGGTCATCAAATTCTCCGAAGCGCTTAACGCCGTCTCCTGAACGTTCTGACCGTCGACCGTATCGAGAAAAGTGATCGCCTCGCCGCTATCGGTGACGGCCTTCTTGAAGCCGTCGAGCCGCTGGTTCTGGATGAAAGAATTGAGCGCGCCGATGATGCCGATCTTGGCTTTGCCGCCCATCTCGGTCTTCACATAGTCGGCGTAGAATTTGCCGATATCCGCACCAGCCTTGGTGTTGTCGACCCCGATGAAGGCGACGTTATCGCCGTTCGGGATCTGCGCATCGATGGCAACCACGGGGATGCCGGCCGCCTTGGCAGCAGTGATCGCAGGCTTGACGCCGTTCACGTCGATGGCGACCAGGATGATGCCATCGACTTTCTGTGTGATGTAGGTCTCGATCGCGTCATTTTGCGCGCTCGGGACGTTGTTGGCATTGAAGATGACGAGCTTGGCGCCGGCGGCATCGGCCGCCTTCTGCGCGCCCTCATTGATCTGGTTGAAGAACAGGGCTTGCTGGTTGATGTTGACGAGAGCGAACGTGTCGGCGAGAGCTGATCCCATGGCTGTCGAGCCAATGGCAATGACGGCCGCGCAACCGACGAGAAGTTTGAACAGACGCATTTGCGATTCCCCTTGCTTGCGGGCCAAACCTCAATTTGCTTGGTCCCATTGGTGCTACAGGCACGAGGCAACAATTCAAGACACTTGAATATTTGTCAATGAGTTTGAACGATCGAAACGCAATCAGAAGGTCGCCGGCGTGTTGACCCAAAAAATGCTCGCGCGCTCCTTCCCAACGTTGCGGTAATGATGCGGCAATTCCGACCTGAACACGAAGGCGTCGCCAGCAGTGAGGTCATGGTTCTTCCCATCGACGATCAGCTCGATCCGACCCGTAAGCACATAGCCGACTTCCTCGCCGACATGCTGGATCGGACCTTCGCTCTCGCCTTCTGGCTCTATGTGATGGATATTGCACTGGAGCAGGTGACCGGACGAATACGGGATGACGCGTTCCAGTGAGATGCCATCGCCGCGCCTCAACGCGTCCAGTGTGATCAACGGTCGCGCACCTGCCCGGAAGACGATCGCCTCGTCATCGTCGACCTCCTCGAACATCCAGCCGATATTAGTGTCCAGAACCTCGACCAGGCGGTGAAGCATGGGCAGCGATGGCGAAGCCTTTCCGTTCTCGATCTTGGACAAAAGGCTTTCAGAGCAGTTCGCAGCGGTGGCCAGCGACTTTAGCGTCATGCCGCGCGTTTGCCGAGCGAGGCGCAACCGCGTTCCAAGGCGCACGGCATTTACGGTGCCGCCCATTTCGTATTCTGGCCGTCGCCGATCGATCTTGTTCATCCGTTCGCCAAGCATTCAACCATCAAGGGAGGACTGACTGTCGCGCGAGCAAAAGACAGCGGCGGCCGATTTGCAAGCGGTGATCTGCCAATTTCGACTTGAAATGGGAGCGCGTTGCCCGATCGAGCGGCTTGATTCGAGTCAGCCGTCAACCTGCTGACTGCCACTTGACGCTGATGCCGAGCTTGGCGCCGATGGATCGGCTGTCGCCGAACTCTTTCAGGCTCGACTTGGCGAAGGCCTCGCCGAAGACGGTGCAGCGGTCCTCGTTCCAGCTCAGTGACCACCGATACCCAGCCCGCCCCATAGCGGCTGGTCGCGTTCGTGCAGGGTTGAACCAGGCGCGGCAGCGCGCTACTCGCGCCTAAGATGGGCCGGCGACCACCAAACCACAGTCGCTGGGCTGAAACGTTGCGGTCCGCCCAAGACGTGACGGCACCGGCGCAATGCACCGGCGCCAGTTGCGGCGTTTCCTGTAACTTCGTCGTGACCCGAGCCTGTTGGCGGAACAATCGGATCAAGCTCCAGTTTGGCGCAGGGTTTGCAGGCAAACGACGGATGGATGGAGCATGCCATGAAATTTCCGCCTAGCACGACGGCTGCGGCCGCCGCCTTTATAGTTGTGACTTTTCCTGCGCTCGCCCAGACAAGCGGAACACCGGCGCCGACGACACCAGCGCCCGCTCCGGCGACCGAACAGCCCGGCGCCGGGCAGTTGCCGGATGCGAACGGACAAGCGGGTGGCCCGACACATGAAATGATCCGGCAAATGGTCGAGCAAGCGGTCCAGGAGAAGCTGCAACAGGATCGCGGTTCTAACGAAGGTTACCGTCATGAGGACCGCGACAACGAAGCTGGCGGCGGCGAGGATGCTGAGCATCCCGACGTAGCCAACCGTCACGGCGACCGCTGGCAAAATCACGGTGACTGGGGCCAAGGGCATCGAATGGCTGGACAGCGCGGTCACCGCATGATGCGCGGCGCCGGGATGCGCCTGATGCTTGGCTTGCTGGACACGGATGGCGACGGATCTCTATCGGAGAACGAGGTTCAGGACGCGGTAGGCAGGATCTTCTCTGCCGTGGACGAGAATGGTGACGGGAAGATCGACCTAGACGAAATCCAGTCCTTCATACATGGCTCTAGCGGTGAAGACATGTAGCAATTTTCCTTCGAGCAGGAAGTTTTCAGTCGCGGTCCCGCGGGTGAAGAACGCATTGACGAACATGAACCGGCGGGAGGCCTTGCGGGTTACCTGCTCGGGTTCGGACTGGCCATCCTGCTCACCATCTCCTCGCGGCGCAGATTGACTTGATCTACCAACCGGCGGTGATTTCGGCCCTGACGTGCTTGCCATCGCGTAGATGGGCGCTAACCTTGTCGTCTTCCTGCACATCACCACCGCCAGGGCTATGGGCAAAGTTGCAGCCGCAGATTGCCGGGAACCGTCAGGCTGTCAATCATCAATCGTCAGGCCCATTCGGCGAATGAGCCAAGGCATCGTAAGGCCCTGGACGAAGATCGAAAAGGCGACGACAGCAAAGGCCGTAACGATGATTTCGCCGCGTTCGGCTATGCCTATGGGCAGTGCGAGGGCCAAGGCCAGAGCGAGCGAGCCTCGCAGTCCTCCCCAGACCAAAATGTGCTGATACTTCAGATCAACCTGGAGTGCGGTTCCGGCGAGCAGGCCACAGAGCGGGTAGATGGCCAGCACCCGGCCAAGGAGTACGAGTAGGACGGCAATCGCCGAGCCTACGGAAAAAATCCCCAAAGGCTGGTGCGCTTCATGGCCGCCGATCAGAATGAACACGATTGAGTTAGCCAGGAACGCTGCATATGCCCAAAAGGCAAGGACGTGGCTCCGCGCATTGGCGGAAATTGCCCCCTTCCAGCCGACATTGCCGACCAGCAGACCGGCCGTGAGGGTGGCGAGCACACCGGACATGCCGAACTTCTCAGCGATAAGAAAGGAGCCGTAGGCAGCAATGGTCGTCAATGTGATTTCCACCAGATGATCTTCAGTTCGTCCCGCTATCAGAAGAAGCACCGCTGCCACGAGCGCGCCCATGGCCACGCCGCCTGCCACCGTCCAGGCAAATGACGACGCTATTGCCAAAGGCGTAGCGCTGGCGCCAGCAGCAATCGACAGCAAGATCACGAAGCCGACGGCCGCCGCACCGTCGTTAAGCAGGCTTTCGGACTCCACCAAGAGCCCGAGGCGAGGTTGCACTTTCATCTCTTTGAAGGCAGCCAGAACCGATACCGGGTCCGTGGCGGCGATTAGAACCCCGAACAGGCTCGCGCCGATCCAGCCCCATCCAAGCAGTAAATGCATGCCGGCCGCCACAGCCGCTGCGGCGATGGCGACCCCTGGAAAGGCGAGCAGTGCTGTCACCGGGAGATTTACCCTGAAGTGACGCCATTCAATCTCCAGCGCCGCCTGAAAAATCAGCGGCGGCAGGAATACGGTAAAGATCAGATCACGACTGAGAGGCAGTTCGGCCACGCCCGGCAGGAAGCTCAGCGCAATGCCAGCCGCAACCAAGCCGACGCTGTAGGGCAGCCGCAGACGCCTCGAGATTATGGCAACCAGTGAAGCCGTGAGCAGGATCATCCCTAAGGTGGCGATAGACAAATCATCCATTGTGCCTCCGGGTCAGCTGCGGAAGTGCATTGGAACCCGCTCACCGCCTATAGGTTACGCCAGTCGACCTTGGGCGGGGCGAAGAACAAGATGGGATGACCACCGCACGCAGGACCAACCTGGCAGGATGGTCAGGGCACGCAACTGCTTATAGCTCATTAAAAATCTGGGCACCATCCGACACGAAGAGATCAGTCCTATTGACGCTGGACGGCTGAGTGCTCGCTACGCGGGGCCCGGCTCGCCCAGTGACTTGCCAATGTAATGTACGACGCCACTAAAACCAGATGCGACCTTCGACCATGTGGGTAATCCTGCTGGAAACAATTGCTGCGGCATTGAGCTCACAAAAATTGGAGCTATGCGGCGACGCCGGCTGGCTGCCGCTGGCAGGCTGCTCATTGCGGTAATCAATATCTTGAAGGCGGTGCCGCCGAGCAGCGGAGGCATGGGGCCCGACAGCACTTCCGGCCAGAAGCGGAGCGTTGTCAGGAGCATCTTGTGTGCGCTGCGAGCGTTCCTTCGCTGTGCTTCAGGAGCTTCAGGAGCTTAAAGAGTTCAAATAAACTTGACCGCGCATTCGGAACAAAGCCACCTCGTTGTTGTTCGCAACCATATGCAACGCCATTGGGGAGGAATTCATGCAACAAGGCTCCGGATCCAGTCGGCACGTTCGATGGTGCTATGATCATTATCGATCCTATAGGCGATCAGACAACACCTTCCAGCCCTATAACGGCCCTCGCCGACAATGTCGGTCCCCATACGGATAACGTTCTCGACCGGCAAGTATCGCAACCGTCGCAGGCGCGGTGGCCGCATCGGCCCGAATGACACCAAGGAAGTACTTCATGTGGAGTTCAAGCGTGAATCGCGGAATAGCAATTGCCCTGGTCGTCCTTGTCGTCATTGTCGCAGCAATTCTCGTCCTGCGGGGTGGTGGATCCATGGGTGGAAGTTCGGGCGGAGAGACGCCACACGCGCTCGATCGTCGGCCGTAGCGTGGAATTCGTCGAACCCTCGCTAGGGCCTTCATCAGGTCGCGCTTCGATGCGGAGACGACAAACTCACACCTAATCAGGAGAGTGCGCGATGTATCGGCTCGTGCTGTCGGCAATCATTTTTGTCGTAGGAGCATTCCTCGTCGTCGGGGGCCTTTGGTTGGCGGTCTTGGGCGGCAGCTGGTTCTATTTGGTACTGGGTGCGATGCTCGCCACATCCGGGATTCTGATGGCGCGCCATAACCCAAAGGGCGTGGGGCTTTACGCTTTGGCGACACTGGTCACACTCTGCTGGGCACTATGGGAAGTGGGCTTCAACTGGTGGGCCCTCGCGCCGCGGGGCGGGCTCATACTGGTAATCGGCGTTCTCGTGCTCCTGCCAGCCATCATAAACATACCCAACCGCTCCGATCGGGCGGCGGTAGCGTCCAATCGGAGCGGCACAAGCTTTGATGTCAATAATGCCGCTTTGGCGGCGGTGATCGTGTTGGCGGCTGCCGCAGGCATTTGCTCGATGTTTCAGGATCCAGAGGATGTTGCTGGCACTTTCGATCACGACCGCATGGGGGCGGTGTCGTCTTCAGGCGACGGCACCCCGCCAGGACAATGGGTCGCCTATGGACGGACCTCGATGGGCCAGCGCTACTCGCCCTTAGCCCAGATCACTCCGAAAAACGTCGGCAACCTGCAGGTGGCGTGGACATACAAGACAGGGCAGATACGCGGGCAGAATGATCCCCAGGAGACGACCTATGAGGTCACGCCGCTGATGGTCAACGACACCGTATACATCTGCACCCCGTTCAGCACAGTGATAGCGCTCGACCCAGACACAGGCAAAGAGAAATGGCGGTTTGATCCTAAGCTCAAAGAGCCGCCCCAGGCGACTACTCAACACATGACCTGCCGAGGGGTCGCGTATGAGGAGGTCACGCCGGCCGACCTGCCCCCCAACGTTTCACTCGCGCCGGATGTCGCCGGGGCGCCCGTGCAGGCTGGCGCCGATCTCCAGCAGAGCGTCGACGAAATTACAACGCAGGCCGCCGGGGTGCCGCAAAATGTGGTGACTGGACAGGCACAGCCTGGGGCTCCCAACCCGGTCATCAATCGCGATCAGCCGCCAGCCAGCGTGAGCTTGACCCGCGAATGCATGAAGCGGCTTTTCGTCCCGACATCGGACGGCAGGCTTATCTCGATCAGCGCCGAGACCGGCAAGATCTGTCCGGGGTTTGGCGGCGCTGACGGCACCGTCAATCTGTGGGCCAACATGCCCAACGTGACGCCAGGTTCTTTCTATTCGACGTCGCCTCCCGTCATCACTCACGACCTTGTCATCGTTGCGGGAGCGGTCAATGACAACGTGGCAACCACCTCTCCATCTGGAGTGATCAGAGCCTTCAACGCCTATACGGGCGCACTTGTGTGGAATTTCGACAGCAAGAACCCAGATGCCACCGGTCCTATTCCCAATGGTCAGACCTATTCCAACAATGCACCGAATTCATGGAGCGTCGCCAGCTACGACCCCAAGCTTGGACTCGTTTATTTTCCGATGGGCAACGAGTCGCCGGACCAGTTTGGTGCCAAGCGCGGACCCGAGGCCGAGCGGTTTTCGTCTTCGATCCTGGCGCTGCACGCAGACACGGGTAAGGTCGCCTGGGTCTTCCAGACGGTCCACCATGACCTCTGGGACTATGACGTGCCGGCTCAGCCGAGCCTAGTCGATCTCACCGTGGGCGGACAGGACGTTCCGGCTTTGGTTGCGCCGACCAAGCAGGGTGAAATATTTGTTCTGAACCGCCTCACCGGACAACCCATTCTGCCCGTCCAGGAAGAGCCCGCCCCGCAAGGTGCTGTGGACGGCGATCATACGTCCCCGACTCAGCCCCACTCCGCAGTGTCTTTCCGGCCGAAGGCACTTACCGGAGCGGATATGTGGGGCGTCACCCTCATAGATCAGCTCTATTGCCGCATCCGCTTCCGTCAGCTGAGATATGACGGGGTGTTTACGCCGCCTTCCACCGAGGGCAGCATTGTCTACCCGGGCAATTTCGGCGTCTTCAATTGGGGCGCGATTGCGGTGGACCCGCAACGAGACATTGCCTTTGCCATGCCTGTCTATCTGGCCTTCACATCTCAGCTTCTGCCTAGGCCGGACAACACGACCCGTGTCGTGAGTCAGAAGGGCGCCCCAGTGTTCAATGAAAATTTCGGCGCCCCTTATGCGGCCAAGATGGGGCCCTTCTACTCGTTTCTAGACCTGCCCTGTCAGCAGCCACCCTGGGGGTATGTCGCCGGGGTGGATCTGCGGACAGGCAAGACCGTATACCGCCATGTCAACGGCACGGTTCGCGACCTGTCGCCGATTCCGCTTCCCTTCAAAATGGGGGTGCCCGGAATTGGTGGGCCGATCGTGACGGCGGGCGGAGTGGCATTCCTAAGTGGAACGATGGACAACTATGTTCGCGGTTACGATCTTCGCACAGGGCGCGAGATTTGGCGCCAACGGCTGCCGGCGGGCGGGCAAGCAACACCGTCCACCTACCAGGCTGCTGACGGTCGGCAGTATCTTGTCGTTGTCGCCGGCGGTCATGGGTCTACTGGCACCAAAGCAGGAGATTCGGTAATCGCCTACGCGCTGCCTCGCTAGAGCTTGGCTCAATGAGGCTAAACAGTGCGTTTTCAGAGCGCATCGGGCGAGCCGTATGCATGTCAGCTCAGTGGGCTGTCAGACCTCATTGGCAGCACCGTTACTGAAATCTCGCTCGACGAAGCATCTGTTCCAGATGCGGGTCTTGGGTCACGAAACGCGCGAGGAAACTTGGCCTTCGGGAAGCCTGGCTAGCTGAACGGAAAGCCCGCGACGGTGTTAGCCGTTGCCCCAACATCTCTGGCAGGCGGCGACTCGGGCCCAGGCGCGCGAACTTGTTTCTCTTCTTCGTCTGAATTGGGCCTCTTTACCGCGGAAAATAAAAGTCACGCAGGCTCAGCGCCTACATCATTCTGGGCCGGCTTAGCGCCGTGCGCTTTCAGCATCCCAGTGACTATCCGAAAGTTGGGGGCGGCGCTCGATCAGCGCCTGCGACGAGCTTTCCCCTAGAAGCTCCAGAACGCCGGCACGCGCACGGTTGAGGCGGCTTTTGATGGTGCCGACGGCGCAGCCGCATATTTCGGCCGTCTCCTCGTAGCTTACGCCCAGCACGCCAATCAGCATCAGGACCTCACGTTGGTGTGACGGTAAATTCTGGATCGCCTGATGTACTTCCCTACTTTGCACGGACCAGTCTTGCGAGGGCTGCGAGATTGGCCGGCTTGAGGCACAGTCGAGCAATCCAGGCGCTTCCCTGGCCGCCGCTTTGAGGCGGGTGTAGTGGGTGTTGCGCATGATGGTGAAGAGCCAGGACTTCAGGCGCGTGCCCGGCTCGAACTTTTCCAGATTGGCAAGCGCTTTGGTCAATGTCTCCTGGACAAGATCATCGGCATCGTCGGGCACGTGGCAAAATGTTCGCGCAAATGCGCGCAACGCAGGAATGAGATCGATGATGAAAGTCTCATCGATACCAGGGTTCGACAAGTCATGCTCTCTGGGTGACAATGTTCGGGCCCGAGCAAGTAGGAGTGAACGCGAGCAGATTAAGGGAAAGAATGCCCGAGAAAAAGGAACGTTCCTGTGTTCTGTCGCTCACTCGAAAGGTTTTGGCGGAGCCGCTCGGCGAAGGGAGCAGAAACATTCGATGGTCTTCTTCGATCTCGAGGTACCAGGGCGGCGAAGACGAACTGAGCGAACGACTGGCGCGCCTGCGTGACACATCCATCTGAAAGCCAATCTGCCAACTGTCTTTGGCTGCTGACCAATCGCGCTGATCAGCGAACCGTCCAGGAACTGTGTCAGTTCCTGACTGCCCTTTGTGCGACTTTTAGGCACAATGGTGAACGCCGATGCCGTCCGTGTTGACGCGGGCACTTAATCGACCGGACTTGTGCTCCCGCGGTGGGCACGCACGCAGCGACCTAATCCCTGGCGATCGCATGTAGGTTTTTAAGGAAGAGCTTCCGTCGGGGCAGCCAGGACGAGCATGGAACCTTCAAAGCCGGACTGCCAGCTCGGCGCGACTACCCAGACTCGATCGCTGCTTCAGAACCTGGTAGAACGCTCTGCCGGTTGAGGCGACTTCAAGCCCTGGCAAGAGCATTCCGGATCATCTGGAAGTTGTGCCGCGGTCTCCAGCGCAACCCGCGAGGCTGTCATAGAGAGCCTCGGCAACATATCCTCCTGCAGCAATTTCTGGCGACTGCGGTCCATATAGTCGTTGAAACCCGCGGTTACGAACGCGAAAGGCACGAAACACGCGCCGATCTCGCGCGACAGGGTGGCCTCGGGGGCGATGGAATGGTTGAGCACATCGGCTCCCATGCTTCGATACGCCAAGGCCTCGGCCGGGGTTGTCAGTCGAGGCCCGTAACAATGGGCAGCCACCAACTGCTGTTCGATGCCATGAACCCGGCATTCGGCTGGCCAATGACGGCGGGCCGTCTCAACCAGAACCGCGGCACATCTTGGACATACGATCTGCTTGCCTGAGCAGTCGAAGCTCTGGCGGTCTGGAAGCAGTGAAAAAGGCGTCTGCGTCAGTTCGATGATATCGGCAGTCACCACCATGTCGCCGGGTGGGATCGCTTTGTTGATGGCGCCAACGGTCGAGCAGGCCAGGACTTGTTTTACACCCGCATTCATCAGCACCCAGAACGCCCGGCGATGGCAGGAATGGTCGATATGGTCGCGTGGATTGCCGTGCGAATACATGCACAACGCACTTTTCGTTCTGCCTTCCGCGGTAATTGAGGCATCGAACTCGATCAGCTTCCAGTTGTCGCTGCGGCCGAAAGGCGTTTCAAAACTAATGTCACGCCGTAAGGTGCGCACACCATCGAATTCGATATCTTCCGGAAAGGCCAGTCCCCAGTTTGCCGACCCGGTGATTATAGCCAGTCCTACTTGAGGTATGTCCGCTGAATGATCCGCCGGAGCACTGACTGTTTGGTTTGTGAGCATATTTCCAATCCCGTCATGATTTTTGGCGTAAGGTCACGATCAAGACGACGACCACGACGGTGGCGGTCCACACCGTTGAGATCGCCGCGATGGTCGGATCGATCTGATCGCGCAGAGATATAAACATGAGCTTCGGCAGCGTGCTGTTTTGACCACTCGATACGAAGATCGAAATGACGGACTCGTCGAGCGAAGTCAGGAAGGCCATCAATATGGCCGACGGCAGACTGATCTGAAGCTGCGGGACAATTATGCCGCCGATGGCTCTCGCCCAGTTCGCGCCGAGGCTGCGCGCCGCCTGAACCTGGTTCCAGTCAAAGCGGGCCAGAGCGGGCAACAGCACAATGCACACGACAGGAATGGCCAACACGACATGCCCGACCAGCACACCGAACAGCGTTCCGACCAGATGTTGCGCCGCCAGCACAAAGAAGAGACCGATCGCAAGCAGGATTCCTGGCACGATGGACGGGGTGAGCAGAATGCCCTGAATGGCAACAGCGGCCTTTCCGCCAAGCCGGTTTAACGAAATACAGGCCAGCAGCCCCAGGGGCACCGCGAGCATGGCTGTCAATGTTCCAAGGATCAGGCTCGTCCTGAGCGCCGCCATCCATGTCGCCGAACCGAAAAAATGATCGTACCAGCGCAAAGAATATGCGCGTGGCGGGAACTCGAGAAGGTCGGACGCCGAAAAGGACAGCGGCACGACCACGAGCGTTGGCAGCATCAAGAACGCCATCACGAGTGCGGAAAAGCCCCACAGACAGATGCGCGAAAGCCTGTTGTCCGGATAAGCCTCAAGCATGGGCCGCACCGTTGCCCGTCAGCAGTCGCCGCGCCACCAGCAACATCACAGCGACCAGCGCCATGGTAACGAGGAGCAGAATGCCCAGGACGCTCGCCGAACCCCAATCCTGAAAGGTCGATAGCGTGCGCTCGATCCGGGTGGAGAGGGGATTTACCTTGCCGCCTCCAAGCACCGCCGGGGTAATGAAGAAGCCTAGCGTGTAGATGAAGACGATAATCGACCCCGAGAAGATGCCGCCGGCCGAAAGCGGCAGAATGACCGTGCGGATTGTTTGCCCGAGAGTGGCGCCCATGCTCGCCGCCGCACGAATGAGGTTGGCATCGATATCGCGCATCGCGGCATAAACCGGCAGCAGAAAGAGCGGCAGCATGTAGTGAATCATGCCGATGAGCGTTCCCGTGAAGTTGTAGACCAGCGGCAATGGCTCAGCTGTCAGGCCTGAACCTGTCAACGCAGCGTTGATCAGGCCATCGCGCCGCAAGAGCACGAGCCAGCCATAGGTGCGCACCAGAATGGAGGTCCACAATGGCAGCATGACGAAGGCCATCAGCAAATTGGCCACTTTTGGTCTGGCGCTGGCCAGAGCGAGCGCCAGCGGGGTGCCAAGAAGAATGCAGATCGCCAGCGTGCCAAGGGACAGCTCAATCGTTGTAACGAGTGCCGACCATGTCAGACCGCTCGAAAGCACCTTGTCGTAGTTGCCGAGACTGTATTCGCCACCCGTGGTCAGGAACGATTGCCGGATGATCCACAGGATAGGCAGTATCGCCGCCAGCCCAACGATAAACAGCGCTGGCAGCGAAAGTGAGAGAAAGAACCGCCGCTCTCGTCTTGCATCTGCCGCGAGCGCGGGATCCACCAGGACGGTCACGTCCTTGCTCCCGGTATCGCGTGAACTTTTGCGGCTGGTGCAAAGGCGGTCATCGACTGGCCGGTGGCAAGCTCGGCGCAGCCGCTGGCCATGACTGCTGGAATGCAGACAAGAACCTCTTGCCCGCCGTCCAGCACAAGCGTCAGAAGCCAGTTCTCGCCGCGAAACACCTTGGCGCGCAGTGTTCCTTCGAGCGCGACGTCATCTCGTCCGACGAGCTTTGCATCAAGATGGAAGCTTTCCGCGCGGATCATCAGGGCTTCGGGCGATGCATGGGCGCGGTCGATTCTGCGCACCAAACCTGGAGCTATAATGTTTGCCTCGCCCATGAATTCCGCGACGAAGCGGGTCGATGGATGATTGTAAATACGCTGTGGCGTATCGATCTGTTGGATGCGGCCGGAATTCATCACGACGATCCTGTCAGACATAATCAGCGCTTCGCGCTGGTCATGCGTCACATAGATGGTGGTGATCCCCAAATCATCATGCAGACGTCTGATTTCATACTGCATGGTTTCGCGCAGGTTCTTGTCGAGCGCCGACAGAGGCTCGTCCATCAGCATCACGCGTGGCTCGAAGACGATCGCCCGCGCCAGTGCTACCCGCTGGCGCTGTCCGCCGGAGAGCGCGGCAATGTTGCGCTCCGACAGACCTTCGAGCTTGACGCGGGCCAAGGCCTCAAACGCCCGCTTCCGGACCTCCGCTCTCGGAGTCTTGCGCAACACCAACGGATATTCGACGTTCGACAGGACGTTCATATGCGGAAACAAAGCATAGTTCTGAAACACGATACCGATCTCCCGCTTGTTGGGGGCCAGGCGGGTGATGTCCCGATCCCCCAACAAGAGTTTACCGCCATCGGGCCGGACAAACCCAGCCAGGGCCATGAGCAACGTGGTCTTGCCCGATCCGGACGGCCCCAGCAGGGTGAGGAATTCGCCAGCCTTGATGTCGAGCGAAACATCGTCCAGCGCGACGTAGGACCCATAGGTTTTGCGAACGCTGTCGATGGTGATCGCGAGCGACTTCATCATGTGCTCCGGCCTTAGCGCTGATATGTTCGAGACTCAGCGGCTCATCATCTCATCGAAGGCCTTTTGGGCAGCCTCGCCGTTCTTGACCCACCAATCCGCGTTCGAGAACACCGAAGTGCCGGCATTTTCGGGCGCGGTCGCCAGGGTCTTAAGGCGATCTTTGGGAATAAGGGCACCCTCGTATCCGGCAGGATTGACCGGGCCGTAGGCAATAAAATCGGTCAGCTTGGCCACGCGCGCCGGCTGCGTCATCGCCGCGATAAGCTTCATAGCAGCTTCCTTGTTCGGCGCCCCCTTCGGCACTCCGAGGCAGTCGGTGCCAATGACGGAACCCTTGAACGTGTAGTCGGCCGCGCCGCCGTCTTTTTTCACGGTCTCTGCCCGTCCGTTCCAGGTGATGACCAGATCCGCCTCACCGTCTTTCAGCAACTGCGCCGACTGAGCGCCCGAAGTCCACCACACGGCTACATTTGGTTTGATTGCTTCGAGCCGCTTGATGGCGCGATCCAAACCCTCCGGCGTGTTGAGCACGGAATAGATATCCACCGGGGCCACGCCGTCGGAGAGCAGCGCGATCTCGATCGAGTCTTGAGCATTGGCGCGCAGCGCGCGACGACCAGGAAACTTTGTAACGTCCCAGAACTCGGCCCAGTTCTTGGGCGGGTTCTCGCCATAGGTCTTGGTGTTCCAGGACATGACGGTGCCGTAAGAGTCGAACGGATAGCAGTAGTCTGATTTTGCGCCCTCCGGCACGGCCTTGGGATCGATGATCTTATAGTCAAGCGGCTCCAACAGCGATTGGGCGGCTGCCTGCGCGCCTTCCGGTGAGCCCAGATGAATTACGTCGGTCGTGACAGCACCCGAGGTGACCTGCATCTTCAAGGCGGCGAGGCCGTCGCTTAGGGTCTCCTCGTGGATATCGTATCCAAGCTCTTTTGCAGCGGGGCCCCACATGGCTTCCTTCATGGCGTTGCCATAGTCGCCACCCGCAGTCGTGATGGTGACCGTTTGAGCATGAACAGGCAAGGCAGCCGAGATTGCAAACGCTGTAAAGGACACACGTAGCCAGGACATAGGTTCTCCTCCCCATGGTTGATAGTGCTCGAAAGAGCGATTTTCCCGTAATCGTAACGTTACGATTGCACTCAATCAAAACCTGAGTCAAGCTACTATTAGCGGAAGCTTGGATTGACGGCGGTGTCGAATCCAGTAACGTCACGTCGCTCCAGCGGGAATTCAGCCGGCGATTTTAGCAGTGAAGGGGGGGCGACAATGGCCAATCTAAAACAGCTCGCGGCGGAACTTTCGCTTTCGGTGACGACGGTCTCCCGCGCACTCAAGGACGGACCAGAAGTCCATCCCTCGACCATTGCACGCGTAAAAGACGCGGCGAAACGGGTCGGTTATCTGCCAAATCACCACGGCTTCGCGCTCAAAACCGGCCGCACGCTGACGATAACGGCAGTATACCCGATGGAGACACAAGACCACCTGTCCGATCTGTTAAAGCTTCCCTTGATCGAGGGCATGACGCTGGCGGCGCGGCAAGCGGGTTATAATCTCTCCATCTATTCCACCACTCCGGATGACGATCCTGTCGAGAGTGTGCAGCGGCAGCTTCAAGCGCGCAGCACAGACGGACTAATCATCACGCGCATGGTGTCGGGCGATCCGCGCGTCAAGCTGCTGCTGGATGCAGGCATGCCATTCGTCACATTTGGAAGAACCGACTTGGGTACCCCTTATCCGTATGTCGATGTCGACAACGAACAGATTGCCTATGAGGCGACCCGACGGCTTGCGCACAGCGGCTGTCGACGCATTGCCCTGCAACTTCTCGTACCGGAGGATCAGGCGAGTGCCATGCGCCTTTCCGGGCATCAAAGGGCGCTGGCCGAGGCCGGTATTCCGATCGACCAGTCCCTGATCGGCCATGGCATGTTCACCATGGAATCCAGCGCCGCCTGGTTCGATCGTCTACTGGGGTCGCCAGATCCGCCGACGGGCTTGGCGTGCGCCAACGAGCTGGGCCTTCTAGGGGCGTTACATGTTCTTGGCAAAAGAGGTCTTGCGCTGGGGAGCGACGTCCATATTGTCACTCGGGACAGCACGCGGCTGGCGCGCTTCCTACCCGCCAAAATTGGAGTTCATTCTGTCGACATGACGGGGGTCGGGCGTACACTCGTCGAAGTACTGGAGAGGCGGATCGCTAATCCGCTTGGGCCGGTGGAGACGATCTTGTTCAAAGGTGAGTTCGAGCCGGGCGAATAGTCGAACCAGAAAACGGCGGACTTGAGATAGGACACGTCAAGGGCAAGCTCGCCATCACGGTCAAGTAGTAACTTCCAGCGCAGGACTCGTGCTGACGTTCACGACCCAGGAGGGCACGCGCCAGAAGTCGGTTCCTCCTCAAATTTTTCCTTAAACCGGATCCAATGTCCCATTTGTCCTATAAGCAAACGCAATTCTGGCTGAGGCGCGACCCAGAATTCGAAGCTCCAGAAATTCCGGCCAAACAGGACCTCTGTGGGTAGTTTGGTTGGACGCGCTTGCTCCATCACTGCCCCACCCGTCATTTCTGCAAAGTAAATCAGGGTTGTGTAAGGCGTGAGCCATCATGCCGCCCGGCGCTGCCGCAAACAGTAGGATCTAGTGTTTGGGTTCGGGAAGTCTTCAGACGCGGACTTCGATCCCTCGGATCCAACCCGATTGCTCAAGGCGACCAAGCGCGGCGACGTCGCTCAAGATAAGTCGGGTGTTGATGCCGACTTGCTCTATCGTCAGGTCCGCACCGTCGCAATTGACTACTTGGGAGCACAGAACGGGCTGTTGCTGATCTGGTCGGAATTCCGCCCTCAGCTTCCCCATCCTGATCGCCAACCACCGAGAGGAGCACTGATCGCGAGAACTCGAACCACGGGCTTAAAGCGTCAGGAACTCTCCCGCAGAAGGACCGCAGCGGTTCGTGCGCACATGGCCAGTGACACTGCACCTGGATCGGGATGGCCGATGCTGCGTTCCGCCAGCGGACGGGCGCGACCGAGCTTTGGGACGAGCGAGGATGTAGCATTAGCCGCCAGCGTCGCCGCGTGCGCAGCATCGCGCCAGGCTTGCGCCAAGGATTTTCCGGATGCGACCCTGTCTTCGAGCGTTTCCACGAACGGCACAAGCGCGTCGACCAGAGTCTTGTCACCGATGCGAGCGCCTCCCAACCGGGTCACGCTATCGAGCGCGAGGCGCGCTCCGAGGACCACCGCCTCCGTCGTCACGGACTCATCGTCCTTGAAGCTGCTGCTCCACGACCGAAGCAGCAGGCCCCAAATGGCCCCGGACGTGCCTCCTGCCCTGTCGGCCCAGGCGTCGCCTGCCGCAGCTAGAACGCTCGCGGCGCCGGCACCGGCTGCCGCGGTTACCGAAGCGGCGGCAGACGCGGCAGCCGAACCACGGCTCATGCCTTGCCCGTGATCGCCGTCGCCGGCTATGGCATCGATGCGGCCAAGATTCTTCTCGGCATCTTTGAGCATCGCCGCAAGGCTCTGCATCATGTTAGAGATACAAACGCCGCTTGCTTTGGAGGCTGCGGAAGCCGCCAGGTAGACCGGCTGTCCTTCCGGTTCATTTAGGACGTCGGTGGTCGGATTAGCGGCGATCACCGCGCCTCTGCGAAGAACCGGCGCGTCGCTTGGCGCGCGCCAATAGGCTTCCAATTCGTCATCAAGCCACAAAAAGCTCAGCGAACACCCCTGCATGTCCAAACTGGTGACGAATTCGCCGGCTTCGGGCTCGATCACCTCGAGCCCCTCCGACTTGAGATGCAATGCAATCGCGTGCCACAGCACGAAGAGTTCCTCGTATTTGGTCGAGCCCAGGCCATTGAGCAAGGCGGCTACCTTTTTCGCTCCCGCCGGGCGCTCGGCGACGAGGGTGCCGACAAGAAGTTTTGCCAGATCAGAGGCTGATGTTATGTCTTCCTCGCGGATCCCGGGTTCACCGTGAATGCCCAGACCCAACGCCATCTTTCCACAGGGAACGGTAAACAGCGGAGCAGCGGCGCCTGGCAGCGTGCATCCTTTGAAGGCCACACCGAAAGTACCAGTGCGGCTGTTGGCATGGCGGGCAATACGCTCCACCTCGTCCATCGGCAGGCCAGCCTCGGCTGCGGCGCCCGCAATCTTGAACACGATAGCGGTGCCGGCGATGCCGCGCCGCTTGGCAACCGCATCTGCGGGCGAACTGGCAATATCGTCAGTCACCGGCAAGAGCCGGACGTCGATGCCCTCAGCCCGCAATCGTTCCGCCGCCACGCCGAAATTCAGGACGTCGCCGGCGTAGTTGCCGAAGCCGAGCAGAATTCCACCGCCTTGGTCTGCATGCCGGCATACGCGCGCTACGGCGGCGGTCGACGGGGAGGCGAAGACATCGCCGGCAACCGCGGCATCGGCCAGGCCTGGGCCAACATAACCCGCGAAGGCGGGATAGTGCCCCGAGCCGCCTCCGACAACGACGGCGACCTTGCCTTTCGGCACCTCGGTCGAGCGCACCACACCGCCCTTGATTAAGCGAACATGCCGGCCATGGACGGCACAAAAGCCGGCAAGCGCCGCCGAAGCGAAATCTTCTGGAGCGTCGCAAATGGTGGTCATCGCGCAGTCTCCCCATTGCTTGGCACTGTCTTGGGGAGAATGCGCCTCAGATAGTCGCGGTTGGCCGCACTGACAGACAGGCCGTCTCCGCCATAGTGTTCGCAAAGGAAGGGGCTTGCAAAACCGTGGTCGAGCGCAAGGCTTATGGCGACACGATAATTGACGATACCCGTCTCAAGGGGAGCTGGATGCGTGATGATCGCGCCGGAAACAGGATCTTCAACGCGGGTATAATTCTTCACGTGCCAGTATTTGGCGTATGGCGCAACCTTGTCGATCATCTCCAGCCAGTGCTCGACGGGCCTGTGCAGGCGAATGAGGTTGCCGACATCGGCGTTGATCCCGACATTTGGCAAACCGACATCGGTGACGAAGCGAACAGAGCTTTCGGCCGTTCCAAGATAGGTGTCCTCATACATTTCGAGCGACAATTCGATGCCGAGCTCCTCTGCGTGGCGGCCGAGTTCGCGGATGCGCGCCACGGCTTTCCTCCATACCTGCGGATCGTCGGGATTCCTGACACCATCCACCGTCCAGAACCACAGCGCGGCCTTCTGGGCATCCGTCAACGGCCCAAACAGACCTAACGATACGGAGCCGGCGCCGATCCGTGCCGCCGTCTCGATGACGCGATGGCTATAGGCGAGGTGCACATCGCCATGTTCGGGGTCGATGACGCTTCGCCGCGACGTGGAGATCGCGGGAATCGCGAGATTGAGCGAACTTGCCAATTTCACGAAATCATCCAGCCGCACGGCTGAGAGATCGGCCAGCCTTAGCCAGCTGTCGGTCGGATCGAGTTCAGTGAAGCCGGCATCCACGACATCCGCAAGCGTGGCTTGCCACTCCTCGACACTTTGATCCTGGACCGATCGGCCGTCGCGCATGACATTTGGATACTGGATCATGGCTGCGGCTATCGGCCAATCGTGTCTGTTCCAGTTCCTCGGTGGGATAGGCACGGGAACCTCCATTAGGGGGTAAAAAGCTGCGAGTGTCAGGTTGAGCTCAAGACGGGTTTTCGCTTGGGCCCTGCTGCAAGTCCGGCCTGATCAATCGTCTGCGCGATATCCCCAGTACCCACATCAGCAAGGGGGACAAGAGAAGAAGGCAGCCGATTGCCATCAGCGTGGATACGAGACCGTTCGACCAGAAAATGCTAAGCTTTCCAGAAGATAGCAGCATCGATTGGCGAAACGCGTCTTCCGCCTTGTCTCCCAGCACCATAGCCAGAACCAGCGGGGCGAGCGGATAGTCGAGCTTCTTGAAAATGTAGCCGAGCAGGCCAAACAGAACGACCAACCAGACGTCAGTGAGAGAGTTGCTTACCTGGTAAGCGCCACTGAAGATGACCGCCACGATGACCGGACCGATGACGGTGAACGGCACCCGCAGGATCGAGGCGTAAAGAGGCACGGTAGCGATCACCAATATGACCGCGACGATATTGCCGAGATACATACTTGCAATCAGACCCCAGACGAAGTCCGGACGTTCGACGAACAGCATGGGGCCCGGGGTGAGGCCCCAGATCATCAGGCCACCCATCATGACCGCCGCCGTGGCCGAGCCTGGCACGCCCAGGGCCAGCATCGGCAGTAGCGCCGACGTTCCAGCCGAATGATCCGCGGTTTCCGGCGCGATGATGCCGCGCGGGTCACCCTTGCCGAACATCGACTTGTCGCGCGCCGAACGGCTGGCCAGGCCATAGCTCATAAAGGAGGCGGCGGTCGGACCTGCGGGCGTGATGCCCATCAGGATGCCGATGAAAATCGAGCGCAGAACCGTGAACCAGTACCGCGGCAGTTCCAGCAGCGTCTTGCCGACCTCTGAAATCTGGACACGGGCCTTGATGCCTTCGAAGCGCAGCCCCTCTTCAGTGGTCAAGAGGAGTTCGCCGATGCCGAATAGCCCCATCACCGCGATCAGGAAGCTGATACCCTTGATCAGTTCGGGAATGTCGAAGGTCAGGCGAAGGTTGCCTGATATGGTGTCCATGCCCACCGAAGCGAGGGCAAAGCCCAGCATCATCGATACCAGCGTCTTGAACGGCGCGCTGGAGCCCATCGAGATGAAACTGGCGAAGGCGAGAAAATAGATGGCAAAATATTCAGGCGACGAGAACCGCAGAGCAAAATCCGCCACCCATCCAGAAAGCAACGTGATCATCACGACGCCTGCGAGCGCGCCAACGCCAGCGGAGACAAATGCAAGTGTCAGCGCGCGGCTGGCCTGGCCGGCCTTCGCCATCGGGTAACCGTCAAAAGTCGTGGCGACCGACGAGGGTTCGCCCGGTATGTTGAACAGGATTGAGGTCGTCGACCCCCCGAATAGAGCGCCCCAATACATGCAGGACAGCAGGATGATTCCCGAGATCGGGTCCATCGAGAACGTCAACGGCAGCAGGAGCGAGACGCCGTTCGGGGCACCGAGCCCTGGCAGCACTCCCACCAGGATACCAAGCGTGACGCCGACCATCATCAGCAGCACGTGCTGAAAGCTCAGGATATGGCCGAAGCCTTCAAAAAGCAGGCCGATGTTGCCCATTGCTGTTCCTCCCCAGGACGCTTGCTGGACTGCGGATCAATAGATGCCGAACCACGCCTCGACCGGCCCTTTGAGAAGAGGAACTTTGAAGCCCATCTCGAAGACGACGAAGAAAAATGCTGCCACAGCCAGTCCCGACGGGAGCGCGATCCACCATTTGTACTTGCCCTGGAAATGCATCGCGCACGCTATGTACAGCGCGGTTCCGACGTAGAGGCCAAGGAAACTGGAGACTGCTGCGTAAGCGAGGAGCGGCAGCAGAAAGGACGCGACCGATTTGATGCGTCGCGCATCCAGCAAGATCTCCCCGAGCTTTCGATGCCTTGTCACCGCCAGCAAAATGTTCATGGCGCTGCCGAAGACAATCAGAAGGCCGACGTAGAAGGGGAAATAGCCGGCATCCGGCCCCATTTCGGTCCAGCCGGCACCTGCCTCGGTTGAGCCGTAGCACACTGCCACCCCTAATGCGGCTGTTGCTGCTGCGACCACGACCTCCGTCGCAAAGCGAGAGATGCCTCTGGTGCCGTCGCTGCTCATTGGCCGACCTTCTGGTAGGGGGCAAGCGCCCGAAGGACGCTCGCGCTTGTGTCGAAAGATGTCAGTTGGCGAGCCAACCCTCGCGCTTGAGGACCTCGCTCACCGAAGCTTCATCCGACTTTATGAAATCGGCGAACTGCCCGCCACTCATGTAGCCCGAAGACTGCGAGGTGTCGGCGAGGTACTTGGCCCATTCTGGCGTCTCGGAAACTTTCTTGAGGACATTGGCGTAGAAGTCGACCACATCCTGGTCTACGCCAGCGGGAAGCCACACGGTGCGCGGCATGTTGTAGTCCGCGATTGGAATGCCCGTGTCCTTGCATGTCGGGATATCGGCCCAACTTGCGTCACCAGCGATCTTGGCGTCATTCTTCAACTTTTCCGATTTGAAGACGCAGAGCGGCTTCACCATGCCCGCCTGCCACTGGCCGAGATTTTCGCTGGGATTGTTGACATTGGCCGCGACATGTCCGCCCGCGAGTTGGACCGCAGCTTCGCCGCCGCTCTTGTAAGGAACATAGCCGAGATTGGCGCCGGTCGCCTCGTTGATCAGGCTGGTCAGGATCTGATCGGTATCCTTGGACTGGCTGCCGGCGACCTTGAGTTCGCCTCCTGCTTCCTTCGCCTTCGCGACGAAATCGGCTGCCGTCTTGTAGTCCGCCTTGCCATTTACCCAGAGAATGAATTCGTCGGCGGCAAGTGCAGCCACTGGCGTCAGATCGGCCGAAGTGTAGGGCACTTTCGCACGGATCGGCAGCAGATAAGCATTGTTGGTACCGAAGGCGAGCTTGAAACTATCCCCCTTAGCCGTCGCCGTATAGACAAAGCCCTCGGCGCCGCCGGCGCTGCCTTTGTTGGTAACAATCACTGGCGCCTTCATTAAATTGTACTTGCCAATGATCGACTGGATCGTTCTTGCGAAAATGTCGGTGCCACCGCCGGCTCCGGCCGTAACGACGAACTCAACTGGCCTGTCTGGATCGAAAGCCAGAGCCGGCGTGGCCGTCGCGAGAGCCGCAACCAGGATCGTTGCTCTCGATATTGAAGTTCTCATGACAGTCCTCCCTTTGAAAAAACCGGCGCGGAGCCCTCCCGAAACGCCGGCATGCGTGATCTAGAATCAGGCTGCCGCGGACAGGCCAGCACTTCGCCGGGCCATCCGGGCCGCGAGCAGCACCGCCTCACGGCTGGCGCCGACGTCGGCGATACCCTTGCCAGCGATGTCATAGGCCGTGCCGTGAGCGGGCGTGCACAGCGGAAAAGGCAGCCCGCCCATCATGGTAACGCCCTTGTCGAAGCCCATCAGCTTCATCGCGATCTGACCCTGGTCGTGATACATGGTCAGCACAGCCTGGAAGCCTTCTTTCAGGGCCCGCAGGAATACGGTATCGGCCGGGAATGGACCTTCTACGTTCAACCCCAGCGCTTTCGCCTTTGCCACGGCCGGTTCTATGATTTCGATCTCCTCCATGCCAAAGCTGCCGCCATCGCCAGCGTGCGGGTTGAGGCCTGCGACCGCTATGCGCGGATTGTCATAGCCAGCGTCCCTGAGGCATCCGTATGTCAATTGCAGTTCGGACAGGATGAGATCGACCGATAGGCTGGACGAAACTTCGGCAAGCGGGATGTGCGAGGTCACGCGCGCGTTCCAAACCTTGTCCAGGACGTTGAACTCCCGGACCTTGCCGGTGAAGCCGATCACATCGGCAACGAAGCGTATCTCGTCATCGTAGCCTGGATAGGCGAACCGCATCGCTTTCTTGTTGAAGGGCGTGAAGCAGACGCCATTGACCTTTCCAGCATTCGCCAGCTCCAGGGCCGTACGAAAGTTGCGGGTCGCGAATGTTCCTCCAATCAGAGTGGCCTCGCCTCGCTTCACGTCACCGGGATCAAGATGGCGCAGATCGATAAAGGCGTGACTGCCGGAATCCGCCCCTTCCAGCCCGTTAAATGGGACCATTTCAATATCGAGTGCCACGCCGGCAACGCGAGCGCCTTCGTCCAGAACGCGACGGTCGCCGACCACGACGAGCTTCGCTGCGTCAAGCACTTCAGGCAGCGCAACGAGCCGCGCCGTCAGTTCGGCACTTACGCCGGCTGGATCGCCCATCGCGAGCGCTAGCACCGGACGCGAGCCAGCCTCAACCGCAGTAGCCATCATTTCCTCTCCGTTTCACTCTGCATACACAGCGCAGCAGCCTGCATCAAGTCCTTTGTATGCTGTATGCAGCATTTTTAGTTCCTTGACGCCAACTTCTGGAGATTCCATGCTGCGGCCGCAAAAAGAATCGCGAGGTGGACCGTTGGAGTCTTCCTATTGGGGTGCAGGTTTGATGGACGAGACCATTCCCGTTGAACGCCAGCGTAGCGCCGGAGGTCCGATTCAACGCACCGTGCTTCACGAAACCATCGTCAACCATCTGCGCGACATGATTATCGAGGGCGATCTTGCCCCCGGCACGCGTCTTCACGAGGGCCAATTGGGCGAACAACTGGGGGTTTCGCGAACGCCGCTGCGGGAGGCCATCAAATATCTGGCCAGTGAGGGCCTGGTCGAACTGGTGCCTAGCCGAGGGGCTGTCGTAAAGCGTTTCGGGGCCAAGGAAGTTCAAGACATGCTGACCGTCTTGCAGGCAATGGAGGAGTTGGCAGGAAGATTGGCCTGCGATCTCGCCTCGGACGCGCAGGTCGCGGCAATTCGGGCAACCCATGACGAAATGATCCGATGCTATAAGGCCAAGGATCGGATGCAATATTACAAGTTAAACCAGCAGATACACTCCATGATCGTCGCCTTGTCAGACAATACGACGCTGATCGACATCCACGGCACTCTGCAGACGCGACTGAAGCGCATTCGCTTCGTTGGCCATGAGGGTCCGGAGAATTGGGCTGCCGCCGTATCCGAACACAATGAGATGATCGCCGCACTTGAACTGCGCGACAAAGATAGATTGTCGAAGGTTCTGGGATGCCATCTCCAAAGGGCGTGGGAGCGCGTCCGGTCGATACTGTGAAGTCGTGTCGGTGGCGCTGCCGACATCCCCGGCTTCGTCGAGAGCCTCGCGGTGATTTCCTCCTGGTTGATACCTGCCGTAGGGCGGCCGCAAAAGGAAAGAATGGAGAGAGGATCAGACGTTGGGATGACGCTACCCCGGCACAGACCGCCCTTTTTGCTGGCTAGACTTCACGGCTGAGTTGAAACCGTCCAGCTCCTCGCCGATCTCGACAAGGGCCTTTCTGACTGTCTCCTCGATTTCCTGTCGTTTCTTCGGCGGCATCAGGCCCAGCCCGTTCAGCATCGCTTCGCGCCAGTGCAGCCCCCTGCCCCACGCTTCCGAGAACGCTGTTGCAAGGTCGTCCTTGCGACGGGTGGCCTCCAGCGCCTCGATAAGGATGCTGGCCTGATGGACGTCCTTTTCGCGCTTGGCGACGCCGTTTGCATCTGATTGCCTGCGAGAAGCGACGATGAGCTTGTGAACTGCATAGCGTTCCGGCGACGGCACGGTTACAGGCACCCCTGACCGATGCAGCATCACTGTCCGGATGGGCTCGTGGATCAGGAAATCAAGGAAACGTAAGGGCTGCGCCGAAGCTCCGCCCAGTGCTGGCATCGGAGTGGCATGGTCGGTGTAGTCATCGGATCCCCGGTTCGGCGTAAGGAATTCAACCTTGTACCTCGTTGCATTCTCGAATTGCGTCGCGTGTCCGGGATCCGACCTGTGAGGAATCTCCCTGAAGGTTGGGTCAACCTCTCTCAAAATTTCCAGGATCGGCGGCAGGCTGTCTTCGACTGACGACGAGGTCGAGTAGTGCTGCGCGAAATCGGCATCGCCGGTTTGCAATGAGGCACCGGGCAATCTCACGCCGAGATGTCCCGCATACGTCTGGAAGGCAACCGTACCGACGAGCACGCCTCTCAGGCGGAAGATTCCTGCTGCTCCCATTGCTCCAACGACATCTCCAGTGAACCGGTCCGGTGCAGTCAGCCCTGCTTCGCGAGTCAGTGTGGAGACGAGTTTCCGTCGGCTGCGGAGGTCTTCCTTAATCTCTTGGAAGGCTGCAACGCGTTTCATGATCTCGGGATCGTCGGACGGGCCGACATACTTCCGCGTTTTCTTGGGCTGGGTTTCCTCAAAATACCAATAATCCCGCCCCTTCACCGGAACCCGGACGAAATTTCCCACCGTTGAGAAGTCGGTTTCGAACGATGCATCAAGGCAGCGCTGAACGAGTTCCGCATACATCGTGCGATAAACGAGATCGACCGTCTTCATGCGCCGGCTCCGTTATAAGAAAAATGCGTTTCTCTTATAACGGGATGAACTCAAGCGGCGCAAGCGGTGGTTATAAGAAAATTGCAGAGGTCTTATAACAACGCCGGATCACCCAGGGTTCACGCAGACCCGTCATGCCGTACATGACCGGCCGGACGTGCGAACTGGTCATCGGCCGCAAGCAGGAGACCCCTGTAGTCTCCGAGATCTGCGATTGGATGGATGCCGAATTCACCACCGATATGAAGCGCGTCGACGCGCAGTATCCTGGCCTCGGATTTGGTGCCGATCCAGCGCGCCAGGAAAATGTCCGTAATCCGATCAGGAGTTCATCGCATCCCGCATCGTGCGGCGGATTCTGACAAGGTGCTTCTCCATTACTCCAACGGCTGCGGCGGCATCGCGCTTTTCAAAGCCGTCGGTAATTCGGGTGTGATCGCGGACGCTCAGTGACACGGCGCCGTCCGCCAAAAGCACCCGGCGGCGGAATTCCAGGCCGAACGAATACATCTCGTGCGAAAATCGGCCAGAAGCGGATTGCCGCCGGCCCGATAGATGGCGTCGTGGAATTCGGCGTCGGAAATCTGGATCCGGATGGGATCATGCGTCATTTGGCGCTGCGCCTCGACCAGTCGTCTCAGGCGTTGAATTCCGGCATCGTCCATGCGCTCGACGGCGAGACGAACTGTCGGCAATTCCACGAGGCGCCGTGCCTCGTAGACTTCTGCGCCGACGAGCTGGGTTCATTTCGTCCACCTCCGGCGTGCGACGCACGACCACACGCCATCGGTCGTCGTGCTCCTGCGGCGCAGGCGTGGATCGGGATCGCGCGTTTCATCGCAGTCGAGCTCAGCCCACGGCCTAGCGCCGCGTGCCGATGGCGTGCCTCCGCCAACCGCTCGCAAGCAACGCAGCGCGTTCGGCGATCGGGGCGGGTGTCAAGAGTACCAGCGCGCGTCTCCCAGTCGCGCTCGCGATAGCCGTTGCGCTGGGTCGTGCGCAACGGGTTCTCCTCGCCATAGGCGGCACCGGTGGCCGCGCCGACCTCCAGCCCATCAGTCGCTCGGCGGCAAAGCCAATCATCTCGCGCAAGAGATCGGAATCTGGAGTCTTCTCCACGAACCCGCGAGGTTCATCATATCGTCGGTCATCGATGGTTCCTTCGAATGAGGTTGGTGTCAGCAACCCGACCTTATCGGCGACCTGTCGATGACCACCGCGCGATCGAGGGCGCCCGCGAACGGCTTCACTACTGGCGAGCTACACCACCTGTGGGGACACGACCGGACGCTTACGTCGATTGCACGCCTGACGCGGTGCCGGTGGTATCCGGGATGGATGCATTGGGAGGGCTTTTTCTGGCAGCGGGCTGCTCCGGTCACGGCTTTCGGCCTTGGCGCAGGGGTCGGTCATCTCGCCGCGGAATTGATGACTAATGAGACGCCAAGCGTCGATCTGACCTCCTTCCGGCTTGCGCGCTGAGCGATGGTTTTGAGACAAAGATCTCGTCACTTTGAGGCCGAGGTACGACGTCGAAGCCAATGCTATGACATCCTGCGCCGCGCCGGGATGAGCGCACTCTTGTTCGAGGTGAAATGCGCGTGGACTGAATTACCCGAGAGTTTGACTGGCGAGGGCATAGGTCACCGGTGCAACGGCGCCGTCGACGGCAAAATCGGCGATGCGCTTGCCCAGCGACATGGTCAGCACCGTGTCAAAGACCGGCATTCCAGCGTGCGACAGAAACGCGGCGAACTCGCCATTGTCCATGTGGGTGTCGATCCGCAGGAAAGACCCCGAATGGTCGGCGACGTGTGGCCGAACGATCGCCACGGCATCGGCATCGCTGTCCGCCACGACCGGGCCCACGACATGGCCTCGCCCGAACGGCCGACAGAGCGCGAACGCATTCAGCGCGTCACCCCTGAAAAGACCATAACCGGCCGAGTGTGCAAAAAGCTTCTCGATGAGCGCCGCCCGCCTCACGCCAAACGCTGCCGCATCGAGCGCGACCACGGCGGGAATATCATCTGCCACCAAACTTCGGACATCGCCTCGGATATTTGCCAGCCCAACGATCGTATGCGCACGGACGATTCCCTGGCATTGATAGACGGTCTTTTCCGGCTCGAAGTCGAGCGAGAGATAGAGTCGCCTTGCCGCCCGCGTCGCATTGAGGCGCAGATCGCGCCCGGCGACCTTCTCGAAGACCCGCTTCATCAGCCATTGCCCGGCGCCGAGCGTCTGCAGGCGCGGCGAGGTGATGACCATGCCTACGGTTGCGAAATCGGTACCATGCGCGAACCACATGGCCGAACCGAGGACCCGGCCGATCTCATCGAGCGCCACGAAGCCATGTCCCGACTGGCGCAGGAATTGCCAGTCTTCAGCGCGATGCGGCCATCCCACGGAAAGCGAGAGTGCGTGCAAACGGTCCAGTTCAACGCCTTCGATGTCGCCAATCCGCATCGAGAAAGTATCGATTTTCAAACTTCCGGACGGCTTCAATTCCGTGCCCCTGCAAGATTTCCGCTCCAGAGCGCCACGGCTGGTGGCTACCCTCTGCCTGCCAACGCTAAACGAGCAGACCGGTACGATTTGCTCGAAAGCCATGCGGCAACGCTAGATTCAACTGAAACACTTCCGCTTTCGGCACGCAATCGCGAAAGAACGCGCACATCCTCTGCCGAAATCGGTCGGCCGACGGCATGGATCCCGGCGAACCGAAATTCTCTGAGGGCTGGAATGGACGTCTTCGACATCCTCGACCGTCTCGTCGCCTTTCCATCGGTCGCCGGCAGGCCGAACGGCGACATCGTCGGATGGATCAAGACCCATCTTGCTGAACACCGAGTTCAGGTCACCGTGCTTCCGGGGCCGGAAGGCGATCGTTCCAATCTTTTCGCGACGATCGGCCCCGCCGATGCCCCGGGCTATGTCCTGTCCGGCCACATGGATGTCGTCCCCGCCGGCGAGCCGCAATGGAGCTCGGACCCGTTCACATTGCGCCGGGAGGGCGAGCGGCTCTACGGGCGCGGCGCCACCGACATGAAAGGGTTTCTTGCGGCGGTGCTGGCGGCCGTTCCCGTGCTGGCGAAACGGCGTCTCGCCAGGCCGATCCATGTCGCTTTATCCTACGACGAGGAAATTGGCTGCCGCGGCGTGCCGCATCTGATCGCCCGGCTTCCCGAACTTTGCGCGAAACCGCTCGGCGTCATCGTCGGCGAGCCGAGCGGCATGCGGGCCGTGCGCGGCCACAAGGGCAAAGCAGCCGCCCGTGTCACCATCCATGGGCGGTCCGGCCATTCTTCCCGCCCCGACCTCGGGCGCAACGCAATCCACGCCATGGCCGAAACGCTGCGCGTCGTCGTGAGCGAAGCCGAGCGCCTGACACACGGGCCGTTCGATCCGACTTTCGAGCCGCCCTATTCCTCGCTTCAGGCGGGAGTGATCAAGGGTGGACAGTCGGTCAACATCATCCCCGACATCTGCACGCTGGACCTGGAAGCGCGTGCCATCCCCGGCACAGACCCGGCCAGCCTGCTGGCGCCGGTCAAGGCCGGTGCGGAGGCCTGCGCAGTCGACGGCCTTCGCGTCGAGTGGACGCCGCTCAGCGCCTATCCGGCGATGTCGTTGCCACAGGACGCGCCGCTGGCGGCGTTGTTGCAAGAGCTGACCGGCCAAGTGCCGCTCGCCGCCGTCAGCTACGGCACGGAGGCAGGGCTTTACCAGGCCGCGGCGCTGAATGCCATCATCTGCGGGCCCGGCGATATCGACCGCGCCCACAAGCCGGACGAATACATTCTCGCCGACGAACTCGCCGCCTGCCAACGATTGATCGAGGCACTGGGCGCCCGCTGCATGGTTTGAGAGGAATGTGATGGCTTTCCTGTTCAACTCCGACGCGCGGCGCGGCGCGATCTTCGCCGAGGCCTTCGCGAAGGAATTGCCGGACCTTCCCTTCGCCACGGATGCCGCGACGGTTGATCCCGACGCGGTGCGCTATCTGATCACCTGGACCGTGCCGGAAAACCTCGCCCGCTACCGCAATCTGGAAATCCTGTTTTCCATCGGCGCAGGCGTCGATCAGTTCCGCTTCGATGCGGTGCCCGCGACGGTGAAGGTCGTGCGCATGATCGAGGAAGGCATCGTGCGCATGATGCAGGAATATGTGACGCTTGCCGTGCTCGCGCTCCACCGCAACCTGCCTGGATATCTGGCGCAGCAGCGCGGCCGTGAATGGGCAGATATCGCACAGCTTCAGGCCGCGTCGCGCCGGGTTTGCGTGCTCGGCCTCGGGCAGCTTGGCCAGGCCGCCCTTGACCAGCTGAAGCCCTTCGGCTTCCCGCTTGCTGGGTGGAGCCGCTCGCCGCGGCGGATCGAAGGCGTGACCTGTCACCATGGCCAATCCGGGCTGAACGAGATGCTCGCGGCCAGCGACATTTTGATCTGCCTGCTGCCGCTAACCGAAGAGACGCGCGGTTTCCTCGATGCTGGCCTGTTTGCAAAACTGCCCAAGGGCGCGGCGCTCGTCCACACCGGCCGGGGGCCGCAGCTCGATCACCAGGCCCTTGTCGCCGCGCTCGACGGCGGCCAACTTTCGGCGGCGATGATCGACGTCACCGATCCCGAACCGCTGCCGGCCGGCCATCCTTTCTGGTCGCATCCAAAGATCATCCTGACCCCGCATGTCGCCAGCGTCACCCAGCCGGCGACCGCTGCGCGCGCCGTCATCGAAAACATCCGACGCCATCGCGCCGGTCTCGACCCCATCGGGCTCGTCGACCGTTCGCGCGGCTATTGAAGTTCAACATGAAAGGCTATCCTTTGTCCCTGCTCAAGACCGTCGACACCAGCCCTACCTTCCAGCCGCGCGAATCCGGGGCGCTGCCCGAACGGCTGATTTCCGGCAACCCCGCCTTCAAGACCTGGGCGCAGGATGTCGCCAAGGACGATCTCGTCCATACCGGCGTCTGGGAGGCGACGCCTGGCGAAACGCGCTCGATCAAGGGCGAGACTTTCGAGTTCTGCCACATCCTCACCGGCGTGATTGAAATCACGCCTGACGACGGCGAGCCGGTGATCTACCGCGCGGGCGACAGCTTTGTGATGAAACCTGGCTTCACCGGGGTTTGGAAGACCATCGAGACGGTCCGCAAGATCTACGTGACCGTAGGGTAACGGGAGCGCGGAGGCGCCGGCCTCCGCAACAGATTTTGCCGTCTGTCATCGCCGGCACACAACAATCATCCGCGACCGATCGTCGAACGGCGCATGCTGCGCCAGAGCCCGCGCTAGGCTTCTGCAGAATATTCCAGAGTGGATGCCATGGGCTTGAGCTTCGATCCGGATACCGTCTCGCTTCCCGTCGGCCATTTCATCGGGGGCGAGCTGATCGCGGCCGAGGGCGCGATCGAGATGCGCCGCCCGTCGGACGGCAAGGTATACGCCGCCTGCCAGGTGGCCGGCGTCGAGATGGTCGGCCGTGCCGTGGAAAGCGCCAAGGCGGCGCTGAAGGCCAGCAACTGGGGCGGCGTCCGGCCACGCGAGCGCACAAGGGCACTCCAGGCCTGGGCCGACCTGATCGAGGCGGAAGCCGAAACGTTGGCAAAAATCGAGGCGCTGTGCTCGACGCGGCCTGTCGGCCAGCTCGTTGCCGGCGACATCGCCGTGACCGCCGAGCAGATCCGCTTCTTTGCCGAGTTCGCCGACAAGGAAGGCAGCGAGCTGGTGCCCACGGACGATGCCACCCTTGGCATGATCATGAGCGAACCCTATGGCGTGGTGGGCGCGATCACGCCCTGGAATTTTCCGATCTCGATGGCCGGCTGGAAACTTGGTCCGGCACTGGCCGCGGGCAATGCGGTCGTTCTGAAGCCGTCGGAAATGACACCCTTCTCGGCAGTCTACATGGCGCAACTCGCCGTGAGGGCGGGCCTGCCGGCAGGGCTCATAAACGTCGTGCTGGGAGACGGCCCGACGACCGGCACGGCACTGACCGGCCATCCCGAGATCGCCAAGGTCAGCTTCACCGGCTCGACCCGCGCAGGCTCGGCCATCATGGAGAATGTCGCACGCACCGGCGTCAAGCCGATGACGCTGGAACTCGGCGGCAAGAGCCCGCAGATCGTCTTTGCCGATGCCGATATGGAGAAGGCCGCGACGGCCATCGCCGGCAGCGTCACCTTCAATGCCGGCCAGGCCTGCGTCGCCGGCACGCGCCTGATCGTCGAGAGGAGCGTGGCCGACAGTTTGACGGCTGCCATCCTGGAGAGGATGAAGGCGGTGCGGCCCGGCCCGACCTGGAACGAGGCGACGCAGTATTCGCCTGTTATCTCGGAACGGCAGCGGGCCCGTGTCGACAGCATCGTGCGGGCCGCGATCGAGGCCGGCGGCGAATGCCTGACCGGTGGCGGCGTCATGGACAGCCCCGGCTATTTCTACCAGCCGACGCTGATCTCTGATGTCGACCAGGCCAATCCGGCGATCGTCGAGGAAATCTTCGGCCCGGTCCTCACCATCCAGACCTTCGAGACCGAGGAAGAGGCGCTGGCGCTGTCCAGCCATCCAACCTACGGGCTGGCTTCCGGCCTGTTCACCGCCGACCTCTCCCGCACCATCCGCTTCGCGCGCAAGCTCGAAGCGGGCACCGTCTGGATCAACCGCTACAGCCGCTCGCGCGACCATATCCTGCCGACCGGCGGGTACAAGCGCTCCGGCATCGGCAAGGATCTCGGCCGCGAGGCCTATCTCGCCAACCGCAGGACCAAGAGCGTCCTGATCAGCCTCTAGAGAGATGCCCATGAAGCCCTACTCGATCGCTTTGATCCCCGGTGACGGCATCGGCCGCGATGTGACCGCCGCCGCCTGGACGGTGCTGGAGACCGCAGCCAAACACGCGGGCTTTGCCTTGACGGGAACCGAGTTCCCCTGGTCCTGCAAATTCTACAAGGATACCGGCCGCATGATGCCCGAAGACGGCGTCGAGAGCTTGCGCGGCTTCGACGCCATTCTTCTGGGCGCCGTCGGCTGGCCGGCGGAGGTATCGGATTCCGTTTCGTTGCACGGCCTGCTGCTGCCGATCCGCAAGGCATTCGTGCAATACGCCAACATCAGGCCGCACCGCCTGCTGCCGGGCGTCAAGGGCCCACTGCGTGCCGAGAGCTTCGACATATTGTGCATCCGCGAGAACACCGAGGGCGAATATTCGGGCGCCGGCGGGCGCGTGCATCAAGGCACTCTGGACGAGGTCGCGGTGGAAACCTCGATCTTCACCCGCGCCGGCGTCGAGCGCATCCTGCGCTTCGGCTTCGAGCAGGCGCGGACACGGCGCGGCAAGCTCGCCTCCGTCACCAAATCCAACGCGCAGAAATATTCGATGGTGTTCTGGGACGAGATCACGCGAAAGCTGGCTGCGGAGTACTCTGACGTCGATGTCACCAGCTATCATGTCGATGCGCTCGCCGCGCGCATGATCATGGCGCCGGAGAGCCTCGACGTAGTCGTCGCCTCCAACCTGTTCGGCGATATCCTGACCGACATCGGCGCAGCGGTCCAGGGTGGGCTCGGCTACGCCGCCTCCGCCAACATTAATCCCGACCGCTCGGCACCATCCATGTTCGAGCCTGTGCACGGTTCCGCGCCCGACATCGCGCATCTGGGCATCGCTAATCCCATCGCCACTATATGGTCCGGCGCCATGATGCTCGACCATCTCGGCGAAGCGGCCGCAGCCGGGCGGGTCATGCAAGCGGTCGAAGCGACAACCGCGCGCGGCATTGGAACCATTCCGGGCAAAGACAGAACGCAGGCCATCACGGCCGCCGTCGTCGCAGCGCTCTCCTGATTGCAAGGTCGTTTTCGATGAAAAACCTCAAAGACAAAAGTCTCTTCCGCGAAGCCGGCCTGATCGACGGCAAATGGGTCGCTGCCGGATCCGGAAAGACGGTCGATGTTGTCGATCCGGCTGCTCAATGCGCGATCGGCACGGTGCCCGACATGGCCGGTCATGAGACCCAGGCGGCCATCGAGGCCGCGGCATCCGCTTATGCTGGCTGGAAGAAGAAGACCAACGCCGAGCGCGCTGGCCTCCTGGAGGCCTGGCATGGCCTGATGCTGGCGCATCTGGACGATCTCGCGATGATCCTGACGACGGAACAGGGCAAGCCGCTGGACGAGGCCAAAGGCGAGATCCGCTACGGGGCTTCCTTCGTCAAATGGTTTGCCGAGGAGGCACGCCGCATCAACGGCCACACCATCCCCTCGCCGACGCCGGACCGGCGTATCATCGTGCTCAAGGAGCCGGTCGGTGTGTGCGGCATCATCACGCCGTGGAACTTCCCCAACGCGATGATCACCCGCAAGGTCGCGCCGGCGCTGGCCGCCGGCTGCACGGTTGTGATCAAGCCATCCGAGTTCACGCCCTATTCGGCGCTGGCGCTCGGCGTGCTTGCCGAACGCGCGGGCATCCCCGCCGGCGTCATCAACATCGTCACCGGCATGCCGGCCGAGATCGGCAACGAGATCATGGCCAACGAGACCGTTCGCAAGATCTCCTTCACCGGCTCGACGCGGGTCGGTTCGCTGCTGATGCGCGGCGCGGCCGATACTGTCAAACGGCTCAGCCTCGAACTCGGCGGCAACGCGCCCCTCATCGTCTTCGACGACGCCGATCTCGATCTCGCCGTCGAGGGCGCGCTTGTCTCGAAATTCCGCAATGGCGGACAGACCTGCGTCTGCGCCAACCGCATCCTCGTCCAGGCCGGTGTCTACGAAGCCTTCGCCGCCAAGCTTTCCGCTCGCGTCAACGCCATGACGGTCGGACCGGGCACTCAAGCCGGTGTCGCCATAGGGCCGATGATCAACATGGCGGCGGTCGAGAAGATCAACCGCCATGTCCAGGACGCGCTCGCCAAGGGTGCTTCGATCATCACAACGAGGCCGGCATTGCCCGACGGTCCCCAGTATGTCGCGCCGCTGGTGCTGACTGGCGCAACAAAGGACATGCAGCTCGCCGCCGAGGAAACGTTCGGCCCGGTCGCGCCGCTTTTCCGGTTCGAGACGGAAGAGGAGGCGATCACGCTCGCCAACAGCACGCCCTACGGGCTTGCTTCCTACTTCTACACCGAGAATTTGAAACGCGCCTGGCGCGTCGGCGAGGCGCTGGAGTTCGGCATGGTGGGGCTCAACACCGGCTCGGTCTCGATGGAAGTCGCCCCGTTCGGCGGGGTCAAGCAGTCCGGCCTCGGCCGTGAGGGGGCGCAGGTCGGCATCGAGGAATATCTCGAGATGAAGAGCTTCCACATGGGCGGGCTCAGCTGAGGCAATTTGGCTGAGAGCCCAAAGCGGACCGTATCGAAGCTCACTGGATCCGGTCGAGCGCCTTGTAATAGAGGCCGACCATCGGCAGGAACCAGGGCTTGCCGGAATAGCCGGGAATGGCAGGCCACTTGAGCCCCTTCATCGGATTGCGGTCCTCGCGGCCGAGGATGGCATCGGCCAGGATCATGCCGAGATGGGTGGAAAGCTGGGCACCGTGGCCGGAATAGCCCATCGCGTACCAGACCCCGTCATGATAGCCGGCCCGCGGAAAACGGTCCTTGGTCATGTCGACCAGCCCGCCCCAGCAATAATCGATCTCGACCTTGGCGAGTTGCGGGAAGATCGCCGCGAGGCCTGCCCGTAATATCTGTCCGCTCCTGGCGTCGGAGCGCTGGTCCGAAGTCGCCGAGAAGCGCGCGCGACCGCCGAAGATCAGGCGCCTGTCCGGTGAAAGCCGGAAGTAGTTGCCGATATTCATCGAGGTCACGCATGTCCTATTGCCTGGCATCGTGGCAGTGATCTCGGCGTCGCTCAACGGCCGCGTGGCGATGATGAAGCTGCCGACGGAGATGATCCTGCGGCGAAAATAGCCGAAATTCGGCGTGGTGTAGGCGCCTGTCGCTACCAGCACATTGTCGGCGCTGATGCGGCCGCGGGAGGTCGTCAGCTCATGCCTGCCACCGACCTGCTTGCGGTCGGTCACCGCCGCATTCTCGTGGATGATCGCGCCGTGGCGGACGGCGGCTGTCGCAAGGCCTGCCACATAGCGGCCCATATGCATCATGGCGCTCTTCTTCGACAGCATCGCGCCGTGGAAGGGCGAGCCGATCTCGGATTTGAGGTCGGCCGCCGACAGCAGCGCCGTATCCGGATCCACTTCCGCATGGAGGGCTTCGAAATTGCGGGCGATCGCTTCGAAATGCTGCGGCTTGGAGGCGAGCTTCAGCTTGCCGGCGCGGCGGAAATTGCAGTCGATGCCCTCTTCGGCAACCAGCGCCTCAATGGTGTCGACGGAGTCGTCCAGCGTGCGGTAGAGCGCGATCGCGCGTTCTTTGCCGAGTTCCGCCTTGGCAGAGAGGTAGCTGTGAGCGAGGCCGTTGTTCAGGTGCCCGCCATTGCGGCCGGATGCGCCCCAGCCCACGCGCTGCGCCTCCAGCACCGCCACCTTCGCGCCGGCCTTCGCCAGTTGGCGCGCCGCGGCGAGACCGGTGAAGCCGCCACCGACGATGACGGCATCATAGTGCCCCTCGACCGGGCCTTGCGCTCCGCCGGAAAAAACAGGGCCGGTATCGTGCCAGTAGGAGATCAATTTCATCGACGATCCGCCTGTTTCAAAGCCCGACCACTCCCGGGAGACCCGAAATGTCTGATATCTCGACATAGCCATAGTAAGGGTTTGCCGGTTCGTGGCCGCGATTGACCCAGACCTTGTTCGTAATGCCGAGATCATGTGCCGACATCAGGTCGTAGCGGAACGAGGACGAGCAGTGAAGAATATCTTCCGGGCCGCAACCCAACCTGTCGAACATATATTCGAAGGCCTTGAAGCGTGGCTTGTAAGCCTGCGCCTGCTCGGCCGTGTAGACGGCATGGAACGGCGCGCCGAGCTTCTCGACATTGGACATGATCTGCACGTTCATGGCGTTGGACAGGATGACCAGCGGAATTTCCTTGGCGACCTTAGCCAGGCCGGCTGGGACATCTGCATGGGGCCCCCAGGTCGGGACACGTTCATAGACCATCCTGGCGTCGTCAGGGCTGAAGGCAACACCATTGCGCTTGCAGGCCCGCTCGAGCGCGTTGTGGACAACGTCGGCATAAGGCTTCCAGTCACCCATGATCTCGTCGAGCCGATAGGCGGCGAAGTTCTTGATGAACTCCTGCATACGCGGTTCGTCGAGCCGGCTGCCGTAAAGGTCTCGCGCCGCTTCCGCCATCTGGAAATTGGTCAACGTGCCGTAGCAGTCGAAGGTGATATATTTGGGCCTGAAAGAAGCCATGACCGTCGATCTCCAGTGGAAGCACATTCGCGTTGGGAAGCATTTCATCATAGGACGGGTGGTGGCGACCCAACTGACCGAAATCGCCCTCCCGAAAGCAGAAAGTTCCGTATCCACCATCCGGTTTGGCACGGTGTAGCATCTGGTGTGTCGAACGCGGCGCCGCGCGTGACGTGAAGCGCCTCCGCCGTGGCGGGCGCCAGCACAAGATGCGGCGCACCGCTTGCGCTACGGCGAAAGATACCGCCGAGGCCGAAGCCTTCAGACGATTTGCGACGCGACAATGGTCGAGACTTGAGGGCAGACGGAAGGATGCCTCATGCAGCAGGGCGAGATCGAGATTCAGGACTTCGGGCCGGACCATATCGAGGGAGCCGTGGCGCTTTCTCGCCAGGAGAATTGGCCGCATCGCCCGCAGGACTGGCAGATGGCGCTGCAGCTCTCGAGCGGCGCGGTCGCGCTCGACGACCAGGGCCGTGTCACCGGAACCATCCTGGTGACACCCTATGGCGCGGACTGCGCCATGATCAACATGGTGATCGTCGACAGGAACGTGCGTGGCAAAGGGCTCGGGCGCCGGCTCATGGATCAGGCCATCGCCCTTGCCGGCGACCGTCCGCTGCGGCTCGTCGCGACGACTGACGGCATGCCTCTCTACCAGAAACTGGGCTTTGTGCCCTCCGGCACGATCCGGCAGCATCAAGGTACGGTTGCAGCGCTCGGCGTGCCGGATGGAGTGGAAGCCGCAAGCATGGACGAGCTGCCGGACATCAAGGCGCTGGACCGCAACGCCTATGGCGCCGACCGGCAAGCCCTGATCGATGCGCTGGCCGAGCGCGGCCAATTCGCAATCATTGGCCGCCACGGCGTGATTGAAGCCTATGCCGCAATCCGTCCGTTCGGACGCGGTGAGGTGATCGGACCGGTCATCGCGGAAAGCGCTGACACCGCGAAGGCCCTGATTAGCTTCTTGGCCGCGAACCGCCCCGGCGCCTTTCTGCGCGTGGATACCGACAGCAGGACCGGCATTGCCGGTTGGCTCGAGGAAATCGGCCTCACCCATGTCGGCGGAGGCGTGGCCATGGACCGTCCGCCCAAGAGCGTCGCGGAACAGACCAAGCCAAAAGTTTACGCCCTCGCCAACCAGGCGCTCGGCTAGGAGGACAACAATGCTCGCGAATTCCCTGATCGAACTCGATCGCGCCCACCTCATCCATCCGGTCTCATCATATCGCGGCCATGAGGCGCTCGGCGTGCGCGTCTTGAAATCGGCGAAGGGGGCGACCGTGACCGATGCGTCAGGCCGGCAACTCGTAGACGGTTTCGCGGGGCTGTGGTGCGTCAATGCCGGCTATGGCCATGACAGCATCGTCGAGGCTGCGGCCCGGCAGATGCGCGACCTCCCCTACGCCACCGCCTATTTCGACCTCGGCTCGGAGCCGGCCATCCGCCTCGCCTCGGAGCTGGCTGAGCGCGCGCCCGGGGATCTCAATCACGTCTATTTCACGCTCGGCGGGTCGGACGCGGTCGACAGCACGATCCGCTTCGTCCGCTACTACTGGAATGCCAAAGGCGAGCCGCAACGCGACCAGTTCATTTCCATCGAGCAGGGCTATCACGGGTCATCGGTGGTCGGCGCGGGCCTGACCGCGCTGCCCGCCTTTCACGCCGGTTTTGGCGTTCCCTTTGAATGGCAGCACAAGATCCCCTCCCCCTATCCCTACCGCAACCCGGTGGGCGAGGACGGCAACGCGATCATCGCCGCATCACGCGCCGCGCTGAAGGCCAAGATCGAGGAGATCGGACCGGAGCGGGTCGCTGCCTTTTATGCCGAGCCGATCCAAGGTTCGGGCGGCGTCATCGTCCCGCCGAAAGGCTGGATCAAGGCGATGCGCGAGCTCTGCCGGGAGTACGGCATCCTGTTCATCGCCGACGAGGTGATCACCGGCTTCGGCCGCACCGGACCCTTGTTCGCCTGCACCGATGAGGACATCGTTCCCGATTTCATGACGACCGCGAAGGGGCTGACTTCGGGCTATGTTCCCATGGGCGCCGTGTTCATGGCCGATCATGTCTACGACGTCATCGCCGACGGCGCGGGCAGTTCGGCCGTTGGTCACGGCTACACCTATTCCGCCCATCCCGTCAGCGCCGCCGTCGCGCTCGAAGTGTTGAAGCTCTACGAAAACGGCCTGCTGGAGAACGGCACCAAGGCCGGCGCTCGCCTGATGGCGGGCTTGGAGGGCCTGAGGGACCACCCGCTCGTTGGCGACGTGCGCGGCCGCGGCATGCTTACCGCGATCGAACTGGTGGTCGACAAACAGAAGAAGACCCCGCTTCCGGCGTCGGCCATGCCGGCGCGGCGCGTCTTCGACAGGGCGTGGGACAACGGCCTGATCATCCGTGCCTTTGCGCATGGGGTTATCGGCTATGCACCGCCGCTCTGCTGCACCGACGCCGACATTGATGCGATCATCGAGCGCACGCGCCGTACGCTCGACCAGACGCTGGACGATCCGGATGTCCGCCAGGCAATGGCATGACGGCAGACGAATACCCTGTGTTTCGAAATAGCGCCGGAGCAGACGATTTCGCAATTTTGTGCCGCCCCCTCACGCCTTTTCGGCGAATCCAACGCGGGGGAAGTGCCACACTGCTGATAGGACAAGGCCAGAAAGCCCGGATTTCCGGGCCTTCGGAAAAGGTCGACGCCCCAGACAGCACGGAATTTTGTTCTGTTCAACACATGCAATTCGGCCGCGCGTATAGGAGACCCAGTCTTGGCCAGGGGCTTTAGCGAATTCAAATACATGACCTTCGATGTGGTCGGCACGCTGATCGACTTCGAAGGCGGCATCACGACCTGCTTGGCCGGGATTGCCGCCGAGGCCGGCGTTTCGCTCGACGGCGAGGAAGCGCTGAGCCTCTACCGGCAGGCCCGCTACATGCCCGATGCAGGCCTGTTCCCCGATGATCTCGTGCGTGTCTACAGGGTCATCGCGCCGCGGCTCGGCCTGCCCGCTGAGGAAAAATACGGCATCCGCCTGCGGGATTCGGCCAGCGCCTGGCACGGCTTTCCCGATAGCGCGGCGGCATTGGCGGAGCTTGCGAAGTCGCACAGGCTGATCGCCATGACCAATGCCCGACGCTGGGCACTCGATCATTTCGAGAAGCAACTCGGATCGCCCTTTTTCGCCACCTTCACGGCCGACGATACCGGCACGGAAAAACCGGACCCGGCCTTTTTCCAGAAGGCCTTCGATTTCGTAACCTCAAGGGGCGACAGCAAGGATGACATCCTGCACGTCGCGCAAAGCCAGTATCACGATATCGGCATATCCCGGGCGCTTGGCTTGACCAACTGCTGGATCGAGCGCCGGCACGCCCAGAAGGGCTATGGCGGCACGATCGAGCCCGAGCGTTTCACCACGCCGGACTACCACTTCACGTCAATGGCGGCCCTTGCCGCCGCCGTGCGGGAAAGCCTGAAGCAACGAACCTGAGCCCAAGCCCGGAAAGCCGCGTCAAGACGAGCAAGCCGGAAAACAAACGAAAGGGGAATGATATGACCGACAAGATCACGAACTGGACCAGCGCAGACGATGCCATGGTCGAAAATGCCATTCGGCGGGGCGCGAGCCGCCGCGAACTCCTCAAGATGCTGTTGGCCGGCGGCGCTGCGATTGCCGCGGGCAGCATGGTGCTTGGCCGCGCTACCAATGCCGTCGCCGCCACGCCGGTTTCCGGCGGCAGTTTCAAGGCGGCTGGCTGGTCGTCCTCGACCGCCGACACGCTCGATCCGGCAAAGGCGTCGCTGTCGACCGACTATGTCCGCTGCTGTTCGCTCTACAATCGCCTGACTTTCCTCGACAAGGATGGCGTCACGCAGATGGAGCTGGCCGAAAGCTTCGACAGCAAGGACGCCAAGACCTGGACGGTGAAGCTGCGCAAGGGCGTCACCTTCCACGACGGCAAGGCCCTCACTGCCGACGACGTCGTCTTCTCGATGAAGCGCCATCTCGATCCGGCGGTCGGTTCCAAAGTCGCCAAGATCGCCGCGCAGATGATCGGCTTCAAGGCGGTCGACAAGTCGACCGTGGAAATCACGCTGGCCGATCCGAATGCCGACCTCCCGACCATCCTGGCGCTGCATCACTTCATGATCGTCGCCGATGGCACCACCGACTTCTCCAAGGGCAACGGCACCGGCGCCTTCGTGCTGCAAACGTTCGAACCGGGCGTGCGGTCGGTCGTCACCAAGAACAAGAACTACTGGAAGTCGGGCCAGCCCTATCTCGACTCTTTCGAATTCATCGCCATCAGCGATGACAGCGCCCGCGTGAACGCCCTGCTTTCCGGTGACATCAACTTCGCCGCCTCGATCAATCCGCGCGCGATGAAGCTCATCGGCGGCCAGCAGGGCTTCGAACTGTCGAAAACCACCTCGGGCAACTACACCGACCTCAACATCCGGCTCGACATGGATCCGGGCAACAAGGCCGACTTCGTGGCCGGCATGAAATACCTCGTCAACCGCGAGCAGATCGTCAAATCGGCATTGCGCGGCCTCGGCGAAGTCGGCAACGACCAGCCCGTCTCGCCGGCGAACATCTTCCACAATGCCGACCTCAAGCCGAAGGCGTTCGACCCCGACAAGGCTAAGTTCCACTTCCAGAAGTCGGGCTTGCTTGGCCAGTCCATCCCCGTGATCGCCTCCGACGCCGCGACCTCGTCGATCGATATGGCGGTGATCATCCAGGCCGCCGGCGCGGATATCGGCATGAAACTCGATGTCCAGCGCGCCCCGTCCGACGGCTACTGGGACAATTACTGGCTCAAGGCGCCGGTCCATTTCGGCAACATCAACCCACGCCCGACGCCGGACATCCTGTTCTCGCTGCTCTACGCCTCCAACGCGCCGTGGAACGAAAGCCAGTATAAGTCGGAGAAGTTCGACAAGCTGATGATCGAGGCGCGTGGCTCGCTCGACCAGGCCAAGCGCAAGGAAATCTACGGCCACATGCAGACCATGGTCTCCGAGGAGGCCGGCACCATCATCCCGGCCTACATTTCCAACGTCGATGCCCTCTCCAGCAAGGTGAAGGGTTTGGAGGCGAACCCGCTCGGTGGCATGATGGGCTACGCAATGGCGGAATATCTCTGGCTCGAAGCCTGAGAGGCGCCTGCCAGGGACCGGACAGCCGGTCCCTGGCACCTTATTGCGCAACATCGCTTGGCCGAACGCAACCGCAGGAGCGCTTTCATGACGTCTGGGGTTCTAAACCTCGTGTTAAAGCGGCTGGCAATCGCGGTGATCACACTTCTGATCGTCCTGTTCGCCGTTTTTTTCGCCACCAGCATGCTGCCCGGCGACACCGCGTCGATCCTGCTCGGCCAGGCGGCAACCCCGGAGGCGGTCGCCGGCCTGCGCGAGGCCATGCATCTCAACGATCCGGCAATCCTGCGCTTCCTGCGCTGGCTTCTCGGCCTGCTCCACGGCGATCTCGGCACCTCCTATGCCAACGAGATGCCGGTCGCGGCGCTGATCGGGGGGCGCTTCGTCAACACCATAGAACTCGCCGGCATCACCACGCTGCTCTCGGTCCCGCTGGCGCTGACGCTGGGCATCACCGCCGCCATGCTGCGCGGCTCCCTCTACGATCGCACCGTCACCATTCTTGCGATCGGCGTCATCTCGGTGCCGGAGTTCATGGTGGCGACGCTGGCGGTCCTGCTTTTCGCCGTCTATCTCAAATGGCTGCCGGCGCTGTCCTCGGTCAATGAGGCGCATACGCTGACCGACCTCGTACGCATTTATGCAATGCCCGTGATCACGCTGACCTTCGTCATCTCAGCCCAGATGATCCGCATGACCCGCGCCGCGGTGATCGAGACACTGTCCACGCCTTATGTCGAGATGGCGCTTCTCAAAGGCGCCTCACGCGGCCGCATGGTGCTCAGGCACGCGCTTCCCAACGCACTCGGTCCGATCGTCAACGCGGTCGCGCTGTCGCTGTCCTATCTGGTCGGCGGCGTCATCATCGTGGAGACGATCTTCAACTATCCCGGCATCGCCAAGCTGATGGTCGACGCGGTCGCGACACGTGACCTGCCGCTGATCCAGAGCTGCGCGATGATCTTCTGCCTCGGCTACCTCTTGCTCATCACGGTCGCCGACATCATCGCCATCATGTCCAACCCGAGGCTCAGGTGACGATGGCGCGCGTGGCAGCTTCGCGACGGTCCTTCCTGGGCCACAGCTACAATCTCGTGGGCGTCGTGGCCTCGCTGGTCATCCTGGCGTGGACGCTGATCGCCATCTTCGCCCCCACCATCATTCCCCATTCGATCGGCGACATCGTCGACGACGACTATTTCGGCCCGATGCGCCAGGGCCTATGGCTCGGCTCGGACTATCTGGGGCGCGACATGCTCTCGCGGGTGCTGATGGGCGCCCGCTACACCGTCGGAATATCGGTCGCCGCCGTCTCCATCGCCTGCTTTTCCGGCGTCGTGCTGGGAATGATAGCAGCCGTCACCGGCGGCTGGCTCGACACTTGCCTCAGCCGTTTCATGGACGCCATGACCTCGATTCCCAGCAAGCTGTTCGGCCTTGTCGTCGTTGCGGCCGTCGGTTCCTCGATCCCGGTGCTGATCCTGACGCTCGCCGTCATCTATATACCAGGCGCCTACCGCTTTACGCGTGCGCTCGCCGTCAACATCAACAGCATGGACTTCGTGACTGTCGCCCGCATCCGCGGCGAAAGCACAGCCTATCTCATCGGGTCCGAGATCCTGCCCAACATCATCCGCCCTGTGCTGGCTGATTTCGGCCTGCGCTTCGTCTTCATCGTGCTCTTGCTCTCCGGCCTGTCCTTCCTCGGGCTCGGACTGCAGCCGCCACTCGCCGACTGGGGCGCGCTGGTGCGCGAGAACATAGGCGGCCTGCCCTTCGCCGCCCCCGCCGTCATCATTCCCTCGCTGGCGATCGCCAGCCTCACCATCAGCGTCAACCTGCTGATCGATAACCTGCCGCAGAAGATCAGGGACAGAGACGCATGACCAATCTCGTCGAGGTCAGGGACCTGAGGATCGAGGCGACGACCGACGCCGGTCGCGTCGTCGAAATCATCAAGGGCGTCAGCCTCGACATCGCCGACGGCGAGATCGTCGCCCTGATCGGCGAAAGCGGCTCAGGCAAGACGACGATCGCGCTCGCGCTGATGGGCTATGCGCGGCCCGGCTGCCGGATCACCGGCGGCGAGATCAATGTCAACGGCAAGAACATGGCCGCACTTTCCGAAAAGCAACGCGCCAAATTGCGCGGCACCGACATTGCCTATGTTCCCCAAAGTGCCGCCGCCTCCTTCAACCCTTCGTCCACCATCATGGAGCAGGTGATCGAGGTCACGCGCATCCACGGGCTGATGCCGCCCGAGCAGTCGCGAAAGAGAGCGGTCGAGCTGTTCCGGGCCTTGTCGCTGCCGGACCCGGAAGGGATCGGCGCGCGTTATCCGCACCAGGTTTCGGGCGGGCAGTTGCAGCGGCTGTCGGCGGCCATGGCGCTGATCGGCGATCCCAAGCTGATAATCTTCGACGAGCCGACGACGGCACTTGACGTGACGACGCAGATCGATGTGCTGAAGGCATTCAAGTCGGTCATGCGGGCGGGCGGTATAGCGGGTGTCTACGTTTCCCACGACCTCGCCGTCGTCGCCCAGATCGCCGACCACATCGTTGTGCTGAAGAGCGGCGAAGTGCAGGAAACCGGCACCACGGCTCAGATACTTTCGGCTGCCCAGCACCCCTATACGCGCGAACTGCTGGCTGCCTTCGAGCCGAAACCGCGGCAAGCACATGCGGACGCGGATGCCGGAAGGACGCCGCTGCTGCGTATCGACAATGTGACCGCCGGATATGGCGCGGTGCGGGCTGACGGACTGCCGCTTATCCGCGCGGTCAATTCCGTCAGTCTGGTCGTTGAGAAGGGGCGCAATCTCGGCGTCATCGGCGAATCCGGCTGCGGAAAATCGACGCTGGCGCGCGTCATCGCCGGCATCCATCCGGCAGCTGCCGGTGACATCGTCTTCAACGGTGAGGAACTGAAGCGTGCCGCCTGGAAACGCAGTCAGAACCAACTGCGTGAGATGCAGATCGTGTTCCAGTATGCCGATACCGCGCTCAATCCGGCCAAGCCCGTTGAGGACACTATTGCCCGGCCGCTGGCCTTCTATCACCGGCTCGACCGGCAGGCGTGCTCGAAGCGGGTCGACGAATTGCTCGACATGGTTCGCTTGCCCAGGACGCTACGCTACCGCCGCCCGTCGGAGCTGTCGGGCGGTCAGAAGCAGCGCGTGAACTTTGCGCGCGCCCTGGCGGCCGGACCCAAGCTCATCATCTGCGACGAAATCACCTCGGCGCTCGACACGGTGGTGGCGGCTGCGGTGATCGAATTGCTCAAGGAGCTGCAGCGCGAGTTGGGCCTTTCCTACATTTTCATCAGCCACGACCTCTCCGTCGTCGAAGCGATCTGCGACGAAATCATGGTCATGTACAATGGCGAGCGGGTGGAGCAGATCACGCCCGACAAGCTGAAGGCGCCCACCCATCCCTATTCCAAGCTTCTGTTCTCCTCCGTGCCGAAGCTTGACCCGACCTGGCTCGATGGCCTCGTTCGCGACCCCGAGCTGGTCAACCTGTACGGCCATCGCTGACTATAAGGGAAACAAACTGGGCAGCGGCATGTGCGCCTTGACGATGGGAGACTTCAGCACCACGAAGCTGAAATACTTGTCGATGCCGATATCCATGTCGCTCAGCCGCTTCATGATCTCCTGGTACTCGCCGATGCCAGCCGCCACGAACTTCATCAGATAGTCGTAACGGGCCGAAACGCGGTGGCATTCGACGGCCGCATCGACCTTGTCAACGGCGGCAAGAAAACGCGCGAAGTCGATCTGACGATGGTTCTTGAGTGTGATTTCCGTGAAGACGGTGAGCGTCCGCCCCAGCTTCGCGACGTCGATATGCGCCGAATAGCGCATGATATAGCCTTCGGCCTGCAGCTTCTTTACCCGCATCAGACATGGGCTGGGGGAGAGATTGACCAATTCCGCCAGTTCCACATTCGTGATGCGGCCGTTCTTCTGCAGCTCGTAGAGGATCTTGATGTCAATCCGATCGAGTCTCATGGGCTAATGTGCTTCCTGTCAGGGCAAATCAGCCCACCGCAGCCGGCCTTCACCCTGTCTACAATTGCGAGCAGAGCCGGTAGGCCTCATAGATCGACGAGTAGATGTCCCGGCTGGCAACCGCGTCTCCAATGCGGTGCAGGACGAATGATCCGGCAGCTTGGGGACCATAGTCTCCCGTCGTTTCCGTTCCCGTCATGAGTGCTATGTCGGTGACGCCGTTGTTGGCGGAGCGGACACGCAATTCCTGGTAGGTATCCTCCATGGGTACCGTACCGCGCTCGACAATGAGTTGGGCCGCCGTCATTTTCGTCTCCGCGCCGGTGAGCTCATGCTGGAATTTGGCGACAATGCCGTTGCCCTGGCGCACTGCTTTCACCAGGCGCACATCGCTGACGACGCGGATGCCGCGTTCCGAGGCGCGTTTGCGGAAACTTACCCTGTCCGGATAGGGCGTTTCGATCGCCAAGGTGTCGTCTGCTATGACCATGCTGACCACGCGCCCGTCGCGGGCAAGATGCAGGGCGCAGGAAATTGCGGCCTGGCGTCCAGTCTCATCGTAGATGAGCACATCGTCCTTCGCCGGCACGACACCGGTCAAGACGTCCCAGACGCTGTCGCAATGTTCCGCGCCCTCCAGCCATTCCATGTCCGGAATACCGCCGGTGGCGACGATGACCGCGTCCGGCTTCCCGGCAAGGACGATTTCTGCGTCCGCATAGGTGTTGAGACGGACTTCCACGCCCAGGCGCGCGAGTTCGTCGACGCGCCAGTCGACTATGCCGATGAGATCCTTGCGATCGGACGCCGAGGCCGCGACGAGTACCTGCCCGCCAAGCCGCGCCCCGGCTTCAAGCAGGCTCACTGTGTGTCCGCGCTCGGCGGCGACCCTTGCCGCTTCCATCCCACCAGGGCCACCGCCGACCACGACCACCCGTTTCGGCGTTTCGGCCCGCACGATGGTGTGGCTGATGATCGTTTCATGGCCGCTGGCCGGGTTGTGGATGCACTGGACCTTTTTGTAGAGGCAGTAGGATGCGCCGACGCAAGGACGGATACGTTCTTCTTCTCCGCGCATCACCTTGGTGACGATATGGGGGTCGGCAATATGCGCCCGCGTCATGCCGACCAGGTCGACGAGGTTCTCGCGAATGGCATGCCGGGCGGTGGCTACGTCGCGAATGGCTGCGGCGTGGATGACGGGCAGCCCGGTTTCCCGTTTGAACTGCCCGACCAGCGGCAGGAACGGTGCGCTCGGGCTGAACATGCCGGGCATGTTCTGCTCAGCCAGGGACAGATCGGTATCCATGCGGCCAAAGATGCAGTTGAAGAAGTCTATATGGCCTTCCCGCTCGAACAGCCTGGCGAAGGCAAGGCATTCCTCGAAATCCGACCCGCCGTCGGCCGCCTCGTCGATCACCAACCGGATGCCGACAGCAAGGTTGTCGCCTACCGCATGGCGAATCGCCTCATGGACCATGAGGCCGAAGCGCGCGCGGTTTTCAAGCGAGCCGCCGAAGCCATCCGTGCGTCTGTTGGTTCTGCGCGAGAGGAATTGCCCGATCAGATGGCCGCCGGTGACGGTTTCGATGCCGTCCATATCGCCGTCACGGCAGCGCTTGGCGGCACTGGCGTAATCCTTGACGATCCTGTCGATGTCCGCGCCGTCCATCTCCTTTGGAAAGTTCCGGTTTCGCGTCTCGCGAACGCGTGACGGCGCCACCGGCGGCAGCCAATTCCCGGCATAGGCGGTGGCGCGCCGGCCAAGATGCGAGACTTGGCACATGACGGCCGCGCCGTGGCGATGCACTCGCTGCGACAGCGACTGGAGATGGGGCACGATGCGATCGCTCGAAAGGTCCAGCTGACCGCCGCCCCAACTCGAGTCGGGCGAGGTCATGGCCGAGCCGCCCGCCATGGTCATCGCCAGGCCGCCGCGCGCTTTCTCCTCATGGTAGCGCTGGTAGCGCTCGAGCGGCAGGCCGCCATCGTCCAGCATCGAGGCATGACTGGTGCTGACGACACGGTTGCGCAGCGTCAGATCCTTGAGCCGAAACGGCTGAAGCAGAGGATCGCTGGATGGGCTGTCCGCTTGAGATGCCGCTGTCTTCACGTCCTGCTCCGCCCCATTCATCAGGGTTATAGTTCGCCATTTCCGGAATCACAGAAAGCTTGTAAATTGTTGGGGTGGCTATACGCTGGGCGTATGGCTGGTTTCGCAAAACTCGTTCCTTCCGCGCGCGGACTGCTTGTCTTCGAAGCTGCCGTCCGGTCAGGTAGCTTCACGGCCGCGGCGCGCGAGTTCAACGTCACGCAGCCATCCATCAGCCGCAGCATTGCCCAGCTTGAGGCCGATTTTGGCGTCGCTCTTTTCACACGAGGCCCAACGGGGTTGACCCCGACCCCGGACGGGCGCGCCCTCTATTCGGCCGTGCGGGAGGGATTTGACGGCATCGCGGAGATGATCCGGAGGATCAAGCAGAACAGCGCTGCAAAGCCGGTGGTCACCCTTTCCCTTTCGAGTTCTCTGGCAACCTATTGGTTCGTTCCCAGGTTAGGGGCCTTCAACACCAGGTTTCCTGACGTCGACCTGAGGTTCGAACTGATCGCGGGCGTTCTGCGGGGACCCGCCGAGAATGTCGACCTTGCCACGAGAATCCTGGCCGATGACGATACCCATTATCACCACTGGGCATTCTCGCCCGAGATCATCGTTCCGGTCTGCAGCCCATCCTATTTGTCGGCTCACGGCCGGTTGATCCATGCCGGAACCGGGCAAGGTCATGCCCTGCTTCACCTGACCGACGCCAAGGAGCAGTGGCTGGACGCCTGGGGCAGTGTGGCGGACCGCAAGACCAGCAGGGCAAAGTGGCTCGAATTCTCGGACTACGCGGTCGTGCTTCAAGCCGCGATGAACGGGGAAGGCGTGGCGCTCGGCTGGCTCAGCAACGTTTCAAGGGCGTTGCTTCAGGGAACCCTTGTCCCTGCCTCGGACAGGCAGATCAAGACGGGCCGGATCCATCAGTTGATTGCCCCGCGCTCAAGGCCGATACGACCCGTCGTCTCCGATATCTGCGCCTGGATGATCGCCGAGATGCAAGCCGAATTGGAGGCACTGCACCCGATCTTGCGGCCGGACATCTTGTAGCGGGCTGCAGGCGATAAGCGTGGCGCGATCGCCGAAGACTATCTCGGAAACAGGCTGGGCAGCGGCATGTGCGCCTTGACGATCGGTGACTTCAGCACCACGAAGCTGAAATACTTGTCGATGCCGATATCCATGTCGGTCAGCCGTTCCATGATCGTCTGGTACTCGGCGATGCCGGCGGTCACGAATTTCATCAGATAGTCGTAGCCGCCCGACACGAGATGGCATTCGATGACCTGGTCGATCTTCTCCACGACGGTGAGAAAGCGGGCGAAGTCCAGCTGGCGATGGTTCTTCAAGGTGATTTCGGTGAACACGGTCAGCGTCTGGCCGAGCTTGCCGATGTTGACCTGCGCGGAATAGCCTTCGATGTAGCCTTCCGACTGCAATTTCTTGACCCGCATCAGGCACGGGCTCGGCGACAGATGCACCAGATCAGCCAGTTCCACATTGGTGATGCGGCCGTTCTTCTGCAACTCATACAGAATCTTGATGTCGATCCGATCCAGTTTCACGGTCGTCTCCACAGAACGCACGCCGCAGCACAAAATGCTGCTTTGCTCATAGGCATTGACACTACCACAGCCCGCTCGCCTGTCCATCCAAGCGGGCACTGCTTTGAAACGCAGCGGCTCCCGATTTCCACCGTGTTGCCGGAATAAAATTCTGCTTCGGCCGCAACTGCGGCAGCGGCTACCTGCGCAATGCGTTAAATTGGCGCGTCAAGGCAGAGAGACCATGCGCGCACCACTGCAGCAAATCGAGACACCCGGCGAACTGCCACAGACAGCGGACGCGGTGGTGATCGGCGGCGGCATCGTGGGTGTTTTCTCGGCCTACTATCTGGCCAGGCTCGGCATGAAGGTCGCGCTTGTCGAAAAAGGGCGCATCGGCGCCGAGCAGTCCTCGAGGAACTGGGGATGGTGCCGCCAGCAAAACCGCGACGCCCGGGAGTTGCCGATGGCAACCCGCAGCCTCGATCTGTGGGACAGCTTCGCGACGGAAACCGGCGAAAACACCGGCTTTCGCCGCTGCGGTCTGCTCTATCTCAGCAATGACGAGTCGGAACTTGCCGGCTGGGCGCGTTGGCGTGACTTCGCCAGAACGGCCGGCGTCACTACGCATATGCTTGACAGTGCCGAGGCCAGCGAGCGGGGCCGCGCCACGGGCCGGACCTGGAAGGGCGGCGTCTTCTCACCGACCGATGGCACCGCCGATCCGTCGCAGGCAGCACCCTCGGTCGCCCGCGCTATCCTCAAGCTCGGGGGCACCGTGCATCAGAATTGCGCCGCGCGCGGCATCGAGACCGAGGGCGGATGCCTGAGCGGCGTGGTCACCGAAAGCGGTACGATCCGGACCAAGTTGGCGGTGCTGGCCGGCGGCGCCTGGGCATCTTCCTTTTGCCGGCAGTTCGGTTTCCGCTTTCCGCAGGCGTCGATCCGTTCCTCTATCCTGTCCGTATCGCCCGGTGCGGAGGACCTGCCCGATGCGCTGCACACGGCAAGGATTTCGGCCACGCGCCGTGGCGACGGCGGCTATACGCTCGCCATCAGCGGACGCGGCCGCGTGGACGTGACGCCGCAACAGTTGCGCTTTTCCTCGCAGTTCCTGCCCATGTTCCTGAAGCGGTGGCGAAGCCTCGCGCCGGGCGGCCTGCAGGGCATACGCTCGGGCCACGAAACGCTCCGGCACTGGCGGCTCGACCAGCCGACGCCGATGGAACGGATGCGCATCCTTGATCCGGTCCCGGACCAGGCGACCATCCGCCTGACCCATGCGCGGGCACTCGAACTTCTGCCGGCGCTGCGCCAGACCAGGATCAGCGCGGCCTGGGCCGGCTACATCGACAGCACGCCGGACGGCGTGCCTGCCATCGGCGAGATCGATACCGTTCCGGGTTTCTTCCTGGCTGCCGGGTTTTCGGGACACGGCTTCGGCATCGGACCCGGCGCCGGACACCTTGTCGCCGATCTGGTGACTGGCTCTAAACCGATCGTCGATCCGAAGTCCTACGATCCCCAGCGCTTCGACGCTTCGGCCTGGGGGAAGGTCGCCGATTTCTAAGACCTGATCCGTGCCGACATCCAGCCTCTGGAACCGCATCAGCCTTCCCGGAGAAAAGCGCCGATGGGCGCGGGCCGGACCGGCGCCTGCCCGCGAAACCGGCCGACAGCGCCGGGCGTGCAGCCGGCCTGCACAGCTGTGAGTTCGACGGCAGCCAGCTGGCAATAACGTCCTTGGCAGCGCCCCATGCCGGCGCGCGACAGCGACTTCACCCTGTTGGCCTCGCCGCCACCGAAATCCACACTCTGGCGCACGTATGTGGCACTCACATTCTCGCATCGGCAGACGACCGCGTCGTCGGGAAGCGCCCGCACCATCGCGGCCGGCCAGGGAAAGCCGCAGGCCAGACCGCCCGCAAAGCGCTCGAACCGCGCGAGCTTGCGCAGATCGGCGCTGGCGCAGGGCGCCGGCAATTCGAGATCGGCAAGGCACGCCGCCGCGGCAAGGCGCCCCGCTATCTCCGCGCCGTCCGCTCCCAGAAGACGAACCCCGTCGCCCGCAAGATAGACGCCATTGCCGGCCCGACCCATCCGGTCGGTCTTGGGCAGCCATTGCCGCCACTGCTCATCATAGCTGAAGGCGCATCCCGCCAGATCGGCCAGATGTGTCTCCGCCCGCAAGTGCCAGCCCATGCCTATCGTATCGCATTGAGTGAGGCGCTGCCTTCCGCCGGCATCGCGCCAGCGCATCGCCATGACACCCTTCCCGTCGGCCTCGATCCGTTCGAGCGTCACGCCCGCGTGGTAGCGGCCGCCGAGCCTCGCCCGCAGGGCCAGACCGCGCAGCACGACAATAGGACGGGCGGCAATCTGCCAAAGCCCACGCGCCTGCCGATGCCAGGGAGAGGTGTCCAGCACGGCCGCCACACCCGCTCCGGCCTTGACGAGTTGGGCACCGACCAGCGTCAGCAGAGGCCCCGATCCGATCAGGACGATCCGCCGCCCGAGGGCCACGCCTTGCGCCTTGAGCGCGATCTGCGCCGCACCAAGGCTGTAGACGCCGGCGCTCTGCCAGCCGGGGACCGGAGCGACACGGTCGGATGCGCCGGTGGCAAGGATCAGGCGGTCATAGCCGATCACCTGTACGCCACGCTCCCCCAGCACGTGCAGCAGACCCTCATGCATTGCGATGACCGAGCTCGCCGCGTAATGGGTGAGCCGCCTCTCCTTGGTCAGCCGGTCGAAGAGCGCATGCAGTGCGCGCGCCTTCGCCGCCTCCGGCCCGTAGAGCTGCTTTGCGGTTCGGGTGAACCCGGCAGGCGGGCGGCGATAGATCTGCCCGCCCGCGCGATGCCCTTCGTCGATCACCACCGGATGGAGCCCGGTCTCCACGAGCGTCGCGGCCGCCCGTATGCCAGCGGGACCGGCGCCTACGATCACGATCCGCGGCAAGGTCTCGCTCACGGCCAGCTCTCCAATGGCGTCGTGCGCAACCGCATGCCTTCGGTGACGAGCGCCGAGCACGCCCGCATGCGCGGTCCCTCGTCCTGCCACACCCAGCAATCCTGGCAGGCTCCCATCAGGCAGAATCCGGCGCGCCATTCGGGTCCGAATTCGGAGTTCCGCAACGCGTGCCCTGAAGCCAGCATGGCGGTCAGCACGGTGTCGCCCGCCAACGCACTGCGCGTCTGCCCGTCAAGAAAGAAATGTAGCTGCGCCCGGTCGCGCTCGGCCAGCCGGACGATGCGGCCGGCGGTGATCATTCCGCGGCCTCTCGTACCGGGCGTGGACGAGGCAGTTCGGGAAACCGTTCGCAGACCGCATCGAACGCCGCCTGAACGCCCTCCGGCCCCGAGCGCCCCTTCATGCGTCGGAAGATCTCCGTCTTGGTGAAGAACCGCCAGTGGATGGGCAAATCCCCTAATATGGCGGTGAGCCGGTCATAGGCGGCCGGCGTCCACTGCGCTTCGTAAGCTTCGCGCTCCGGACCGAAATCGAAATGGCCGGCGGGCGGCCCCTGACGCGCGCGCAGCCTTCCCGTTGCCTGCTCGTCGACCTCGCCTTCGCGGATGACGACGCCATAGTCGTGTTCGGCCGCGGCCGGCGAGAGATAGCCGCGTCGCACATCCTGCCCGACCCGCCAGGGCTCGCGTTGATACGGATCGCCGCGCCCGCCGCCTCCGGCGGAGCGGATATCGAGCACGTCGCCGGGCTGCAGAACCGCAGTGTCGATGTTGCCCAGCCGCCGCTCGTGGTCGGTCCCCGGATTGACGATCATATCCGACAGGCCGGCCGCTTTGCCGCCCAACACGCCCCAGGGACGAAAGAAGCTGCGGTCGCGATTGCGCGCCGTGATCCTGGAATCGGGGGCAAAGACGCGGAACGCCATCTCGGTCGCTAATCCGCCGCGCCAGCGACCGGCCCCGCCGCTATCCATGGCGAGCCCGTATTTCACGAACTCGACCGGGGTCTCGGTCTCGGTGATCTCGATCGGCGTATTCTTGAGATAGGCGGCATCCGCGCCCGATCCGTTGGTGCCGTCGCGATGCGGCATCGCCCCGCCGCCCCCCACCACGGGGTTCACCGCCGCGATGACGGTCCGGCTGGTGCGCTCGTCCGTGGTCATGACGTTGACGATGCAGTTGTTGCCGGCCGGAGCCGCGGGCAGGCGCTCCGGCACCGCTTGCGAAAAGGCGCCGAAGATGACCGACCGCAGCCGGGCGCAGGTGAGCGAGCGCATGCCGACTGCGGCGGGGTGGACCGGGTTCAGCACCGAACCTTGGGGTGTGATGCAGGTGAAAGGCCGGGTGAGGCCGGTGTTGAGCAGGATCTTCGGGTTGAGCGTGTAGAGCACGTAGTAGACACCCACCAGCAACATGGTGTGTCGCGGGTCCCCGCCTGAAGGCACGTTGAGCGAAGAGCCAAGCTGCGGATCGGAGCCGGTGAAGTCGAGCACCGCCTCGTCACCCCTGATCGTCAGCGTCAGCTTCAGCCGGCAGGGATTGGCCTCGACCGAATCCTCGTCGGCATAGTCAGCGAATTTCCAAGTGCCGTCGGGTATGGCGCGCAGCACGTCGCGCGCCTGCGCCTCGGCATGATCGAGAAGAGCGGCAACGCCTTCGACGAAGCCGGCCTTGCCGAACTTCCTCACCATTGCCTGGATCTTGCGCTCGCCGGTATTGAGCGCGCCGACCAGCGCCTTGATGTCGCCGATGTTGAGGTCGGGCTTGCGCACGTTGGTGCTCATGATCCGCAGAATCGCCTCATCGAAGACGCCCTCGTTCACCAGCTTCATGGGAGGAAAGCGTATGCCTTCCTGATGGATTTCGGTCAGCGCCCGGCTGAGCGAAGCCGGCACTGCCCCGCCCATGTCGGTGTTGTGGATATGCCCTCCGGTCCAGGCGACGATCTCGCCATCGATGAAGACCGGCTTCCACAGATGCGTGTCGGGGGCATGCGTGGCGACATAACCGGAATAGGGATCGTTGGTGAAAGCGACATCGCCTGGCCGATAGTCGCCGACCATCGCGATCGCGCGGTGATAGGAAAGCCCGGGATACCAGGTGGCGCCGAGTTCCATCGGCACGGCGAACGTCGCTCCCGAGCGATCCATCAGCATCACCGTAAAATCCTGCGTCTCCTTGACGAACGCGGAGTGCGCGGTGCGGTGCAGCGTGTGGGCCATATTTTCGGCGGCCGCGCGGGCATGGTTGGCCAGAACCTGAAGGTTTGTGCGGTCAAACAAAGGCATCACTCCGCGAAGGTCAGCAGAAGGTTGAGATAGCGGTCGACCCTTGCCTGCGTTCCAGCGGGAATGGCGAAGGTGGTATCTTCCTGAACGACCACGGCGGGCCCGTGGAACATGCTGCCTGGCACGAGGGTCTGCCGCTCGTGAAGGTCGACGGTTTCGACGCTCAAACCGGTATAGACAGGGAGACGACGCGCCGGGATGGCCGCAACTTCCACTTCGTCGGTCTCCGGGAGGGAGAGTTTCGGCCCGGCGCCTATGGCGGACAGCCGGACATTCACAAGCTCGATCTCGCCGTCCGGGTCGTGGAAATCGTAGAGCCGCTCATGGGTGAGGTGGAAGGCCTGCTCGACGGCGTCCGCGTTGCCGTATGTCAGCCATTCCGACGCCAGGACAACCTCGATCTCGTAGCTCTGCCCGACATAGCGCATATCGCAGGAGAGGTTGAGCTCCGCCGCCGCAACGTGCCCCTGCGCCGCGAGCCAGTCGCGGCCCTCGCGAGCGAGAACCTCGAAGACCTCACGAATTGCCGGGAGCGACGCGCCCGACAGCGGAGCGAAGACGGTGCGAATAAAGTCCCCGCGCAGGTCCGCCACCAGCCCGCCCAGCGCCGACACCACGCCGGGACGGCGGGGCGCCATGACGCGCTTCATCCCGAGCTCGCGGGCAAGGAAGGCGCCCAGCATAGGGCCGCCGCCACCGAACGGCATCAGCGTGAAATCGCGCAAGTCGACGCCGGCGCGCGAAGCAAGTTTCTCCACCTCGACGAACATCTCCGACACCGCGATATCGAGGATCGCCTGCGCAGTCTGCTCGATGGGGTGACCGAGCCGGGTGGCAAGCTCCCCGACCGCGCGATGCGCCAGGCCGGTATCGATACTGAGCTGGCCGTAGGCCATCTCGCTGTGACCGAGCCATCCGCACACGACCATGGCGTCCGTTACCGTCGCGTGCTCGCCGCCACGGCTGTAGCAAGCCGGTCCTGGCGTCGAACCGGCCGACTCCGGCCCGACGCGCAGCACCCCCTGTGCATCGACACTGGCGATAGAGCCGCCGCCAACGCCAATCGAACTCACGGAAACGGAAGGGATATGGAGCGGAAATTCGCCAATCAGCTCGCCGGTGCCGAACTGCGCCTCGCCGCCGATGATGAGCGCGAAGTCGGCCGAGGTCCCGCCGATGTCGAGGGTAAGGACCTTGTCCTCGCCTGCTTGACGCGCCAGCCACGAGGCGCCGATGACGCCGGAGGCCGTTCCCGACAGCAGCATGTTCACGCAGGCGCGCTTGCCTTCAGCAGCGTTCATCAGGCCGCCGTTCGACTTGGTCAGCATGGGGCGGGCTGGCGCGCCGAGACCCTTCAGTCGCTCTTCCAGCGCCGTCAGATAGCCCGCTACGCGCGGATGGACATAGCCGTTGAGAATGGCGGTCGAGGCACGCTCGTATTCTCGGATGACCGGCCAGACCTCGGCGGAGCAAAAGACGAAGAGGTCGGGGGCAAGGCGCGTGATCGCCGCTTTCACGGAGGCCTCCTGCGCGGCGTTGCGCCAGGAATGGAGGAAGGCCACGATGATCCCCTGCGCTCCGTTCGCTTTCGCCACCGCCACCGCCCTCTCCACCGCCGTCAGGTTCGGTGCCTGCGATTCGCTACCATCGGCACGCATGCGAGCCGGAATGCCGAAGACCATGTCGCGCGAGATCAGCGGGTCCGGCCGCGAGCAGAACAGCGAATACATGTCCGGCATGCGCAGCCGCGCGAGTTCGATCACATCCTCGAAGCCGGCATTGGTGAACAGCGCGAGCGGCGCGCCCTTGCGTTGGATGACCGTGTTGATGCCGACGGTCGTGCCGTGCACGAAGCGCGTCATGTGCCTGGGATCAAAGCCTTCGCGCTCGGCCAGAAGGGCGAGACCCGTCATCAGCTCGGCGCCTGGGTCTTCCGGCGTCGTCAGCACTTTCAGCGAGGCGACGCGACCGGAACGGGCCTCAAGCGCGCAGAAATCGATGAATGTCCCGCCGATATCGACGCCGACCTTCCAGTCGGCTCCGTTCTGCGTTTCGTTCGCCGCGATGACACCATCCATGATGCGTCCCTTCCTGTCTTCCGACTGAAGCTGGCATGATCGGATGGCCAGGGTCCAAGATGGATGACGGGCAAGGATATAAGTCTTGCTTATGCTCTTACGCGATGCTCGCCTAGCACGGCGGAACAAGTCGCGCGGATTTCATAGCGCATTATCTCATCGGCTCGCGAAAGGGCATGCGCGCGGGAAGTAAGCAGCGCGATCGGAAATTCCGGTCCCGCCGCCAGCGGTCTGACCGCAAGCCCTGCAAACTGGTGCCATGGTAGCAGCCCGTCGACAAGCGCGATGCCCAGGCCGGCCTGGACGAAACCGACCGCGGAGATGGATACGTCGATCTCGAGCGACGGCGAAAGCGTGACGCGTTGTGCGCGGGCTGCATGGGCCAGTTCGTCGGCTGGGCGCGTGTTCCCGCGATAGGATATCAACGCCTGCCCGACGAGATCGGCGAGCGCTAGCTCGGTCTTTTTCTGCAACGCGTGCCCGGCGGGCAATAGGCACACAAAGCCGATGCTCCCCATCACCTCGGCCTCGATGTCGGGAGGCAAGCGATCGTCCATGGCGACGCCGAGGCTCGCATCACCCGCGCGCAGCATGTCGACGATCGCGGCGATCGGCGCCATATGGGACCGCAGCAAGATATCGGGATGCTGCGCCCGGAAGCTGGTGAAAGCGCGCGGCAAGATGGCCATGGCCGGGGGCGGCGAGGCTGCGACCCGCACCAGCCCCGTCCGGCCAAGCCGCAGGTCTGTGGTCTTGCGGCGAAGGCCCTCCAGTCCCGCTGACAACCTCTCGGCATCAGCGAAAATCTCGAGCGCCTCCGGAGTTGGCCGCAGCCGGCCTTTGACGCGCTCGAACAGCGTGAAGCCGAGTTCGTCCTCGGTGTGGATCACGATCTGGCTCAAAGCGGGCTGGGAGATGTTCAGCATCCGCGCCGCGGCGGTCACGGTGCCCGCGCGCATGACGGCGATGAACACTTCGAGCTGACGTGCCCGCATTGCCACTCCATAGGTTAAGCTTATGCCTCTTGTCCAAACCCATCTTTGACGCAATGGCACGGCGCCGACAAGATGGGCGCATCCAAGGATCAGCCGCTCTGCGTTAGGGACCGACTATGGATGTGATCGTGCTGGGCGGCGGGCTTATGGGGACGGCTTCGGCCTATTTCCTCGCCAGGCGCGGCGTGCGCGTAACGCTGGTCGAGCGCAACCGGATCGGTAGCGGGGCGACCGTCGCTTCCTTCGGCAACGTTCGGCGCACGGGGCGCCATCTGTCCCAGCTTCCACTGGCCTACCGCTCACTCAGGCTTTGGGGCGAGGCCGAGAAGATGCTTGGCCGCGACGTCGAGTTCCGCGCCACCGGCCATATCCGGCTGATCTTCGATGAAGGAAGCCTTGCCGACATGCGGGCCTATGCCGAGGCAGCGCGGCCGTGGGGGCTCGAGCTGGAAGAACTCGGCCCGCGTGAGATCCGTCCCCGGTTTCCCGGCCTCGCCCCTGACGCGATCGCCGCGTCATTTTCTCCGCATGACGGCAGCGGCAATCCACGGCTGATCGCACCCGCCTTTGCCGAGGCGGCCCGCAGACTGGGGGCGCAAATCATCGAGGGAGCTGAGATCGAGAAGATCAGCCATACGGGCTCCAGTTTCCTTGTCGCCACTTCGAAAGGTGCATTCGCCGCCGAGTGCTTACTCAACACCGCCGGAGCCTGGGGCGCGCGCATCGCTGCGCAGTTCGGCGAGGAGGTACCGCTCGACGCCCGTGGTCCGCAGATGGGTGTGACCGAGCCGCTGCCGCATCGGATCCTGCCGGTGGTTGGCATCTGGACCCGCGACAAGGACCATGGCGCCTATCTGCGCCAGGTCGAGCGAGGCAATATCGTTTTCGGCGGTGCGGCCGAAAGGGTGCAGGTGGACCTGGAGCCGGGCCATGCGACGGCCGATCCCATCCGCCTTCCGCCGCAACTGCGCGCCGTCGCGCGGCTGCTGCCGGCAATCGCGCGGGTCGCGGTCATCCGTACCTGGTCCGGCTGCGAGGGTTATATCAGGGACATGCTGCCGGTCATGGGGCGCTCGGCGACGACGCCAGGCCTGTTCCACGCCTTTGGCTTCAGCGGGCACGGCTTCCAGCTTGGCCCGGGCGTGGGCGACGCCATGGCCGAACTCATGACGAGCGGCCGTTGCGAAACGGCCCTCGATGATTTTAGGATAGATCGCTTCAATCGCGGAGCCTGACGAAGCGAGTCGATCACTGCGCCCCTGCTTCGTTCGACGCGGAGGAACGAAGGTGGCACCTGTCCGAATGACCGCGGGCGACCCTTTTCGGACGGCTAACGTCCGCTTGTAGGCGCAAAGCGCACGCCAAAGCCGGCGCTTGGATTTGACTAGCTAAGGGGCAAACATCGAACAGCACGGTATTCCAGCAACGCATCAAGCAAGTCCAATCTCATCCGAGCTCATGGATCGCTAGGCGCGGCACGACGGCCTTGGCGATTTCACAGAGGTGCTGGTGATGCGTCAGGTAAATTACCTGTCCTGCACTTGCCATCTCCCCAAACAGCCGGAAAACCTCCTCGGAACGGACATGATCGAAGGTCTCCATGATGTCGTCGGCCATGAATGGAACTGAGGGTCGAAACTGTGCGAACTCGTAATACCCGGCAAGCCTGAGCGCTAGGTAGAGCTGAAAACGCGCCCCTTGCGTCCATACGGCGTGCAGCGACTCTATCGCCGCGCGGCCGCAAGCCGGGGGCGCATAAGGCGAATAAACTTCCCCGTAAGGTACGAATATGGCTGCGCAACCGGCGGCGTTCTTCGACCGGTAGGCAGCGACATAGATGTCCCAAAGTTCCTGCAATTCATCGCGGATCGACATATCTAGAGTTCTCCGGCCGCAACTCATCTCTGAGAAGTTCGATTAGCCTTCCAGCATCACTCTCCGTTAACTTCGGCAACTCCTCACACACACGATACCAAGGCAACTGAGTGTCCGTGTAGATATGCCTGGTGACCCTGGCCTCGGCCGGCCGGTCCAACGTGCCCACCGTGATATTCGTCAACCAGTCATCCTTCCACCTGGATGCCTGCCATACGATCCGAGACCCGCAATGCCTACAAAACCCACGTTTCCCGTCATCTGACGAAGCATAGTATTTCGGTTCGTCCTTCAGATATCTGAGAGTTCCGGCCTTAACCAAGACCGTAATCTCGGCCGGTTGGCCTGTGCTGCGCTGGCAAATGGTGCAGTGGCAGATATAGCCGTTGTGAAGATAGACCTCTGCTTCATATCGAACGCTGCCACAAAGACATCCTCCAGTGACTTTCGTTGTTTCGTGCCTCACCTGTTGCCTCCTGTGAACGGGTCGCTCTGTTTGGCCGCAATATCAGAGTGGCGGTCGCGCTCCAGAATATTAGCCACTTCTTGATGAGCGGGCATCCACCTCAAAAACCCTTGGATGGGACAGGATCAGCCGCCGAAAGCCCGCGCCTCGGCGGAGGACACGGGCCGATCGGGGTGACGCCGATCTTGGCAGGCGATGGAGGGCATCACCTGCCCAAACACAATCGTTAGCGATAGCTAATGCTCCGTCAAGCTAATCCGAGCGCTATTTTCGCTCGAATGTCGGTTTCCGACGGGGATTGTGCCCTTGCTACCGGCCTTCGAAATGAGGAACGGATATGAAGAACAATCGGCCGGCTTCCGGGCCAGATGATGTCAGCAAGCGTCTTTCGCCCTCGGAAGCGCTTGGTGTGCCAGGCGATCTTCCCGCCGACCTTCATCGGCTTTTGGATCATCAGGCGCTTCGGCAGGTGCTCGGGATGCACTTCAAGCAGCGTAATCGTCACCTGCGGCTTGCACCGGCTGCAATCGAACTTCAGCGACAGCGGGTCGACGCCGCCGTAGACCATCATCAAGTCGGCTCAACGGCAGTGGCGGACGTTACCGCAGCTGCGTTCCGCCTTGACGAGCATATTGTGCCGGGTTGCCTTGCCCAGCGTATCGATCGGATCTTGCGCCATGAGAACGAATAAAGAACATCTTCCTGGATCGTCAAGGCTGGCATCTTGGAAAATCGCCACCTTGCGAGGGCGGCGATTTTGCTACGACTTCCGCGGCTGGGTAGTGCCTTAGGCCGGGATTCCCCGGAATTTTGGACAATAGCCCAGACAAAAAGCCCAAAGACCGCAGCCATGGTGGCAATAATGGCTATGACGACCGCAGTTCTCTTTTGATCCGACGTCGTTGCCTCAGTGTAAAGCGGGGGAATGGTCGTCAAGAAGATGATGCCGGTGCGCCCAATCGACGAGGACGGCGGGCTCTCCCTTGTTTAGTCATCCCTCTTCACGAGCAGCCCGCAGCCTACCCGCCTCGATAGCAGCCAGCCTGAAGCATCTTCTCGCCTCCTCCGGTGTCGCTTGGTCCACCAGAGCGTTCATGCATGTGCGCACCGCCTGGTTCCACTTAGGGCCGCGCTTCGTCCACGTGAGGAGATGCTCGGCGGCTGCCTCGACGTTGCTGACGATGTAGGTCATATCGGTCTGCTCGCCCCTGACAGGGACCGGAGGGGTGAACCAGTGGAGGGCCATCAGACAGACCGACTTTGGTAAAGCCTGTATTTTACGGCGTGGGAGTTCAGGAGCATCCGTCGCGCAGGTGACCTCAGGGCTGACCGCTGGGTGATCCCCTCGGGCCTAGCGGGATTCCCGGTCTTTCGGTCGACCACCGTCCACCCCTTGGGGTCTCTTTTCAGTTCGTATCTTGGGTCCATCAGACCATTCGCTGTATCTGCGTTTTCAGTTCGTCGAGCAGGGACCGATGCTCCTGGGGAATGTCGTCGTCTACCCGCAGCGCCAGCAACTGGCGAAGGTGGCGGCGGAACGTCTCTGTCTTGATCCACCGGCGAATAAGGCGGGCTATGGCCTGCTGGTGTGCGTTGTCGAGTTCTTCCATAGTCGGCCTGCACGAGTAGTTCAGCATCGAACTTGGAGGCTGCCTGGATGGTTCCGCACCCGTGGCGCGGAGAGGCATCGACTGGACACCTCCGCTCGGAACTACTTTAGCGTCGGCTGGTTCGGTGCCGGCCGAGCGGCATCGTCGCGCCATGCCATAAGGGGGGTCTCGATGGTCTTTAGTCAACTCATAGCCAACGTTAGCCAGGCTGCGGCATTTCTGAGGGCCATGTCTAACGGGCGACGCCTGATTATTATGAGCCTGGTGCTAGACCGTGAATTGTCGGGGGAGGCGATTCGGGAGCAACTGCGGATTGGCCCGTCGGCACTCTCTCAACACATGGCCGAGTTGCGAACACTTGGCCTGGTTCGTGTCCGCTACGACAACAACACGGTCTATTATTCCTCCGATCACCACGGGGTGCGCGAGCTGCTCGTCATGCTAGACAGTGAGTATGGACAGGGTTCCTCGAACCAAACAGGTGAAGGCTAACTTAGGGTACCCTTATGAGCCTTTTCAATGGCGTCCAGCAGTGAGGCTAGCGTTGGCGGCAGCGCAGGTTCAGCCTCCAACCCGAAGGCCTTCCGAACCTGACGGCGGTTGTCCTCGTTTCGTATCAGTTCCCGAAGAGAGTCGGCGACGGTCTTGCGACCGGCTTTGTCGTGCTTGGCCATTGAGCTGTCCCCGACCCCTGAACTGGCCGCTGTTGCAGTGGCAGGGCGGATAGGTGCCGGAAGGGCCGTTGCCACTGAAGTCAGGACCGAGCACGAACTGGAGGAGCATGAGCAATGACAAACGATCTGAAACAGGAAATCCTGGACCTGCTCGATCTGGTTCACACCTTGATCAACAAGGACGAGGAGGAAAGGGAAACGCAGCGCTTCGTCCTGGACCTGGATGAGGGATGGCAGGTGCTTGCGGCGTGGCTTGCGCTGCGCGGCCGGATGCGCCGCCGTGGCAAGCACGGCCCTTCGCCACTCCCTGTGGAGGCGCTCACTGCGCGGCAATGGCGCCACCTGGCGAAGTCCTACGTCAGGTGGGTCTTGAACGAACACTTCAGTCTCGAACTGCACGATCTGGCTATGGGCGGCCATCCGTTTCTGAAGCCGCCGGTGGACACGGTATCGAAGCCGGACAAGGGAGATGCGCCATGAAAACGGCACAGGCGATAGCGGTCATGGCGCTCGCGTTGGCGGCGGTGACAGTCGGAACGCCGAGCCTCCGGATGCGTTCGGTGTGTGGCGGCGATCTACAGGGCCGCTGCTTCTACTATCTGCAGTGCCAGTATGTTGGGATCGACGGCAGCCGCACCGTCGTTCCGCACCTGCCCCCTGCAGGCGACTGCCCAGTCGTCAAATTCTTCCCTTTGGCCTGGACGTGGGCGCGGCGCTGACGCGCCCTCGGTCCGGGACTTCCGTAGAAAAGAAAGAAGGGACTTACGCCCCTTCCTCCTCTTGCTTCGGCGTCCGCAGGATGATGCGGCCGCCCGCTGCCGGGATGAGGTCGAGCTGGAGGGTCATGCCCTCGCCGTCCTCGTGGCTCCAGGCGACGCCGATGCGGGTCCAGTAGTTTCTTTCCCCGCGTTCCGCGATGTGCCAGGCGATCAGTGCCGGGGGTGTGGTTTCGCGCTGCGCTGCCTTCTTCGTGTTTTTGCCGTTCGTCATTGTCTTGCTCCTTTGTTTCGGGCTGACCCCATGCCAGCCGTGCCTTTCCGTCGATGGGACGCACAGGCCCGGACGCAAGCTCTTGTTTGGGGGCGACCTTCAGGGGAAACCGAAGAAGGGCTTGCGGCCATCAGGGCCGCGTTCCGTCAGGTTTGGCACTCTGAGGCTGGCGTGCCGGATCAAAGCCCGATGAACGAGCGCGGTGGCAGGCAAAGACGCGTGGGAAGCGAACGCATCCATGTGCCCGCGCCATCAAATCGCCGCTGTGTCGCAACGCGCCGTGATACTGAACCGCTATCGTCACTGCCGACGTACTTCGTCGAAAGGTCTGACGCTCGATCGCGCGATCTCCCGGCCAAAGGTGCTGCGCTCGCGTGCAGTGTATCGAGCAAGAGGTTCTCCTGGGCTTCGAAAGATCACCTTAAGCGCGGCGTCCCGGCTGCACGAACAGTGGCCCGCTCCATTCGGCCATACAGCATGGCCTCCCGTGTAACCTGTTGTTGGCCGGTTCTGGCCCCGCTTTGTGACGGCTCTCCATCGAAACCAAATGGAGAACCACAATGCAGAAGACTGACAAACGCGAACGCATCCCCTTCGACCAGTACGTGGCGGAGATGCAGGGCTTCCTGACCCGGCAGTTCGGAGTCCGGGCAGGCGCTGACGGGATCAGGCTGGCGCGCGACTACCACGCCAAGGGCAGGTCGCCGCAATTCTGCGCCTACGCGCTCGCCCGCATGAACCATCTCATCAAGGGACCATGATCGCCGCAGCCGTCCACGCGGGCCGGTCGCCGACCGGGCCCGCGTTTTTACAGTTCGAACGTCAAGCCCGGATCATGTCCCCGCCCGTCATATCCAGCCGGGTTGCAGAGGATCCGGGTCTGGCCGATGCGATAGTCCGACCGGCTGTGAATATGCCCGTGCACCCATAGCGCGGGTTGCCGCTCTTCAATCAATTCCTCCAGGTCGCTGGCATAGTAGGCGGCAACGCGCTCGGCCTTGTCCGCTTCCGGAATCGACTGCCAGGACGGCGCGAAGTGCGTCATGACAATGCCGCCCGGTTGAATATTCTGGCGCAGGAACGCGACGTGTTCGGCGTTACGCGCCTTCACCATGGCGGGCGTCAGGAAGGGGATTTGCCGGAAGTCGTTCATGCCATCGACGCAATCCCGCTCGGCGACAGGGTCGCCCTGGCGGAAGTCCGTCCAGAGCGTCGCGGCGGTGGCGCCGAACGCCGAAAGGGTGTGACCGAAGACGTAGTTGTCGCGCGCGCTCGGCGCGACGCACAAATCCCAATCGGTCCCGCCATACCAATAGTGATTGCCGGGAATGTCGAGGACCGCGTGGAACCGGTCACAGAGCCGGTCGATCACGGCCTTGTAGACGTTGCGGCGGCGGTTAGAGCCGATATCGCCCGCGAGCAGCAGGACGGTCTCCGCGTCGTCGGCGCGGGGCGGCAGGATGCGATCCGCGAACTTGGCGGCCCTGTAAAAATTCTCCGGCCAAAGCTCGGAGTGAATGTCGGAGACAAGTCTGTATCGCACGGAGATGAAACCATCCCTAGAAGAAATTTGTTCGTTGCGTCGGTCTGCAGGTCTGATTGTATCCGGCTTGCGTCCCACAAACAGCGGTGGGCCGAAATTCGGAAGCACCACTATGGTAGCCTGCAAGTTCAACAAAACGGAAGGCTGATGAAATGTCCGAGATCCTTGTCGACGAGAAGTTAAATTCGCCCGAGGGCGACACGTACCACTGCCTGCTCAGTTCAACGATGAGCGAGAAAGAGCCGGAGCTCGAGTTCTACCTGAAAATAACAAGCCTTGAGGACGACCAGACACTAACGGAGATTCGCGCCCTTGGTGTCGTAAGGAACCCGTTGATGTTGTCAGGAACGATTCTGACGGCGCTCGGCTACTACGGCCTGTGCGTCGGTTTCAGCATTATCGGTGCTGCGGTCAAGCTCGCGGATGCCGGCTATCGGCGCTCAAAAGATGATGCTCCTGACGAACCTTTAGGCTGTCACCTGCTTAACGGCTTCAAGCATGTCGTTGAGAAGAAGGCAGACCTGAGGGGAGAAGCAGCAAAGGCATTCGTCACCTGCGCACAGAAACTTGTTCCGATTAGCTAGGCGCCGGGCCGCTGGATTTCCCGTGTGACAGCGCGGCGCCGAGTGCGCGCGTGGCCGTGCCTAGGCCATAGTAGGCGGTCGGCACTGATAGCGCGATGAGGGCAGCCGTCGTGCTGAACGGCAGGGCTAACACGCCGCAGACCGCGGCTGTGCCAATAAAATACTTGTCGGTCGTCATTTGTTGCGATTGAGCGCCAAGTTTATTGAAGTATTCCTAAATGTTTTTCATATAAGTCATTATATTCTTACTGGCCGCTTTTCAATTGACAATTGATTTGCCATAGCGACGAGCAATTCTCGGATCACCGCTTTGCGTGCCGGCCGCCGGATAGTGCGCAACAAGTCTTTGCCTCGGTCGAAAGAGGCCGCCTAGACCACAAGGCTGCCCTGCTCCCCTTCACTGAGTATGCCGCCAGGCAACTGGCATAAAAAGGAGAATCCATCAAATAACGGTCTAATAGAAAAAGATTGGAGAATAGCGGTAGCAATGATATTATTAAATAAATTCATACAGCCGGGAGATTACTAAAGAACAATATTCGCTTAAGGCCGTGTTTCCTGGCGCTCCGTCTTACGCGCGATTCCACGACATCATGCGGACGGCTTTGTTTTATCAGGACGAAGACGAGTACGTCGCGGAAAGCGTAGACGCGCATTTCGCGCAGCCCGCCCGCCGGACGGCCCTATTGCTCGAAGCGGACGGCGAGGCCGTCGCCGTGGTGACGCTCGACGATTTGGGCGACGGCAGCGGCGCCATCCGGGGCGTGGCGGTCAGGTCTGACCGCCAGGGGAAAGGCATCGGCCCTGTGCTGGGGCGGCTGGTGGAATCCTTCGCCAAAACCCAAGGGATCGGGCGCATGTGCGTCAACGCCGATCCGGAAGCCGTTGGCTATTATAGCGCCATGGGTTTCGTCCCCGACGTCTGGGGCGAGATCGAGCTTGCCGACTACAGGGCGGGAAGGGCATGGCCTGCGCCCGTCCAAATGACGAAGGCTCTTAGAACCCGGCTCAGGTGATAACCTTCTGGTGGATTGTGCGGTGGGTGGTACCGCCGGGGGCGCATCTTTGAACGCATTGCGTTCCCATCGAAGATCCCCCTCCGCTGAACCTCCAGATGGTCTGGACGCTATTCATGTTGAGCGTGTCTTTCTTTTCAACGACCACGCGAGAGACCCTTCGATCGATGTCGGTATATTCGACCGCAACTTCATCATCGCCGACCTCGAAGTGCTTGTGGAGCAGGCAGACGCCGAAGCGGTCCAGCCGGTCGTGCGTCAGCAGCACCTGCCGCAACTCGTCGAGAACGGCCGCGTCTTCGTCATCGAGGGGCTTTACGTCGTCGATGTCCGACAAGGATGACCACTGAACTGTTTCCAGAGAGACTGCTTTCATGTCCTTATCCTTTCAAGTGAACTTGGAGTCGGAGAGAGCACCGCGCTATTTCCGCCCCCCGAACGGCAGGAACAGCGTTTTAGCCTGGCTGAGAAGCTTGTTCTGTGAGCCTTTCCCTCCTATTTCGGCCCGCCCGCGGGCACCATGGATTTCCGTGGCGCTGTGAAGCTTTGCGGTCGTCTTGCAGGTCGGGCATGTGAACCGATCGGAGCCGTCAGCGGCGCAAGCCCGACAGGCGCCGCAATAGGTGGTGCGGCAGCCGTTGCATCGGATCCAGCCGGATTTGTCGCCGCAGCAGGGGCAGGTCCAGCCGAAAGTATCGAATTCGAGGACGCTGAAGCTTTCGGCGTCGGTGCTGCCGCCGTCCCGTGCAACTGCCGGGGATCGCGCTTCGGCATCTAATTTGGTGATCGATGAGATCTTGAATTGAGCGGCCGGATCGAGCCGGTCGAAGACAATCTGGAACGCGCCTCCGCCGGCTGAACATCGGCCATTGACGGTTCGACGTTCCGGACGGCCCGTGGCCGCGCGAAGCCGAGCCATTTTTTTCTGAAAATCCAGTTCACGGCCGGCTTGACCGGAGAGGCTTGGCGGTTTTGTCATTTCCAACCCTTTCGTGCTGCGATGAGGTCGCGCGCGCTGTTCAGACGGCGCGCGATGTCGTTTGGACCGATCTGGTCGGGGTGAACGCACTTCATGAGCTTGCGGTATCGTTCGCTGAGATCGCGGTCGGTGAACCGCTCCGGAAGGCTGAGCAGAAGAATGGAATCCTCGAACGCGTCCTGCTGGATGGAGAAGCGGTGCCTTGGATCGATCAGGCCGTTTGTCTCCGACCAATTATAGAAGTGCTCGAAATTCGCGAATGAGGGGAACTGGTCGGAAAACTCTTTTTTGTATAGCTGCTTGAGGCCTCGCTTGCGTTCCGTCTGTTCCGCTCTCGCCTCAATATCCTGGTAAAGCCGATGATACCACGGCTTGAACGGCAGGAACGGAAAGGACATAATCGCAGCGACGCGAGGGCGCCAGGACGCGCCGTATCGCGGATGTATAAGTACATAAATCAGGAGAACTGGGAGGAGCCACGAGGCCAATCCCGCAACCATGTAGACAGCCACAAAAACCACGCGGCCCGCGAGATTGTCCCCCCAGCCCGTCGCCCAGAGGGAGGCGAGTTCGGCCTCATATCCTGTCAGGCGCGCGATATAGATCGGCATCTGGTATGAAAGCAGGCATGCGAGGAGCAATGCGATCCAGACAATAGCATCCATGACAACATCCATCGCGAATGGGTAAGTCGATCATAGAGGTTTCCGCTATCGCTATTAGTTGCCAATTCGAACAATGTCGAGCGGTCCGGCATGCGACTTTCAGCTGACCGCTATCGGAATAAAGGAGCGCGATGGCAGGCAACAACGGCACAGGCAGTGGAAGCGTCCGCGTATCAGGCCGGGGATTTGCCGAAAGTCGTTCATGGCGCCCACGCAATCCCGCTCGGCAAAAGGATCGATCTGGCGGAAGTCTGTCTACAGCGTCGCCGCGATGACGCCGAAAAGGTATGATCGACGACGTAGTTGTCCCGTTGGGCGCGGCGCCGCCGTCCCATTCGGTCCCGCCGTACCAATAGTGATTGCCGGGAATATCGAGGACGGCGCGGAAGCGGTCGCACAGGCGGTCCACGACACTTGTAAGCCGGTGTCGCCCACAAGAAGCAAGATCGTCTTCGCGTCGTCGGCGCGAGCCGGCACGATGCGATCCGCGAATTTGGCGGCCCCGTAAAAATTCTCCGTCCAAACTCGGAATGAATGTCGAAGACAAGTCTGTATTGAAACGTCGTGGCATCCACACAACCCTTCCATCTCGCTTAGGGCCCCCCAGCTATCGCACTCAGTTGCAAGCACGGGAAAATTTCATCGCAAAGCGCAGTGACAATGCGCATCACACTGGATAAGGTCCCATCGTCCTCATGCTGACAGGTGTGCCCGATGGACGATCCGACGAAGGACCCTAAGCGATCGCTGAAGGGGAACACGGGTAAAGAGTACGCGCCGCCCAAATCCGCCCATCCGGCCCCAAAGGGTATGGGAGGGAGCCCAGTTCCTCCGCGGGTCCAGAACCTCGATGCAGACAAGGCTCGCAAAATCGCTGAGATCCAGCAAAGAGAAGCCGAGAAAGCGAAGCTGAAAGAGCAGGTTCGAACCGGCGGCCCGTCATTCCTGGCCACTGACTTCAAACGTGTTCGTTAATTCGGGACATTTGCGCCGGTTTTCTATACAATAGTGGCATGGAATACGCCAAAGTCGTGTTGGATGACACATGTGAAGACTGGATCGCGAAGGACACGGAGCTTAAGCGCCGGCTAGTCCGAACGTCGAGTGGCGAATATATAGCCTTTTATCAAACGAAGTACTTTTGGAATCTGTTTGACTGTCTCTATAAGATCGAAGCGTCCGTGGCCCGCTCGATCGTTGATGAGGCCGCTGCAAATAAGCTAAGTCGAGACCTCACATTGACGACGGAGTTGTTCAAAATCGTTGGCTTGAGCATCGGAGACGATCTTCCCGGCGATGACCTTCCCGGCGACGGGCCGCAGCTGGTCGACTGACGTCGATTGCATGTTAAGTGCGCACGCGCCCCGACATGTCCGCTTCGCCGAATTTATCCCGGAAGAAGCTGGACTCGTACGAGCGCACTTTTTTCAAGCGCATAGGCTTGTGCCCTGCGACAAAAACAATGATGTCATCTTTGTAGTCAGAGCCAGCGAGCTCATGTGGCTCCGCCACGTTTCGGCGTGATTGATCAACGACGCTATCTGTCTTTCCCAGCTCTTCAGAGAGCTTTTCCGCCGTTCCGTCGGACAGGGATGGATTCATGTAAGCACGAAGCCCGCATGCCCCGATCATCCCACGCGCTACGTCCTTGCCGTAAGCGTCTTCCAACTGCGCCACATATTGGGTGAACATCCACAGGCGCAGCCTCTTGTTTCTGCCGACGTCCAGCGCCTGCCGAATAGGCTCCATTGCCCGCAACTGGGGCAGTTCATCGAGAAAGAACTGCACCCAGGGTGAGTTGCGATCGGTCGCAGACTCTAGCAAGACCTTTATGTGCTGGCCGATGATCAACCGCGCCAATCCGGCATAGGCTTTCAAGGTTGTCGAAGAGAGGCAGATGTAAATAGTAGCGTTCTTTGCTCGCAGCACGCTTGGATGCCAGTCCGACGATCGGGTCACTTTCGGAACCTGGCCCCCTTCCCAGGCGTCGACAGATGTTAAAGCTGTCTGGAGAACATTGCTGCGCGTTCGTTCCTCCATTTCACTTAATGAGGCCGCTACGCGCTCCAGGCTCGGAACGGATTGTTGCTCTATCGAGCCGTTGATAAAGCTCTGCCAGTTTAAACCCGACAAGACATTGAGCAATGTATCGAAGTTACGCCTTTCCGGTTCAACGCAGATCACCAGATACGCTATGACTGCTGTGATGATATCGCGGGCCCGGTTCTCGAAAAACGGCTCGGTCTTGCTCTCGCGAAGGACGAGCATGTCGGCAATCAGCTTGGCATCTTCCCAAACAAAATCCGGGTCAGTCCGCACGCAGTCGATCGGATTGTACTTGTGGCTATTGCTGGCATCGACCGCATTCAACCTGAATACCGGCCCGAGTTTCTGACGTTCCAGACTGGTCGTTCGCCATAAGTCACCTGTCACGTCGAGAACAATGGCTGGGCCGGTCCACAGGAGAAGGTTTGTGATGACATGGCATTGCGTTTTGCCCGAACCGGGCGGTGCAACCGTGACAAGCGATCCTTCGCCGCCATAGAACACGGCCTTGTTTGTGTCCTTTGCCACTCCTAAAAGCAGGTTCGAGACATCCGATGCGGTCGTCAATGTCGTCCCGGTCAGCTCAGCGGCTTGCTGCCAGACATTTCCGGAAGAGACCCGATTGGCGATATCCGCGATTCCTTTGCTGTTCGGCTGTCGCAGCTTGGCTGCATCGAGGCTTGAAAATATTTGCGATACCGCGCTCTCCAACGCTATTCCCATTTGCTTGGCTTTGTGAGCCAGTATGTCGGGTGCTGATCCGAGATTATGCTGCCGCACCGCGCTTATATCGTTGACCTGCCATTTCTGATTGACGATTTCTCCCTTTCCATCCGCCCAGATCAGTGCGAAGCGAAGGCGGTCGAATTCCCTGGCGGTGATGTGCTGTTGACTCATCATTAGATACAGCATGCGCGCTGCCTCACGCTCGCGATGTGGCATCGACGCGACGCTTCGACGAATGCGGTATTTTATTTGGACCCTGACCTTGCGTACGCGCGATCCATCGCGTGTGGAAACTTCGGTTTTCAGTTTGTTATCGTATTTGCCCGTGCACCAAAGAACGCCATCCTTCTTGTCGAAGAGGCTATTGATCCGGTCATCGGTGTCAATTGTGTTGGCTGCGGTCAGCTCGCCTGGTTGTGGGTCAAAGGTTCCGACGAACCCCCCCTTTCGATACTGGTACCAAGCGCCAGCGCCTGCCAGAAGGACCCAAATTATCCAGCCATTGCCGCTGGAGCTTTCGCTTGTCGTTGCGGCAGATGCCGCAGCCGGCATAAGAGAGAGTACGCAAGAGCGTAGAACTATGGCTAGAAACGTCACCGAATGCCGCGCCATGCGATTGCTCTCCCCTTGGGCCTTATACTATGTTTTTTCTACTATCTACAGGGGGGTTGTGCTTGGTGAAATGACGAAGACGGCGCAGGGTCGATGACGGCCTTGAAGACGATGCGGAGGATATGAGCCACTATCGCTCGCGAGAAGCAGGATGGTATTTGCGTCCTCGGCGCGGGTCGGCAAAATGCGATCCGCGAACTTGGCGGCGCGAAAGAAATTTTCCGGCCATAGTTCGGAGTGAATGTCTGAAGCCTGCCTGTATTGAATGGCAATCCGCCTCGCGGGCCGCATCTTGCGGTAAACTATTGAAGTCAGGCAGGGGAATTCAATGAAAGACCACAGGCCGGTGCCGCGCCCCAACCTGTTCACGGTGGGGGATGCCGACGCATGGGAAGAGCAGTTTCACCTACTGTTCTATGTCCTCAGCATGGATGCGGAACAGATTGCCCAGATCGATCACGGCTTCGACCCTGACGATCCCGACGCCTGGCTGGCCTGTATGTGGGCACGGGAGATCGAGCGCGACCATCCTTTCGTGAATGTCCAGCGAATTGTCGATCAGCTTAAGCGGCGGCGCTGAAGCGCCGCCCAAGGGTGGGGCGCGGGGCAAAGGGCGCGTCGAACCAAGCGCGGCCTCAAGGCCGCACCGTCACCGGGAAGCGCCAGCGGCGCTTCCCGGCAAAAGCAATCAGTGCGGCCATACAGGAAGCCAGCCGCGTTCGGCGGCTTCACGCTCTGCAAGCACGCCAAGTTCGCCCTTCTTCATCTTGAACCATGACGGTGCGCACGGGGCCTGACGCATGGCTTCAAGATCGGCGAGGATCGCAGCCTTGCTGATCCTCCCGAAATACCCCGCCACAGTCGGGCGATACCACTGCGCCATGTTGAGGTTGAGCGCCAAGGACAAAGCCTGCCCCTGCTCCCTGGGGTCGGAACAAGAACCGTTCCCGCAGACACGCTAAGGTCGAACGAAGCGCGAACACGCGCATAGATCTGTAGATGAAGCCACTGGGCTGGTTGAAAGCCTCCGGCCGATGGCGAACCAATTCCCTTGGAATTTAGTGTGCCGAGGGAGAAGGCGAGTGGGTAGAAGACGGCTTGTCAGTTCAAAGGAAGCGGCGATACTTCTGGGCATAGCGACGGACGAGGATAGTCTGATCCGTCACTTTACACTGGACCCGTCAGATAGATTGGAATGCGAACTCCGCCGGCGACCGCAGAACAAGCTGGGCTTCGCCGTTCAACTCTGCACGATGCGACAAACGGGGCGGCTCTTGTGGGATAACGAGCAGCCACCCGCGGCTGTGATCGACTATCTTGCGGATCAGCTTGGTATCGACGCGCGCCTCTACGCCTTCTATGCCCATCGAGTACAGACGCGCTTCGATCACAGCCGATCGTTGATGGCTTACCTCGGTCTCCGGACTGCATCTAGAGACGATCGTCGCGCCGCCCTTGTGGCTGCAATCGACGCGGCGGCCCATGGCGATCACGGGTTGCCGATCGCGACAGCAGTCATTGCCGAGTTCCGGAAACGAAACGCACTCCTGCCCTCGCTGCATTCCATCGAGAAGATCGGCCTCGGCGGTCGCGCGATAGCTCGCCGACGGGCTGAGAAAGAACTCGTCGAAGGTATCCCGCCCGAACGGCTTACATTTTTGGACAGGCTGTTGGAGGTTGACCCGGCCGTCGGGCAGACGCGCTTTCATTGGCTGAGATCGGCGCCGGATGCGCCTGGTGCTTCGAACCTGATTGGGCTGACCGAACGGATCGCCTTCCTGCGCACGCTGGAGATCGATCCGAAATTGCAGATGCGCATATCCTCCGGACGGTGGGATCAGATGATCCGTGAGGGCAACGCCACACCGGCATGGCTGGCCAACGACTTCAATACCAGCCGTCGACACGCCCTGATCGTGGCGCAGATTATCAAGCTCGGCCAGAAGCTCACGGACGATGCAGTGTCGATGTTCATCAAGCTGATAGGTCGGCTGTTCTCGCAAGCCAATAGCAGCGGCACATGGACTGCGGGCCGGATACCGCCAAGGCGCTGCGCATGTTCCTCCAAACCATCACTGCTCTCCAATCCGCGAACGACTATGGCCGGAACGCATTGGAGGTTCTCGATCAGGAAGTCGGGTGGCACCGCCTGCTCCGAATCAAGCCTGAGCTTGAGTCGATGGTCGAAGACAACGAGGCGTCACCCTTGACCTTGGCGGCAGAGCAATATGCGACCGTCAACAAATATGCCGGTGCGTTCCTACAGGCGTTCACGTTCCGCTCAGCGCGCCGCCACGATCCCCTTCTTGCGGCAATTTCGGTCCTGAAAGGCCTCTATGCCGTGAAGCGTCGGACACTTCCGGATCGCGTTCCCGTCACTCACCTAAGCCAGTCCGATCGAAAGCTCATCTTCGGCCAGGACAAACCTGATCGTCGTCTCTATGAAATTGCGACGCTCGCGGCTTTGCGGGACCGGCTTAGATCTGCGGACATTTGGGTCGATGGCAGCCGATCCTTCCGGCCGATCGACGAGCATCTGATGCCGCGGTCAACATTCACGTCCATGAAGGAGGAGGACCGCCTTGGACTGGGCGTCCAAGGTGACGGCGCGCAGTGGCTTGCCGAAGCGCGTCACATGCTCGACTTCAACCTGAAGCGTCTGGCGCATAGAGCGCGGTCCGGAAAGCTCGAAGGTGTTCGTCTTGAAAATGGAACGTTGATCGTCACGCCGATCGCCGGTGAGGTGCCTGCCGCAGCCGAAGAATTGAATGCCGAGATCAGCGAGTTGTATCCGTTGGTCGAAGTTCCCGACCTGCTGAGGGAAGTGCATGAATGGACCGGCTTTGCGGATTTCTTCACGCATGTTCGCACCGGCGACGTCCCAAGAAATGTCTCGGCCATGCTGGCCGGCGTGCTGGCCGATGCGACCAACCTCGGTCCGAAGCGAATGGTGAGCGCGTCCACGGGCATCAGCGCGCACCAGATCGGCTGGATGCGTACCTTCCACGCGCGGTCCGAGACCTATCGGGCGGCGCAAGCATGTATCACCGATGCACACACCCGACATCCGCATTCTCGACTGTGGGGCAACGGAACAACATCATCGTCCGATGGCCAATTCTTCCGCGCGAGCGACCGTGCCGCAAAGCGCGGTGAGGTCAATCTGCACTATGGCAGCGAACCCGGATCGAAATTTTACAGCCATCTTTCCGATCAGTATGGCTACTTCAGCATTCTGCCCATCAGTCCGACCGAAAGCGAGGCCGCCTATGTGCTCGATGGGCTATTCGACCAGGACACAATCCTCGACATCCAAGAGCACTTCACGGACACCGGCGGCGCGAGCGATCACGTCTTTGGGCTATTCGCTCTGATCGGCAAACGCTTCGCACCGCGACTGCGCAATCTTAAAGACCGGAAATTCCACACATTCGAGAAAGGCGATGCATACCCGGCGCTGTCGAACCATATCGGGGCACCGATCAACACCACCCTGATTCTCGACCATTGGGACGATCTGCTCCATCTGGCGGCGTCGATCACGACGCGATCTGTGGTGCCGTCTACGATCCTGAAGAAGCTGTCCGCATCTCCGAAGGAAAGCCAACTCGCCAGAGCTCTACGCGAACTCGGTCGGATCGAGCGATCGCTCTTCATGATCGAATGGTACTCAAGCCCGGCACTGCGGCGAAGGTGCCAAGCTGGCCTCAACAAGGGCGAGGCCGCGCATAAGCTGAAGCGCGCCGTCTTTTTCCACGAGCGTGGTGAAATCCGTGACCGATCATTCGAAAGCCAGGCGTTCCGCGCCTCCGGCCTCAACCTCGTCGTTAGCGCGATCGTGCATTGGAACACGATCTATATCGAACGGGCCGTCACCCACTTACGCAAAATGCATCGCGAGATCCCGGGCCATCTGCTCAAGCACGTCTCGCCGCTGAGCTGGGAACACATCAATCTGACCGGCATCTACACCTGGGATGCAGAGCATCAAATGCCTGAAGGCTTCCGGTCGCTCAGACTTCCGGCTCGGTTACGCCACGCCGCATGACGTTCACGCTCGGTTCGACCTTAGCGTACGATTTCGCACTGCTCTTGTTCTGACCCCTTACTGGCGAAGGAAAAATGGCTTGCCATCTGCGACAGATAGCCAGCTATGAAATCGTGCGGATCTTCGGTCAACTCCTCTTGGGTGAAAGCATTGACCCACGAGGCAATGGTGTCCGTGGTGACGAGATAAAGCAGGACACCGCCAAGGCATTCGATCAAGGCGTGCGCACCCTTGAGCCAGACACTGACCTCAAAAATCTGATGGATGTGGCGTTCGTCGACTGCTTTCACAATTCACCTCGCGATCGACAATAACGGAGGCAAGAACGAATGGATGCATCTCTCACCCGCTGGATCAACGCCGCAGCCGGGCTTCACCCGGTTCTGGATAAAGCAATGATTGGCGCCTCACAAATCGGCGTTCCGCTCATGGTGCTGGCTGTGGTTGTGCAATGGTGGGCGAACGCCGACCGCTACCATGTTCGTCACGCAGCAGTGTCGTCCGGTCTGGCGTTTCTGGTCGGTCTGGCGATTAACCAGTTCATTCTCCTGTTCGAGCACAGGGTACGGCCCTACGATGCCGGCGTGTCGCATCTGTTGATTGCGCCCAGCGCCGACTGGTCGTTCCCGTCCGACCACGCGACGGCATCTACTGCGATCGTTGCGGCCTTTGCGACGCAAGCTCTGCCGCGCCGGACGCTGGCATTCATGATCATGGCATTCCTAATATGCTGGTCGAGAATTTACATTGGCACCCACTACGTCACCGACGTGGTCGGCGGCGGCATCACTGGCGTCTTAGGTGCCGTTGTGGTCCGATTGGCCTATCGTGAGAACACCCGGCTGGACAATCTGGTGACGAGAATTCTCTAGCTCCTTGTATGCAAACAATGAGACGAGCAGCTATCAAAACGTCGAGGTTCAAGGCGGCGGCGGCCTTAGTTGAGGTCGGCGAATTCACGAGTTGATCGCGGCGCGATGGGCGGATTCAAACGGCCGTAGCAATATCCCGGATGTCAGAGGTTGCGATGGGCATTCGGTCGAACGAGACAGGAAACCTCCATGCAGACACTGACACCCATCCTTTCGACCGTCACGGCGGCATTCCTGGCGTCCTTCGTCGAGGTCGTCGAGGCCTTCACCAACGTGCTTGCTGTCGGGGTGACGCGCAGCTGGCGCCCGGCGCTGACTGGCGTCGCACTGGCGCTGGCGGTGCTCACGGCACTGGTGCTGGCGTTCGGCCCGCTGCTGGCGCTCGTACCCATCACCACGCTGCAGTTCGTTGTCGGGGTGCTGCTGACCCTGTTCGGCATGCGCTGGCTGCGAAAGGCCATTCTGCGCAGTGTTGGTGTCATCGCCCTGCATGACGAAGAGGCAGCGTTCTCCAGGGAAACCGCCGCCTTGCACCAGCAGGCCAACGACCGCCGGGCCGACTACCTCGCCGGGCTGGCGTCGTTCAAGGCGGTGTTGCTCGAAGGCGTCGAAGTGGTGTTCATAGTCATTGCCGTCGGCGCAGCGCACGGGCAGACGCTTTACGCCAGCCTGGGCGCGCTGGCGGCGTTCATCCTGGTGATGCTTATCGGCCTGGCGGTCCACCGGCCATTGGCGCGGGTGCCGGAGAATGCGCTCAAATTCGTCGTCGGGCTGATGCTGACCAGCTTCGGCATCTTCTGGACCGGCGAAGGCATCGGCGCCGACTGGCCGGGGGCCGATCTCGCTTTGCTCGCCATTTTCGCCATCGTCGCGCTGGCGTCGTTTGCCATGGTGCGCTGGCTGCGCGGTGCCTACCCCGAACTCACAGGAGGGCTTGCCCGATGAACGTCAGTCGTCTCGCGGCCAAGGAATTCTTCGGCATGTTCGTCGATGATGGCAGTCTGGCGCTGCTGGCGCTAGTCCTGGTGGCCGTCATCACGGCGGTGGTGAAGCTGTTGGCGCTGCCGCCTCTGCTCGGCGGCGGCCTGCTGCTGTTGGGTTGCCTCGCCATACTGCTGCAAAGCGTTCGCCGCGCCGCACAACTCCGGCAGAACTCCAAACCTTGAAGCCGTTCGCGTTCCCGTTTGAAAGGTTGATGAAAGGTTGATGCCATAGACATTGGCAGGCGTCCCCGCAAATGTCGCAAAAGCGATGGGAGAAGAGAGGGACGCGGGAAACGAAACAAGGGAAGAGGCCATGTCGCTTAAGCGAACACTGCTTGATTCAGCCGCTACAATCGCACTCGTCGCCACAATGGCCCTGTCCGCACCATCGGCTCGCGCCGATGAAAAGATCTCGATCATGGTGGGCGGCTACGAGAAGCAGATCTACCTGCCCGCCAAGCTGGCGGAAGGACTCGGCTACTTCAAGGACGAGGGTCTCGACGTCGAATTGCTGAACGAGCCAGCCGGCGTCGATGCCGAAAACGAGATGCTGGCCGGTGCCGTGCAGGCCGTGGTCGGTTTCTACGACCACAGCATCGACCTGCAGGCGAAGGGCAAATTCGTCGAATCCGTCGTCCAGTTCAGCCAGGCGCCCGGCGAAGTCGAGCTCGTTTCAACAAAGCATCCCGAGATCAAATCGCCCGCCGACTTCAAGGGCATGAGCCTGGGCGTGACTGGCCTCGGCTCCTCGACAAACTTCCTGACTGAATATCTTGCCGTCAAGAACGGCCTGAAGCTCGGCGAATTCACCTCGGTTCCGGTCGGCGCCGGCAACACCTTCATCGCAGCCATGCAGCAGGACAAGATCCAGGCCGGCATGACGACCGAGCCGACTATCACCCGGCTTCTGAAGACCGGCGAAGCTTCTATTCTTGTCGACATGCGTACGATGGAAGGCACCAAAGCCGCGCTCGGCGGCACCTATCCGGCTGCTTCCCTCTACATGCAGACCGACTGGGTCGACGCCCACAAGGAGACGGTGCAGAAGCTGGCCAATGCCTTCGTCAAGACACTGAAGTTCATCAACACCCATAGCGGCGCCGAGATCGCCGACAAGATGCCGAAGGACTACTATGTCGGCGACAAGGAAGGCTATGTGAAGGCGCTGGACTCGGGCAAGGCAATGTTCACCGCCGATGGTGTCATGCCGGAAGGCGGCCCGGAAACGGTGCTGACCGTGCTCTCAGCCTTCAAGAAGGACCTACAGGGCAAGCAGATCGACCTGTCGAAGACCTACACCACCGAGTTCGTCAAGAACGTGAAATAGCCGACATCGCCGGCGCGAGCCTCGCGCCGGCATCCATCCTGTTTCTGCGTCCGGCGATCTCCCGCGCGGCGACCGTTGGGTCTTGGAGTGTCTTCATCATGGCTGCCGAAAAAACCGTTCCGGCGATCGAGCTGATCAACGTCAGCCGCCGCTTCCTCTCCCCCACCGGAAAATCGCTGACAGCGCTGCGCGACTTCACCATGACGGTCGAGCGTGGCGAATTCGTCGCTGTCGTCGGCCCGACAGGTTGCGGAAAGTCGACGACCCTGAACCTGATCACCGGTCTGGCAAGCCCAAGCGCCGGCGAGGTTCGCGTGATGGGCGGTCCCGTCAAGGGGATAGACCCGCGTATTGGCTTCGTGTTCCAGACCGACGCTTTGTTCCCCTGGCGCACGGTGATCGAGAACGTGATGGCCGGACCGCTTTTTCGCGGCAAGCCTAAAGCGCAAGCCCAGGCCGCGGCGCGCGACTGGCTGGCGCGCGTCGGCCTGTCGCGGTTCGAGCAGCATTATCCACACCAGCTTTCGGGCGGCATGCGCAAGCGCGTGGCGCTCGCCCAGACCTTCATCAACGGCCCCGAGATTCTTCTCATGGATGAGCCGTTTTCCGCGCTCGACGTGCAGACACGCGTTCTCATGCATGAAGAGCTGTTGCGCCTCTGGTCCGAGGCCAAGGCCTCCGTGGTCTTCGTCACCCACGATCTGGAAGAGGCGATCGCGCTCGCCGACAAGGTCTATGTACTGACCGCCGGGCCGGCGACGGTGAAGTCGGTCTACACCATCGATCTGCCGCGGCCGCGCGTCGTCGCCGATATACGCTACGAACAGAGCTTCATCGATTATTCGCGCACGATCTGGGCCGATCTCAAGGAAGAGGTCGAGACCAGCTATGCACGCGCCGCGGCCTGAGGGAGAACATCATGACTGATGCTGCCATCGACATCAGCACCGGAAGCTTCAGGCCGGGAACCTCGGACGCCGAAATCGAAGCCGCCGCCGCCAAGGCAGCAACGCAGCGGCGTCGCACGGTGATCTTCTGGCGGATCGCCATTCTCGTCGTGTTCCTCGCCCTGTGGGAGATCGCCGCCCGCCTCGCCTGGATCGATCCGTTCTTCTACGCGATGCCGAGCACGATTGCCGAACGGCTCTACGAATGGACAACTGAGGGTACGTCCGAAGGACCGCTCTGGTACCATCTCTATGTGACCATGGAGGAAGCCACGATCGGCTTCGTCACCGGATCGGTCGCCGGCATCATCATCGGCGTAGCACTCGGCCGCAACCGCATGGCCGCCGACATTTTTTCCATTTACATCAAAGTCATCAACTCCATTCCTCGCGTGGTGCTGGCGCCAATCTTCATCATGATCCTGGGTCTTGGGCTGGCCTCGAAAGTGGCGCTGGCCTTCGTCATGGTTTTTTTCGTCGTCTTCCATAACGCCTTCCAGGGCGTGCGGGAAGCCGACCGGGCGATGATCGCCAATGCCCGCATCCTCGGTGCCTCCAATTGGCAATTGACCCGTTCGGTGATCGTACCGTCGGCGATGAGCTGGATCTTCGCCAGCCTGCATGTCAGCTTCGGCTTTGCCATCATCGGCGCCATCGTCGGCGAGTTCGTCGGCTCGCGCTACGGCATCGGCCTGCTGATCAACATCGCCAAGGGTTCCTTCGACGCCGCCGGCATGTATGCCGCGATCGTCATCGTCATGGTGGTGGCGCTCGGCGCGGAATATCTGATGACGCTGGTCGAGGACCGGCTGGCGAAGTGGCGTCCCCAGCCCCTGCACGAGACGCAGTAAGCTGCGGAGAGTTCAGGGCTGAATCAAGTCTGGGCTGGCGGGTGGGCCGGCAGCCTGACCTGCACACTCAATCCAGGCTGCGGCCGGCGATTGGCGAGTTCGACTTGGCCGTCATGCGAGGAGACGATCTCGCGCACGATGGCAAGACCCAGGCCGGTGCCTTCGCTGCCGGCCTCGGAGCCACGGAAAAAGCGCTCGAACACCTTTTCCCGGTCGCCGTCAGGAATGCCGGGTCCGGTGTCCTCCACCTGCAGCACGACCCAGCCCGCCTCGTGGCCAATACCTACCGTGACCGAGCCGCCTTGCGGCGTGTAGCGCAGGGCGTTGTCGACCAGGTTGACGACCAGCTCGCGCAGCAAGGTTGGATGTCCCCACACAGCCAAGCCATCTTCCCCGGACTCGAAGCCGAGGTCGATATTGCGCGCCAGTGCCGCCTGCGCCAACCCCTCGAGGGCATCCCTGGCCACGGCGCCGAAATCGACCTCGGATTTCATCAGCGACGCACTGCCCTGCTCGGCGCGAGCAAGTGAAAGAAGCTGGTTCGACAGGTGCGCCATGCCATCGACCGACATGTCGACCGCGGCCAGAACTTCATCCTTGGTGCCGATATCGCGTTCGCGCAGGCCGACGCTGACTTGCGTCTTCAACAGCGCCAGCGGCGTGCGTAACTGGTGCGCGGCGTTGGCGACGAACCGCCTCTGCGTGGCTATCTGGCGCTGGATGCGATCGAAGGCCTCGTTCAGCGCCTCGACAAGCGGCCGCAATTCGCTCTGGACGGTGTCGGCGGCGAAAGGTTTCAGCTCCGCAGGATCGCGCTCCATCACATCGTTGCGAAGCCGCAGGATCGGCGCCAGGCCGCGGCGCAGCCCGAAAACGCCGAGCAGGCCGGCAGCGGCGACGAGCAGCACCTGATCGCGCAGCGCCTTCAGCCACAGGCTGGTCATCAGCTTATCGTGCGCTCTCAGCGTCTGACCGACCGCCACCATCGCATTGCCCGGATTCTGCTTGCTAACGATAGGCTGGGCAATGGCAACCGCGTGGACAGGCTGGTCGCGAAACGTTGTTTCGAAATAGACCGGTTTGAGATCAACGGGCTGCCCTGGCGGCGCGATGACGTCGGGATAGCCGGCAATGACCTGGCCGCGCGGCGTCGTCACGCGGTAGACGACGCGGTCGGGCTGATCGGAGGCGAACATTTCCAGCGCCGCCGGCGGGATCGGCGCTTCCAGCACACCGTCATTCTCGCGAATGTTTTCCGCGATCACCCGGGCCGACGCCAGAAGGGTTCGATCTGTTATCAGATTGGCGGTTTCCGCTGCGTTTTTGTAAGTCGTCCACACGTTGAACGAGACGACCGCCGTCAGTGGCACGACCAGCCAGCCGAGCAGTTCACGCTGGAGGCTTCTGCTGGCCATCGTCTATTGGCCATCGTCGATTTTGAGGGCGTAGCCGAGACCGCGAAGCGTGGTGATGGCCATGCCGCTGCCCTCGAGCTTCTTCCTGACGCGATGGATACAAATTTCCAGGGCATTCGGGTTCGTCTCGTCGTCGATGCCAAAGATGTTCTCGGCCAACACGGTCTTCTGCACTGGCCGGCCGGCGCGCATGATCAGCGTTTCAAGCACGGCGTGTTCCCTGGCCGTCAGATGAAGCGGTGTATCACCGAGCACGAAGGTCCGCCCTTGTGTGTCGAAGGCGAGTCTACCAAACCGCACCATGGGATCGAAATTCGCCCGCCCGCGTCTGAGCTGCGCACGGACGCGCGCTTCGAATTCGTCGACATTGAACGGTTTGACCAGATAGTCGTCGGCGCCGCTGTCGAGGCCACGGACCCGACTCGATACGGCATCGTTGGCGGTGAGAATGATGACCGGCGTCGTGGTGCCGCGGCCTCGCAGCCGCCGCAGCACCTCGATGCCGTCGAGATGCGGCAACGCCAGGTCGAGGATCACCAAAGCGTAGTCCTGGCTTGCCAGGGCGGCATCGGCATCATCGCCGCGAAAGACGCAATCGATCACGTAATTGTCGCGCCGCAGCAGGCGCGCCAGCCATGTCGACAATTCGCGGTTGTCTTCCGCAAGTAAGATACGCATTTAATCCGTCTCGGCGCACGATAGCCACATCGCGAAAGAGTGCTTACATCATGGTCCGGCAAAAATGCTTTGGCCAATGTTGGGAGATGGGTTTTCCGCGGACCGCCGTCCCGCTTAGTGCCCTTCCCGGTAAATGACCATCCGATGTCGTAAATTCCGGTCTGCATTGCGCGATGTGCCGAAAATTAGTCGGTGCTCTTATGTTCCAGCTGATAGCGGCGAGCATGACGAATGGCAGCAGACTTATGCATTGATCAATATTGATCAATAGAGCGTGAAAAACGTGGGCAGAAAGCCGCTGGCTCTGAAATACTCGATCATCTCGATCGCGGGGAAGATGGCAAGGAAATAAAGCCCGTCATAGAACGTCCGCTTCAAGGCATGCGTTGAGAACTGCCGTTCGGCTTGGTCGGCAAACAGAAACGGGTTCGGCCAGAAGCGCGGCGTTCGCTCAGCATACGCCGTGTAAGCGGGGCCAAACTTTTGCAGCAGGAATTCACCTTCCTTGCGCGCCGTCACCCGGAAAACCACGAAACTGACCAGGCCCAATGCCGCGGCCACCACGATGGATCCATACATCAACCCGATGCCCACCGCGCCCAACGTGGAGAAGAAATAGAGAGGGTTCTGGGTCATCGAAAATGGCCCGGCGGAAATCAGTTCGGCGTTCTTCTTGCCGCCGACATAGAGAATGCTCCACAGACGGCCGCCGACGCAGATGAGGATGAGGACGCAGCCGAGCAGTTCGATGAGCTCGTGTCCGCTCGACGCTTCGCTCAGGAAAGGCTTGGCAAACAACAGCAGCACTATGGCGAGCACGGCCGCCACCTGGACAACGATCAGGCGCTTGTGCTGGTTGAACGCCTTCGGTGACGGCTTGGAAGAAGCATAGGTCATTGGTGTTTCTCGCGCGCCCGGCAAGCCTGTGGAACCGGGCAAAGGCATGTGCGCCCGGCATTAGCCACTACTCTTTCTGCCGATTGCTGGCGAGACGTCGGGCGCGTTTTTGTCGCTTCCGCGCCCATTCTTACGAAAATGTAAACTACGAGACAGATGCCGGTGAGGTCGCGTCCCTATGGTCGCTGTGCCGGTCGGCCTGGCCGGAGCTCGACGCCGGGAGACCGGCGCCAAACAGGAAAATCATCCCATGAACAGACTGGTTCTCGCTTTCGCGCTCACAGCACTTGCTATCGCCAGCCCGATTGCATCCGCCTCCGCCGCGCCGGCGCCTTGCGAAGAGACGCTCAAGACCCTGCGCGCCGCGGAAGCCGAAGCCAAAATCGGCGATGCGGACAAGGCGAAGGTTTCCGAGCTGGAGACCAAGGGCATCGAGCGCTGCAACGCCGACGACGACAAGCGCGCCGACGACTTCTTCGCTCAGGCCATGAAAATCCTGGGCAAGTAAGTCCACCCCCCTCCCCGTCAACGACAGGATACAGCCATGCTCTCGCCAGCCGCCCAACGTTTCGCGCCTGCACTTAACCGGGTTCCCGATGTCACCGTCGATTTCTGGCTGATCAAGCTCCTGGCGGTGACCATGGGCGAGACGGCGGCCGACTATCTCGCGGTCAATCTCGGCCTTGGTTTGACGGTCACATCGCTGATCATGACCGGCATCCTGGTTGTCGCCCTCATCCTGCAGTTCGCCCAGAAACGCTATGTGCCATGGGCCTATTGGCTTGCGGTGGTGCTGATCAGCATCGTCGGCACGCTGGTGACAGACAACCTTGTCGACAATTTCGGCGTGCGGCTCGAAACGACGACCATTGCGTTCAGCATTGCGCTCGCGGCGACTTTCGCGGTCTGGTACGCCAGCGAAAGAACGCTGTCGATCCACACCATCTTCACCACCAGGCGTGAGATATTCTACTGGCTGGCGATCCTGTTCACCTTTTCGCTCGGCACCGCGGCAGGCGATCTGGTCGCCGAAAAGTTCGACATGGGCTACCTCACCACCGGCCTGTTGTTTGGCGGCGTCATCGCGCTTATCGCACTTGCCTACTATGGTCGCAAACTGGACGGCATCCTTGCCTTCTGGCTCGCTTATATTCTGACGCGGCCGCTGGGCGCTTCATTCGGCGACCTGCTCTCGCAGCCGGTCGAATATGGCGGCCTCGGCTTTGGCACCACCTTGACCAGCATCCTCTTCCTTGGCTGCATCGTCGCCCTGGTTCTCTACATGAGCCTGAAGAAGGACGCCGACGAGGCCGACAAAATCCTGCTTGAATCGGAGTAGGAATCAAGCATCTGCACGCCCGCCGGACGCGACGAGAACGCGCCAAAATGGCAACGGATCCCTGCCGTGGATCGCCATCACAGCTATCGCGCTCACCATGGACAGAAGAATGAACTCCAAGAAATCCGGTTATAGCGGCCTCCAGATTAGCCTGCATTGGACGATAGCGGCGCTTGTCCTGTTCCAGCTCCTGTTCGGGGAAAGCATGACAATCTACGTCGATGCGGTAGCGGACGGACGCCGACTGTCGTCCAGCGAGCAGACCATGGGGTCCGCCCATTACTGGGTCGGCCTGGCGATCTTGTTGCTAGTGTTCGTGCGTCTGGCCGTGCGCCTCTTTATCGGTGCGCCCAAGCCGCAATCGACAATGCCGAAATGGATGGCTCTCGCCTCACGAGCAACGCATGTGCTGTTCTATGGCCTTCTCGTCGCCGTTCCCGTTTCCGGGCTTCTGGCCTTTTATCTCTGGCGCTGGATGGGCGATATACATGGCTGGGCAAAACCGGTGTTCATCGTCCTGATCTGCGTCCATGCCGGCGCCGCACTCTTCCATCATTTTGTCCTGAAGGACGCAGTGCTGCGCAGGATGTTTGTCCCCGCGCGAGATCCGGCCAGATGATTTCGGACCATTTTCAAAGGCCTCAAGCCGTGACGGAAAGGCAGCCCATGACACGTTCACGGCGAGTTTCGATCTCGGCTCATGATCCCATATTCCAGGAACAGGTATTTCTAGGAACGGGCGGCTGCCGATGCTAGCATGCCGCGCTGACAAAGCCTCGGCAACAGACCGGAACAGAGATGCGACTTCTCCTTATTGAGGATGATCCACGGACTGCCGACTACGTCGTCAAGGGACTAAGCGAAGCCGGGCATGTTTGCGACCTGTTGCGCAACGGCCATGACGCGCTGTTTGCCGCGACACGCGACGCCTATGACGTGATCATTGCTGACAGGATGATCCCCGGCCTGGACGGCCTGTCGATGATCAAGGCGGTGCGGGCCGCCGGCGTGCGGACGCCGGCGATCTTCTTGACCTCGGTCGGCGGCGTCGACGACCGGGTCGAGGGCCTCGAAGCCGGCGGCGACGATTACCTCGTCAAGCCGTTCGCCTTTTCCGAGTTGCTTGCCCGCATCAACGCCCTTGGCCGCCGGCCGGCGGCGCAGGAGCAGAAGACCGCCTTGCGGGTCGCTGATCTCGAAATGGACCTGATCATGCGCCGCGTCACCAGGCAGGGTCAGGCGATCGACCTGCAGCCGCGGGAATTCAGCCTGCTCGAAGTGCTGATGCGCGGCGAAGGCCGGGTGATTACCCGGACCATGCTGCTGGAACGCGTCTGGGATTTCCATTTCGATCCCAAGACCAGCGTCGTCGAGACCCATATCAGCCGGCTGCGGACCAAGATCGACAAGCCGTTCGAGACCCAGCTTATCCATACTGTCCGCAACACCGGCTACAGTTTGCATGCGCCAATTTAGCCTGCTGCGCAGCACGCCTTTCCGGCTTGCCCTGACCTTCGCCTTCCTGTTCGTACTCGCCTTTATCCTGTCCGGCGCCATCGTCTATCAGCTGATGAGCGCCGACCTTGCCCAGCGGCTCGATGAATCCATCAAGGAGACCTATTCCGTGGTGGCGGCAACTTATGCCGAAAGCGACCTGGAGGATCTGGTTGCCACGGTCGACAGCCATGCCACGCTCTCAACCAAGAAGGAGCAGCTGTTCTCGCTGACCGGTCCAACCGGCAATCATCTCGCCGGAAACTTCACCGCGGCGGACCTACCCGACGGCTTCTCGATGTTTGACGCCACCATGCCGGGCGTGCCGGTCGGCACCGTCTACCGGGCCTGGTCCGGTTCGGTTGGCGGAAACAATCTGACGGTCGCCTTCAGCCTTGCCGAGACCCAGGAGCTGGAAACCATCGTGCTGATGAGCTTCGGCTGGGGAACCCTCATCATTTCCGGTCTGGCGGTGGCCGGCGGCGCCTTGCTGGCGTCGCGTGTCCAGCGCCGCCTCGACGGCATTGCCGCCACCATGGTCGACGTGTCGCATGGCCGGCTTGACGCCCGTATCCCCTTGGTTGGCAACGGCGACGATATCGACGGGGTTTCCGCGCAGGTCAACGCTGCTCTCGACCGGCTGTCGGCGCTGGTCGAAGGCATGAAGCAGGTCAGCGCCAACATCGCCCATGATCTGAAGACACCGCTGAACCGCCTGCAGATGATTTTGGAAGCCTCCGCCGATAGGACCGCTTTGGGCGAGGAGGTTTCGGATGATTTGGCGGAAGCGCGCGCGGAAGGTCTTCAGATCAACGAGACGTTCGACGCGCTTCTGCGCATCGCCCAGATCGAGGCCGGCGCGCGCAAGGCGCGCTTCATCGATCTGGACGTCAATGGCGTCGTCGAGAGCATTGCTGAAATCTATGCCGACGTTGCCGAGGATGACGGAAAGTCGCTGACGGCAAAGATCTTTCAAGGCAAACAATGCCAGATCCACGGCGATTGGGAATTGTTGACGCAGATGTTCGCCAATCTGGTGGAGAACGCCTTGCGGCATTGCCCGGCAGGCACTGCCATCGAATTGTCGGTGATCCCTAGGGATGACCGCATTCTTGCGAAAGTCAGCGATGACGGCCCCGGCATTCCAACCGAGGAGCGCGAAAAAGTGTTCCAGAGGCTCTACCGGCTCGACAACAGCCGCTCGACGCCCGGCAGCGGCCTTGGGCTTAGCCTGGTGCGCGCCATAGCCGATCTGCACGGCGCATCCATTGCCTTGGAAGACCGTCAGCCCGGCCTCGCGGTGGTGGTCAGTTTCCCCGCTGCTAAATCGTCGGCTGGCTAGGCACCGCCCTCCAAGCTTACCAATCCGTATGAACCAGGCGACATGCCTGTAAGCTTGACGCGCGATAGTGGGTGCATTCGCCGTTCAACTCGAAAGGCCGCTCAAATGATCTCCGCTCATCGAAAAATCAACCGGATTCTGCCGATCCTTACCGTGGCGGCATGTCTGGGCGCTGCCGGCGCGCTCGTTCCAGGTTTCGGAAATCTGCCGGCGTTGGCGGCCGAAAAGGTCGTCCCCGCGGAAAAGAACCCTCCTGGCGACATTCCCGATACGCAGGTCTTCATCGACTATGTCTCGCCTCAAGGCTTCACCATGAAGGTGCCGGAGGGTTGGGCGCGGTCGGATCATGCGGACGGCGCCAGTTTCGTCGACAAGCTCGACGGCGTCGTTGTCTCCGCGGCGAAGGCGGACGCCGCGCCGACCGTCGACAGCGTCAAGGCGGACTATGTTCCGAAGCTGCAATCCACCGGTCGAGCCATCCGGGTAACGGCGGTCAAGCAGGTCAAGCTGCCGGCGGGGCCGGCAATCCGCATCGTCTACACGTCCAACTCCGAACCGAACGCGGTGACCAACAAGCAGATCCGCCTGGAGAACGAGCGCTACCTCTATTTCAAGGGCGGCAAGCTCGTCACGCTCGAACTCTATGCGCCAAAGGGCGCCGACAATGTCGACCAGTGGCAGTTGATGTCCAACTCGTTGCGGTGGAAGTGAGATGCACGCGCTGGACGCGCACGAACTCTATCGGTTCTATCACATCGGCGACGACGAGACGGCTGCACTGCGCGGTGTAAGTTTTCAGCTGTCGGCCGGTGAGATCGTCGCCCTGACCGGGCCGTCCGGCAGCGGCAAGTCGACCTTGCTGGCCTGCGCAACCGGCCTCGACGAGCCGGATGGCGGCCATGTCGAGGTGGCCGGCATGCGCTTGACCCGGCGATCGGAGGCCGAGCGCACGCGCATTCGCGCCGCCAATTTCGGCATCCTCCTGCAGTCCGGCAATCTGTTCGGCCACCTCAGCGTCGAACAAAACGTCCGTTTGCAGATGCTGCTGGCGGGAAAGCCGGACGAGAAACGACTTGGCGCTTTGCTGGAACGCGTCGGCCTGTCGCATCGCGCAAATGCATTTCCAACCGAGCTCTCGGGCGGCGAGACGGCGCGCGCCGGCCTTGCCGTGGCGCTGGCCGCGGATCCCCCCATTCTGGTTGCCGATGAGCCGACCGCGGAGGTCGACCGCGACACCGAATCAGGGCTGATCGAGCAGTTCGAGGCCAGACGCGAAGCCGGATTGGCGACGCTGCTCGCAACCCACAGCAAAGCGCTGGCGCAAAAAGCCGACCGGATCATTCGTCTGAGAGACGGGAGGGTCGAGAGTGAGTAGGACGCTCGTTGCCGGCAAAGCTCTTGGCCGCGACTTTCCTGATGGGAACGCCGGCCGGATCGCCGTTTTGCGCGATGTCGACTGCGAGATCGCGCTGGGTGCGCGCATTGCCCTGGTTGGACCTTCCGGCAGCGGCAAGACAACTCTGATGCATATCCTTGGCGGGCTGGACCGGCCGACGACCGGCGCCATCGAATGGCCGGGACTTGGGACGTTCGAGCAACTGCGGCCGCGTCAGGTCGGATTTGTGTTCCAGTCGCCCAGCCTGTTTCCCGCTCTCACCGCGGCTCAGAATGTCGGCCTGCCCATGGTGCTTGCCGGCGAAGCCGCGGCCGCGGACGAAACTGCGGCAGCACTGTTGGGCTCGTTCAGCCTCGGCGAGCTTGGCGACAAACAGCCAGAGGAATTGTCCGGCGGACAGTCGCAGCGCATTGCGATGGCCCGTGCGCTGGCCATAGGCCCCAAACTCGTTCTTGCCGACGAGCCGACCGGGCAGCTCGACAGCATCACGGCGCAATTGTTCTTCGACACTGTGCTGGATCACCTGGAGGGAACGGACATCGCGCTGGTGGTGGCGACGCATGATGAAGCCGTGGCCGCCCGGATGGCAACGCGGTGGACAATGGACCATGGCCGGCTGATTGCCGGGCGACCGAGAACCGAGGCGGCGTGATGCTGCTGTTGTGGATCCGGGGCGTTCTCGCCCGCCGTCTGCTGCGCGTCGCCGGTGCCATGGCAGGCGTTGCGCTGACCGTGGCGCTTCTGGCGGCGATGGCGCTTTTCCTCGCCAATTCCAGCACCTCGATGACGACCCGCGCCATATCGGCCGTGCCGATCGACTGGCAGGTCCAGGTGATTTCCGGTGCCGACTCGGACCTGATCGGCAAAGCGCTGATTGAGGCCGCGCCGGTCAAGGCCGTTCACCAGGTCCGCTATGCGGATGTCGCCGGTTTCGAAGCCCAGACCGGCGGCACGATGCAGACTACCGGGCCGGGGCAGGTCATCGCCTTCGACAGCTCCAATGAGGAAGATTTCCCGGCGGAAGTCCGACCACTTTCCGGCAAGACCGACGGCGTGCTGATCGCCCAGCAGACGGCGGCCAACCTTCATGTCGGCCCCGGCGACACGGTGTCGATCAAGCGGGTTGGGCTGCCTCCGGCAGAGGTGAAAGTCGCCGGCGTGATCGACCTTCCCGACGCGGATTCGCTGTTCCAGGCGGTGGGCCTGCCCCCGCAGGCGGCTCCGCAGGCGCCGCCCGACAATGTGCTCGTGCTGCCGCAGCAAGACTGGCAGCAATTATTCGACCCGCAGCAGAAAATACGCCCCGACACCACCAGGCTGCAATTTCACGTGCGGCTCGCCCACGAGACGCTGCCGCCCGACCCGGTAACGGCCTATACATTTGTCACCGGTGCACAGCGCAATCTCGAGGCGCGGACCGCAGGTCAGGCTCTGGTCGCCGACAATCTCGGCTCCCGCCTCGGAGCGGTCCGCGAGGATGCCCTTTATGCCTCCGTCCTGTTTCTGTTTCTCGGGTTGCCCGGCATTGTGCTGGCCATTGCCCTCACCTTTGCGGTCACCTCGTCCGGTGCTACGCGGCGGCGCACAGAGCAGGCGCTGCTCCGCGTCCGCGGCGCGACGACGAGAACAATCCTGTCCCTGTCCGCCGCCGAGGCCGCAATCGCCGCAGTCGGCGGAACCTCGCTCGGCATAGCCGCGGCGTTGCTCTTCGGCCGCATCGCCCCGGGCTTGCGCGTGACGGCAACCACGAGCGGTCCGACACTGCTTGTTGTCGCCTTGTTCGGGTTGCTTGTCGGTTTCATCGCCTTTCTGTTTCCCGCCTTGCGCGACACGCGCTGGGTAACTGTCAGTGCCGCGCGGCGTACCGTCACCCGCAACGGGACGCCGCTCTGGCAGCGCCTGTGGCTCGACATCATTCTGCTCGCGGCGGCCGGGCTCTTCTTCTGGCAGTCGGCAAGCACCGGATACCAGATCGTGCTTGCGCCCGAGGGCGTCGCCGCCACCTCCGTCGACTACAAGGCGTTCATCGCGCCGGCGCTGTTCTGGCTGGGCATGGCGCTGCTGACCGTGCGGCTGTCGGGCGCCATCATCGCGCGCAACGGCAGCGGTCTTCGGGCGATCATTGCGCCGGTCGCCGGACCCCTCACGGCTGTCGTATCGGCCGCGCTGTCGCGGCAATCGCGGCGCCTGACCATCGGCATCGCCATGACCGCGCTGGCGATCTCTTTCGCCACGTCGACCGCGATCTTCAACACCACCTACAACGCACAGGCGCGCATCGATGCGGAATTGACCAACGGTTCCGACGTCACCGTCTTCGGCACATCGGACAGGCCGGCCGGGTCACATCTGGCGGCGCTGGCCTCACTGCCCGCGGCGGCGGCGGCAGAGCCCATGCAGCACCGTTTCGCCTATGTCGGCGCCGATTTGCAGGATTTCTATGGCATCGACCCCCGGCACATCGAACGCGCCACGAGCCTTTCCGACGCTTATTTCAGCGGTGCCGGCGCAGCCAGCATGCTCGACCAGCTCACCCTGACGCCCGACGGTGTTCTGGTGTCGGAAGAGACAGTGCAGGACTTCCAGCTCCAGCAAGGGGATACGATCAATCTTCGGCTCATGGACGCAAGAGATCATCAGTACCATCCTATCGCCTTCAAGTTCATTGGGGTGGCGCGTGAGTTTCCGACCGCGCCGAAGGACTCCTTCCTCGTCGCCAACGCCGGCTATGTCGCCCGCATGACCGGGTCGGATGCATCCGAATACGTCCTGATGCGGGCAAAGACCGATCCGGCAGCGCTCGCACGGCAGGCCGTTTCGGCGCTCTCCTTCGATCCGTCACTGAAGGTCACCGACATCGGCCAGGCCGCGCATCTCGTCGGCTCGAGCCTGACGGCGGTCGACCTCGGCGGATTGACGACGATCGAACTGGGGTTTTCCGTCACCATGGCGGCTGCAGCCGCGGGCCTGATGCTGGCGTTGGGGTTCATCGAGCGGCGCAGAAACTTCGCTATACTCAGCGCCATCGGCGCCAAGCCCCGGCAATTGGCGGCCTTTCTGTGGGGCGAAGGCATCCTCATCCTCGTCGGGGGTTTCGGATTCGGTCTTCTGTCGGGCTGGTTGACGGCGTGGATGCTGGTGAAGCTGTTGACCGGCGTGTTCGATCCGCCGCCCGAAGCGCTGTCGATCCCCTGGGCCTATCTCGGGGTCGTGCTCGGCCTTGTCGGCGCTTCGGTCGTCGCCGCGGTCCTGTCGGCCAGGCCTTCATCGGGACAAGACGCCGAGCACCTGCGGGATCTATGACAATCCGTACCGGACTTACGCATTTGTAAAGTTCCGGCCATCTAGCCGAAAACTCTCCGGCCTAGGGTCGATCCCATCTTCTCTCGCTGAGAGAAATGATCCGGCAAACCCTACCGCTCCGGATCGTCACCGTTGCCGCTCTGGCGCCAACAGTCCTTTCGGCATCGCAACGAAACCAAACGGGAAAACCAAAATGAAAAAATCAGTCATCGCAACCGCAATGGTACTGGCCCTCGCATCCTCAACCGGTGCCTTCGCCAAGGCAGCCACCGGCACGATCGCAAGTGTCGACAAGAGTGGCGACTCGATCACGCTGTCCGACGGAAAGACGTTCATCTTGCCGGAAGGGATCGAGGCCGAGACGCTCAGGGTCGGTGAAAAGGTCATCGTTACCTACTCGACCAAGGCCGGCAAGCTGGCGGTTTCCAGTATTCATCAGGCCAAGTAAACCAGCAAAATAAAGGATCGGGCTGGCTCTGCCGGCCCGGTCCCCTCCACGCTCGGCGTCGCGATCCGCAAAAAGCCGAAGAAGGACGCAAAGCGCGCACGGCCGCTTTGGGAGCTGCTCGCAGCGTTGGAGGCAAGATCGGGCGAGTATGAGGCATCGCAAGCCGCCTGGTATGCGACGGCGGGCGACGAAGCCGTTCTCGGACGCACTGTGGAAGAGCGTGCCAACGTCGAAGACGTCAAATGGATCAGCAAGACCGAGTTCGGTCGGCTTGTCGAGATGGCGATCGGTGGCCCGGCGATTGCGGTAGGGCGAGCCCTTTTCAGGCATTTTCCCGGCGCCATAAGCGATAACCATCTGTATCAGCTGGTATGGTTCTGCTGGCATCGGCTGCGACCATATCTGGACAACAAGGTGTTCTGGGGTCGCCTTGGCGACGGAAAAATATCCGAGGTGCTTCAGGCTGCCGTGTGCCAAGGCGGCCTGGAGAGCGTTCTCGACGAGCACTTCTGGATTGCGTCGGGACAGATCGGCCCGTCACAGCTCCTCGAAGAGCTTGGATCGGCGCTGCACGCCTCGCTCGGCTGGTTCACGTTCAAGGCGCTCCCCTCCTCGGCGCCGCCAATCCGGCTCCGTTGCCATGCTGCCGTTCCTTTCAGCGGCACGGAAAGTAGCGACAACGAGGCGGCCGAGCGTGCCCTGATCGAGGAAGGAGAGGATCCGCCACTACGGTCCGAAGGGCTACGGCGTGCATTCAATACACCATTCTGGCCGCATGTCCTGGCCACCACGTCGATCGGTCAGGAGGGGCTGGACTTCCACAGCTGGTGCCGCAGGATCGTCCATTGGGACCTGCCTTCAAACCCCGTTGACCTGGAGCAGCGGGAAGGACGAATTTCGCGTTATGGAGGTCTGCTTGTGCGCCGGCCGCTCGGCGCGACGGTACGAACGGATGCCCTGGCTGGTGCGGCTTCTGGCAAGTCCCCTTGGGTTGCGGCGGCCATGATCGCGGAAGCCAGGTACCGCGACGGGCCCGGTCTGGCGCCTTGGTGGACCTTCCAGGACGCGGATATTAGTCGCCATGTCCTGGCGCTTGCGAAGAGCCGGGACCTTGCGCGCTTCGATCATCTCCAGCGCCAGCGACTGCTCTACCGCCTCGCGCTTGGCCAGCCCAATCAAGAGGATCTGATCAATCACCTGGCACGAGGAAGCGACGCCAAAATCCGCGAACTGAGTGCCCTCGCGCTCGATCTTCGTCCTCGCAAGCGGAACGGCAATGACACCGACAGCCCGCCAGACTGATACGGGAATGCTCCACAAGATGCGTTTACCCAGTCGCACACACCGGGATCGTTAGGGTCCCGCAGGAGTGAGGGGTATGTCGATCGGAATGCAAGTGTCGGGATCGAGCCCATAGACTGCGCGAATTCACGCTTCGCATCGGCAATTAGCTCGGCAATGTCGGACCTGCCGGTGAGCCATTTGAAATCGTAGCGAACGGTCCCGGCTCGAGGGTCCATTGCAAGGCGAGGTCAAACACCAGCATTCCGCCGAAGAAGTTGTTCACCAGCGCTTTGATGCCGGCGGCGCTTCGACCAGGCATGGCGCGCGGGAAAATCTGCTCGGTATCCGCTCGGTCCTGGAAGAGGGACAGATGGGCGATGAAGAGCGCGTTGCTTCAGGTGTGAAATTGCTTCCCGCCATCCACATGCCCGGTCAGCTGAAGATTCGGCGGCGCGTATGAAGTGCCGTTAGTTCACCGGGCCCGTCCCGTTCCGCCGGATGAACGGAGCATCCTTGCCGGTGATATCCTTCACCGACTTTAGCAGCTCCTCGTGGGTGTTTTGCAGCGCTCGGAAGTGTTCGCAGCTAGGCGATAGCAGCGGACGGACAACGCTCGTGCAGCGCTTCCGCTGCCACGAGGAAGCGCTCGATTTCTACCTGCGATAACTGCTTTGACGGTTTCGATCTAGCCATAGCGACCTCCGTTAGCAAATCGCCCTACCTAGGATTATCCTCCTACACTTTCTCGATGGTGTAAATGGCCGGTAGTCGCTACCGAGCGGTGAGCGAACACGTCGAAACCGTTAATAAGCCGTTAATTCTCAAATAGTTAACCGCAACCTGCAACTCTGTTGCCGGGGATAAAAGCTATGAATGAGCTTCACTTCGGCAATAATCTAGACGTGCTGCGGGCGATGCCAGCAGAGTCGGTCGATTTGATCTACCTCGACCCGCCGTTCAATTCGAATGCGAATTACAACGTCCTCTATGGCACGAAACATGGGGGGGCCTCCAAAGCTCAATCTCATGCGTTCGAAGATACATGGACTTGGGGCATAGATGCGCAAAGGGCGTTGGACGAGACAGCGGCGCGCCATTTTGAAGCCGGTGCTTTGCTAGATGCCTTTCAAAAGGTATTCGCCGGCAGTGACATGATGGCGTACCTGGCAATGATGGCCGTGCGCTTGATTGAAATGCGCCGCGTCTTAAGGCCAACCGGGTCGCTCTACCTCCACTGCGATCCGACTGCGAGCCATTATCTCAAGATAGTGCTCGATGCGATATTCGATCCCCGAAATTTCCGCAGCGAGGTCATTTGGCGACGCGGCGGCTCACACAATAAGCTTAGCAGGCAATACGGGCCAATCCATGACGTAATATTGTTTTATGGCAAGTCTAAAGATGTCACATTTACTCCTGGGGTCACGCCCCACAGCAAAGAATACATCGACGGCGAATTTCGATTTGCGGATGAGCGAGGAAAATATCGCCTGAACGAAATTATGGGGCCGGAGGTTCGAAAGGGCAATAGCGGCAAACCGTGGCGCGGCTACGACCCCACTCCCAGAGGGCGGCACTGGGCTATACCAGATAGCCTAAAGGAAATGATGCCGACCGACCTCCGAGACGCGGAGGTTCAAAAACAACTCGATTATCTATTGTCGGTCGACCTCATAGTTCTCTCGAAGACAGGAAGGCCGAAATACAAGCAGTACCCGACAAAGGGAGTCCCATACCAAGATATCTGGGCATTTCAACCTGGGACCAAAGGTGCGCTCTATGACAACAACGACCGCATTGACGAAGATGTGAAATGGCTGTCCAACGAAGCTGAAAAGCTGGGATAGCTTCCGCCTTCGCAGCTTTTGCTTCGACCTTGGCCGCAATTTTAGCCTGCTTGACCCTCCAGGCCTCAACGCGCTGATGCTCGCGCAGATCGTCGGCCATGATGCGCAGATGCTTCTCAATCAGCAGCAGCGCCGCCAGGCCGCCACAGAATATCGCAGCGACGCCGACGCCGACTATAGCGCCGATGGCTATGGCATTGGGATTGTTGGGCAAGACTGTCGTGCCCATCGCAACGCCAGTCAGTATGAGGACTATGGCGACGACGCCATTAATCAATCCGAGAATGCTTACCAGTAGACGGCTCATGAATTTCCCCTCCCGTTGTCTGGATAATCAGTGCCATCGGTCGGAGTTGTTGGCTAGTCCATTTCAAGCGGCTCGTGGACCGGCTCCTCGTGCGACATCACCCGAAGTCGCACATACTCTCCATCGGCTTCGGCCAGTGGGGTCTTTTCTGCGTTTCAGCCGCTGTACCGCCACAACTCAAAGGCCTTCTTGCCTATCTAGGTGACGAACCAGAGGATCGGCGTGGAGGCGAGCGTCACGTAAAACCGCGCGTGCTGCCAGGACTCGTTCGAATCCCTTCCGGGCATCACAAACTGGAAGAACTCCAACGCCTTTCCGGCCGGCGGTGTGGCGACGACGGGAAACCTACGCAAGGGATTCAACCAAACCGGCATGTTTGAGGCTTTCACGTCGGGATGGAGGTTCGGACGAATGTGGTCGGTGACGAGGTCTTACCGGAGGCCCAGAAGGCGCCGAATAAAATTGCGGATCATCTAAAAAAAGAACTCATTGCGGCACCATGCCCCACGACGCGAAGGCTGCGGCGGCGGCCTGCGACGCCGCCAGCGCGCGCTGCCCCAATGCTGTGATGCTGTAGATACGCCGAGGCAGGCCGCTCTCTCATGCGGCGCTCGCTCGGCTTCGCGAGATCTGACAAAGCCCTTGTCGGCCATGCGCTCCAAAGTGACGTAGACGGTTCCCTGCTTCAAAATTTAAGACTCCTTCACAAGCTCCAGCCCGTACATCTCCTTCGAGCGCAGCAGGCCAAGAATCTCGGCCTCCACGCGCGAAATGCGCGGCATATCGGTCATGATTACTAGCTCCAATAAGCACAATAATTAAGAGTGGCTTATACAGCTTGTAAGACTGGGTCATTCGTCTTTTCATCTCTTATCTGGCACATGCACGAAACCGGCAATTATCCCGGTGTCGAACGAGGACCGGCTCGATCGGCTGGTCGCGGAGCGCACATCGAGAGCCGGTATGCGGCGATCGTACTGGCAGGTTTCTAACAGCCGCTTCTGTTGAAATCTCATTATCAACGCATCTTGCCGATCTTCTTGCGCAGCCAGCCGGAGCCGATCTCCGCCAGCAGGACCAGGCGGATGATGACCAGCAGGATCGCGGCTACGCGGGTGTTCTCGAGCTGCTGCGTCGTGCGCTTCAAGTACCAGGCCATGCCGTCGCCGCCGAAGAAGCCGACCACGGTCGCGGCGCGGAAGGCGACGTCCCAGGTGTAGATGGCGATACCGGTGAAAGCGACGCGCACCTGCGGCAGCACGGCATACTGGAACACCTGCAACGGCTGGGCGCCGACCGAACGCAGCGACTCCACCGGCCCCATATCGATCGCTTCCAGCTCGTCCGAGAACAGCTTTCCGGCGAAGCCGATGCAGAACACGGTGAGCGCCAGCGTGCCGGCCAGCATGCCGAAACCGAGAATGGTGACGAACAAAATGGTCCAGATCGTCTCGTGGATGGAGCGGCTGCCGATAATGGCGAAGCGGCCGAGCGGATAGGCGATGCGCCTGCTGACGGTGATGTTGCGCACCGCCAGCCAAGCCAGCGGAACGGAGCACACGACGCCGAAGAAACCGCCGAGCAGCGACATTTCAAGTGTGCGAACGACCCATTGGACGAACTCGCCGTCGGTCAAATAGTCCAGATCCGGCGGGAAATAGCGCGTCGCCAGGATTTCCGCCAGCCTTGGGAAGGCGCCGAGAATGCGATCTAGATGGATGTTGAGGAAGTTGACCGAGTAGCCGAGGAAGACAAGCACGGCCAGGATGACGGAGAAACGGATGGTCGATTCCGGATGCCGATAGCGTGACCATCGACGCTTCGGGGTGGCTAGGGCATCGAGTGCGACGGACATGGATGGCTCCTTAGATGACCGCCTTGCGGGCATAATAGGAAATGACTTCGCCGATGGCGATAAGAACCAGCACAGCCAGCACCACCAGCGTCACGCCGCCATAGTTGAACATCGCCATCTGGCGAAACAGCACGAGGCCGAGCCCCCCAGCGCCGACTAGGCCCATGATGGCCGAGCGGCGGATATTGATGTCCCATTCGAAGATGATGGTGCCGATGATGACCGGCAGTATCTGCGGCACGATGCCGTAGTACATGACCTGGAACTGGTTGCCGCCGACGGCACGAATCGCCTCGACTGGCTTGGGATCGATGTTCTCGATCGCTTCGGCGGTGATCTTGGAGATGAAGCCGATGGAGCGCATCGCCACCGCAAGGATGCCCGGCAAGGCGCCGAGGCCGACGGCGCCGACGAACAGCAGCGCCCAGATGATCTCGTGGATGGAGCGGGAAAGCACCATCAGGAAGCGGCCGACGGGAAAGAAGATGTATTTGTTGGGCGTCACGTTGAGTGCGCCGAACCAGGCGGCCGGAAGCGAAAAGACGCAGCCGAGAATGGTGCCCAGTGTCGCCATCATCAGCGTTTCCAGCGCCGGCACTACCAGCTTGGGCACCAGCGACCAGTCGATCTGGAGGAATCGCATCAGCGTGCCGCCTATGCCGAGCGCGCCGCCCATGCGTGCCCAGTCGGTGTCGAACATGATAGTGTCCCAGAAACACCAGGCGAGCAGCGCCAGGGTGCCGCCGAGCAGCAGCCAGTTCTTGATTCGGCGGCTGCGCTTGTGGGCCAGCTAGGCGTCGAAGCCATGCTCGGCAATCGGGGCGGCGGCGATGCTCATCACAGCTCTTCCATGGCGTAGATCTCGTCGAGATCCTGCTTGCGCATGTCCTTCGACGAACCGTCGAACTTCTTGCAGCCGTCCTGCATGCCGATGATGCGCTTGCAGGTAAGCGAGGCTGCCTATGTGCTCGACGGACTATTCGATCAGGACACAATCCTCGAAATACAGGAGCACTTCCCCGACACCGGCGGCGCGAGCGATCACGTGTTCGGGTTGTTCGCCCCGATCGGCAAGCGCTTTGCGCCTCGGCTGCGCAACCTCAAGATCGGAAGTTCCACACGTTCGAGAAAGGCGATGCATACCCGTCGCTGTCGAACCACATCGGGGCACCGATCAACACCACTCTCATTCTCGACCACTGGGACGATCTTCTGCATCTCGCGGCGTCGATCACGACGCGATCCGTCGTGCCGTCGACCATCCTGAAGAAGCTCTCGGCATCGCCAAAAGAAGGTCAACTCGCCAGGGCGCTGCGGGAACTGGGTCGTATTGAGCGGTCTCTTCATGATCGAATGGTACTCGAGCCCGGCATTGCGCCGGCGCTGCCAAGCCGGGCTCAACAAAGGTGAGGCCGCGCACAAGCTCAAACGCGCGGTATTTTTCTATGAGCGAGGCGAAATCCGCGATCGGTCGTTCGAAAGTCAGGCCTTCCGCGCATCTGGCCTCAATCTCGTTGTCAGCGCGATCGTGCATTGGAACACGGTCTATCTTGATCCGGCTGTCACACACTTGAAAATGGCGGGCAGAAACATTCCCGAGATGCTGCTGAAGCACATCTCGCCACTCAGCTGGGAGCACATTAACCTGACCGGCATCTACACCTGGGACAGCGAGCAGCATCTCCCGGAAGGCTTTAGGACACTGCGCCTCCCGGTGGGGCTAAAGCGTGTCGCATGATGTTCATCATCCGTTCGACCTTAGCGACATGATGGCCGAATTCCTTAAAGCGCTTGAATACATTGTATAGGTTTTGGCCTGTGTGGCTACTGATCTCGCCCATGGTCGCGCCCTCTTTGCGCGCTGCGAAGGACACGGCGATCGCGGCATTCTCGCCCACGTTCAAGCCCCAGAAATCCTTGAATTTCATCTGCGCCTCCTGCCCTAATGGGCCGTTTTATGGAAGGAACATCCAAATAACGCAGGAGCATTTCAAGCGCTGCTACACCAAATCGCCCAAAGCCTTCGGACCTGCAAAGGGGACGCTCTCGGCGCGCCGTCGCGCCTCGCTCAGGCCGCGCCGATGAGCACCTTGCAAAAGGCCAATTGTCGATGCGCTTGTAGATGCCTCGCTTGGAGAACGCCGACAGATCTGCCCGGAACTCGGTCGCGGACTGGCCCGCAAGCTGGCATTGTCGAGGTACCCGATGCTCTATTCGCTATGGAAGCGCCGTCCGGTTTTCCGTTCAGTCGCAGGCGGCTCCCACCGACGACCCCGCGCTTCCGATATGGCGTTGCTTGGTGCTTACCGACATGTCGATCCAGCCTCGCCACTGATCGTAGATCGGTCCGCTGACGAGGGTGTAATCGAAGCTCATCGATTTCTTATCCGGAGCCACGACCGCAGACGGGAACTGAAGGCCGGGAGGATTGTAGCTCACATGCCCGACACTCTCGACCGCCTCTATCACGAAACCGGGCCGCGCCGGGACGACATCGTGGTAGGACTTGACCGTATCCTTCAGCAGGTCGTGGTCCTCCTGCGTGCGCTGCAGTGAGTCCGTCACATGCAGGACATCAGGTTGCTGCTCCTTCTGCGGTGGCTGTGATGGCTCGACTGCCTCGGCTGGAATGAAGTCTAAAAGCGAGATGATCGGAACGGCGAACTTCAGCCCGTTGACATGCTCGTCTTCGTTCATGGATATGCCGCCGAACACGACACCGATGACGCAGCCGCGCCGATCGACGACCGGACCTCCGCTGTTGCCCTTGTCCACGAGCGCGTTGGTGGTAAGCACGTCCTGCTCGATCGCCTCTATCCGTCCGTCCAGGAGATGGGTCGAAGGCAGCGCCAAGGGATATCCAAGGACGAAGACGCTCTCCCCCGCGCTTGGCGGCGTTCGTCGCATCGGCAGGACCGTCAAGTCCGGAGGCGGGATTTCGAACTTGAGCAGGGCGGTGTCGCTCCGATCGTTTCGCTTCACCAGCCGAAGCGCGTAGGGCTTGCCATTGGCCGTCTCCGGACCAAGATTCCCGCCGATGATCAATTGGGTGTAGGCTGCGTCCTGCGGGATCACGTGGTTCGCGGTAAGTAGGTATCCATTCGAGCTGATGACAAATCCCGTGCCGTCCTCGCCGTCCATGGTTCCGTCGGACTTGACCCCTACAGCACGGATGCGAATCACGCCCGGCGCTTCGGTCGCGTAGATCGCCGGGCCGGGGTCGTCATCCGCTGACGACATCCCTGGCAGGAGGAAAAGGCCCGCCGAAAAGACCGCGACGAATAAGCAAAGCCGATCATTCCTTCGCACGGCCAACAAAATCTCGCCCCCTTACTTCATCGCGGCAAGGAATGCCGCGGCATCGCCCTGGAAGACATCCGCGTCGACTTTCTTGCCCGGAGGAAGGCCGCCGTTGTCAGCGGCCGCGGTGAACGAGAACTGCCAGAGATGGTATTTGCCCTTGTAGACGTAAGGGTCCTCGATCTTGAGCCCCTTGCTTGAAAGATCGCTGATCCAGACCGGGTACGCCGGCAGGGCCTCCTCTATCGTGCCGACCCCGTTCATGCGTTCGCTCCACCAGGTTTGATTGGTGTAGACGATCGGCGTTTTACCCGTCTTGTCCTTCACGGCCTGCAGCCATCCGCGGACCCGTTCGAGAATGACCTTGCCGTCCGTTCTCTTCCAATAGTCCTTCGGTCTTCCATCGGGGTCCAGGACGACCTTTCCGTTGGCCATCCTCACGTCCCATTCGAGATCGAGGGACGGGATGAGATCGTCTGCCCCGAGCTGAGCACCCACGACCCCGAGGAAATTCGCCGCTTGGTCGCCCGCGGAGCCGTCTGCGGAGAGAAAATGGAACGCGCCGATCGCGATCTTCTTGTCGGGCGGAAGAGCACGGAGCCCATCGACGTTAGGCTTAAACGACCTGTCATAAGAGCTCACGCCTTGGCTCGCCTTAAGGTAGACGAAAGAAACCTTCTGATCCGCGATGCGCAGCCAGTCGATCCTGCAATGGCAGTCGTCTGTGGTGTGGTGCGAAATGTCGATGCCGAACGTCTGGTTCGTGCGGGGATCTTCGTCCGTGACGGGGTTTCGCCAGAGCGCGTCGTGCGGGAACCGGAAGTTGGCCCGGAAGGCGAATTGGGAAAAATCGGACGCGGGAACCTTGCTCTCCAGCGTCTCGCCCATCAACCTGAACAGATCGCCGCGGGACGGATCGTCCGTCAGCGCCGTCTTCTGATCCTGAGCGTTGGCCGAGATCGGAAACACGCTCAGAAGCAAGGCAAGCGCGGCGATGGCGAAATTGGACCTTCGTAAAGGGTAGCAACAGGCACGCATTACGGCCTCCTCCAGAGTTTTCAACCACTGTTTCGCTTTTCGTCGTGCCCGCAGGATGCCGCAAGGATGCGACAGAAACCTGCTGAGCCAATGCGCGGTGTCCAAGGCATACCACCGTGCGCCAGGAATGACCGGTAGACGCAGGGTCGCTTTCCCTTTTCGCGAAGGCGTCAGCACCAGGCAAGCAGATGCGCTTTCCGCCGGTGCCCACTTGCCCTGGTTTCGGCAGGAGCTGCTCAGGGCGGATGAAAAAACCAGAACTGATGCCAGGTTGCGCCGTCTGTGTCGAACTGGTCACGTTCGATTATCCGGGCTCGAAGGGCACCAACCTTTCTGTTGCACGAAGAGGTCGTGGCGGCGGTAAGAACTCGTCGAATTCGTTCTCGTAGAGGCACTTGCCCAGCGCATTGACGACATGGGCAGTCATGATGGCGCGATCCGTATCTTTCCTTGAATGATAGTTGCAGCCTCGCTAAAACACGTCACCTGTCCGATCGGACAGTTGACTCGACCATGGATGGATCAGGCGCTAACGAACTGCTTCCACGACAGCCTGCGTGGTCGTATGCCAAAGGCTCCACGGGCTTTCGTCAGATGCCATTTCCGTTCGGTGGGGACCGAGAATCTAAGCTGCCCTCGTAAGCGAAGCCGCAGAGGGATTTTATTCCCTGCTCCATGCACTCGTGATAGCTTTTCTCACGACAGTGGCGCCCAGAGGCACGGTGCCTTCAATGTCTTCGATGGTCCGAAGAATAGTGTAATGATCGATTCTTTCGGCATAACGGCCGGGCTTAATACGTGCGCCGTAGAGAACCGTGAAAATCCGGTTCTCAATACCGTAGTCGTCTTCGTCAAAAGTTAAGATCAGTAGGCTGTTATGCGTGCTCGACCAGTTCGCATAAGTGCCTAGATGAGCCTTCAGCCAAGTATCGGCCTGCCGAATTGTACCGTCATGCATGTCATTGCGAAGGTTGGGGATCACGAAGCTTACCGCCGGCAGACTTGCATAATGGCGCGGGAAGGCAGCCAGTGATTTCTCTGCCCACTCGGCGGCGGCGAACGACTCCCACGGATTGTGCTTCCGCGGGGACCCAACCTCGACATACCCGACGAATGTCTTGCCGGCAGCGCGGAGGCGTGCAGCAAGGTTAGGCCCCTCGACGTCGTGGAAACCGTCGTCGCGTACCCCATGCGTTGAGCCACTGAACAGCGCTAGATAGTTAGGCTGGCTGGGATGACCTACAGCATGCGAGTCGTCGAACACTGCACCATTCCTTGCCAGCCTCTGCAAATAGGGAGCAGCCGGCGATTGAAAAATCTGTTGAAAGGAATGATTCTCCATAATCACAACTACGATGTGGGCGTATTTCGGAGGCCCGCTGGCGAATGCAACGCTGTTCGCTCTAAACGCGATGAAGACGGCCATGAAAACCAGGACGGAGAAATGTCTCAGGAAAGCGCATCGTCGTTTGTGCACGACAATTCTCCACAGCTCGCCCTTTTTTACTAAGTCACTCACGCGAATATACCGGCTAATATGCATTGGCGACAGGGCAAATTCACCAAGTGTCCCGGATTTTTCCGCTTTCCGACACAAATCAGAGGCCTGTTTACGCCGCACGATGTTCGCACAATCCGTCAGCCGTCTGTCCTGCTCGCCCTCTCTTGGCGTCCGAAATACCCATATGTCGAGAGGCGACGATACAATGCTCGACGAACTTTCGCGCGAAGCCACATCGTCGCCCTCGAGCCAACGCCGGCAAGACTGACCCGCTGGGGCCGATCTCCACATCCTCGGGATCGTAGGCTATTCGTACGGCCATCTGGATCGACACGGTATAAATTTCAGCGATGGCGGAAGCGACAGCTCGACCACCAGAGGAGGCACGCAGAAGTTTGCGGCTTCCTTCGAACTGTCGCTCTGCGTGCCGACAACGCTCCGGATGTCGATTGCCGCGCACAATCGTGCGAACAGGACGACAACCGATCACGACTGGAACTTTGCAATCGCTCTTTTCAACCAATCCTGCAGCGTCGGATCTGTTGCGACGTTCAACGCCGCCAAGAGATTGGCTTTGCCATAGGGGACATCACGTGTGCTGATAGGCTCCTTCTGCGTCGCGACTGCGACTGCCATCCCAAGCTGAAACCTGTAGCTCTTGGTCGCTAGCCTGGACAGTAAACTGGTCAGTAGATTGCCCCTCTTATCGTTCGGATATTTTGCCAAGAACTCAGAGAGGCCGGTTCTGGCTGTGTGACGTATCTGCGAATCGGCGGCTGACATCGAATCGATAATGGCCTGCAGCTCGGTCTGCTCTTTATCCGTCAACTTGACATCCGCCGGAGTGTTGGCTTTGGCAGCCAAAGCGGCCAGCGCATCTTCTTTGGCCGAGGCCTCGGTCAAAACGTTCTTGATACTGTCGGCATTGTGCCTGAGCTTGTCCGCATTGGCTCTGGCAAGGTCGGCGTCGCGGACAGCTAGATCTAATTGGATTTTCTGAGAGGTCGAGAAAGGTTGAAGCCGCAACTGCGCGACTCTGTCGCTGGCGCGGTCAGCGTCACTTTTAGCGAACTGCACATTGGCGAGGAGATTTGCATAGTCTCGCTCGATCGACATGCCAAAATGCGGGAAAGGCGTTGCTATCACCTTGGCCCAGGCCTTGGACTCATCGTCGGGCACGATGAGCGGTAGGTCTGCGCGCTCCACACGGGCGAATGTGAAATCGCCCTCAGCAAATTTGTCATCCAGCAGAGAGCCGAAGATGGGATGGGCAGGCATCGGCTTAACCGAATATTTTTCGGCATTCTGGGCTATCCAAGGGCCGAGTTCCGTAGCCGTGGTCCAATGATCGCGATTGACCTGATCGTCCACGATTGCACCATCGAGGATCCCGATGAGTAGGCTGGTCAAGATGCTCCTGGAGGGGGTCACCTCGTCGCTATGGCCGGAGGCGAGGAACTGCCGCCCGAAACGTCGGGGCCCGTTGGGATAGAAAACCCAGTCGGACGACTCCGCGCCGACGGCGCTCTCCTTGGTTGGCGTGACTGGCACCGGCAACGGCGGCTTAGATGGCGCCTCGTCCTCGTTCACGAGTTGAGCCGACAGATCATCCCTCAGCCCCAGCACCGAGCCCGAAAAGCAGGCATCGAGAACGACTAGCATATGGCGCGGATGCGGCGCCCGGGCCCAACCCTGAAATAAATTCAACTGCAGCGCTGACGCATACAGGAGCTCGGGCGGCTCCGTGTCCTTGGGGGGGGCATCGACTGGCAGTATGTAGCCGGAAGGTGTGCCGAGGTTCGGGTCCGCCACGCCATGGCCGGAGACATAGACGAGGATACGGGACTCGGGAACGGTTGCGCGGCGGCGCATGAAGTCGTCGACGACAGTGTCGATGTCAGCGCTAGTCACGTCGAAATGAACTTCAACCTTGAAATGGTGCTGCTCCAGGACCTTCGTCAGCTTTCCGATCTCGGCCGGGACATTTTCGAGTGTCGGCCAATTCGTGTGACCCTTGAGTTGGCGATAGTTCACCTCACCGATAAGCAGCGCGAAGCTTTCGCTGTAGAGCGACACAGGGGCCTGCGCCTGGTTTTTGGCGGTGAGTTCGGTAAAGCTGTCCGGGATATCCGTCGTGTAGAAAGCATCTTTCCCGCCGGCATGGCCCGGCCCAGCCGCCAATAGCAGCGCCAGCGCGGGCCATGCAATGAGAATGCGCATGGCTAGGCCATCCTATAGCCCGTGGCCGTCCTGAAGCCATCAAGCTCCAGCGACTTACTATGCAGGGAAAAGCTCTTCCGGTTTATGGCATCGCTCTGATTGCCACCAACGCACCACACGGCGGTCTTTTTGCTATCGACAAATCCGTCAAAGAACGTGACATGGCCATGCGCCGGATCGGACACGCTCTTGAAAACGATTAGGTCCCCCTTTTGCGGGTCGTCTGTCTTAGTCGTCCCATCCCATGACCGGAATTTCGCCGAGGCTGCGTTGTGCGGCTGCGGCAACCCGGCATGCTGGAGCGCCCAGCAGACCAGTGCTGCACACCATGCGGTCTGGTCGCCTTGCGTCGGCTTGGTAGCGGTCGCCGCAAAAAAAGCGATGATGACAGGGTTCGCTGGCTTGCGGTGGCCGGGCGTGTCCTTCGGCCATTCCATTTTGTTCGGATCCGGGAAGTTCTTGATCATGTACTTTACGATCCCGATCGGCGGCAGATTGGTGGGTACACTTGCCAGCAGCTTTGCCGCGGCGATGACAGCCTGGTTGCTCGGCGCCAGGACCAGCGAGCCCTTCATCTCGGGTTCGTTGGGAGGATCGAAATACGCCGAATTCTGAGGATCGGTCGTCCATTTGTTGATCTCATCGTAGATGCTTCGGGGCGATCCACTCCCTGACTGCCCGAAGGCCCGTGAAGTGGCCATCATAGCAGAAGCGCCAAGTACAAAACTTCTCCGGTTGAATTGCATTGCGACCTCCCTTATTGCTGTTTGTTGATCGATGCTTGAAAGGATCATACCTTGGTCAGCACAAGGCCGTAGAAGAGACCTTTCCCCGTTGCGGTTAGATCGGAATCGCTCTCTATTGAGCCCCCGAAGGCGGCCGTTAGCGCATGTAGGACCAAACCTTTGACATTCGCCGAGGCGCCCTTGTTGAGCTGGACGGAGTAGGTCACGTCGGCTCTGATGGCCTGCTTGGTCTGGTAGGCAAGCGACCTGCTCGAAAACGTCTCGACAAGATTCTGACACACCGGGCCCAACTGCGACCTGACTGACGCCAGGTCGTCAAACGCCAGTTGCTCAACTGTGACGTTGCTCAGTTTGACGATGACTGACCGAATGTAACTTAGCTTGGCACCGAGCCCCAGCTGGGCCAGCGTCGTGGCATCCAGCTGGAACGAGCCCTTGAGCGCACCCGAAGCCTCGGATGAGGCCGCCTGGTCGACAATTGCGGGCGGGGTGTGGGCAAAGTCCGGCCTGCAGAGGTAGGTTAGCTTCAGTGGTGGCATCAGGCCATTGCCTTTCACTGAAGTAACCAGTGAACCTGGCCCATAGGCAGTGGAGGGAAGTGCTAATGAGTCATAGCCAAGAGAGCTGATCGTATCATTAAGATTTGTCGCCGACTCTTGTTTGGATGCGGTCGTGCAAGATGCCAGCACCAAGAGGCACTGAAGTAGTGCAGTGATCTTCCTCATCTCAATAACCCCTTGACGCCCGGCTAGCAGGTGATCGTCTGTTGCCTACGCTTACGCTTGCCACCAACAGTGAAGAGCGTGACCGGTCGCTTCGGGTTTTGCATTCTCGAGAAAATGCGTCTGAGTCCCGCGTCGAACTAACAACGAATGCTCAATCCCGAGTATCTTCCGCACACTCGCCAACGCGGCCTCGTTCACCTCGATGTAGGCGACAATGTACCATTCCCCGTTTTCTTCCCTGGCCATTCCCATCGGCTCGGCGTGCCATTTCAGCGCACCATGGTGGGGCATGAAGTACGTCTCCTGGACGCCCCCCACCGCGCTCAGGCCTTCGTCGAGCGCGTATTCCATCACTGCGCAGCACAGCTGCGTCAGCGTGCCCCGCAACCCGGTCGAGCGTTTGTCGGGAACCACGAAGGTGCGGGTCCATTCGGCCCAATCGGGGCGTCTCGGAACGCCCGATTTCTCGCACATGTGTGGAAAGACCTCCGAGACCATGTGCGGCTCGGTCGTTGGGATCAATCGAGCCGAGGTCACGACGCGGCCGTCTTCCACACCAAGCAGATATGTCGCCGCGTCCGTATCGAACCGATCTAGCTCGCGACCGTTCGGGCTCGGAGGGCGCCAGCGTTTTTGATGCACAAAGAAATCGTGCCGCCGACGCAGAAACTCGTCGAATTCGTTTTCGTAGAGATGCTTGTTATGCGCATTGACGACATGGGCCGTAATCATAGCGCGATTCCCCAATCGTTCTTTGGGGGAATAGTTGCAGCCCCTCTAATGTACGTCACCTGTCCGATCGGACAGTTGACGCATTTAAGGATGAATCAGGCGTCTGCGCACCGCCTCCACGACCGCCTGGGTCGTGGTCGCTACACCAAAGGCCTCCCGAGCCCGGGTTGCGTGCCATTTGACGGTCCGCTCGGTGAGGCCGAGGATCTGCGAAGTTTCCGACGAGGTCTTGCCGGCGGCTGCCCACAGCAGCACCTCTTTTTCCCTATCGGTCAGCAGGGTCTCGCCTCCTTCGTCCTCATGGGAGAGGGCCTGGATGGTCATGCCGGCATACACCGCCATCGTCACCAGTTGCACCTGCTGACGCGGCGACGGCCTGTAGGACTTTGCCGAGGAGGCAAACGATAGCACGGACTGCCAATGATGAACGTCCAGCATCGGCACGGCAAAACCACTCCAGATGCCAAACTCCGTCGCCTCGCCCGCCACGCGCCGCGAACCTTCCGTCTCGGACCATTTGGCCGGAATTTCAGACCAAAGGAACGGCTTCAACGTCTTTGCTGAATAGATGCAAACGCCATCAACGGCGGCGTGCTCGGCTTCCACATAGCGTTCGAACCAGCCTATCGGCCAGCCGTTCAATTCGACCATTGGTGCGAGCTTCTGCCCGCCCAAAGGCACACCGCTCAGGATAAGATGTTCGAATCCAAAATTCTTTACGGTCTCGAGTAGGTCGCTCAGAAGCGCGCCTGCTGTCGCGTGTTTCCGGCACCGCTCGACAAAGTCGAATACATCTGAATCTATCATGCCAGAGCCCCCTCTCCCGCACGATCCATGTATACCATATTTTAGGCAACTCGCATACGCAGAAGCCCGTGGTCTTCGGTCGCGCCATCTGCTAGAAGACACTGACGATCGCGTCGGGTATCTGAGCGGAGGGGTCGCATAGATTGTCCTGCAGTGATGGGATCATCTATTCGTCGAGCGCGGCGCTGGCACCATCATCATCGATGTCTGGAAACCCTGGTAAGATGTTACCCGTGAGCAGCTTTTCCTTCGACAGCAGCCCGGCGTCCTCGAGCGCCTCGAAATCCGGCAGCTGGCGCAGCGTGTCGAGCCCGAACTGGGACAGGAAGGTTTTCGTCGTCACATAGGTGTATGGCGCGCCCGGCTGCGGGCTGCGCGGCCCCGAGGCGATCAGCTCCTGCGCGCGCAGCACGCCGATCAGATCGCGCGACACCTCCTTGCCGAAAAAGCTCGACAGCTCGCCACGCGTGATCGGCTGGAAATAGGCGATGCACATCAAGACAAGCGCTTCGGATTGCGACAGCTCTTTTGCCCCCTCGCCCGCTGCCGTGCCGAAGGCGGCGCGGATGGCGTCGCCAAAAATTTTCTTGGTCCGGTGCTGCCAGCCGCCGGCGACCGCGACCAGCTCGTAAGGGCGGCCGGCGAGTTCGGCGCGAATGTCGTCGATGATCAGCTCGATATTGCAGTTTTTTCCCACCACCCGCGCGAGGACACTACGTGTCACCGGTTCATTTGCGGCAAAGATCACCGCTTCGACGCGGCCCATCCACTCGCGCCAGCGCAGTTCCGGCGGCAGGTAGTCCAGTTCCGTGTCGAGCAGCACAGGCTGTTCGTTTGGCTTGCGGCGGGCGAACGCTTCGCTCATTGCTACAACCCAAATAGCCGAAAAGTGGTGCGGCCGGAAAGCTCGCGCACGGCATCCAGCTGTTGCAGCCGCTCGAACAGGCGTCGCGCCGCAAAACGCGACAGATTCTTCGTCGTCAGCGAGCCGGAGACAGCGTCTTCGTTGAGCAGCAGAAAAATCACGTCGCCCGCCCCCTTGGCGCGTAATTTCGGCGCCACCGCCAGGAGTTTTGCGGCGCGGCGCGACAACTCGTCAGCCAGCCGGCAGGCCTCCGCCGCCGCTGGAACAAACGCCACGCAGACCGAGCGCTCAAAATCTCTGTCCGCGGGTCGGATGCGCTTGCCGCCGCCGGCCCCGGCGCGGAAGGACAGGCCAAAGGCTTGCGCCATCAGGAGCGGCAGCGGTCGCGGCCAACGCAGGCTTTGCGCCAGCACCAGGTCGGCGAGCCACCAGGCCAAAAGCTCCGCATCGGGACGCATGGCGATGACGTGAGCGGCGATCGCCGCGGCGGCGAACGGCGCCGGCCGCCGCGACCCCGCCACGTCTTCGATCTGCGTGCACAGGTCAACGAGCGCGGCGCTGTCCCAAGCGAGCCCGAGCTGGTCGACGATCTTTTCGAGCCGGTCGGGGGTCGCGACGGGCGGCTGCATCGCCAGCTGGCGCCAGGCACCAAAAATGGCGCCGGCGGGACCGGGATCGGCGCCGGTTGGGCAAAGCTGCCAGGCGTCGCGCAAGGCGGCTTCGTCCTCGGCGCGGCCGGCAAGCCGCATGCTGGCGGCGGCGCATTTGAGCGCCAACCGCAGGCGCCAGGCCCCGATCCAGGCAGGCTGCGCGCGGGCGAGGCTGTCGAGCGAAGCCAGGGCGGCGCCGGCCCGGAAAGCGGCGTCTCCGTCATGCATGGCACCATCGGCCGCGAGCGCCCAGGCCGGAACGGCGGGCGGCGCGGAGGGGCTGGCGGTCGCGGGATCGAGGCGAATCATGATTTCGAGGCTAAAGCGTCCGTGCGCTTTTTGCCATGATTTTTGTGCCAAAACGCACAGCCTGTCTGTGAGATAAAACGAATGATAATGTTGCATTATCGTTCGTTAGTGGGCCAGAAGGATAAATGGCCGTTTTCGTCGAGCAGAAGCCCAAAATTCACGCCCAGCGACCCTCCGGACCATCACACAGCGCGACGCTCTTTCCTGGAACGGCTAACGATAGCGCTGGCGCATCCCACTGACGCTTTTACGCCTGCGGGCGCAAACCTGGCGCTGCCCGGTAGAAGATCACCCGCACCGACGGAACAAGCTGGCTGAGGTAATCGAAATCGCCAACATTGCCGGTCAGGACCGTCGCCCCAAGCATACCGGCCTGGTGAAAGATCAGCGCATCGTTGAGGAAACGGCGCTCATGCCCCTCCCCTTTCGGCAGATGGCTCAGCCGGAACAACAGGCCGGCCAGCATGCCGGCGCGTCCCCAAGCGTTGGCGTCGGGTGCATGCAGCCGGTGCGCCGGAATATCCTCGATCGTATCCGCAACGGCTTTCAGGACCGACTTTGTCGTCGGGTGCGCCGGATCGAGCCGGCCGAACACATGGCTGAGCTCGGCAAGGCAGACGACCGAGTGGTGAGAGAGCCGATAGGTCAGAAGGTTATCGACCGCTTCGGGCGTGCGTCCCTGCAGGACATCCAGATAGACGCTGGTGTCGAGGAGCAAGACGCCGCCGACTGGCGGCTGGTCACCTGCCCAGGACAGTGCTGAATCTGGTCGCCGTTCCAGCCCTTCGGTACGCCGCTGTGGTTTCAGGGAACGCAGTGCGCCGCCTAGATCAAATGCCAAGATCGATATCCGCGGGGATGCGGCCCTTGCGGCCGACGAGCCGGGTGCCGAAATCATCCTCGAGGGCCAGTCGCGACAAGGCGAGCTCAAGCAGTTCGGTGTCGGAGGTCACATGGGCGCGCTTCTTTGCCGCCTCGATCAATTCCGACGGCACCCTGCCGGAAAGGCGCGTGTTCTTGGCCGCGCCAAGCAGGCCGACCGCCCTCGCCTGCTCAAGCACCAGACGGTTTCGGGCGCGGGCGATACGCTCCTCGGTTGCGGCTGCCGCTGAGGCATGTGTGGTCATCCTTGATTCTCCAGTTGTTGAACGGAATATAAATAATGTTGAACATGAGAGCAAGGCGAACCACCCTCCGAGAGGCCATCACCGGATAGGAACCCGACCCGACGCAAATCTGGCAGCTATTCCGTTAAGCCGCGGCAATGGACAATTCCGCGCTTTGGCCGCACCTTGGCGTCCCAAGAATCGCAGTGCTGCGACATTAAAAATGGACGAGACTTGATGGGCAATGCCCGTAATCTGATGGTGTCCACCGACGCATTCGACGCCGACGACCTGCCGGACATTGTCGACGTCGTCATGGAGATGGGGCGGCCGGATGAAGGCTCCTCCCCTTCCCCGCCGGTCATTGACCCGCGACAGCCATCGTCGCCTACGCATCGCGAAAAGCTCACCGACCGCGCGCGCGATTATGTCGAGGCAGCAAGTTCGGCGAACACCCGTCGCGCCTACGCAGCCGACTGGAAGCATTTTTGCGCCTGGTGCCGGCGCCAGTCTTTTGATCCATCGCGGCCGGACCCGCAGACCGTCGGCCTCTATATCACCGCGCAGGCTTCGGGCACTGGAAGGGACAAAAAGGCGGTGGCGACAATCGAGCGCCGCCTGTCATCCCTGACCTGGAACTACACGCAGCGCGGCCAATCGCTTGACCGGAAGGACCGTCATATCGCCGCCGTGCTCGCCGGCATCCGCAACACGCACGCCGCCCCGCCCCGTCAGAAGGAGGCCGTGCTGCGCGACGATCTTGTTGCCATGCTGGAGACGCTCGACCGCGGCACGCTGCGCGGCTTGCGCGACCGCGCCATGCTGCTCTTGGGTTTCGCCGGCGGCCTGCGGCGCTCCGAGATCGTGGCTTTGGACGTCGGCCGCGACCAGACCGAGGACGGCCGCGGCTGGATCGAGATCCTCGACAAGGGCATGCTCGTTTCCCTTCGCGGCAAGACCGGCTGGCGGGAGGTCGAAGTCGGGCGCGGCTCGTCCGATGCCACCTGCCCCCTTGTCGCGCTGCAGACGTGGCTGAAGCTCGCCCGTATCGCACACGGTCCCCTCTTCCGGCGCGTCACGGGCCAGGGCAAGGCGGTCGGCGCCGATCGGCTCAACGACCAGGAGGTCGCCCGCCTAGTCAAGCGCACTGCGCTGGCGGCCGGCGTACGTGGCGACCTGTCGGAAGGCGAACGAGCAAAGCTCTTTGCCGGCCATTCGCTGCGCGCTGGCCTCGCCTCCTCGGCCGAGGTTGATGAGCGCTACGTTCAAAAGCAGCTCGGCCATGCCTCGGCTGAAATGACTCGCCGCTATCAGCGCCGGCGTGACCGCTTCCGTGTGAATCTCACCAAGGCGAGCGGGCTATAGGCCCGGGCACGCCCCTCCCCTGCCCTTCGGATGCGGAGAAGTGCGTTATCGCCAGGATAGCTGGTCCTTCGGCAACCGGCCGCTTGGGTCGAATACGGCTATCTTGTGCGGCAGACCCGGACCCCAGTCCCAAAGGACCAGGTTGCGGTCCTCCATCTCGGCGCTCGGCGCGAAACTTGGGACGACAATGCCGACAATACTCCGAGGCCGCAGCCTGTCGTAGACGGACCAGGACGCCGGGCGCTCTCCGTCGCTAAGCACCGTCGCCCAGGGGCAGGCCATGTCCTCGAGCGTGACAGAGAATTCTTCCCGTGCCTCGTCCGTTGTCAGATCCACGATGTCATCGCAGTCGATCTCATAGGAACACAGCACGCACGGATCGATCCGGTGCGCGAACCCCTGGTTGGCTTCTTTGATCGCTGTCATGATGGTCAGTGCCAAATAGAGCGCCGGCACGCCTTTGGGATTGAAACGCGCACCTCTGATCGCCGCCCCTTCGCCGGAAGTCGGCTTGAATGCCCAACGTGGATCGTGTGCGCGGTAGCAGGTTCCAACGAACCTCAAGCGAAACCACCAACGGCCATGTGATCGAGATAATCACGCACCGCAGCGGCCTTGCCGTCCTTCACCAGCGCTTCAGCAGTGCGTCCGCCAAATGCTGGAAGCGACTGAGCTCGATACCAAGCCATCGCCTGCTCCTTGCCGCCCGCCCAATCCGTCACGCGACTGATAATCTCAAGCATTTCCCGCAGACGCCCCTGTGTCTTTACCGCAGCGCTGCGCTCTGACCGATAAAGGGTCTCGCGCGAAAGACCAGCGGTCTGGGCCAACTGGCCCTTGGACATGCCAAAACCGTCCGCGACCTGCTGGATCGCAATCTTCCCGTTCCGGTCCATATACGACAAGATGAGAGGTCCATTCTGCTCGAGTGTCTTGAGTACCTGGCCCATAGGGCTGATCCTACCATATGCAGAGCCATATTTCTTGTGCAAAAATATGGCAGTTCTCGGCATCTTTCAAGCCCGGGCTGCTGCCACCGCCCCGAGCACGCACGCGGATTGGGCCGACCGTGTGCGCGACTATACCGCCAGACCGCAAATCGTCGGTGTCTACATCACCGCCCAGGCCTCGGGATCGGCAATGGACAACAAAGTCGCTGTCGACCGTCGAGCCGCCTGCCGTCGCTGACCTAGAACTATACGCAACGCGGTCAGCCGCTCGACCGTCAGGGCCGGCATATCGCCACCGTGCTCGCCAGCATCCGTAACAAACACGCCTCCCCTCCCTTCGTCATCTCGCTGATGCCCTGCTCGTGTCGCCTCCCCTGCCTTGGTCAGGCGCCAAACAGCCGCCGATCCCAGTAAACCGGCTGGTGCAGGCTGGCCCGGATCGATGAAAAATCGGGATGAGCTGGATTGATCAGGATATTGTTGTCTGGTCGCGCGACGACACTCGGCACCAGAAGGATGACACTTCGCCGCTCAAAGCACCATTTCTCGCCAAAGTCTTTGCTCACCGTCGCCGGCAGGCTGTCCCAGCCGGGCAACGATGGCGGCGAGAATACCTCGTAGCTCACGCCACGAGGTATCATGATCTCTATGGAGTGCTGGTTGGGCGGCAGGCGGCCGCTACCGTGTACCAGCTTTTCGAGCAGCGCGGTCGAATAGTGCTCACTGGTGTAGATAATCGGGCTCCCAGCCGTATTCCACCGACCGGGAGCGATCGTAGAGCCCGTTGCATCAAAGATCGGATGGGCGCCACGCGGATCTCCGATGCGAAAGCCTGACAGCGTGCGATCGAGGGTCTGCGCACTCACGCAGCGCTGCCGTACTTGAGGCTTCCCAGGAGATCGAGAACCAATTCAGCCCCGATCTCATTTCGGATGACGACATCTATCGGGCTCTTGTCCTCGAGCATTGGATGTGGTCGGAACAGGAAATCCCGGGCGTCGTCTTCGCTGTGCCAGACATCGAGCGCCAAGCCCCAGACCCGCGCCACGCGGGCCAGCCGGGTGCCTTCGTCCGAAGACAGACGCAAAGCCGTTTTTCGCCGCTCGTAGGTCGCCTTGGCAATCAGGCGATATTTGAACTGCGTGTCGCCCGGGGCCAACAGGCGCGCTACACGATCGAGCGCACCGAAAGGAAGGCCATCCTCAATCTTCGAGATCAATCCAAAAGGCGACCGCTCCGCCGGCTCCTTCGACGGCAGTCCGAGCACATCGGCCACATTTCCAAATGCCAGCATCGTTGATTTCCACACCACGTGAAGCAAGATATAGCCTCACATGAGGCTACCGGCAAGAGCTTGCCGAAGCCGGCGACACATCCATGTGCCGAAGCGGTCGCTTCGTCGAGCACCCGAGTAGCACTGTGGTGTTCCTCATCATCCGGTCATTCTTGCTGTTACCCCATTGGCCTTCAGAGCTGCCATGAGCATCGGTCCGACCGAGAACTGCCCTGCCCTTGCCTTGTCGGTCAGCACACGCAGGTACCCGCCGGCTGAATTGATGTGCTGCGCCCTTTGCAGGATGCACGCAATCACGATAGCGGCGACTTCTTGGCCCATCACATGGCAGGCCTCCTCATAAGCTGAGGGCGAAACGCCAAGGTATCCCCGCACCTGGGCGGCGGTCATCATCAAATCGCGCCAGTTTCCGATCCCGTTGACGGCATAGTCCGCAATTTCGGGACAAGCCCGCAGCACCAGTCCAATCGGGTAGCCTTTCGGCTTCCCAGCCGGAGGAGATGCTGGCTCGGCCGCCGCCCTGCTTTTTTCGAAAGCCGGTTCAAATACAAAAGTAGAGTCTGTGTTTGAATCAGATTGCTGCCGCTCATTATGGGATTCATTGGCGCTAGGATTCGTGGAATTCATAAAGCTTTCCAACATCCTATCCACTTCATCGTGGAGCTCGGCGAGATCTACAACGATGCTCTCCAGATCGGACAGGCCGGCCCTGCGCGGTATTGCCTCCACGATAGCCCTAAACCGTCTCCAGACCGCCCCCCAATCGCCCGCGGCGCCCTCCTCGATCGCGGCCTCAATAAGCTTTTGAATATCGCGTCGATGGAGCGTGATCCGTTCGCGCATCAACTTGAGCGCCAGGGCGTCGGACCGGACCTGCTCCGCCGCTCGCTGGAATTCCGCTGCCCGTGTCAGCAGCGGCGCCAGCGAGAACCCAAATGCCTCCGCAATATTCCCGCCATGCCCCTTGCGAGCAAACCTTTTGCCGTTCGGACTGTCGCGGCGGACAATCAGCCCGCAACTCACCAGCTCGGCCAGATTCCTCCGAAGGGTGGACTCGGCCATGCCGTGTGCGCGCAGCGACAACTGCGCGTTCGACGGGAAAACCATCAAGCCGTTTTCTTCACTGACCTGGTCATCCGGGTAGAAGGACAACAGCCCGTTCAGCACCGCGAGGGCGCGGTCGCCCACGCCGATGATGGACTTACCTTCACAAAGCCAGCGGTAGACTTGCCATTTTTCGACAGCAGATCCTTGCGGGATCTCCCGTGATGCCGCATTCGCCTGCACCAGCGCAAGCGTCATCGGCCGCCGCCCAAAGGGCGTCGTCGCGTACCCACTCTCCATTTCCCTCACCTTTCAATCAGGCAAAAGAAATCTGCTCGCCGAAACGACGCCACGACTCTTGACAGTGATTCGGGGAAATGCGATTCTCAGCTTGCTACAGACGTGAGAAGGGCTTCCGCGACGGTGACGTTCGGGGGCCTTTTTCTTTTGCGGTCTTAGTCTCCTGTTTTCTTCGCCATTTCCGACTCCCGAAATGCCTCGAAAAGCTCATCGAGTTTGCCGGCAATGAATGCGCCGAAGGGCGATGCTTCCTTGGACTTAAAAGCAAGCGTGAACGCTTTTCCCGTGTCGGTGATCTTGGCTTGAACGGATTTGTCCTGGGGCATCCACGCCCGCTCCTTGGGCTTCGCTGCTGCGCGTGGGCGCTTTTCCAAGGCGCTCACAAGATCGAATAGACGAGCAAAACGGGCCTCACTGCCTTGCTGCGCGAAATCGGCGAGGCTCACATACTCCATGGCCTTCGCCGCGGCACCAGGATGCTCCATAAGCTTCGCAAGCTGCCACCAGCGGTCTCGGCCAACGCCTTTGGCAGCCCCTACCGCCAAAATGACCTGTTCTGGAATGGTGCTGGTCACGGATCGCATCTTCGAGAAGGTCGTATCGTCGAGCGCAAGGGCTGATTTCACCGTATCGGGCGAATGGCCCCGCTTGAGGATGCGGTCCGCAAAAAGCGTCCGTTCGATGAAGGACAGATCAGCTCTGGCGGCGTTCTCCTGGCCTTGGGCGATGACATGGTCCTTATCGTCCATCTTCTTGACGACGGCGCGCACAGGCCTTTCCAACTGCCGGGCAACCCTGACGCGCCTGTGGCCAAAGACCGTTTGAAAGCGTCCCGAAATCTCAGGGTGGGGCCTGACCAGCACAGGAGAATCCTGCCCTCGTTCCCGAATTGCCGCCAGCAACTCCTGAAACGCTTCATCGTCATCGTCGATGCGGTCCGAGACGAATGAGGTGTCGACCAAATCCGGATCGAGATCGACGACTGAGCCCTTCGAGAGCTCCTGGAACGACTGTATGATCGACCGTGATGCGCCACGAACGGCGTAGCTTGAGACGTCCTGGGCATCGGCGACTGCCGCTCCGGGACCCATGACACTTCCGAAAACGTCCTTACGTGCCATTCAATCGCTCCGATTCGCGGCTAATGGTCTGATTCCACGGTAAAAATTGCCACTATTTACTGCCGTAAACCGGGTCGTCATGTCCGTCCCCAAGCGCGGTGAATAAGTGTCGTGATCTCCGCATTCACCGCGTCCAGCGATTCAAGGGCCCGGTCATACGTAGAGCGGGTAAAAGACGACTTCTCCACTTCGTAGAGCGTCTGTTTTGTCAGCCCGGCATCCGAAATTGCTGTCGATTTGAGCATTGGATTTTCGAGGATCTGGCCAGCAAGCATGGACTGCATGAAGCCGACCATCTGGGCTTGCGGAATGTCTGTCGGTTCGTACCGCGTGATCAGATAGCGGAACCAATCGAGCTCGATCGCCGCGCCAGCGGCTTTGATGGTCTTCAAGATGCCGCCGAGCATCAAAAGGAACTGGCTCATCGACATCAGGTCGAGCATTTGGGGATGAACGGTGATCAGAACGGACGTCGCCGCCGACATGGCCGTTAGAGTGAGATAGCCAAGTTGCGGAGGACAATCGACGACGACCACGTCATAGCGGTCGTCCACCTCGGACAAGGCGTTTGCAATCCTGACGAAGAACTGCCGGCCGGCAGCGGAGGATTTGTCCTGCATGGCGAGCGGCGTGTCATACTCGTACTCTTGCAGCTCGAGATTGGCCGGAATGATATCCAGGCCAGGAAAATTCGTCGGCACGATCACATCGGAGATCGGCCGGCGCTCGTCATCGTAACGGATCGCCTCATAGAGCGAGAGGTTGCGGTCGAGTTCCGGTTGAAATCCATGCAGAGCGGACAGCGAGGCCTGCGGGTCGAGATCGATCGCAAGGACCCGGTGACCTGTCAGAGCCAAGTGCTGGGCAAGGTGGGCGGCAGTCGTTGTCTTGCCGCTGCCACCTTTGAAATTGACGACCGCAACGACCTGGAGCTTGTCGCCGGGTTTGCGGTGTGGGACATACTTCTTGACCTCGGTCCTGCCATGCTGGTCCAGAAAATGGCGAAGTTCGAGTATCTGCGCGGCCGTGTAGGAGCGGCGCCCGGACGGCATCTGTTCCGGCAAAGGACCCTTGCGCTCAAGGTGTAGCCGCTTCAGATTGTTTTGCGATACACCGAGATAGTGGGCGACTTCTGCCATCGAAAATGAACGCAGCGTCTTGGTCGCGTTGGGTGGAAATTTCTCCATGCGCAGCTGATTGAGGCGTCGCGATATCTCAGCACCCTGCTCGAGAATTTTGTCATCGAACTCGAAGCGTGGTAACCGCATGGCGATGTTCATTCTTGTCGAAACCTGAATTGGCGCTTTTTGCGAAGAAACTATTCAACAAGCGCCATTAAGCTCCGATTCGGACAGCCCGGCAAGAAGTTTTAGGTTAACAGAAGGTTAACGTCACCGGCAGGCCTCCTTACTACGGAATGCCGAGGTCATCGGCATAGTGGCTGCTTGTCGTTGGACCCGAGAACTCTGCCGGTAAGCGGCTAACTGCATGTTTTCTCTGCCACAAAGACCAACTTTTACGGCGGTAAAGATCGCGCAGGTCAACTGGCAACGATGGCAAAAGCGGACCGGTGCCGGTAGGGCGGTTCCAACTCGCCCAGCGCTAATGGGTCATCCGCCAAGCGCTGCTTTCCACTTCCTGTCACAGACGCGCCCGCGACCCAATTGCGATCGATCCGGGAAACCAGTTTGACGTGTCGTAAAACGCTTCCGTCGGAAATCGACCCCCTTTAGATCATTGGGCAGCTCACATTGCAGCGATGCTCGTGGGGCAGGGCGGCTGCCCTTGCGAAGCGTTCCGGCATGCGGCGGGCATGGAAGTGCTATACCCGGGCAGATGCAGGCACAACTGGCCGTGCGTATACATCATTGAGTTTGGATCGCCGCAAGCAGCCGCGGACGGTTTGGGCGCTCGCCCGCGAAAACGCTGGTATCGGGAAGGGCAGGGGGCAGAACGCTATCTTCTGGCGCGGGCCGACGCCGACAATATCGCCTGCAACAAGTCCGCATTGGAGTTTCTCGTGCCTGGCACGCGACCTCGCTTGGACAGCTGACCCACGACGGTTTCGAGTGGCTGTGAAAGCCTGCTCACCAACCAGACAACCCGCCGCTCATTCGCCAGACGATCCAAGGCAAATTGCCACCGTTCATCGAGTCGCTCTTGCCGGAGGGCGGCTCGCTCACATAGCATCAGCGCGAATGACCGCGACGTCTTCAGAAAGCGCTGTATGTCCAAAAAACTGAAGAACCGCGCGGCGCTTGCCGGGCTTGGCGCCGACAGACGTAGGGCGAGCTCGTGGCCTTCTCGAGGACGCCTGTTCACCGGCCGCTATGCAGGGCCGGCGAGGAGGCCTCGCTGGTCAGTAGCGGCCCCAAAAGGTCGCATTATCATGTCGCACAGTTCAAGTTCGAATGCGAATAGCGCGCCGACGCACTTGCCGTGAACCGATTAAGCGCCAGGTTCAGGCTTTGGCCAACGATCTTTGCCAGTGGCTTGAAGCGCGTCGTACGGCGGCTTGCCCAAGGCAGAACACGATGGGAGGAGCTTATAAGATGTTCAATGGAACTCTCTACATGGCTGGCATGCTGCTGGCTGGGACGGCTTTCGCGCTGTCGTCGGCCGTGGCATCAGCGGACGATATCGTGCTGGGCGCCTCCATACAGTTGACCGGCCCCTCGGCGAATACCGGCCGCTACTACAAGGATGCCTACCAATTCGCGATCGACAAGATCAATGCGGCGGGCGGCGTGAATGTGGGCGGTGAAAAGCGCAAGTTGGCGCTGAAGATATACGACAACCAGTCGGATGTGAATCTGAGCGTACGGCAGTACACGCAGCTGGTCTCGCAAGACAAGGTCGCCCTGCTGCTTGGACCGTTCGCATCGAATTTCGCCCTGGCCGATTCGGCTGTTTCGGAGAAGTACCGGATACCGATGGTTCAGGGCGGCGGTGCGTCCGATCAGATTTTCTCGCGTAAGTTCAAATACATCTTCGGGACCTTGGCACCGGCGAGCAACTATTTCGGCTCAACGGTGAAGATGTTGAAAGAGCTTGATCCAGCGCCGAAATCCATAGCACTTCTCTATGCCGACGATGCGTTCGACGTTTCTGTTGCCAAGGGCACACGATCGTTGTTGAAAGATTCGGGCCTCACCGTCGTCATGGACGAGAAGTACAGTTCTAACGCCAGCGACTTCAACTCGCTGCTCTCGCAGATCAAGAGCAACGGCGCAGAGGCGGTGCTGGTCGCCGGTCACGAGACCGAAATTCTCAATTTCGTTCGTCAGGCAAAAAGCCTTGCCGTGGCGCCAAAACTCTATTCCTTCACTGTTGGTGTGCCGAGCGAGGATTTCCGCAAGGCGCTCGGTGCCGACGCTGAATATGCATTTGGAATGACCGCGTGGCTGCCGTCGGCCGAGCTCAAGGACAAATGGTTCGGCGATGCGGCCAGTTTCGCCAAGGAATACAAGGCGAAATATAATTATGATCCCGACTACCACGCCGCCTCCGGGGCAGCCGACGTCGAAGCATTAGCCCAGGCGATCGAGGATGCGGGCGGCACCGATCCGGCCAAGGTTCGAGACGCGATCGCCAAGCTCAACCTGGACAGCCTCTACGGCAAGATCGCGTTCGCCGATAACGGCCAGATCGACCTGCCGCAAACCGTAATCCAGGTCCAGGGCGGAGCGGTCGCGGCAATCTACGGCGCAAGCGGATTCATCACCAAGCCGAAATACCCGATGCCGGCCTGGGACAAACGCTGATCGCCAAAGGGTTTGAAAGGCGAGGGCAGCGGCGTGGATCTGCTTGCGCAAATCTTAATCAATGGCAGCTTGCTGGGCGGGCTGTACGCCGTCATGGCGCTTGGGCTCGCCCTCGTCTGGGGCGTGCTCAACATCGTCAACCTGGCGCATGGCGCGTTCATCATGCTGGGCGCCTACCTATCATGGCACCTCTACACATATTTCGGGATCGACCCGTTTCTCGGACTCCCTCTTACTGCCTTGATCATGTTTGCCTTCGGCTATGTCGTGCAACGCGGACTGCTCAACCTCGTGGTACGGGCGCCGATGTTCAACACCTTGCTGATCACCTTCGGGTTGGAGGTGGTTCTGACCTATCTGGCACAATTGGCCTTTTCAGCCGACTTCCGCACCATCAACCCTCCCTACGCCGGCAACAGCATCGCGATCGGTCCCATTGTACTGCCGCAGGCAAGGCTAATGGCGTTCGGTGTCGCTATCCTCCTGACACTAGCAATGTGGGTTTTCCTCTTGCGAACCAGGCTTGGCCGCGCCATCCGGGCGACTGCGCAGAATTTGATGGCGGCGCGGCTCTATGGTGTCGAGCCGCGTCATCTCTATGCGGTCACGTTCGGTATCGGAATCGGACTGGCTGGTGCTGCGGGTGGCCTCTACGGCACGGTGTCGCAGATAAATCCCTACATTGGCGCGACGCTGACCGCCAAATGTTTCGCCATCGCCATCATCGGGGGGCTGGACAATCCATTCGGCGTGCTCGTCGGGGGTCTCTTCCTTGGCATCATCGAATCGCTAGCCGTGCTTTACGTCGGCGCGACCTTTGCCGACGTGGCGAGCTTCGGCGTCCTGGTCGCGGTGTTGGTCGTGCGGCCGAGCGGGCTGCTAGGTAGGACCGCATGATACGGTCGCGCATCATCGCGGCGGTGGCGGGAGTAGCCGTGCTCGCCGCGCTGCCTTGGTTCGGCTCGGACGTGCTCGTCCAGTTCGGCATCAATGCCCTTCTGCTGGCCGTTCTCGCCCAAGGCTGGAACATCATCGGCGGGTATGCCGGCTATGCCTCGTTCGGCAATTCCGTGTTCTATGGCCTTGGCAGCTATGGTGTCGCCATTGCGATGGTCCAGTGGGAACTTCCTTTCGTGGCCGGGCTGGTTTTCGGCGTGGCGATGGCAGTCGCATTCGCCTTTCTACTTGGCCTGCCGGTGTTGCGACTCAAGGGGCATTATTTCGCGATTGCCACCCTGGCCCTGGCGCAGGTCATGATTGCCATTGTCTCCAACGTCGAATTGGCCGGCCAGAATATCGGCCTCGTGCTGCCGCCGCTTAACAATGATCCGCTTTTCTATGAACTTGCGCTGGGACTGCTGGTGCTGGCGACGCTAAGCGTTTTGTGGCTGACGCGCAGCCGTTTCGGTTTCGGGCTGATCGCCATCCGTGAAAACGAGGAGGCGGCCGCGGTGATGGGCGTCAATACAACGCTCTACAAGGTGCTCGCTTTCGCCCTCTGCGGCGTCTTCAGCGCGCTCGCAGGCGGCATCCACGCCTATTGGATCACCTTCCTCGACCCGGAAAGTGCGTTCGATATCAGCCTGAACGTCAAGATGATCATCATGGCCGTGTTCGGCGGTCCAGGCACAGTGCTGGGGCCCGTCGTCGGGGCTTTGACGCTTTCGGCCGTCTCTGAATTCCTGTCGAGTGAGGCAACCAGCGTGGCCGGCCTATTCTTCGGCGTCGTGGTAGTTGCCGCCGTGGTGCTGATGCCGCGGGGCCTGGCCGATATAGCACGCCGCTTCCGCAAGTCGGGATGGCATTATTTCGTCGAGAATATCCGGGCGCACCGCATATGAGCTCGGTCCTGGACGTTAAGCATGTTACCCGCCGCTTTGCCGGTCTGGTCGCCGTCAACGATGTTTCCTTCGTTCTTGATGAAAGCGAAATTCTTGGTGTCATTGGCCCCAACGGCGCCGGCAAGACGACGCTGGTCAGCTTGATCAGCGGCACGCTGGCGCCGACTTCCGGCGACATCGTCTTTCAGGAAAAATCCATCACCAAACTGCCGGCATTTCGGCGCGCGCGTCTCGGCATCGGTCGTACCTTCCAGATCATGCGCCCTTTCCCTGGCCTGTCGGTTCTGGACAATGTCGCCGTCGGCGCCTTGTTTGGACGCGGCGGCGAAGCCGATCTCGTGCGCGCGCGCGAAAAGGCGCGTGCTCATCTCGATTTCGTCGGGCTTGGGCGCTTTATTGACCAGCGCGCGGACGAGCTTGGCGGACCGGCCAGAAAGCGGTTGGAACTTGCCAAGGCACTCGCCATGGAACCCAAATTGCTGTTGTGCGACGAGGTCATGGCGGGCCTGAACCATGTCGAAATTGACGAAGTGATCGACGTCATCCGCAAGGTGCGCCGCGAGGGCATAGCGATCATTGTTATCGAGCACGTCATCAAGGCGATCAAAAGCCTGTCAGATCGACTGCTCGTTCTGCATCACGGTGTGAAGGTCGCCGATGGTGCGCCAGACACCGTGCTTTCCGACGCAATGGTGATCGAGGCCTATCTTGGCAGGAGGCGTGCATGAACATGCGAGCGGGAACGCCTGGCGCCTTGCTCAAGGTTTCGGGTCTTGGCGCGGGGTATGGCGCCATGCCGGTTCTGCACGACCTCTCTCTTGAAGTGCACAAGGCAGAGATCGTAGCGCTTGTCGGCGGCAACGGCGCCGGCAAGACGACGCTGCTTCGCGCGCTATCGCGTGTGATCGGCTGCACCGGTGCGATCGAGTTCGCCGGTCACGACCTCGTGCCGATGACGTCAGACCAGGCGTTCGGGTCGGGGTTGGTGCAAGTTCCAGAAGGCCGGCAGCTGTTCGACCGCATGTCCGTCGAGGACAATCTGCTTATGGGTGCCTATCAGCGCCACGACAAGGCGGCCATCGCGCGAGACCTCGATCGCATTTACGGATTGTTTGCCCGGCTTGGGGAGCGCAAGCGGCAGCTTGCCGGTTCGATGTCGGGTGGCGAGCAGCAAATGTGCGCGCTGGCGCGAGGGCTGATGGCCGCGCCGACCCTTTTGATGATCGATGAGATGAGCCTGGGGCTCGCTCCGGTGGTGGTCGAGCAGTTGATGGGCGTGCTGGCGACCATCCGTGAAGAAGGAGTGACGATCCTCCTGGTCGAACAAGACGTGCATCTGGCGCTTTCGGCGGCCGACCGCGGCTACGTCATGGAAGGCGGCCGGATTGTCCACCAGGGAGCCGCCAAGGATCTGGTCGATGATCCCGAGGTCCGCCGTGCCTATCTCGGCCTCTGAGTGCGCCCGCTTCCAATTCCGCGGGGGCCAGTCGCTGGTAGGCACAAGCCCAGCAGGCGCGCATGGCCCCGATCGGTGCCACACCTCCCGCGCCCAGGCGCCAATAGAAACGCGCGACGCGGTGTCAGAGGCAATGCAAAGCGCCTCGAGATGGCCTCCAAGCTTTGTATGCGGACAAGATCGGGGATGCATCGACAGTGCTTTGTATGACCGCATTTCGACCCGATGACGAGCGGAAGGGCGCGTAAACGGGCACCTTGCCTAGGCAGGCGGGGGAGGGCGGGGCGCACGATCGAAGGTGGAGAGAACTGCGAGCGTGTTTGCAACGGGCCTTTCAATTCAGTCGCGACGCAAGCGGGTTCGTTGGAGCTTAAGTGGGAAACGGCCGGAAATCGCGGCGCCGACGACAATGCCCAGCAACGTGACCGCGATCCCCGCCCTTAGCCGGACTGGATCGATCGTCAACACCCTGTTCCTGGCTTGCCTGCCGAAGCGCCCTCTGGTGCCATGATCGCCCGCTACTGGTTCGAACAAATTGTCCGGGCGGGCGGTTCGCGCCGGCTGCGCAGTCATCTGCCCAGCGTAGCCCTGCCTTGCTAGAATCCGGTCCCCGACCCGCGGTAGCAAGATGGTTCCAACAATGGCTTTCAGGGCCGAAAGACCAATCCATAGCTCGCGCGGAGGTTTTAGTGCAGCTTGCACGATCTCATCGGCAACGGCTTCCGGCTGATAGATTGGCGGGAGCGGTTGCAAACGCTTCGGCAAACGGCTGCGCGCCCAGTCGAATTGAGGCGTATTGACCGCCGGCAACTGCACCATGGTTATCTTGATGCGGCTGTTTTCGTGCAGGAGTTCGCTTCGAAGCGCGTCGGTAAATCCTCGGATAGCGAACTTTGCGCCGCAATAGGCAGACTGCAACGGAATGGCTCGGTAGCTCAACGCGGACCCGATCTGCACGATCGTCCCGGTACCTCGCTGGCGCATGTGCTTCAACGCGGCCATGGTCCCGAAGACTTGACCGAGATACGTTACTTCGGTGACGCGACGAAACTCCTCGGGCTCGATTTCGGCGAAAGGCGCGAAGACGGTCGCCATCGCGTCGTTAACCCATACGTCGATGTGGCCCCACTCGCTTGCGATCCTTTCAGCTGCGCTGAACACGGCGGTCGCATCGGCAATGTCGAGCGGCAGGACCAAGGCGCGTTGGCCGGTTGCCTCAACCTCCCGGCGCGCGCCATCCAGGCCGTCCCGGCCGCGCGCGATCAGCCCGACATCGTAGCCACGGCGCGCAAAGGCGACCGCCGTGGCGCGGCCAACGCCAGCCGACGCTCCCGTCACGACCACAGTTTTTCTCGCATCGCCATCTTGCAGGGACATTGGGGTCCAGCCAAAGGCTATCAGGGTCCGCGATCAACGGCTGGACCTTTCGGTAGTTCCCTGCCACTCGCATCCACCGCCATTGGCAACAGAAACCCGCGCACTATCAGGGCCGAGTACCCACGACCAGGCGCCGATCACGACTCCGTGTGTCGCGGACGACGCTTGTTGCAAATGCCCTTTGTAGAGGTCGCAGTTCTCCAATCTAGACCATGATCTCATTCACTGTCAGCGCAACACAGCGTCTCTTGTCGCAGTGCTTTTAAGTCGATTTCTCTAGTGCCTCGAATAGAATCTGACCAGTGAGAGGCTTATTCTTCTCTACGACGACGGTTTCTTTTTAATGGATCCCCGGAGCTAGGGCCGACGATCTGGTGAGGTTGCCTCTTAATTGACTACCCGCGAGACATTCACTCAAGAGCTCCCGACGCGCAGCACCCGGGACACCGCCAAATCTGGCTGGAACACACGCGGGACACGGTCGTTGGAATGTCATTCACAGTTGAATCGGGTGTCGTGTCTCGCGAGGTAATCTCATGGCTTCTCTCACCGCAGCCGACGTACTGGTCGAAACCCTTATCGCCTGGGGCGTGGACACAGTTTTCGGCCTGCCCGGTGACGGCATCAACGGCATCGTTGAAGCGCTGAGGACGCATCAGGACAAGGTGCGCTTCATCCAGGTCCGCCACGAAGAAGCCGCAGCTTTCGCTGCCTGCGCCTACGCCAAGTGGACAGGACGGCTGGGTGTTTGCCTTGCGACTTCCGGACCGGGCGGGATCCACCTTCTCAACGGCCTCTATGACGCCAAGCTCGACGGACAGCCCGTGCTTGCCATCACCGGCCTGCAGTTCCACGACCTTTTGCATACTTTCACCCAACAGGATGTCGAGCTCGACAAGCTGTTCATGGATGTGTGCGTCTATAACACCCGCGTGATGGGTCCCGCTCATGTCGAAAATGTTGTTGAACTGGCCTGCCGCACTGCACTTGCATATCGGGGCGTGGCACATGTGACGATCCCGGCCGACATGCAATCGCAACCGCTAAAATCGGCACGTCGCTCAGAACGCAACGTTCCTGAACATGTCTCGGACTTGATGGCGCACTCGGCTCAGATGGCGAGCGAAGACCAACTTGCGCGCGCCGCCGATATCCTGAATTCCGGAAAGAGACCTGCAATCTTGGCCGGCCGTGGCGCGCTTGGCGCACGCTCCGAGATTCTCGATGCGGCCAAATTGCTCGGTGCCCCGGTCATCAAGCCTTTGCTCGGAAAGGGCGTCATTCCCGACGACAGCCCCTTTTGTACCGGCGGCATCGGTCTGCTCGGCACCAAGCCTTCACAAGAAGCGCTGGAGAGTTGCGACCGGCTCCTGATTTGCGGGTCGAGCTTCCCTTATATCGAATTTTATCCCGAACCGGGGAAGGCCAAGGCGGTTCAGATCGAGATCGATCCCAAGCGCGTGGGTCTGCGCTACCCGGTTGAGGCCGGACTGGTCGGCGATGTCAAGACAACGCTCAAAGCGCTACTGCCGCTGCTGAAATTCCGCGAGGACCGCTCGTTTCTGGAAGAAGCCCAGGCAGGCGTGAAGGACTGGAACGATGTCATGCTGGAGCGCGGCACGCGTGACGACAAGCCCATGAAACCGGAAGTGGTGGCGCACGAGTTGAACAAGCTTGTCCATGATGATGCGATCGTGGCGACGGACTCTGGCACGATCACCACCTGGATTGCCCGCCACCTAGCGATGCGCGGCGACATGATGTTTTCCTGCTCGGGCAACCTCGCAACAATGGCCTGCGGCCTGCCCTATGCAATTGCGGCCGCGATCGCATACCCCGACCGGCAAATCATCGCCTTTGTCGGGGATGGCGGGCTCACCATGCTGATCGGCGAATTGGCAACGTGCGTGAAGTACAATCTGAACGTAAAGATCGTGGTCATCAAGAACAATGTGCTGGGACAGATCAAATGGGAACAGATGGTGTTCCTGGGCAACCCGGAATATGCCTGCGAGCTACAGCCAATCGATTTTGCGGCCGTTGCTCGCGGCTTCGGCCTCCAGGCATTCAGCGTCGATGATCCTGCCCGATGCGGCGAGGTGTTGGAGACAGCTTTGTCGAATGCCGGCCCGACGCTGGTGGAGGCGGTGGTCGATCCGCACGAGCCGCCAATGCCGCCAAAGGCGACATTGAAGCAGGTCGGTCACCTGGCCGAGTCGCTGGCACGCGGAACGCCGGCGCGGGGCAAGATCGCGCTGACAATCGCCTCCAATGTGGTTCGCGAAATCGTTTGAGGCGAGCCCGTGGTAGCGAGCGGTCCAATTGTCAACCAAGTCACGGCGCAGGCCTTCTGCATCCCGACAGACGCGCCAGAGGCAGACGGGACGATTTCCTGGGACAGCACCACGGTGGTCGTTGTGACCGCAAGCGCCGCCGGACAAAGCGGCCTGGGCTACACCTATTCTGCGGCATCCGTGCCGGCGATCGTGATCGACGTGCTGGCCCCCCTCGTTGTCGGCAAAGATGCTTTCTCTATTCCAAAGCACTGGGCCGAAATGGTCCGCGCAGTGCGCAATATCGGCTGGCGGGGGCTATGCGCCACCGCGATCTCGGCAGTTGATACCGCACTTTGGGATTTGAAAGCTCGCATTCTCGATCTGCCGCTTGCGAGCCTGTTCGGATGCGAGCGCCTGGAGGTGCCCATCTATGGCAGTGGTGGTTTCACCTCCTACTCCGACGAGCGTGTGCGCGACCAGCTCGCGGCCTGGGTGGAGCAGGACGGCTGCCGTTTCGTCAAGATGAAGATCGGCACGCATCCGGCGGACGATCTTAGTCGAATCCGTGTCGCGAGGCAGGCGATCGGTGACGCTGAGCTCTTCGTAGACGCCAACGGCGCCTTTTCGCGCAAACAGGCCTTATGGTTCGCCGAGCGATTTCCGACGTTCGGGATCAGCTGGTTCGAGGAGCCTGTCTCGAGCGACGATCTGGAGGGACTGCGTCTGCTGCGCGACCGCGCACCGCCGGGAATAGACATCGCCGCCGGCGAATATGGCTACGAGCCCTTTTATTTCCGCCGTATGATCGAGGCCGGCGCCGTCGATGTGCTTCAGGCGGATGTCACGCGCTGCTGTGGCTTCACCGGCTTCATGCGCGCGGCCGCTCTCTGCGACGCCTACGCGTTGCCCTTATCATGCCACTGTGCGCCCGCACTTCACCTACATGCCGCCTGCGCCGTCCCGCGTTTGCGCCATCTCGAATGGTTCCACGACCATGTCCGCATCGAACATATGCTGTTCGATGGTGCTCCCGTCCCGTCCGGCGGCGTCATCCGGGCGGATCTGACCCGGCCGGGGCACGGTCTTGTCTTCAAGTCCGCTGATGCGGAACGCTTCTTGCTCCGACCGGCGGGAGAGAGCCCATGAGCCATGTCATCGAAGTAGACCATGCGCGGGCGGGCATCCGGCGCCCTGTGCGGCGCATTGAACGCGGCGGCAACGGACGGATCAGAAGCGCTTTCGTGCCGACCGGCGGATCGACCAAAGAGCTTGCAGCAGCACTGCGTAGCGGCATCGAGGGCGAGGTCCGGTTCGATGATGGCAGCTGCGCGCTCTATGCGACGGACGCATCGAACTACCGGCAGGTGCCCATTGGCGTCGTCATTCCCCGTTCGGTGGACGACGTCGTGGCGGCCATGGCGATTTGCCGCAAGTCCGGAGCGCCGATGGTCATGCGCGGCGGTGGAACGAGCCTTGCGGGACAAGGCTGCAACGTCGCGGTGCTCATCGATTTTTCAAAGTATTTGAACCGCATCGTTGCGCTCGATCCGGAGCGGCGGCTGGCGCGCGTAGAGCCAGGCTGCGTGCTCGACACGCTCAGAAGCGCCGCCGAGCAACACCATCTGACCTTCGGGCCGGATCCCGCCACACATGACCACAACACGCTCGGCGGCATGCTTGGCAACAATTCCTGCGGTGTGCATTCGATCATGTCGGGGCGCACCTCGGATAATGTCGAGGCGCTTGAAATCCTGACATATGACGGAATGAGATTGAAGGTCGGCCGCACCGACGACGCCGAGTTCAGGCGTATTCTTGCGGCGGGCGGCCGGGCGGGCGAGATCTATCTTCAATTGGACGACTTTCGCCATCGCTATGAGGGCCTCATCCGAGAGCGCTATCCTAAGATCCCGCGCCGCGTATCGGGTTACGAAAATCTCGATCAGCTGTTTGCTGAAAACGGTTTCAATGTGGCGCGCGCGCTGGTCGGGACCGAATCGACTTGCGTCACCATTCTCGAAGCAACGCTCGAGCTGATCGCCAGTCCGCCCGAGCGCGTGCTCGCCGTCATTGGTTTCAAGGACGTGTTCGAGGCTGCCGATGCGGTCCCCCAAGTGCTGCCGTTCAATCCAATCGCGTGCGAAGGCATGGACGACATGCTCGTCGAATTCGTGGTGCGCAAAGGTGTCCATCGTGAGGATGCCGAGTTGGTGCCGGAAGGCAAGGGCTGGCTGATTGCTGAGTTCGGCGCTGATACCCGCGATGAGGCCGAGGCCGCGGCGCGCAGACTGCTCGATGCCTTCGAGCGGAAGGGAAATCCAGTCGAACTCGTGGCCGACAAACGGCGGCAGGCCAAGATTTGGGAACTGCGCGAGGCAGCGCTGGGGGTCACAGCGCACGTGCCGGACTGGCCTGAGGGAGGGCCGGGATGGGAGGACAGCGCCGTCCACCGCGACAACCTGGGCCGATATCTGCGCGACCTCAAGGCCCTGTTTCATCGTCATGGCTACGAGGCATCGGTCTACGGCCATTTCGGCGACGGGCTGATCCATTGCCGCATCGACTTCGATCTAAGAACCGAAAAAGGCCTCGTCAACTTCAACGCCTTCATGCGTGATGCCGCCGATCTTGTGGTTCGCTACGGCGGCACGCTCTCGGGCGAACACGGCGACGGCCAGGCCAGGGCCGAATTGCTGGAGAAGATGTACGGCCCCGAAATGATTCAGGCCTTCCGCGAGTTCAAGGCGATTTGGGATCCCGCGGGCATGATGAATCCCGGCAAGGTCGTCGATCCCTACCCGATCACCTCAAACCTGCGTTCGGGACCGGAATTCCAACCCGAGGAAGTCGATGCCTATTTCGCCTATCCCGAGGACGGCGGCAGCTTTCTTTCAGCGACGCGCCGCTGCGTCGGTGTCGGGTCCTGCCGCAGGACCGACAGCGACAAGAGCGTCATGTGCCCGAGCTACATGGCCACACGGGAGGAACAATATTCGACCCGTGGGCGTGCCCGCCTGCTGTTCGAGATGATGCGGGAGGGGCCGATCACAGATGGCTGGAAGAGCCGCGCGGTCGAGCAGGCGCTCGATCTCTGCCTTGGCTGCAAGGGCTGCAAAAGCGACTGCCCGGTCAACACCGACATGGCGACCTACAAGGCTGAGTTCAGGGCGCACCACTACAGGGGCCGCCTTAGACCCCGCGCCGCCTATTCGATGGGCCTGATCGAGCGTTGGTCGAAACTCGCGCAGTATGCGCCATGGCTCGCCAACGCGCTTACTCATGCGCCCGGCATCTCGACGGCCGCGAAATGGGTGGGCGGCATAGCGCCGGAGCGCTCAATCCCCGCATATGCTCGACATAGCTTCAGCGAATGGTTTCGCCGTCGCACGAGAGTGAGGGGCAAAGGCCCGCGTGTGATGCTGTGGCCCGACACTTTCAACAACTACTTCCGTCCGGCGACCGCGATCGCGGCAACCGAGCTTCTGGAGTCGCTCGGCTTCGACGTCGTAATCCCACACCGGCATCTGTGCTGTGGCCGGCCCCTTTACGATTGGGGCATGCTGGACCAGGCGAAGGCACTCTGGCTGGAGGTGATGACGAGCCTGGAGCGGGAAATCGCTTCCGGAACGCCGCTCATCGGCCTGGAGCCGGCATGCGTCAGCGCGTTCCGAGACGAACTTTTGGGACTGTTTCCTGCCGACGACCGCGCCAGACGGCTCGGCGCCCAGACATTTTTGCTGACTGAGTTCCTGGATCGGAACCTCGAAACCCTGAAGGATCTCCGGGTAGATGGCCAGGCTCTGGTACAGATCCACTGCCATCATCACGCAATCATCAAGCCAGACGCCGAAATACGCGTTCTCAAGAAGATCGGCCTCGCTCACGAGGTGATGAAGTCAGGGTGTTGCGGAATGGCCGGATCGTTCGGCTTCGAGGCAGGTAAATACGAAGTCTCGATGGCAGCCGCAGAACGCGTGCTCTTGCCAACCGTGCGAGCCGCACCTGCCGACGTCATGATCCTCGCAAACGGCTTCAGCTGCCGCGAGCAGATCGAGCAGGGGACCGGCCGAAAAACCCTGCACGTCGCGGAAGTGCTTGCCAACGGCGCGGGCAAGCGGACCGTACGCTAGCCGTTCAAGCATTTGGCGCGTCCGTTGGTTCACCGCCCAGCTATGTCGATACACAGCTAACCAGAACACCGAGCGGCGCACCGCAACCGGCAACCTAGCGCAAAGCGGGCCCGGTCGCGCAACTGCGCGCCTCCACCAGGGAAGGATCGCCATTTCGAACCTCCCAACAGCTCTCGGCGCCGCAACGCCAGAAATGGAGTTCGAGCCGCTTTTTGCCGAGCCGCAGGTCTTTCAAGGTGAATTCAGGCATCCAGTCCGGCAGCGTGGGATCGATGTACAGCTTGCCATTTGGAGCGTCGGGCTGGAAGCCGATGATCGCCTGCAACAGTGAAAAGCACGACCCCGCCGCCCAGGCCTGCGGAACATTCGCTCCCTTATACTGGACCGGGAACGTTGTGGGCGTTCGCGGCAACCCGGCGAACAGCTCTGGCATTCGATGTTGCATGAAGTACATTGCGGCGCTGCTCACGTCGCGACAGAGGCGACAAGCTTCCGCCGAGAAGCCATAGCGTCGGAAACCGAGTGCGATCAGTCCGTTGTCATGCGGCCACACGGAGCCGCATTGATAGGAATGTGGATTGTAGGCAGGGTGATCGGCCGAAAGCGTCCGGATACCCCAACCGCTCCACATGTCCTGCATCATCAGCCGCCGTACCACCCTAGCGGCTCGTTCGGGTGGAACTATTCCCGACCAAAGACAGTGACCAGGGTTGGAGGCCACGCTCAGCACCGGTTTTTTATCGCCATCGAGCGCAAACGCGTAGAAGCCGGACGCCTCATCCCAGAAGACCTGGTTGAACCGGTCGAACAAGCTCTTGGCTTTGACACGAAGCTGCTCGGCACGTCCGCCGTCGCCTTTGGCATCGAAGATTTCAGCCATGCGCTGCCAAGCATCGTAGACATAGCCTTGCAATTCGCAAAGCGCCTTGGGTCCCTTTACCAGCGTGCCATCTGTATAAACCAAGGCATCGCCGGCGTCTTTCCAACTCTGATTTTCATATCCTGAAGCCGAGCGGGTTTCATATTCCTGGAAGCCGTCACCGTCACGGTCCCCATAACGGTCAATCCAATCCAGGCACTTCTCGGCCGTGGCGATGTGTCGGTCGAGCAGGCTGGCGTCACCGGTGCATCGCCAAGTGTTGTGAAGCACGATGAGGTAAAGAGGCGTTGCATCGGCTGTGCCGTAATACGGCGTATGGGGGATTAGATTGAAATGGGCGAGTTCGCCGGTGCGAAGCTCATGCATTATCTTTCCTGGTTCCGCATCGCGGTAGTCGTCGCGCTCGGTTGCTTGAAAGCGTCCCAAAACGTCCAGGGCACCGCGCGAAAAATCTGGGTAGACCAGCGCATTCTGAAGGGAGACTATCAGGCTGTCACGACCGAACAGGCCGATGAACCAAGGCAGTCCGGCAGCCGGGACATATTCTAGCTCGTCCGTCCCTTCGATCGGCAGCCGCAGCGCGGCCATGTCTTCGACCGCCTGATGATAGAAGCGGTAAAATTCGTCATTGGAACAGCTGAAGTTCAGGGCACTGCCCCGCCATCCTGCGAGACGTTTCGCCGCTTTAGAGCCAAGGGCTTGGTCAATGCAGACGCGCGGTGCCCGATAGACCGTATCACCATTGCCAAAGTCATAGAGAAGGCAAGCATGCCATACCGCGCCCGGTTCGAGCTTAATGTCGAAACTGATCCGGCCGTTGGCATAGACGGGCTTCTTGGTCGTCCGGCGGATTTTAACCGTGACCTCTCGCTTGAAATCCTGATTGACGTAGGACGTGCGAAGGCGTGCCGGTTTGGACGACCAATCCGTGGTGATCCGTCCGCGGCGGATGATCGGGCCGCCCTTGACTTCGAACAGGTCGGCAAAGTCGCTGCGCATAGCAACTTCCAAATTGAACCGCACAGCCTTTTGCCCGTGGTTTACCAGATCAAGATCCTCATGGAGCCCCTCATCCAACGCTCGGCCGATCACCAGCCCCAGGCTGCCCGCCGGCACATGGCCTGTTTCAGTCTCGAACGCCTGGTTCACGAGATAGACCTTGGCTGCGAAGTAGGCGATATTTCCGGAATTGAGGAGGTCCCATGGTTGCCCATTGGCAAAGATCTGCCAGCTGGATATCAGCCGTGTGTCAGACGCATATAACCCGTTGTTCGTGGGCCAAGCGATCTCGCCGTCCGGTTCAGTCACAAGAAAGCTGCGCCCCTGGTTGATTGCTAACCGAGGCGGTCCAATGGTAATCTTTAGCGTCATTGATCCAACCGTCACTAACTGCCGGGCTCAACCGACAAGACCTGCCATGAACGATTTGAGAGCGGCTTCACCTCACCAGTGTTCATCAAAAAAACTTGAAGCAGCAGACGGAACTCGCCCGCCAGCGGGACACCATGCTGCTTCGCCGGCGCCATGGCGGCCGCGGGCTATACGCGCCATCTCAATAGTTGCAGCCAACCTCGCCACCGGCGTGAAAGCAGACATCGCGGATGATGACCATGCTGAGGTCACGCTCGCGCGCCAACCAGCTGACTTGGAGTTGGCTCGCACCGCGCAGACACTTGCTGGCGCGAGGAACATGGCAATCCAGAACCACGCCGCCAAGACTGTGCCGCAGGAAATGGACTGGCGAGCCAGTGTGGCATAGACGATCGAAAACGAGTGAGGCGGCGCCGACCGGAACGAGTGGATGGAGCGCAACGGGAGTGCTCCGCCGCTCGTTGGCATCGCTGGTTGATCCAAGCTGGATAGTCGAAACCATTGTCTGCATGCAATTGCCGGGCGCGTAGCGCAATAGAGCCTTGGCGCAATTTGATAAACAGGCAAACATGGAAAGCATAAATGGCTTTGCGCAGACTATGACATACCCGCCAACACCTATTGTCCGCAACCAACTCCTAGACTCGCCCGCTGCCGAAAGGTGGCGGGTTTTTTAGCTCGTGGAACATACCTCCGCCCTCGCAGTTATGTGCATTCCGATTGCTGAGTGTGGGGAAAATCATGAAGCGAGACTTTGCATACCTGTGCGCTTGGGCGAGCGCACGGGGCATTAAAATCTATCAGCGTTCAAAGACGGTATGGATCGCGGCTGGCGGCTATCAAGGCCGCGATTTGGAAGTTAAGGGGCGGTCGCCAGCTATCGCACTCGCATTATGGATTGAGGCTACTCAGTACAGAGGCTCGACATAGGGCTAGCTGAATAACGAGGTACCTGGCACCTTGCAAGACAAGGTGGCCGGCGTCTTTTTTTGGGGGCGGGTGGGGTAGACCCGACTTGGCAGGACGCCGGCCAGGCGGATTGGGGTCCGCCAAGAGGTATGATACCAGAAAAACCTTGTAATTCGATGTTCCGCGATAACGGACCATCCGCGCTGGAGATGTGGCGCAAGTCTAGCCCAATTTAAGCGGCCCCCCTTCGCGCTTCAGTACCCCATGAGGTGGCGCAATCCGACGATCGGAAGGTAAACCGTCCAGACCAAACAGACCAAGATTGCGACGACAATCCCAATGGATGGTGCCCATTCCTGCCATGTCTTCAGGAGCCAACCGCTCCACATTTCCAGTTGAGTTTCCATCGCGCTATCCCGGTAAACGCCGCAATCCTGACGTAGCGCTCATTCGACGATGTCGCAAGGTAAGAGGATCATTATGCGCCATAGGAAGCTTGCAGCGGCCGCATCGTGGCACTATTTGGTTGCATCGCCGGCGTAGCCTTATTGCACATTCCATCGGGACGGCTGCGTATCTCAGCTTAGTTTAGGCGTACAATCGGCGAATGGGGCTTGATGGCCATGCGAACCGCTTTGGCCGTAACGCGCTTTGCCAGAGATTGGCGGAATTCACGAAGAGTGAGAGAGACTGGCGTCCAGGCCTTAGCAACGGCACACCCATCGAGATAAGACGGCGGCTGCGCTAGGTCATGGTTGGGTCGTCGCGCACCAGAGCGTTGTCTCGGTCCAATGACTTCTTTGCAAGCAGGCAGTGGTCGTCATTCCCTTTGCCGACCCGTCCATGAGGATGCCGCCTGAATGGCGCTTGGCGCCTCGATCTGGGTGCGCCTGAATATGGCGTTGCCGTTCAACTCCTCCACCAGATACTGTCAATCGATGCCTCCTGAAACGCCGCCCAGCGCGTTAGCCGTGTCCCGCGGCTTTCTGGATCCAGTGCTCGGCCTCTAGAGCTGGAAATTATTCTGGTGACTTGAGGGTCCGGTAACTTGCGAATTCGAACTCGCTGATCTTGCGCGTGCCAAGATCGGTGACGCGGACCCACGGTTTGCCGGATGTTCGCCCCGGCTTCAGGGGTCGCTGGACTGCCTTCACAACGGCGTGAACATGGCTGTGGGCTTCCACTGAAGTCGTGCTGATCACCTTCGTGCCGTTCATCGCCTCGACTTTGAAACTTGCCATCGGCTCCGATCTCCCCGAGCCAATCTCTACCCAAATCCGACATCGAAAGGAACCGTCATGGCTGTTTCCTGTGAACAGGATTCACGTGCCGAGGTGCTCGTGCACGAAAGCGGCTATTCGAAAGATGAGCGGGTTTTTTCGCTTGGATGCAACTGATGGTTTGGGGGAGCGTTGCTACCCTTGGCCAGCATCGTCCTCCGCTGGCCTGCTCCCATGAAGCCCGTCACTGTTTCCGCAGTGGCGGGCTTTTTTAACTGATTAGGCGAATCGGCGCAGCAACTTTGGGCCTTGGTCTCGGTGCCAAAACGATGGCTTCGCACGTCAGACGACGACTTGCAGAAATAGCCCGACCCAGCTCTGCGGCGCCGGCCACCCAGCGCGTACTTTCCGGAGCCGGCGACAAGGCCGACCCCTAGCGCTTACCCCATTCAAGGCGTCCGGTTCGACAAGGATGCTGCGATCAGGTCGTCGCCAGCAATTTGGCCGCGACCGTCATCCATGATGCCGCCACCTTTGGAAGCTTGCTACATCGGCCTCGGTGATACGCGCTGACCTTACTCTCGCCTGGCGATCAACCAGAGGCGTCATGAGGGCTTGCGACCTCTCACGGGTCATCATTTTCGTTTGTGCGGTGAATGGCGCTTTAACATGCACAACCCGCCGCCAATGTGGCGGCGGGTTATAAGTTTCCTTCGAGGTTTCAGTCGTAGACCTTGACGATCTTGCGGGTGCTCGGGTCCACCAAAACCGTGCGGTTGTCGACCACCACATATCGGTATTTGACATTGGGAACTTCATGGAGCTCGACCGTGTCCGGCAGAGCCGTGCCGACATTCAGCTCAAGTCCGAGAAGGTTCACGGAAGCCAGCGGTTGCTTCTTCACGTATTCGCGCACGACGGTGTCCTGTTCCGGTGTGATGACAACATCCTGTGCCGCAACTGCGCCGATGCCGGCCAAAAGCAAGAGCGCCGCAGCGGTGCTGGTAAGGTGTATCCTCATGGTTTTTCTCCTATTGTTCCGGCGACAGCACAAACTTTCTGCGCGCCAGCCAGCTGAACACGTCGGCAGGCCGAACGTTCCTCTAGCGGGCTTCAGTCTGAACCCTGACCGGACCAAAGGCCGATCACAAAACGCAATGGTCTTACCTCTTGAGACTAGGCGGAACGACTTAGGGCTCGGGCAGTTGCTTCTCCAGATTCGGAGAAGGCAGATGGATAAAAGCATTGGCCAAGCGCGTTGGTTGCTCGCGCCAATTTTCGCGACAGCCGTCACTTTTCTGGTGATCGGAATATTCCTTGGCTGACATGTCGTGGATCGGCACAGCTACGTCCCTTTCTGTGCTGATAGGACCCGCAAGCCGCCTCGCTGGCTGGCGGGTCCTCTATTTTCAGTATGTTTGGTAAGCAAAAGAGAATGACATCGATCCAGACAACGAATGAGAGTGATAACGCAAACCGACCGGCAAATGACAACGATGATCATGCGCCTGGGCTATTGGACGCTGTTTCTTTGACCAACGACGAAAACATTGCCGCCCTCGTAAGGCGGCCCGAACGCGTGGCTATTTTGGTGATTCTGGGAATGGGGGGCTGGTTGATGTTGGTGCCCGCCATTTACCTTGTATTGAGCCACGGAATATGAATGACCAATTACGCCCCCGCCACAGGGGCACGCCATCTCGCGCGACCGGCTGCGATCTCCATGCAATGGCCGGATCACATCCGTGGCTTTCATGCTTTGGCATTGCCGGCGAAGCACGGGGCGATATGGGCGCCAAGCGTGGACCCGCTCTGCACAGTCCTGTTCTAGCGAGAAGTGATCTTTTACCTCTGCCGGTGAACGGCACCGATCAAAACGGGTGATATTCCAGGGCGTATCCACCAAGCCGTACGGTGCGAATGATATCGCCATGTGAGGAATTCTTGAGCGACTTGCGCAGCCGGCTGATATGAACATCCACAGTGCGCGGACCGACATAGACATTGCCCGGCCAGGCCACCGCAATCAATTCGTCGCGGCTGAGCACTTTTTCCGGGTTCTCGAGCATGTGACGCAGCAGTCTGAACTCGATCGGCCCCAGCAGAATTTCTCTGCCGCTGCAACGCACGTGATGGCTGTCGACCTGCATTTCGACGTCGCCATATTTCAGCGACATGATTGGCGGGGTCCGCACGCTAGATTCTGGGCTGGTTCCGAGTTTGGAATGCAGATAGTCAAGCAGCTTGGACGGCGCCAATGGCCTCATGAAGCTTTCGTTGATTCCGGACTTCAATAGCGCCAGATGCTGGTTCTCGGCACCAGCTGCAATCAGCGCGACGACGAGGAGGGCGCTTGTCCGGGCGTCCTGCCTGAGGCGTGTACAATTGTCAGCCATCCGATTGTCTGGCCGGCAATCGAGTACGCAGGCCCGCACCGTTGTTTCCGCGGCCAATCCGAACATTTCATCCACGTTGCTGGTCAGCGCACTGGTGAAGCCGTCCACGTCAAGAATGTGGCTGAGCACGAGATAAAACTCCGCGTCATGCGTGCATATCACGATGAGTGGCTTCATAGTCGCGGTTCAGTTCTCTCAGGCGGCGTGGCGCAATGCCCGTCTCTTGGCACACCCCAACTGCCAGGCAACTGCCGGATTTCCGAAATATCTCCGGTTTTCAGTCGATTGGCTTCGTGCCGCGCAGGACCTGCGATACGGGTCACCAGTCGGCCCTCAGGCACCTTTTAGCCTTTTCGAACGAGCACGACCTGCGCCCATTAAATCTTCAATTGATGACCGGCATCCGTTCGGGGGAAAGTTCACTTAAGAATTCGATTTCCTTCTCGCGAACATAGATGACTTCCTCGAACTGAAAGACAGCGCCATCGATTTCCAGCTTGGGCTCAAGGTGAAGGATCATGCCCGGCCTTATGATTTCGGGACTATCTTTAGAAATGGATGGCGGCTCGGTGACGTCGAGCCCTCCGCCGTGGCCGATCCGGGAAACCAGACCATAAGCGGGGGGCAAGCCTGCATCGCGCCAAAGCTGCTCAAAGGCCGCAAAAACGTCTCCGGACGTCATCCCCGCCCTGACACCCTTTGCGAGCGCGACCGTGAGCCCGCGCGTTCGTTCGTATGCATCGATCTCCCATCGTTCGGGTGGACCGCCGCGGGCTATGCGATTTCTATCAGCGGGATAGCCACCATAAGTGGACCGGAAATCGGTCCAGGCGTACTGGCCGACCGCAAGGGGCTGCATCTGGGGTGGGCGGCTGTAATTGAACTCACCCCTGCAGAAGGTCATTGCAATCGGATCGGCGCATTCCGCTCCATTCATGATGATACGTGACTGGATCTGCCGACAAAGCTCGACTTCGGTGATGCCTAGACTTGCCTGCGAAACGGCATCATCGAAGGCAGCATTGACGATCTCGAAGGAGATGCGCTTGAGGCCAGCCTCGAACGGCGATTTGATGACGCGGGTTCGCCACAAAAGGTCCGTGGCGCTCTCCAGCAGGCCGCCGCGCGCTCTCAAGCCATCCACGATCTCCAGAGAACCGCGACCAAGCATGTCCTGGCCATAGTCGATCGCGGCCTTTGTCGTAGCAGCCGGATGGCGAGCGGAAATCTCCTGGAGGATGGCGCGCGCGCCTTCCGCAAGATAGCCAGCATAGTAGACGATCGAAAAAGCCCTCGGCCTCGATTCAAGGTTTCTGGACTCAATCCGGTTGGCTATGACGAGTATGTCTCGGTGGTCGATCACCACGAACAGCGGCCGCGAATGATAGCCCCACGACAATGTTCGGTAGTCGGTGAAATACTCGATGTTTTTCTGATTGGTGAGAACCAGGAAGTCGACCGCGTCTTGGGCCATTTCGCTGCGGACGGCGGCGAGCCGCATGGCCAGCTCGTCAAGGGACACATCGGGTGATGGTGGTGCTGGAAGCATGGTCGCCTGCTCCTGGACTGTCTCTGACTATCGTCGCTTGCGCAGCTCGGCTCGCCGAGCTGTTACGTCGCCCCTATCTTTTCGACTTCGAGCCTTTGCCCCTCGCATCCAGTTCCACCACGCAGGCCAGGCGGTCGAAGGGCGATTCCGTTACGCCGAAAACCGAGAGGGACTGATCGGTCGTGCTCAACCGATAGAGGCGACGAAGCGTTGGATATCCGTTCTTGATCGTAAACGTCTGTTGGGCTTGCTCGGAAGCCGGTGCGGCATCGATCAGCAACTTGGTTTTGGTGAATTGTGTTCCGTGAGCGCGCAACGCATCGCTGATGAACTTTTCCCCGAACTCATCAATCACCTCGTCGCTCAAGGAACGGGGCAGGTATGAGGTGTCATACATAATCGGCGTGCCGTCGGTGGAAATCACCTTGCGAACACACAACATGAGCCCATCAGGCGGCTCAAGCGCATCAAAGGCCGGATCCTGTATCTTTTCTTGCGTCAGCGAAAGGAGGCGAATCGTGGGCGTCAAGCCAAGCCGCAAAGCGTCGTCATGAGAGGTAAGCGAGAAATCGAGGTCCCGCACGAACCTTCGTTGCTCCCTCACGAAGGTGCCCAGCCCAGGCACTGAACGCAATATCCCGGCAGGCTGGAGATCGCGCAATGCCCGTTTGATGGTGATTGGGCTTACCGCGAACTCCTCTGCCAAAGCCGCTGTTGAAGGCAGCGATTCGCCGACCGCATATTCTCCAGCACGTACCCGGCGCATGATTTCATGGCGCACGTTCTCGTGAAGGACCGTCCCGGCCTGTCCGTTCATTTCAGCCCCCGACCTTGGTATACTAGGGATACCTACCGCATGTGGTCGGCGATGTCCATCCCCCTCATATGATCGCATCGCTGGATCCTTCGCGCAGCAGGATTTTACAAAACTCAAATGTCGTCTTCATAAAAATTTGACATACCTGTTATACCTGGTCTACCTTGAAGAACATTAGATGCTCAGGGAGTAAGCCGCATGGCAAGCAAGTACCGGCTCTTCAGCACGATCACTGCCGCAGCGGTAGCCTGCGCTTTTCTCTTTGGAACGGCTGGCGCTTCGAGAGCCGAGACGACGCGCGAAAGGGTCTTGCGTGAGGGCAAGATCGTCATTGGCATCTCCAATGGCGCTCCTTGGGGATTTCGCGACAAGAATGGCGACCCTGCCGGCTTTCATCCCGATCTGATCAAGGCCGCCTTTGAGGGTCTTGGGGTGGGTAAGGTGGAAATCGTCGTCACCGAATTCGGCGCGTTGATCCCCGCACTGACAGCGCGGCGTTTTGATGCGATCGCCGCCGGTCTCTACATCACGCCGGAGCGTTGCGCGCTCGTCGCCTTCAGCGACCCCGATCTCAAGCTTGCGGATGCTGCCCTGGTCGCCAAGGGCAATCCGAAGAAGATTCACAGCTACGCCCAAATCGCGGCGAACCCCGAGATGAAGTTTGGTGTGGGGCGCGGCAGCACGACTGCGAAGAATGCGGCAGCCGCAGGTCTGGTGGAGGAACGCATGCTGCTTTTCCCCGATATCCAATCAAACGTTTCCGCGCTGCTCACCGGCCGGATCGACGTTGCGGCATTTTCGGCGCCGACAGTGGCCCGCATTCTCGCCGACGAGAACATCCATGGGATCGAACGCGCCTTGCCCTTCCTGGGGGTGCAGGAAGGTGGAAAGGAGCGGTTCGGCTATTCGGCGATTGCGTTTCGCAAGGAGGATGGTGACCTCCGGGACCTGTACAATTCCCGGCTCAAGGCGCTCAAGCTCGATGGCACGGTCGAGCGCATCATGACCAAGAACGGATTTACCGATCAGGAGAAGGCGCCGGATCTGACCAGCGATCAGGTCTGCAAGGGGCAGGGCTGACCGACTCCAAGACGGCGGGAGAAGATCGTGGCGTCAGGCGACATGAAGCGTTGTTGGACAGCCTGCATTCCCAGGGCCTAGCCCCACCGCATCTTGGCCCGTGAAGCCTCAACATACGACGAGCGAACGCCCAGCTTCATCGAGGCGTTAAGGATCCAGGGACGTTCAAGCGTGACCATTATCGAGATTTTCGCCGGTATTTTCCAAGGGTTTCGCATAACGGCCGTGGTTACCGCGTTGGGGGTGCTGTTTGCAGTGCCCTTCGCCTTGATATTTGGCGTAGCGCAATATCTGACCAGGGGCGTCGCCCGCTTTGCCGTCACTGCCGTCATAGAGTTCTGGCGCAGCTCCGCGGTGATCATCCTGCTCTTTGTCTTCTACTACGTCTTGCCGGTGGTCGGCGTCCAACTGCCAGCGATCGCCGTGAGCGCTATGGTGCTGGGGTTGAACGCCGGGGGATATGGAAGCCAGGCCGTCCGGGCCGGTCTCCAGTCGCTTGATCGGGGTCAGATCGAAGCCGCTTCCGCGCTCGGGCTGCCGCGTCGGCATACGCTTGCCCTGGTCGAACTACCGCAAGCACTGACCAGGATGGCGCCGACCTTTATCAACCAGTTCATCCAGTTGATCAAAGGCACCGCTTTGGTCTCTCTTGTAACTCTAACCGACATGACGTTCCGGGCAAAGGAAATCGCCGAACTCCAATACAACCCTGTCGGCGTCTATACGTCGCTTCTGCTTGCCTATTTCGTGATCTGTTATCCCGTCACGGTGTTTGGCCGATGGGTGGAGCAGCGTATTGGCGCGGGGAGGGGCCTGACAAGTGAACTTTGATCTTCCCTTTGCCGCCTCGACCGTTCCGACGATCCTTAGCGTCATCGGGACCACCATCGGCGTTGCGCTGCTGAGTTGCGCTGGCGCCTCGATCCTCGGCTTCAGCTTTGAGATCACTCGGCGAGCAGGATCCGTGTCCGGCTATCTGATGCGTTTCGCAATCGACTTCATCCGCTCGACACCCGTGCTGGCCTGGCTCTATTTCCTTTATTTCGTCCTTCCTCATTGGGGTTTCACGCTGCCGGCGATCGTGGTCGGCATATTGGGCCTGAGCATCTATTTCAGCGGATATCTGGCGGAGGTATTCAAGGCTGGCATCGACGCCATTCCTAATGGCCAAGCCGAAGCCGCCAAGGCAGTGGGATTGAACCGGATCGATACCGTGTTCTTCATCCTGGCTCCCCAGATGCTCCGCAACGTCGCGGCGCCTGTCGGGAACCACTTTGTCTCGATCCTGAAAGCGACCCCTTACCTGGCCGTCATCGCCGTGCCGGAGATGCTGGGCAGGGCGCTCGACATTGCCTCCGACTCCTATCGCTATGCCGAGCCGCTAACTGTGGTCGGCATTGTATTTCTCGTTCTGGCCTTGACGATCGCGCAGATGGTCAAGTTTCTCGAACGCAAGTTGCTGGGGCCGGGAAGCCGATGAACGACGCTGTTCATGCAATGCAACAGCCGATCCTTGGGCCGGCTGGAATAGGGCAAGACAGTAACCCGGGCTGGCCTGGTCAACCGGCCGTGGAAATCATCGCACTCAACAAGTGGTTTGGCAGCTTCCATGCTTTGAAGAACATCGATCTTGCCGTGCCGCAGGGCGCCCGGTTCGTGATTTGCGGTCCGTCAGGATCGGGAAAATCGACCCTGATCAGATGTGTAAACGGGCTGGAGAGCTTCCGCAGTGGCGCCATTCGTATTGGCGGTGCCGATCTCACCTGGAACCAGAAACAGCTGCAGAAAATTCGCCGCGAAGTCGGGATGGTTTTCCAGCAGTTCAATCTGTTTCCACATCTGACGGTTATGTCCAACTGCACGATTGCCTTAAGACGTGCCCTCGGCAAGTCCGGGGCCGAGGCTGCCGCCATCGCGCTTCACTATCTCGAGCGGGTCAGGATACCGGAGCAGGCGCACAAATATCCGGGCGAGCTTTCCGGTGGTCAGCAGCAGCGCGTAGCGATAGCGCGCGCGCTCTGCATGAATCCGAAGATCATGCTCTTCGACGAGCCGACATCGTCGCTTGATCCGGAGATGGTCAAGGAAGTGCTCGATGTCATGGTCGACCTCGCCGCGGACGGCATGACAATGCTTTGCGTCACCCATGAAATGGGCTTCGCCCGCAAGATCGCCGACCAGGTGGTGTTCATGGATCAGGGAACCATCGTCGAGATGGCGTCGCCTGCCAACTTTTTCGCCGCACCGAGCCAGGAGCGGACGCGGCTCTTCCTGGACAAAGTGCTTTGTTGAACACTGAGGATGGACCATGACTGGCGAAACACGCATCTGGACGCCGATCGACTATGAGGCCGAGAGAAAGCAGTCGGACTGTCTGAGATTGCCCCATTCGTCCGACCTGTCGGCCTATGGCTGGATACCGATCCCGCTGGTGTGCATCAAGAATGGGTCCGGGCCGACGGCGTTGTTGGTCGCCGGAAACCATGGCGACGAGTACGAGGGCCAGATCGCCCTTTCCAATCTGGCTCGAGAGATCGACGTCGACCAGGTTTCCGGCCGCCTCCTCATCCTTCCGGCTCTCAACTTTCCCGCGGTCGCGGCAGGCAGTCGTGTATCGCCACTTGACCAAGGCAATCTCAATCGTCTGTTTCCAGGCGATGCGAACGGAACCCCGACCGAGATGATCGCCCACTATGTCTGCAAGGTCTTGATCCCGATGGCCGATGTCGTCGTCGATCTCCACTCCGGCGGCCGTTCGCTCAGCTATGTGGCGAGCGCCCTGGTGCGTCCAGGACGGACCTCCGACGAGCATGCATCACTGCTGAGGCTGATGCGGCTATTTGGAGCTCCAATCAGCTTCGTTAGCGATGGAACCGGCGGCGGCGGCCTTACAACACTTGCAGCGGCCGCGCAGGAACGTGGCGCGCTGGCGCTGACCACCGAACTTGGCGGCGGCGCAACCTTGTCCAGGTGGGGGCTGTCGCTTGCCGAGGCGGGACTAAGGCGCGTGTTGAAAGACCAGGGGATAGTGCGCGATGTCGCCGTCGAACCCGCTTCCCCCACGCGCCTCATGACGGTCAGCGGTCACAGCGCATTTGTTTACGCGCGCGATCGAGGCGTTTTTGAGCCGGCCGCGAACATAGGCGATGAGGTTGTGACGGGCCAGATCGCCGGTCGCATCCACTTTCCGGATTTGCCGACCCGCGAACCTGAAACGCTGTTCTTTGAATCGTCCGGTCTCGTGGCGTGCCGCAGGGTGCCATCGCTCACGAACCGCGGTGACTGCCTGTTCAAGGTCATGGCCGATATCGACAGCGGCGCCCTGCATGCTTAGCCCAATTCCGAGCCTCAATCCTCGGGTGATTGGCCTGCGCTGCATTCGTTGTCGGATTGTCTTTCCGATCGCGGACCATTTCGAAGGCTGCCCGACCTGTCTGAGCCAAAATATGCCGTCGAGTTTGGCGATCGAATATCAGGGTGTGCCCAAATCCCTGAAGCGCATCGATGACTGGCAGGTCTACAGCAACTACCCAACCCTGGGGGAGGGCAACACACCGCTTGTACCACTGGAGCGACTCGCGAAAGAGATCGGCGTTCGCGCGCTTTTCCTCAAGAATGAGGGCGCCAACCCGACTGGATCACACAAGGACCGCATGAGCAGGTTCGTCGTCCAACGTGCGCTGGAGATCGGTGCGTCGACGGTAGCCGCGGCCTCAAGCGGCAATGCCGGTGTCTCGCTTGCTGCTTACGCGGCTCATGTCGGGCTTGATTGCGTGATCGTGACGACGCCCGACATCAGCCCGAACTGGCGCCACGCGATCGAGATGCACGGGGCGACGTTGCTCGCCAGCGAAACCGCGCAGGGGCGCTGGCAGGTGCTCGCTGATCAGGTCAGGGCCGGGGAGTGGTACCCGGCCACCAATTTCGCTGTTCCGCCCGTCGGCAGCAATCCTTTCGGAGTGGATGGCTACAGATCCCTTGCCTTCGAGGTTTTTCTGGAGCTGGGCGCCAGCGCATGCAGCGATATCCTCGTCCCGACATCGAGAGCGGATCTGCTGTGGGGTATTGCACGCGGCTATTGCGACCTGCAGGCCGCCGGGCTTGTTGAAGAACGGCCCCGAATCCATGCCGTTGAGCCGTTCGGCCGGATTTCGAGAGTGCTTGCCGGGGAGGATTACCGCGGCAACTTTGCAGGCAGCTCGGCCTTGACTTCAATCGGTGGTTCGACCGTGACCTACCAAGCATTGGATGCGATCGCCTCTTGCAAGGGATCGGCAGTGGCCGTTGACGATATGGCCGCGCGCGACGACCAGAAACGGCTGGCGCGCTGCGGGTTCTATCTCGAGCTCTCGAGCGCGGCGGCTCTGGCCGGCCTGCGAAAACTTGCCTCCCAAGGTAGAATCGCCTCGGACGCGGCGGTCGTGCTTGTCGGCACGTCTAGCGGCTTTTCCGAATTCCAGACCTTCTCGTCCCCATTGCCGCAAATCGTCTAGGAACTCGTGACGACTTCCTACCTGTGGGGTCGCACGCAGGTACTTTCCTGCAAGAGCAGGACTTCTCCATATCTGGCCCAAAGCTGCACGCAGTCTCTGGTCCTCAGGTTTGGCGCCCCTTCGCCGCGTACGACCATAGCGGCACGAACATCGTAGCCCAACATCGACGCATTGGCGGGCAAAATGGATGGCTTGCCCTAGCCGGCGAGTATCTATCACGGCATCTGTTTTGTTGGCGATATCGAATACACCAAGGATTTGGGTATCCTCATTCCTGGCCACCAAAAACAGCAGCCATAGCCTCTTCGGTCCATATCATACCCCCTCATAGGGGTTGAGGTCACGCCGGTCCGCAACCCACGGCATCGGGTCAGTATTGATCTTTTGAAGTGGGTTTCTGCCTTTCCGCGAAACTTCTTGATTGGCTCTGGCTGCGAACCAATCGGCGCCGTCCCCTGTCAAACGGATGACAGCCGTGCGAATGACGCCCCACGTGGTCGGTTCCTGAACCACGACGAATCTCATGTTCGTTACTCCTAATGTCACACAACTCGCCAGGAGTATCTCTGTTCCGCATCGAGACGCGGCCGCTCTCAAGGCCATGGAGAGTCCGCCCGCTCAGATATAGTCGGATGGCTGCTTCCTGGTACACCCGAACAGGTTGGTTGACGGACCCTGGGCGCCACCCAGTCGACCAACAGCAGAAGCGGCTTGTGCTTCGGCCGTTTGTTCCAAATGAGCTCGCGAAGGTCGTGCATGACTGCCTGCTGCCCGCAATCGGAGCAGGTATAGAAACTTTCCTGCTCGTCGGCAGCGTCGCCTTGAGCGGCCTGGCAAACGCCGTGTCAAATAACTGGACGATGCTTGCAGTTCAGCTTTCTTGCCACGCCTCAAGCAGCGGACCGCCGGCGCCATAAACCGGGTCCGTTTCAGGGCGACCTACTTTCGGGATTATCCGCTGCGCCGTTTTGAGTTGGCCGGCAGTCGTGCACAGATCGTAGGTCCCGAAGGGCGGATAGGCGCCAACGACCAAGAGAGCGGCGGACGAGGAAAGCCGCTGGTGGCCAGTCCCGGCGGGCAAGATTGCCACGTCCCCCGCCTTCACGTTGAGCACTTCGCCTCTGTCGCCTCCGAAGCGGACCTTAGCAGAGCCGCTCGCAATGCCCAGCACCTCATGAATACGTGAGTGGTAGTGGACGTGGTCAAAGATGCCGTTGCGCCAGCAGGCGCCCCAGCCGTTCGCGCGGAAGATGTCTTCGAAGACGCTGGCCGGATCGATGTCGTCAGGCAGCGTCACCGCGCCGGGATAGACAAGCATCGGCCAGCGCGGGTGATTGGGCACCAAGTCGTCAGCGTCGAAGCGGAAGGTGAGTGGCTCTATTTGTCTTGCGCGTATTTTCACCATTGCGCCCCTTCGGATCAGCGACTGTTAAACGCGCGAGTCCAGATTTACTCCCCCGCGCGGCAGCGCTGGAAAGTTTCCGGATCATCGGACGACCAGGAGAAGCCGTGCAGGGACAGGCTTAGCCTGTCCGGCTCGGACCGGGAGAGTTCGATCGTGCCTGCGCTCATCGGGCTGCCGCCCTTGTAGCATTGGGCGGCAATGCGCAGATTTTTTCCGGTCGCGTTCGGTTCGTCGAATTCGCAGCCGACCTCATAGACGGTCAGTCCCGACGGCAGGACCTCCAGCACATCGACCTCCCCGTTCTCCTGCTCGCAGCGCACCGGATCGGTCGACCATTTGCCGAGGAAATCATTCGGCATCTTGGCTTGCACGGCTGTCGGCAACAACGCCGCCAGTGCGACAGGAACCGCGAGCGAACGCCTAGCCCCGGCACGGCGATGGTTGTGCGGCCGGGATTGGTTCTTCAGCATGGCCGATCTGGTCATAAGCATGGTTTGTCTCCTTTCTACCGCTCGCCCATTCGCAGCCGCGCCGGCCTTGCCCTTGACCGGCAGCGACAATCAAGCCGTCCTTTCCCTGACCTTTGTGGTTCTGGCCGTTGTGCGTTTCGGCGGCGCGGTGGCGGCCGCCTTGGCCTTTGCAACCTTGGTCGTCGCAGCTGAAGCCTTTGCGACCGAGACCTTGGTGACTTGCTGATCCTCGGCGCCTTGCGCCCTTGCCTTCCTGGCCAGTGCCTTGCTCTCGCGGCGGATCGGACGGCCTACTGGGCAGATCTCCTGCACAAAGCCGGTCAACGTCGAGGCCAGCGTGTTAGGCGCCTGGCGGTAATAGACGAACTTGCCGCGCTTTTCGCTCAACACCAGGCCGGCATGCTCGAGCAATTGTAAATGCTGCGAGATCGACGGCTTCGACATGTCGAAGC
>NZ_VFTX01000008.1:0-298358 GCF_006440955.1 Mesorhizobium sp. B2-8-1 | reverse complement strand
TCACTACTCACTACTCACTACTCACTACTCACTACTCACTACTCACTACTCACTATTCACTATTCACTACTCACTATTCATCATTCACTACTCACTATTGCCAATGGAGAACCCAATGGACACCCAGATGCTGATCGGCTCGAAGTTCGAGAAAGGCACCGAGACCGAGGAGTCGGTCCTCGATCCGAAGACCGGGGCGACCATTCTCAATCTCCCCGAGGCGAGCCCGGCGCAGATCGAGGCGGCGGTGACGGCTGCCGGGAAGGCGTTCACGGCTTGGTCGCGTACCACGCCCGCGCAGCGCTCGGGCTATCTCCTTAAGATCGCCGACCGCATAGAGGCCGAAGCCAGGGAATTCGCGGTGCTCGAGGCGCTGCCCTGCGGCAAGCCGATCAATGCCGTGCTCAATGATGAAATCCCGGCGATCGTCGACTGCTACCGTTTCTTCGCTGGCGCCGTCCGCTCCATGCCAGGCCAGGTAGCCGGCGAATACCTGCCGGGCCACACCTCGATGGTCCGGCGCGATCCGATCGGCATCGTCGCTTCCATCGCGCCGTGGAATTACCCGTTGATGATGATGGCCTGGAAGCTGGCGCCGGCGATCGGCGGCGGCAATACGGTCGTCTTCAAACCGTCGGAACAGACGCCGCTGACGGCGCTGAAACTGGCGAAGATCCTGGCCGAAATCCTGCCCGAAGGGGTCGTCAATGTCGTGCTCGGACGCGGCGACAGCGTCGGCAATACGCTGATCAACCATCCCAAGGTCAACATGATCTCGATCACCGGCGATGTCGCCACCGGCAAGAAGGTGCTGCAGGCGGCCGCCAAGTCGGTCAAGCGCACGCATCTGGAACTCGGCGGCAAGGCCCCGGTCATCGTCTTCGATGATGCCGACCTCGGCGCCGTGGTCAACGGCCTGCGCGCCTTCGGCTACTACAATGCCGGCCAGGACTGCACCGCCGCCTGCCGCATCTATGCCGGCAAGAAGGTCTACGACAAGCTCGTCGCCGATCTCTCCTCGGCCGTGTCGACCATCAAGTACAATCTGCCGGACGATGCCGAGAACGAGATCGGCCCGCTGATCTCGCGCCGCCAACGCGATCGTGTCTCGAGCTTCGTCGAGCGCGCCTCGGAATTGAAGCACATCGAGATCACCACCGGCGGCAAGCCGGGCGAGGGCACCGGCTTCTACTACCAGCCGACCGTCGTCGCCGGCGCCTTGCAGGAGGACGAGATCGTGCGCCGCGAAGTCTTCGGCCCGGTGGTCTCGGTCACCCGTTTCACGGAAGTCGACGAGGCGGTGAACTGGGCCAACGACAGCGATTATGGCTTGGCGTCATCGGTGTGGACCAGGGACGTCTCGCGCGCCATGGCGACGGCCGCTCGCCTGCAATATGGCTGCACCTGGATCAACACCCACTTCATGCTGACCAACGAGATGCCGCATGGCGGGCTGAAGCAGTCCGGTTACGGCAAGGACATGTCGCTCTACGCGCTGGAGGATTATACCGCCGTGCGCCATGTGATGGTGGCGCACGGGTAATCTGTCTCCTTCCGGCAAAGGCAGATCTTATATGGCTGTGGCCGGCGCCGGCGACCCCGCTTGAGAGGGTCGTCAGCGCCATTCCACTTCGCGATTGCGCTGCATTTGACAGGCACGGCCGCCGAACGGCATCAGCGGCGAGACCCCGGCACTACGCGGCCGTCCGGCCCGGCATCGCCGATGTCGCAGGCTTGATGTTCAGGTTGACCCGGAAGACATTGGATGGGTCGTAGGTTCGCTTAACCTGGCTCAGCCGCTCGTAATTTCCGCCATAGCTCGCCTGCAAGCGCGCGTCTCCTTCATCGTCCATCATGAAGTTCACGTAGCCGCCCTCGCCATTATGGGGATGGACGCTCGCCCAGTAATTCCGTGCCCACGCGGTCAGGTCGGCGGCTTTGCCCGGATCGGGGTCGATGGCGGCGATGACCATCGACCAGCTTGCGTCACGCGCGTTCCAGGCGGTTTCGTCCTTGCCGACGCGGCGGACGGCGCCGTCAATCGGGTATAGATGCATGAGCGACAATTCGCTGGGCGCCTGGGCGGCCTGTGCGATATGGGTCGCGATCGCTTCGTCGGGAAGCGACTTGACGAAATCGCCCTTCCAGTACCATTGCAGGCCTTTCGGAAGGAGCGGGTCGAATAGCGACTGCATCGCCGGGAACGGCATTACGCCCATCCAGTTGAACATTGGCGGCGGCAAGGTGTCCAGCAGCGGCGCCATGGCCTTGCGCCCGTCCTCCTCCGTGCCGTTGTAGCACGAGATGATGGCACAGGCGCGGTTGCCCCAATGCTCGCGCGGGAAAGGATCGCTCGAAGGGACGGATTTGAGGCCGACGAAAGCGCCGAGGTCTTCCGGCGCTTCCGGCAGGTAGTCGCGATAGGTACGCATGACCGCCGACGCGTGCCTGGCGTCCCAGAACACCGGACCGCCGAAGATCATGTTCACCGGATGAGCCTGGAACAGGAAGCTGGTTACCACGCCAAAATTGCCGCCGCCGCCCCGGAGCGCCCAGAACAGGTCGGGATTCTCGCTTTTGCTGGCCTTCGCCATGCTGCCATCGGCCAGCACCAGATCGGCCTCGATCAGATTATCGATGGTGAGGCCGTATTTGCGCGTGAGATAGCCGGTTCCTCCACCGAGGGTAAGGCCGGCGACGCCCGTGGTCGAAACGATGCCGAACGGAACGGCGAGCGCGAAAGGATGGGTGGCGTGGTCCACGTCGCCCGAAGTGCAGCCGGGCGCGACCCTCACGGTGCGGGTTTTCGGGTCGACATGGACGCCTTTCATCATCGACAGGTCGATGACGAGACCGTTGTCGCAAATCCCCAATCCCGCGCCGTTGTGGCCGCCGCTGCGCACGGCGATGAGGAGGTCGTTTATGCGCGCGAACCTTACAGCGGTGATCACGTCGGCGACATCGACGCAGCGTGCAATCAGCGCCGGACTCTTGTCGATCATGCCGTTGTAGACCTTGCGGGCCTTCTCATAGCCGGCTTCGCCGCGCAGGATCAGCTCTCCGCGCAAGCCTTCACGCAGTTTTGCATAGGTTTCGTCGGTCATCGGTTTCCTCCCTGATCGCGCCCGCGCCATATGGTTTCGACGCGACGATTTATCTTGTTGCTTTGCTTGTGCCGTCCATCCGTCGGGTGCGCAGGATGGTGCAGGAGAGCACATTGCACCGATCCGGCTCCTCGCTGCTTCGCCCGAAAGGGCCAGTGGGGAAATGGCCCGGGAGAGCCATAGCGGGCAGGCGGAAGCCGTCATGGTAGCGAAAGCGCGTCGCGTCGAAAGGGACCGATGCGGCGCGCTTCAGATCGTTGTTCTATGGGCACCTTTGGGCGACATGCATTATTCGACGATGCGGAAAATCTGCCAGAGGCTGGTGCCCGACACGACGTAAGGCTCGATCTCCTTGCCCCATTTGGCATGCGCGTCGATCTTGCCGATCCTGGCGAAGAACTCTTCCAACTGGGCCAGGCTTTCGACCTGGTGGTGAGATTCGACCGTCGCCTCCCGCGCGCCGATCGAACCCGTCATGATCTGGAACTTCAGGTCGGCGACGCCGACCTGCGAACCGATCTCGGATTCCCATTTCCGCAAGAGGTCGAGCACGGTCTGCTTGTGTCCGAACCTGGCGTCGATCTGCCATCTGGCGCTGAACATGTTTTCCTCCTCCGAAGATGCGGCTGATGCCGCTTACTCGTCCCAGGCCTGCACGACGGTCTGCCGTGCAATCCGGCCGCCCTTGAGTTCCAGCATCGCCGCACAGAACACCTTGGTCCCGTCCGGGTAGGCGCAGGCTTGGGTGAAGGCGAGATTGTCGCCATCGGCGATGGTGGTATCGACCTTGTGGGTCATTGCCCGGCTGCAGATGTCGTCCCAGAATGTGCTGATCGCCGCTCGGCCGCGGATCTCGCGCGGCTTGCTCGGCGGATTATTGCGGTCGACGACCCGCAACACCGCATCGTCGGCGTAAAAGCTCGACAGCATCTGTCCGTCGCGCCCTTCGATGGCTTTCTTGATTGCCGCGCCGTCAACGGTCTGTGTCTTGGTCAGCATTTCGTCCTCCATGGGCCCGTCTTCCCGATCGGGCGGTTGATGAGCAAAGTGCTGCCCGGCGGTCATCGCCGTGCAGCGATAGTGTCACTGCGACTTGGCCTTCACGGCCGCGAACACGTCGTCGGTCTGCTTCTTGAAGGCTGTGAGGTCGACCTGGCTGCCGTTGAGCATCGTCGACCAGTGGCGAACGATCGCCGCCATTGCCACCGCTTCCTTGATCTCCTCGTCGGTCGCGCCGTTGAGCTTGGCGGCCTCGGTGTGGAAGTAGACGCAGTACTGGCAAGGAATCTGCGAGGCGACGGCAAGCCCCATGAGTTCCTTGGTCTTGCCGTCGAGTGCGGTCTTGGGGTTGAGCTGCATCGACTTTATCTCGGCCCAGGCACCGGCGACCGCCACGTCAGGCAAAGTCCTGAACATGTCCGGTACGGAGCCGAGCGTGGCCTCTATGTCCTTGTATGCTGCCGTCGCCGAGGCATCCTCGGCCCGCGCCGGAGCCAGGGCCAGCAAGGCGCCGACGCCGGCCGCGATGACGAGCAATCTGGTCTTGCGACTTGATTTCACCATTTCATCCTCCCTTCGCAGTACCGTCACGGCGATATCGCCTGGCCTGCATGGGAAGAATTGATAATCCCCGACGCCATCGGCCGCTTCGCCCGAAAGCGCCATGGCCTTTATGGCCCGTGCGGGCCAGGGTTGCGTGCCGAAAACGCGGCCGCCGCCGCCCGCGACGGCAGGTCGAGCTTGAGCAATATGTTGGCGACGTGACGCTTGACCGTATGCTCGCTGAGGTTGAGCTCGGCGGCGATCGCGGCATTGCTTTTGCCGTCGGCGATCAGGCTCACCACCTCGCTTTCGCGCGCCGTCAGCGCGGCCGGTTCGGCAGGCCTGGGCTTGGATCGGCAGGCGGGTTCCAGATGCTGCTCGGACGTCGCAAGAACAAACGCCAACGGCTCGTCCAACTCGTCGAGCGCAATGCGTCCGCCATCGATGAAGTGTAGGCCGGAGCCGGTCGCCAGGTCGGAAACCAGCCGCGACGCCAGGATCTCGCCGCGGCTGGCATGGGCCGCAAGTTGTATGGTCACGCGTGCAGTCAAGCCGACCGGCGGTCCGCGCATCTCGATCTCGCCGACATGCACGCCCTGTGCACTGGCCACACCGATCTCCTGCGCCGCTTCGCGCAATGCCGCCGCGCAGCGTATGGCGCGCGCCGGACCGTCGAAGCGCGAGATCATCAGCTCGCCATGCGTGCCTGCGACACGTCCGCCATGGCGCCCCACCAGCAATCGCCAGATCTCCTGGAATCGCTGGCTGCGCTCGCTCCACATCCGGTCGCCGAGGCGCGCCGTATCGTAGATGCGCGTCACCAGCAATGCGGCGAGCACGCGCTCGCTGTCGGCCACGGCCGGCTCGCCGGTCAGGAATTCCTCGATCAGGTCGGCGACCCTGTCGACGTCACCGGTCCACACCGGGTGGTCGCGCCCAGGGATTTCGACAAGCCGGGCGTTCGGAATCTTCCGGGCGAGAAAGCGGCTGGCATCGGGATCGACGCGCGCGTCGTTGCGGCGGTGGATCAGCAGCGTCGGCGCGCTGATCGCCGAGAGTATGCCGCGCACGTCTATGCCGGCATTCATGCGCGCCAGCGCCGCCGCCGCCGTCGGACTTGCCGACAGCCGCTCGAATCGCGACCACCAGGCGGCAAAGTGACTGTCTTCGACGCGGCCTGGCGCAAAATGCGGCAAGGTGGCGCCTGTGCCCCAGGCGGTTTCCGTCGTCGCGATGAATGCCTCCAGCCGTTCCGGCGGCATCACCCATCGGTGGAAATGGGCATAGCCGCCATAGAGCGCCAGGGCGCGTGTCCGCTCCGGATAGGTGGCGGCGAACAGCATGGCCATCGGAGCGCCTTCCGAGGCGCCGAGCAGGGCCGCGCGGCCGCTGCCGGCCGCGTCCATCACCGCACGCACGTCGTCCATGCGCGTTTCGAGGCTGGGGAGATGGTTGGCATCGACGCGGTCGGACAGGCCGGTGCCGCGCTTGTCGAATAGGATCAGCCTTGAGAAGGCGGAAAGCCGTTTCAGCAGCCTGCTATAGCCTTCATCCTCCCAATGCAGGTCGAGGTTGGAGATGAAGCCCGGCACGAAGACGAGATCGAACGCGCCTTGGCCGACCACCTGATAGGCGATCCGCACGTCGCCGCTACGGGCGTATCGGGTCTCGATCGGCCTCACGAGTTGTTCCGCCCGGCCTGACGATTTCGGATCGCCGACCATAGCAGAGCTGCGTCGCTTGCGGCAGCTTAAACTTTAGCGGAAGGAAATATAAGCGGACGCGAACCAATGGCTATTTTTGCGAGGCGGCTACGTCGCCTGGGGAAGCTTGAGCCCGAGCTTCAGATCAGCTTCGGCGGGCGTGACCGGCCGCTTGATCCTTGTCGAGGCAGCCACGACGAGTTCATCGAAGCCATCGCCGCCGCTGTCCAGCATCTCGAAGAACTGACGCCGCATCCTCGGTTCCCAGAATTTGTTGATATGCTCGGCCACGCCGGCCACGCCTTCTTCGCGCGGCCTGGAGTGGAAAAAGGCCGCGATCTGGTTGGCCATCCGCACCAGCTTCTCGCTGGTGCTCATAATGTGGTCTTCGTCATGCGACATGTTTGGCAACTCCGCGAACCACCCGGTCGGGATGGGTGAAAATGTCGAAATCGTCGCCGCGAACCAAGGCCACCAGCGTCATGCCGGCTTGTTCGGCGGTGCGGGCGGCGAGCGCGGTCGGCGCAGAGACGGCAATGATGAAGGGCGAGCCGATCGTCGCCGTCTTCTGCACCATCTCGACGGAGACGCGCGACGTCACCACTACCGCGCCGGTCGCGCCGTCGATGCCGGCCTTGGCCAATGCACCGGCCAGCTTGTCCAGTGCGTTGTGACGGCCGACATCCTCGCGCGCAATGACGGTGCCCTTGCCGGGGATATAGAAGCCGGCGGCGTGCACCGCGCCCGTCTCGCTGTGCAGCGGCTGCATCCTGGAGAGAAGTTTGACGGAACGGACGATGTCGCCGGCATCAAGCGTAAGTTTAGACGCACCAACTGCGTCGACCGAGCGCATTGCTTCCTCGATCGATTCGATGCCACAGAGCCCGCAGCCAACCGGTCCGGCGAGCCTGCGCCGCCGCGCCTCGAAGCGCATGTTGGCCTGGTCCTTCAGTCGGATCTGGATGTCGATGCCGGCGCCGAGATCCTCGACCTCGATTGCCTCGATCTCTTCGGGGGAAGCGATGATGCCTTCGGTCAGCGAGAAACCGAGCGCGAAATCCTTCAAATCGGCCGGGCTCGCCATCATCACCGCATGCGTCGTACCGGCAAAGGAGAACGCCACCGGCGTTTCTTCCGGCACCATGCGGCGGGCCGCTGCCGTGCCGCTGGCGCGATGGGCTAGGCGGGAGGTCTGGGAAATGGCGGCACGCTTCACGCAGCACCGCCTGTCCTGCTGGACATTTCGTCGAGGAAGCAAAGGGATTTGCCAGCCTTAAACGGCATTTGCTCTCGGAGGGCTTCCCCCACTCCGTCGCTGCTACGCAGCGCCACCTCTCCCCCCTCCGGAGGGAGAGGAAGGAAGCCAGCTGACGCACGCTCGCGCCTTTCCTCTCCCCCGTCGATCGGGGGAGAGGTGTCGAGCGAAGCTCGACGGAGTGGGGGTCGACCTGCCGTCAAGATTTTGCCTCTATACTACTCCGCCGCTTCCAGCGGGGCGATGCGGCGGCTGTTGCGCGCTTGCTCGTCATAGTCGCGTTGCCATTCCGATGGTCCGTTGGAGGCACCGACCTGCACCGCCGTCACCTTATATTCCGGACAGTTGGTCGCCCAGTCCGAAAAGTCCGTGGTGATGACGTTGGCCTGCGTGTCGGGATGGTGGAAGGTCGTATAGACCACGCCCGGTGACACCCTGTCGGTGATCTGCGCGCGCAGCGTCGTCTCGCCGGAGCGGCTGGTCAGCCGCACCCAGTCGCCGTCGCGCAAACCGCGGTTCTCGGCGTCGTGCGGATGGATCTCCAGCCGGTCCTCGGAGTGCCACATGATATTGTCGGTGCGCCGCGTTTGCGCGCCGACATTGTACTGCGACAGGATCCGGCCGGTGGTCAAAAGCAGCGGGAAGCGCGGCCCGGTTCGCTCGTCCGTCGCCACATATTCGGTGCGGATGAACTTGCCCTTGCCGCGCACAAAGCCGTCGACATGCATGACCGGGGTGCCGAGAGGGGCCTTCTCATTGCAGGGCCACTGCACCGATCCGAGGCGGTCGAGCAACTCGAAGGAGACGCCGGAGAAGCTCGGCGTCGTCTTGGCGATTTCGTCCATGATCTCGGACGGATGCGCATAGTTCCAGTCCAGCCCGACGGAACGGGCAAGCTCCTGCGTTGCTTCCCAATCGGCGTAACGCGCCTTCGGTTCCAGCACCTTGCGCACCATGTTGATGCGGCGCTCGGCATTGGTGAAGGTGCCGTCCTTCTCAAGGAAGGTCGAGCCCGGCAGGAACACATGCGCGTAGTTCGCCGTCTCGTTGAGGAAAAGGTCGTGCACGACCACGCATTCCATCGCGGCCAGTCCGGCGGCGACATGCTTGGTGTCGGGATCGGACTGCAGGATGTCCTCGCCCTGGATGTAGATGCCCTTGAAGGAGCCGTCGACGGCGGCATCCAGCATGTTGGGGATACGCAGGCCGGGTTCGTCGTCCAGCTTCACGCCCCACAGGCTTTCATAGATGTCGCGCACCGCGTCGCCCGAGACATGGCGATAGCCTGGCAGTTCGTGCGGGAAGGAGCCCATGTCGCACGAGCCCTGCACGTTGTTCTGGCCGCGCAGCGGGTTCACGCCGACGCCCGGGCGACCGATATTGCCGGTGGCCATGGCGAGATTGGCAATCGCCATCACCGTGGTCGAGCCCTGGCTGTGCTCGGTGACGCCGAGGCCGTAGTAGATCGCCCCGTTGCCGCCCTTGGCGTAGAGACGTGCCGCACCGCGGATCAGTTCGGGATCGACGCCGGACAGCTTGCCGACGGTTTCGGGGCTGTTCTCCGGCAGGGCGACGAAGGACGCCCAGTCCTGGAATTCCGTCCAGTCACAGCGCTCGCGGATGAAGGCCTCGTCGAACAGGCCTTCGGTGACGATGACATGTGCCAGCGCCGTCAGCACGGCGACATTGGTGCCGGGCTTCAGCGGCAGGTGGTAGTCGGCTTCGACATGCGCCGACTTGACCATCTCGGTGCGGCGCGGGTCGAGCACGATCAGCTTGGCGCCCTGGCGCAGCCGCTTCTTCAGCCGCGAGGCGAAAACCGGGTGTGCGGAAGCCGGATTGGCGCCGATGATGACGGCGACGTCGGTGAATTCGACGGAATCGAAATCCTGCGTGCCGGCCGAGGTGCCGTAGGTCTGGCCGAGCCCGTAGCCGGTCGGCGAATGGCAGACGCGCGCGCAGGTATCGACATTGTTGTTGCGGAAGCCTTGGCGCACCAGCTTCTGGACCAGATAGGTCTCCTCATTGGTGCAGCGCGACGAGGTGATGCCGCCGATCGCCGTGCGTCCATACTGGTACTGGATGCGGCGGAACTCCTTGGCCGTGTGGGCGATCGCCTCCTCCCAACTCACTTCGCGCCAGGGATCGCTCACCTTCTCGCGGATCATCGGCGACAGGATGCGGTCCTTGTGGGTGGCATAGCCATAGGCGAAGCGGCCCTTCACGCAGGAATGGCCGTGATTGGCCTTGCCCTCCTTGTAGGGCATCATGCGGATGACCTCGTCATCCTTCACTTCGGCCTTGAACGAGCAGCCGACGCCGCAATAGGCGCAGGTGGTGACGGCCGAGCGTTCCGGCAGGCCCTTGGCGAGCACTGTCTTCTCACGCAGCGCATCGGTCGGGCAGGCCTGCACGCAGGCGCCGCAGGACACGCATTCGGAAGCAATGAAATCCTCGTGCATGCCGGCGACCATGCGCGATTCGAAGCCGCGGCCCTCGATCGTCAGCGCGAAGGTGCCCTGCACCTCTTCGCAGGCCCGCACGCAACGCGAACAGACGATGCATTGCGCCGGATCATAGGTGAAATACGGGTTGGATTCGTCACGCGCGATGTAGTCGACGGCCAGCGAGCCGTGGCCGGGCGCGACGCCATCCTCCTTGACGTGATTGCGGCCTTCGACGCCGTAGCGATTCTCGGAAAGGCCGACCGACTTCGCCACCGCGTCGAACTCGCTGGCGCCGGTGCCGGCCTTCTCGTTCCAGCCCACCGGATGGTCGGAGACATAGAGCTCCATGACGCCGCGGCGAATGGCATCGAGCCGCTCCGACTGCGTGCGCACCACCATGCCTTCGCCGACGGGCGTCGTGCAGGACGCCGGCGTGCCGCCGCGGCCATCGATCTCGACCAGGCAGACGCGGCAGGAGCCGAAGGAGTCCAGCATGTCCGTGGCGCACAGCTTCGGGATCTCGACCCCGCTTTCCATCGCGGCGCGCATGATCGACGTGCCTTCCGGCACGCTGATGCTGCGGCCGTCGACGGTCAGCGTGATCCGCTTCTCAGCTTTCGATTGCGGAGTTCCGTAGTCGATCTCTTCGATGAGCGTCGGGAAGTCGGCCTTGATGTTCATCTGCCAGGTCCTATTCAGCAGCCACGCGCGCCGGCGCGGGCTTGAAATCCTCGGGGAAATGCGTGATCGAGCTCATCACCGGGTAGGGCGTGAAGCCGCCCAGCGCGCAGAGCGATCCGAACTTCATCGTGTTGCAGAGATCGGTGACCAGGGCGAGGTTCTTCTCCGGCTCGATGCCGGCGGCGAGCCTGTCGATGGTCTCCACCCCGCGCGTCGAGCCGATGCGGCAGGGCGTGCATTTGCCGCAGCTTTCGATGGCGCAGAACTCCATGGCGAAGCGCGCCTGTTTCAGCATGTCGGCGGTGTCGTCGAACACGGTGATGCCGGCATGGCCGATCAGTCCATCGCGCTTGGCGAATTCCTCGTAATCGAACGGCGTGTCGAACAAAGCGCGCGGAAAATACGCGCCGAGTGGACCGCCGACCTGCACCGCTTTCACCGGCCGGCCGGTGGCCGTGCCGCCGCCGATATCGTCGACGATTTCGCCCAGTGTCATGCCGAAAGCCGCCTCGAACAGGCCGCCACGCTTGACGTTGCCGGCGATCTGGATCGGGATCGTGCCGCGCGAGCGGCCCATGCCGAAATTCTTGTAGTAGGCGGCGCCCTTGTCCATGATGACAGGCACCGAAGCCAGCGAGATGACGTTGTTGATCACCGTCGGCTTGCCAAAAAGGCCCTGGATTGCCGGCAGCGGCGGCTTGGCGCGCACCACGCCGCGTTTGCCTTCCAGACTGTTCAGAAGCGAGGTCTCCTCGCCGCAGACATAGGCGCCCGCGCCGACGCGGATCTCCATGTCGAAGGCGTTGGGCGAACCGAGCACGTTGACGCCGAGCACCCCGGCCTTGCGGGCGACCTCGACGGCCTTGTTCATCACCGCCACCGCATGCGGATATTCCGAGCGGATGTAGACGAAGCCCTTGGTCGCGCCGGTGGCGATGCCGGCGATCGCCATGCCTTCGATCAGCACGAAGGGATCGCCCTCCATGATCATGCGGTCGGCGAAGGTGGCGCTGTCGCCCTCGTCGGCGTTGCAGACGATGTATTTGCGCTCGGATGTCGTATCGAGCACCGTCTTCCATTTGATGCCGGTCGGGAAGCCGGCGCCGCCGCGGCCGCGCAGGCCGGACTCCGTAACCTGGCTGACGATCTCTGCCGGGGCCATGGCCACCGCGTTCTGCAGGCCCTTCAGCCCGCCAAGCGACTTATAGGCGTCGAGTGACAGCGGGTCGTTGATGCCGCAGCGCGCGAAGGTCAGACGGGTCTGCTTGGCCAGGAACGGGATCTTGTCCGGCGCGCCCAGCCAGCGCTTGTGATGGCCGCCGGTGAGAAAGCCGCTGTCGAACAAGCTCTTGACGTCGGAAGGCTTCACCGGCCCGTAGGCGACGCGGCCGTTTGCTGTGGCGACCTCGACCATAGGCTCTAGGAAATAGGCGCCGCGCGATCCATTGCGGACGATCTTGGCCTCAACGCCGCGCTCGGCGAGTTCAGCACGAACAGCCTTGGCGACCCTTTCGGCACCGAGCGCCAGCGCGCCGGAATCGCCGGGAATGTAGATGCGCGGGATCATGAGCGCACCTCCGCGACGATCTCTTCGATCTTCTCGTTGTCGAGCCGCCCGATCACCTCGCCATCGAGCATCGCCGAGGGCGAGCAGGCGCACAGCCCGAGGCAATAAACCGGCTCCAGGGTCACCGAACCGTCTTTCGCCGTCTCGTGGAAATCAATGCCGAGCAATTGCTTGATCCTGGCGGCGACCACGTCGGAACCCATCGACTGGCAAGCTTCGGCCTGGCAGAGCTTGAGCACATGCCGGCCTGCCGGGCGGGCGCGGAAATCGTGATAGAAGGTGACGACGCCGTGCACCTCTGCTCTGGAAAGGTTCAGTCCGTCGGCAATGACCGGGAGTGCTGCCTGCGGCACATGGCCGAACTCTTCCTGAATGTTATGGAGGATCGGCAGCAGCGGACCTTCGAGATCTTTCAGCTCCTGGATGATCGCGGCCGTGCGCGATGCGATCTCGGTACTTGCAGGCTGCATCGTCACGCAGCGCCCTCCCTGGTCGGTGGCTTTATCGCTAAGTCTTTACAAAATCAGGAGAAACCCCTGAAATCAATAAAGCTGATCCGTCGTTCGATAGAAATTTTCTATCGAGCTCCAGCGCCTGCATTCCCTAACCTACCGGTGGGCGCGGAAATCGTCTGCAAGCGCCATCGCCTCGTCCAGCAGCGCCGAAACCAGCGGCGTATGCGGTTCGCGCAACGCGGCCACCAGCCCGACCGTGTGGCTGGCGTCCGGCTCGACGATCGGGATAGCCCTGATAGGTTCGGAAAAGCCGAACGTTTCCGTGAGGTTGAGCGGCATGATCGAGGACCATTTGCCGGTGCGGATATGCGAGAACAGCACGATCATCGAATTGGATTCCAGCGTCGGCCGGACCTCGACACCGGCCTCGGCCAGGTGCTGGTCGATGATGCGGCGGTTCTGCATGTCCGGGGTCAGCAGGCAGAGCGGCAGGTGGCTGATCTCGGCCCATGTCACCTTGTCGCGGTCGGAATAGGGGTTTCCGATGGCGGTGATCAGCTGATAGCGCTCATCGTAGAGTGGTACGCTGGTCACTCGTCCGAGCGGTTCGTTGTCGAGATAGGTGATGCCGGCGTCTATATCGAAATTGCCGAGCAGCGACAGCACTTCGATCGAGGTCCGGGACAGTACCGAGAAGGTGACGCCGGGGTGTTTTTCGCGGAATGGCGTCGTCAGCCGCGCCACCATGGCGAGCGCGGTGGGAATGGCGGCGATGCGGATACGTCCCGACAAGCCGTGCCGCGCCGCCCGCATCTCCTCGCGCATGGTTCTGGTATCGCCGACGATGCGGCGCGCCCACACCAGCACCTGCTTGCCCTCCGGGGTCAGGCCCTGGAAGCGCGAGCCGCGCAGGACCAGCATCACGCCCAGCTGACCCTCAAGTTGCTTGATGCCGGCCGACAAGGTGGGCTGGGTGACGCCGCACACTTCGGCAGCCCGCCCGAAATGCTCTTCCTTGGCCAGCGCGATGAAAAATTCCAGCTTGTCGATCATATCTGAAGCTAACCGCCGCCGCCGCACCGCGCCAGAGGGCTGCCGGCCACTGCGATGTCGATCGCCCCAAGCCGATGCTTGATCGCAGAAACCTATCGGTCGACGAGATTGAGGATGTTACCGTCCGGATCCTTGAACCAGGCGACCTTCATGCCGTGACCGACATGGATGTCGCCTTCCAGTGTCAGGCCGGGCATCTCGTAGTGTTCGAAGGCAACGCCCTTCGATTTCAGCCCGCTGACGACGGTGTCGATCTCATCGCCGACCGTCCACGTCACCGCCGTCGCCTTGTTGGTTCCGGCGAACTGAGAGCGATAGACGTTGATCGTGGTGTCGCCGCTTTTGTACACGATCAGTTCGCCACCCTCGTCATGCACCTGTTTCAGGCCGAGCGTCCCCTCATAGAAAGCCTTTGCCTTCGCCAGGTCTTTCACCGCGAGGTTGGCCGTCGCGTTGCTGTTTGCAAGCATGATCGTTTCTCCTTCGCTGCTTGTCGTCCCCGGCGTCTCCTTGGAAATAGGTCGCCCCCGTCGCTTGACGAGCCCCGCTTTGCCGGCGATGGCCGGTAATTGCCGTTCGCGAGCGGTGCTTGCAATTGGCTGCATCCACATCTTTCAGCCGGCTTACTGTTCCCCATGGGCGCATGCGGCGCTATGTGGATGGAACTGGTGCGCCGGGAGGGACGAACATGCTGGGCTGGTTCCGCAAGCTGTTGCCGCGCGAAGATCGCTTCTTCGACCTGTTCGAGCGGCATTCCCGCACGGTGGTCGGCGGCGCGGAGGCCCTGCAGCAGCTCCTCCTGGGCAAGGACATCGAGCATTGGTGCGAAAAGATCGTCGATCTCGAGGACGAAGCCGACCATATCACCGCCGAAGTCCTGCTTGCCGTGCGGCGCTCATTCATCACGCCTTTCGACCGCGGCGATATCAAGGACCTGATCCAGTCGATGGATGACGCCATCGACATGATGCACAAGACCGTCAAGACGGTGCGGCTGTTCGAGAAGAGGGAATTCGATCCGCTGATGCAGGAAATGGGCGCCGTCATTGTCGATGCCGCCAGGCTCGTCGCGGAGGCGATCCCGCTGCTGGCCAAGGTCGGCGCCAACAGTGCGCGCCTGAACGAACTCGCCGAGGAAGTCATGCGTGCCGAAGGCCGAGCCGACGATCTGCATGAGCAGGGCCTGAAGGATCTCTTCAGGCGGCACGGCCGCAGCGATGCGATGGCCTATCTGATCGGCTCGGAGATCTATGGCCAATTGGAGAAAGTGGTCGACCGCTTCGAGGACGTCGCCAACGAGATCAGCGGCATCGTCATCGAGAACGTCTAGGCGATGGAAGTCGCGATCGCCTTTCCCCTGCTGGTCGGCCTCGTCGCCGTCGCGCTGTTCTTCGATTTCCTCAACGGCCTGCACGACGCCGCCAACTCGATCGCCACCATTGTCTCGACCCGGGTGCTGAGACCGCATTACGCGGTGTTCTGGGCGGCCTTCTTCAATTTCATCGCCTTCATGTTCTTTGGCCTTCATGTCGCCGAAACCGTGGGCAAGGGTATCATCGATGCAAGCATCGTCACCCCGGCGGTGATCTTCGCCGCCCTGGTCGGCGCCATCGTCTGGAATATCGTCACCTGGATCGCCGGCATCCCGTCGAGCAGTTCGCATGCGCTGATCGGCGGATTGGTGGGGGCAGGCGTCGCAAAGGCCGGCACGGGTGCCATCGTCTGGGCGGGGCTCGGCAAGACGGTCGCCGCCATCGTCCTGTCGCCGGCGACGGGCTTTGTCCTGGCGCTTCTCCTGATCCTGGTGGTTTCCTGGCTGTTCGTGCGCCAGACGCCGTTCGCCGTCGACAGTACCTTCCGTGTCATGCAGTTCTTTTCCGCCTCCCTCTATTCGCTCGGTCATGGCGGCAACGATGCGCAAAAGACCATGGGCATCATCGCCGTGCTGCTCTATTCCCAAGGCATGCTCGGAACGGATTTCTACGTGCCGCTCTGGGTGGTCCTGACTTGCCAATCGGCATTGGCGCTGGGTACGCTGTTCGGCGGTTGGCGCATCGTCCACACGATGGGCTCGAAGATCACCAGGCTCAACCCGATGCAGGGATTCTGCGCCGAGACCGGCGGCGCCATCACCCTCTTCGCCGCGACATGGCTCGGTGTTCCGGTTTCGACCACGCACACCATCACCGGCGCCATCATCGGCGTCGGCGCCGCCCGCCGTGTCTCGGCGGTGCGCTGGGGCATAGCCGGCAACATCGTCATCGCATGGGTCGTCACCTTGCCGGCGACGGCGGCGATTTCGGCACTGACCTATCTGGCGGTTCGCCTGGCAGGCTGATGTCGCGGCCTGGCGCTTGGAGCCGCCGGCGATCTGCACTATGTGAGCAGCAGCCGAACGCCAGGGAAGCAACAGCCATGTCCGTTACCAAGGAAACCGTCACCAAGGAAACCGTCATCGAGCGCCTGAAAACGGTCAATGGCCCCGATTTCACCGGCAACATCGTCGACCTCGGCATGGTTTCCGAGATTTTCATCGCCGATTCGAAAGTGTTCTTCTCGATCACCGTTCCGGCCGCCAGGGCGCAGGAGATGGAGCCATTGCGCGCCGCGGCCGAGCGTGTCGTGAAAGCTATTCCAGGTGTCGCTGGCGCCGTCGTCGCCTTGACGGCGGAGAAGAAGGGCGGCGGCATGGAGGCGCCTGTCGCGGCGCGCCCGGCGCCACGTCCCGCCCCGCCCGTTGCCGCGCCGCGCCCGGCGCCCCATGCGCCTGCCTCGCACAGCCAGGGCAAGCGCGGCGTGCCCGGCATAGAGGCGATCATCGCGGTTGCGTCCGGCAAGGGCGGTGTCGGCAAGTCAACCACGGCCGTCAATCTGGCCCTCGGCCTCGCCGCCAACGGGCTGAAGGTGGGCGTGCTCGATGCCGACATCTATGGCCCGTCCATGCCAAGGCTGCTCAACATCCGCGGCCGGCCGCAGACCGTCGACGGCAAGATCCTGAAACCGATGCAGAATTACGGTCTCAAGGTGATGTCGATGGGCTTCCTCGTCGACGAGGAAACGCCGATGATCTGGCGCGGTCCGATGGTGATGTCGGCGCTGACGCAGATGCTGCGCGAAGTCGAATGGGGGCCGCTCGACGTGCTCGTCGTCGATATGCCCCCCGGCACCGGTGACGCCCAGCTCACCATGGCCCAGCAGGTGCCGCTGGCCGGCGCGGTCATCGTCTCGACGCCGCAGGATCTGGCCCTGATCGATGCTCGCAAGGGCCTCAACATGTTCAGGAAGGTCGACGTGCCGCTGCTCGGCATCGTCGAGAACATGAGCTATTTCCTCGCCCCCGACACCGGCAAGCGCTACGACATCTTCGGCCATGGCGGCGCACGCCGCGAGGCCGAGCGCCTCGGCGTCACCTTCCTTGGCGAGGTGCCGCTGGAGATGGGCATCCGCGAAAGCTCGGATGAAGGTGCGCCGGTGGTGGCATCGAAGCCTGACAGTGCCGAAGCGAAGATCTATCGCGATATCGCTTCGAAGGTCTGGGACAGGGTCAACGAAGAGCGCGGCGCGGCCGCGGACGCCGTGCCGAGCATCGTCTTCGAGTAATTTTCGTCCAGGCGGCGCCAACGCTGGATAGACCAGCCTAAGCAGCACCCACCTTCTCGCCGAAGCTCGAAAAGAACTGTCCCGCCAGTTTCTTCGAGGTCGATTCGATCAGCCGGCTGCCGAGCTGGGCAATCTTGCCGCCGACTTCGGCCTTGGCGGCGTATTTGAGCACCGTCGCGTCCGCCCCATCCTCGGTCAGCGTCACGTCGGCGCCGCCCTTGGCGAAGCCGGCGATGCCGCCCTTGCCTTCGCCCTGGATCGTGTAGGCATGCGGGGGATTGAGATTTCTCAGCGTCACCTCGCCGTTGAAGGTCGCCTTGATCGGGCCGATCTTCAGCACCACCGTCGCCGCCATCTCGGTCGGCGACTTCATTTCCAGGCTCTGGCAGCCGGGGATGCTTTCTCTCAGCACCGCCGGATCGTTCAGCGCTTCCCACACTTTCTGGAGGGGTGCGGCGATGCGCTCCTCGCCCTCGATCACCAAAGCCATCAGAACCTCCCGGACGACCAATGTCGGATTGTTGGTAGCGTGCGGCCCGATTGATGTCTATCGCACCAAAGTCCGGATTCAGATCACGCGTGCCCCTTGCCTGCACCCGCGCGTTGTCATATCGATTTGTCATACAAATACGGAGACCATGATGGCTGGCGCCCCCACAGGAAAGAAAAAGTTTCGCTCGCAGGAGTGGTTCGACAACCCCGACAATCCGGGCATGACGGCACTTTATCTGGAGCGCTACCTGAATTACGGGCTGACGCGCGCCGAACTGATGTCGGGCAAGCCGCTGATCGGCATCGCCCAGACCGGTTCCGACCTGTCGCCTTGCAATCGCCACCACATCGAGCTCGCCAAACGCGTGCGCGAAGGCATCGTCTCGATGGGCGGCATTCCTTTCGAATTCCCGTGCCACCCGATCCAGGAGACCGGCAAGCGCCCGACCGCAGCTCTCGACCGCAACCTTGCCTATCTCAGCCTGGTAGAAGTGCTCTATGGCTATCCGCTTGACGGCGTCGTGCTCACCATCGGCTGCGACAAGACGACGCCGGCGCTGTTGATGGCGGCGGCGACCGTCAACATTCCGGCCATAGCGCTGTCGGTCGGTCCGATGCTTAACGGCTGGCACAAGGGCAAGCGCACCGGTTCGGGCACCATCGTCTGGGAATCGCGCCAGCGCCTGTCGGCCGGCGAGATCGGCTACGACGAGTTCATGGACATCGTCGCCTCCTCGGCGCCGTCCACCGGCTACTGCAACACCATGGGCACCGCCACCACCATGAACTCGCTGGCCGAGGCGCTCGGCATGCAGCTGCCGGGCTCGGCCGCGATTCCGGCTCCTTATCGCGAGCGCGGCCAGATCGCCTACGAGACGGGAAAACGCATCGTCGACATGGTGCACGAGGACTTGAAGCCCTCCGACATCATCACGCGCAAGGCCTTCGAGAACGCCATCGTCGTCAATTCGGCGATCGGCGGCTCCACCAACGCGCCGATCCATCTCAACGCCATCGCCCGCCATCTCGGCGTGCAGCTCGACAATGACGACTGGCAGAAGATCGGCCTCGACGTGCCGCTCATCGTCAATCTCCAGCCGACGGGCGAATATCTGGGCGAGGACTACCATCACGCGGGCGGCGTGCCGGCCGTGGTGGCGGAGCTCATGAAAGCCGGGCTGCTGCCGCATCCGGATGCTCTGACCGCCAACGGCAAGACAATGGGCGACAATTGCCGCGATGCCGTCAACGAGAACCGCGAGGTCATCCGCACTGTCGCCGAGCCGCTGAAGGCCAATGCCGGCTTCATCAATCTCAAGGGCAATCTGTTCGATTCGGCAATCATGAAGACCAGCGGCATCTCGCCCGAATTCCGCGAGCGCTATCTCTCCAACCCGAAGGACCCCGAAGCCTTCGAGGGTAATGCCATGGTCTTCGACGGTCCGGAGGATTACCACGCCCGCATCGACGACCCGGCGCAAGGGATCGACGAGCACACCATCCTGTTCATGCGCGGCGCCGGTCCGGTCGGCTATCCCGGCGGCGCCGAGGTCGTCAACATGCAGCCGCCGGCCTATCTCATCAAGAAGGGCATCCACGCGCTGGCCTGCATCGGCGACGGCCGCCAGTCCGGCACGTCAGGCTCGCCCTCCATCCTCAACGCCTCGCCGGAAGCCGCCATCGGCGGGGGGCTTGCGTTGCTCAAGACAGGCGACCGCGTTCGCATCGACCTGAAAAAGGGCACGGCCAACATTCTCGTCACCGATGACGAGATCACCCGCCGCCGCGCCGAGCTGCAGAACAATGGCGGCTACCATTATCCCGAGCACCAGACACCATGGCAGGAAATCCAGCGCGGTATGGTCGACCAGTTCTCGGGCGGCATGGTGCTGAAACCGGCGGTGAAATACCAGGACGTCGCTCATACGAAGGGCGTGCCCCGGGACAATCACTGATTATTCCCCGGACAATCATCGATCGTTTCAAGCGATAATTGACGGATAGCGATCGCCGATCGGCGGCCTGATCGGCCGCCGGTCGTCTTTCCGTTTCGCGGCCTGCCACAGGCCGGGGACATTGCGTCCTTGACAAGCCTGCCCAACAAATCCACCATCGCTGCAAGGGGTTCATCGCGACGACCCCGTGAGGCGTCAGCCCAACGTTCGCGTCCAGGCTTCTCTTTCAGGAGGTGGACGCCATGCCGTCAACAACCGCTGTCACCGTGCCGCAACTGATCCGTATGGTCGGTTTGCCGGGCGCGCCTGCAATCCTCGATATCCGTACCGAGGACGACTACAACGCCGATCCACGTTTGCTGCCGGCGTCGTACCGGCGCGATTTCAAAACCGTCCAGACTTGGGCAGCCGACTTCGCCGGTGGCCGCGTGGTGGTCGTCTGCCAGCAGGGAAAAAAGCTCTCGCAAGGCGTCGCCGCATGGTTGCGTCATGAAGGGATTGCCGCCGAATCGCTCGAAGGCGGCTTCGAAGCCTGGCGGGACGCCCACGGCCTTCTGGTCCGTGCCGACAGGATGCCGCCTCGTGACGACAAGGGCCGCACCGTCTGGGTGACGCGGGCCCGGCCCAAAGTCGATCGCATCGCCTGCCCCTGGCTGATCCGCCGTTTCGTCGATCCTCAAGCGGTCTTCCTGTTCGTCGACGCCGCGGAAGTGCCCGATGTCGCCGATCGTTTTCAGGCCGTGCCTTTCGACATCGACAATGCGTTCTGGAGCCATCGCGGCGAGCGCTGCACCTTCGACACGATGCTCGAGGAGTTCGGGCTCGAATCCGAAGCGCTCGACCGCCTCGCCGTGATCGTGCGCGCAGCCGACACGGCCAGCCTCGACCTGGTTCCGCAGGCGGCGGGATTTCTCGCCGCCTCGCTTGGCTTGTCGCGCATGTTTCGCGATGACCTGCAACAATTGGATGCCGGCATGCTGCTTTACGACGCGTTCTTCCGCTGGTGCCGCGACGCCACCGACGAGACGCACAATTGGCCGGCCGGGGCGAAGGCGTCATGAGCTCCCTCCTTTCCGAGGAAAGTGCCGACCTCATCGAGGCGCCTGCGGTCCCGAGCTTCCGCGAGGCCACGAAACTCTGGGCGAAGATCGGGTTGCTCAGTTTCGGCGGACCGGCCGGGCAGATCGCGCTCATGCACAGGGAATTGGTCGAGGAAAAGCGCTGGATCGGCGAGCAGCGTTTCCTGCATGCGCTGAACTACTGCATGCTGCTGCCTGGCCCCGAGGCCCAGCAACTCGCTATCTACATCGGCTGGCTGCTGCACAAGACGGTCGGCGGTCTTGTCGCCGGCGTCCTCTTCGTCGTGCCCGGCGCGCTCGTCATGCTGACCTTGAGCATTCTCTATGCGCTCTATGGTGATGCGCCGCTGGTCGACTCGCTGTTTTTCGGGGTGAAGGCGGCAGTGCTGGCGATCGTGGTCGAGGCCGTGATCCGCATTGGCCGGCGGGCCTTGAAGAATCGGGTGATGACGGCGATTGCGCTTTGCGCCTTTGTCGGCATCTACGTGCTCAACGTCCCCTTTCCGCTCCTCGTCCTGTTTGCAGGACTGGTGGGGTGGGTCGGAAACGGCATCGCGCCGGCCCTGTTTTCTGGCGCCGCGCATGGCAAGGACGACGCTCCCGACGCCACGGGCGCGGTCGATCTGATGTTCGAGCGCGGCGAACTGGCCCACACCAGGCCGACGCGATGGCACGCGCCGCGCACCATCGCGATCTGGCTGCCGATCTGGCTTGGACCGGTTGTGCTGATCTGGGCGTTCACATCGGCAAACAGCGTCTGGACGCAGATCGGCGGCTTCTTCAGCCTCATGGCGGTCGTCACCTTCGGCGGCGCCTATGCCGTTCTGGCCTATGTCGCGCAAGCGGCCGTCAGCTCTCTTGGCTGGCTTGCGCCAGGCGAAATGGTCGATGGCCTGGGCCTTGCCGAAACCACGCCTGGACCGCTCATCCTGGTCCTGCAGTTCGTCGGCTTCCTTGCAGGCTTGCGCCATTCCGGATCGCCATATCCGTTGTTTGCCGGATCGCTTGGAGCGTTGCTTACGCTTTGGGTTACCTTCACGCCGTGCTTCTTCTGGATATTCCTCGGCGCGCCCTACATCGAGGCGCTGCGCGGCAACAAGGCATTGTCGGCGGCATTGGGCGCGATCACCGCGGCGGTCGTCGGCGTCATCATGAATCTGGCCCTGTGGTTCGCCTTGCACGTCATCTTCCGCGACGTGCGTGCGACGGGGCTCGGAACGGAGGTGCCGGTGCTGTCCTCGATCGACTGGCGTGCCGCGCTGCTGTCCTGCGCTACCATGATCGCCATCCTCAAGCTGAAAATCGGCATGCTGCCGACGCTTGCCGGATCGGCCCTGGCGGGTGTCTTATTGCTTGCGGCGAGTGGGTAGCTTCGGCACGGAGGAGACCATGGAAACGGTCAACGTTCGCTATATCGTCAATGACGTCGACAGGGCGATCGCCTTCTACCGCGACCATCTCGGCTTCACGGTCGCCATGCACCCGGCGCCGTCCTTCGCCATGCTTTCCAAGGGCAACCTGCGGCTTCTGCTCAATGCCGCTGGCGGCCCTGGTGGGGCGTCGCAGCCGATGCCCGACGGCAGCGTGCCCGAACCCGGTGGCTGGAACCGCATTCAGATCGAGGTCGAGGATCTCGAAGGCGTGGTTCGCAAGCTGAAAACTGCCGGCCAGGCTTTCAGGAACGACGTCGTCAAGGGCATGGGCGGCAGCCAGATATTGCTGCGGGACCCATCCGGCAATCTGGTGGAACTGTTCGAACCGGGGCGCAGATAATGCGTCGCTGTCACGAATAGCCAGCTGACATGGGCAGAAACCACCTGCACGGCATTTTGCATTCCGTTGCCAGGCCACTCAACAGATTGGACCATGATGGCCAAACGACGCTCTTCCCTCGGTTTCCTCGGCATGTTCGGCCGTTCAAGCGATCTCAGGCAGCTCGATGCCGCATTGCGCGGAGCCGACTTGCATCCCGCCCTTGTGCCGGAGGGCGTAAAGCTCACCATCGTCAACCTGATGAAGGATCACTGGCCCGACGAGCCGCCGCCGCAGGCTTATGCGCAAGTGGCGTGTTTGTTCAGCTATTGTATTGCTGGGCCTGAGGCATTCGAGCGCTCTCATGGCGCGCAGCCGCGGCAGGACGTGGAGCGTCGGATAGAGGCCGCGGTCGATGCCGGAGACAGTTTCGACGCCCAGATCGTGCTGATGGCGCTACACGCCAAGCTGGTCAATACCGAGGTCGTCGAACATTATGGGCTGAGCGCGGATTAACCTATTTTCAAAGGGGGGCGTTCTCAGCCGCCCATGCCGTTGCGCGGCAGCTTGATCATGTCGCCGAAGCGGGCGCGCAGCCTGTCGTCGAGCGGCTTCGGCACATGGCGCGGGAAGCGTTCGGCGAGGATGCGCTTCTTCTCGACGATCGCCCGCTGCAATATGTCGGGTCGGCCCTTCTCGTTCCATTCCTTCGGCGAAAACCGGTCGCCGACGGCGGGGTAGAAATATTCGGTCTGCATCAGCTTCAGCGTCTGCTCGTTGCCGAGATAGTGGCCCGGGCCTTTCAGGCAGACATCAGCAATGGTGTCGATCGACAGCGCGTCGTCCGTCACCTCGATGCCGCGCACGCAGCGCAGGCAATGGCCCAGCATGTCGTTGTCGATGATCAGGCTTTCCAGGCAGAAGCCGAGCAGGGACGCATGCATGCCGGCCGATTCGTAGACCAGGTTGAGGCCGGAAAGGCCGGCCATCACATTGGTAATGCCTTTTTCATAGCCGGACTGGATGTCGGGCAGTTTCGAATCCGTCATGCCGGCGGCCGAACCCCCTGGCAGGTCGTAGAACTGCGCCATCTGCGCGCAGGCCGCGGTCAGCACCGCCTGTTCGGCCGAGCCGCCGGACATGGCGCCGGTGCGCAGGTCCGACACGAACGGCCAGGTACCGAAGATCGCCGGATGGCCCGGCTTGATGGTGTTGACATAGACAAGGCCGGCCAGCACTTCGGCCACGGCTTGCACCACCGCACCCGCGATCGCCGCCGGAGCGGTGGCCCCGGCCTGTCCGGCCGAAAGCAGCAGGATCGGGATGCCTCCTTCGACGCAGGCCTCGAGCACGCCGCAGGCGTCCTCGGCGAATTTCATCGGCGGCACGACGAAACAGTTGGAGTTCGACACGAACGGCCGGGCCCGGAAATTCTCCTCGCCACCGGCGATCGCGTAGAGCATTTCGAGCGCCGGTTGCACGTTCTCCCGCACCGTGAAGGACGTGCCGACATGCTTGGACGTGCCCATCACGCAGGCATAGAGCGTGTTGAAGTCCATTTCGAGCGGATCGGGAATGTCGCGCGGCACCATGGGCCGCTGGAAGAAATGGATGTTGTCGAGCCCGTCGACGATGCGCGCGGCATCATAGATGTCCTGCAGCAAGGATTCGCGATACTCGCGCTTCTCGACGTCGACAAGATGCACGGCAGCACCCGCCGTGCCGTAATGCACGCGCTTGCCCTGGATCACCATGTCGTGCTTCGGGTCCTGGCCGTGCAGCGTGAAATGCCGCGCCGCCCGCTTGATCGTGTCGAGCACCAGTGCGCGCGGGAAACGGATACGGCCGTCGTCGCCATGGCTGGCGCCGGCCTTGGTCAGCGCCTCGATGCAGGACGGGATTGCGTTGGCGAAGCCGACCGTCTCCAGCAGGGTCAGCACCGCTTCGTGGATGCGCTCGCAATCAGTGCCGCGCAGGGGGCCATAGCTCCCCCCCTCAAGGCCGGCGCGAACCGGCCTGATGTCGTCGGCGAGCGGCGCCGCCCGCATGGCGCGACGCGCTTCGCGTCCGCCGGAGCGGCGCGAACGCTGGTCGGCCGCTTCCTGCTTTTCGACAGCCACTGACATGGAAGCACTCCACCTTTTCTCGGAAGCAGGGCGGCGGTTGGTCCACCATCGGCTGCTTCGTCCCCTTTAGGCCTCGACTATGCCGCCGGCATTGGCACAGCCTATGAGCCAGCCGGTACGGTTGCATATGCCAGTGCTAAAGAAGCAGGAGCCGCTGTTGCGCGGTTCCCGGGAGGTGGTCAGGCCCAGGTGATCAGGCGGCGGCCGGCCTGCGGCCCGCGGCGGTTGCAAGTTCGCGGATACCGGGCTCGATATGCTGCAGCGCGATCGAGGAGATGCCCAAGCGCATGAAACGCGAAGGCTTTTCGGTGCGGTCGAAGAAGCGGTCGCCCGGCTCGATGATGACGCTGCGCGAGGCGGCGGCCTCGGCCAGTCCGCGGGAATCGGTGCCGCGCGGTCCCTCCAGCCACAGCGACGTGCCGCCGGCCGAGTCGGTCGAACGCCACTCGGGCAGGAAAGCGGAAATCGCATGGACCAGGCGCTTGCGCCGCTCGTCGAAGGCGCTCGACAGCCGCCGCACCAGCGCCTCGTGGTGGCCGAGCGACAGGAACAGCGCGACCGCGCGCTGGTTGTTGGCCGGCGGATGGCGCAGCATGAAGCGGCGCAGCGCCCTGAGTTCGGCGATTAGTCCAGCCGAGGCCACGATGTAGCCAAGCCGCAGGCCCGGAGCCAGCGTCTTCGACATCGAGCCGACATAGATCACGCGGCCGGAGCGGTCGAGGCTCTTCAAGGCCTGCTGCGGCGCCTCGTCGAGAAGCTGGCTGTCATAGCCGTCCTCGATAATGATCTGGTTGTAGCGGTTGGCGCGCGCCAGAAGGTCCTGCCGGCGTTCCGCCGACAGCGGCACCATGGTCGGGCAATGATGGCTGGGCGTGACGAAGACAAAGCCGGAATCGTTGGGAATCGAAGAGGTTACGATGCCGGACTGGTCGACCGGCACCGGCTGGATGTCGGCGCCGGCGAGCCGGAAGATCGAGCGTGCGTCGGGGTAGCCCGGATCCTCCATCGCCACCTTCGAGCCCTTGGTCATCAAAAGCGTCGCCAGCATGTAGAGCGCGTTCTGGGCGCCCAGCGTGACGATGATCTCGTCGGGGTTGGCGAAGATGCCGCGCCTGGGCAGCAGCCGCGCCTGGATCTGCTCGATCAGCAGCGGATCGTCGCGATCGACCATGTCGGAGGCCCAGTTGCGGATCTCCAGCACGGCAAGCGCCATGCGGTTGCACTCGCGCCACTCGGCGGTCGGGAACAGCGCCGGATCGAACTGGCCATAGACGAAGGGGTAGGACGACTTGATCCAGTTCTCGTGCTTGGCCGGCGGCGGCATGTCGCTGGCCGCGATCTGCCGGCGTGCCTTCCAGTCGATCTCGTTGGCCTGGTCGGGCGCCTTCTGGTGCGGCTTGGCCGGCGTCGCCAAAACGTCGGGATTGACGAAATGGCCGCGCCGCTCGCGCGCCACCAGGAAGCCCTGGTCGACCAGTTGCTGGAAGGCCAGCACCACGGTTCCGCGCGCCACGCCGAGTTTTTCGGCCAATATCCGGCATGACGGAAGCGGCATCGAAGCGGCGATCTGGCGGTCGAGAATAGCGGCCACGATCGCCTGGCGGATCTGTGCCTGCAAAGTCTGGCCGGATTCGGCCGAAATCCGGAACAGGCCGGACCATATGGCCGTGTCGTTGCGCTGTGGCATGGGAAATGTTCCTCGATGGCCAGCTTTTTTCGTTTGGCTGGACCAGTCGAATGTAACGGTGGCACAAGGGGTTGCGCCAATCAATTTTTCTGATCTTTGGGATTTATGCCAGTGATCTTTCGGCCTTCGCATCCCGTGTAACGCTGTGCGTCATCGCCGCGTATTGACCGGACGAAATTCGGCTCAATAGTTTGGCGCGACGACACGCGCCGGAAACATCCGGTCTGCTAAGATAATTTAACAGTCCCAGGAGCCCGCCGGTGGATCAGTCAGCCTTCCAAAAACAGCTTGCCGCCTTGCGCGACCATCGCGCCGCGGCAGCCGGCGATATGCGCCAGGCCTTCGCCGCCGATCCGCAGCGGTTCAAGACGTTCTCCGCCAGCGACGGCGACCTGTTGCTCGACTGGTCGAAATGCGCCGTCGATGCGCGCACGATGGACCTGCTGGAGAATCTGGCTGACGCCGCCGATCTCGAAGGCCGCCGCGCCGCCATGTTCGCCGGCAAGAAGATCAACGTTACAGAGGGCCGCGCTGTTCTGCACACCGCCCTGCGCAACCTGACCGGCAAGGGCATCATGCTCGACGGGCAGGATGTGAAGGCGGAGGTCATTGCCGTATTGGACGCGATGGGCGCCTTCGCCGACGCGGTGCGTTCCGGCAAGGCGACGGGCGCCACCGGCAAGAAGATCACCGACATCGTCAATATCGGTATCGGCGGCTCCGATCTCGGCCCGGCCATGGCGACGTTGGCGCTGGCGCCCTATCATGACGGTCCGCGCGCGCACTATGTCTCCAACATCGACGGCGCCCATATCCACGACACGCTGAAGGGCCTTTCCGCCGAGAGCACGCTTTTTATCGTCGCCTCCAAGACCTTCACCACGGTCGAAACGATGACCAATGCGCAGACGGCGCGCGACTGGGTCCAGAAGGCGCTCGGCAAGGAAGCGATCGGCAAGCACTTCGCCGCGGTCTCGACGGCACTCGACCTGGTGGCGAAGTTTGGCATCGAGCCGGACCGCGTCTTCGGCTTCTGGGATTGGGTCGGCGGCCGCTATTCTGTGTGGGGCGCCATCGGCCTTCCCGTGATGATCGCCATTGGTCCACGCGATTTCCGCGCCTTCCTCGATGGCGCGCACGAAATGGACGAACACTTCCGCACCGCGCCGCTGGCCAAAAACCTGCCGGTGCTGCTTGGCCTTGTCGGCTGGTGGCATCGCGTCGTTTGCAAATACCCGGCCCGCGCGGTCATCCCCTATGACCAGCGCCTGTCCAGGCTGCCGGCCTATCTCCAGCAGCTCGACATGGAATCGAACGGCAAGAGCGTCACCCTGGACGGCGGCCCCGTGGCGACGCCGACCGGGCCGCTGGTCTGGGGCGAGCCTGGCACCAACGGCCAGCATGCCTTCTTCCAGCTCCTGCACCAGGGAACCGATTTCATTCCGGTCGAATTCCTCGCCGCGGCGAACGGCCACGAGCCGGAGCTGAAGCACCATCACGACCTGCTGCTCGCCAACTGCCTGGCGCAGTCGGAAGCCTTCATGAGGGGCCGCACGCTGGAGGAAGCGCGCGCGCAGATGCTGGCCAAGGGCATGAAGCCGGCCGATGTCGATCGTATTGCCCCGCACCGCGTCTTCTCCGGCAACCGGCCCTCGGTGACCATTCTTTATCGCAAGCTTGACCCGCGCACGCTCGGCCGCCTGATCGCTCTCTACGAACACCGCGTCTTCGTCGAGGGAACGCTGTTCGACATCAACTCCTTCGACCAATGGGGCGTCGAGCTCGGCAAGGAACTGGCCACCGGCCTTCTGCCAGTCGTGGAAGGCAAGGAAAGTGCCGCAAAGCGGGATGCCTCGACCGCCGGCCTGGTGGAACACATCCACCATTTGCGTGGTTCGGAGTGACTGAGTTGGCAGACATCAAGGGAATATTGTTCGACAAGGACGGAACGCTTGTCGACTTCAATGCGACCTGGCTCGGGGTTGCCGACTTCATGGCCATGGACGCCTCCGAAGGCGACCGCTGGAAGGCCGACAGGCTGCTTGCGGCCGCGGGCTTCGATTTCGCCAACAGGCGCTTCAAGCCCGATTCCATCTTTGCCTCCGGCACCAATCTCGACGTCGTTGAATTGTGGTTTCCGCGCCTGTCCGACGAAGACCAGATGCTGGCCGTCGCCCGCTTCAACCAGATCACCTCGGTGCAGGGCTCGGCGATGGCGGTGGCTCTGCCGGGCATCGTCGAAACGCTCGGCACCTTGCACGCAAGGTCCTATCGGCTCGGCGTCGCCACCAACGATTCGACCAGCGGCGCGGAAAAAACGCTGGTAACGCTCGGCGTCGCGCAGCTGTTCGACGCCGCCTACGGCTATGACGCGGTGGCCAATCCCAAGCCGGCGCCGGATACGATCCAGGCCTTCTGCGATCTCACCGGCCTGAAGCCGACGCAGGTCGCCATGATCGGCGATAACCGCCACGATCTCGAAATGGCTCGTGCCGGCGGCTGCGGCCTGGCGGTCGGCGTGCTCTCGGGCACCGGCACGCGTGAATCTCTGGCCGGAATTGCCGACGTGATCCTGGATTCGGTTGTCGACCTGCCGGATTTCCTTTCAGCGCGGGTCAAGGAGACGATCTGATCTCGTCGCTAGCGGCGTCTCGGCTTCGAAGGAAAAGACGCCGCTCGGCCTGCTTGCGGCGCCCTTCGCGTCGCCGAAATCCGGCACCTGATATTCGGCGAGCAGCCTGAGCCGCGACAATGGTAGATCGGCGCGGCGCGGGTCGCCGATCAGGACCTCGACGCCAGCGGCAAGGCAGCGGTCGAGGAAGGGGATCATGCGTTGGGTGACATCGGGTCCGTAGAACACGTCGCCAGCCAGCACAAGGTCGACCGCTGGTGGCGGACCGGTGGTAATGTCTTTGCAGATCACCGAGATCGTGACGCCGTTGTCTTTTGCATTGAGACCGAGCGCGGCGACGCCGTTTCGGTCGATCTCGGCGGCGATCACTTCGCGGGCCCCGGCCTTCGCGGCAGCGATGCCGACAATGCCGGAACCGGCACCAAGGTCGAGCACGCGGCGTCCCCCCACGGTCGTCGGATGGTCGAGGACATAGCGCGCGAGCACGGTGCCGCCGGCCCATGCGTAGGCCCAGTAGGGCGGTTGTGGCTCCGGTGCGTCTTCCGCATCGCCTTCGGGCTCGACGAGCCGTCTCAATCCGCTGCTGGGGTGCGCCGTGTAAAACCGGATTTCTGGAAGCGCAGGCGCAGGGACAAGGCGCATGTTGGCCTTGATGAACTCGGCCGGGTCGAGGCGCGGGCACCGGTCCTGGGCATCGGCGCCGGCAAGATCGTGGTCCAAGCCGGCTCCTATTCGCGCAATGCGCGCCGCAGGATCTTTCCGACCGGCGTCTTCGGCAGTTCTGTCCTGAATTCGATGTATCTGGGCCGCTTGTACCCGGTCAGGTTCTCACGGCAATAGGCGGTGATGGCCTCGGCGGTCAGCGCCTGGTCTTTCTTGACGATGAACAGTTTCGGCACTTCGCCCGAATGCTCGTCCGGCACGCCGATTGCCGCCACTTCGAGCACGCCGGGATGCAGCGCCACGACTTCCTCGAGCTCGGTCGGATAGACGTTGAAGCCGGAAACGAGGATCATGTCCTTCTTGCGGTCGACGATCTTGGTGTAGCCGCGCTCGTCCATGAAGCCCATGTCGCCCGACTTGAAGAAGCCGTCCTTGGTCATCACCTTGGCGGTCTCGTCAGGCCGGTTCCAGTAGCCCGCCATCACCTGCGGCCCCTTGATGCAGATTTCGCCGACCTCGCCGAGCGGCAAATTGTTGTCCTCCTCGTCGCGGATGGCGATCTCGGTAGACGGCAGCGGCAGGCCGATCGTGCCGGTGAATTCGCCGGAGCTGAATTTGTTGGCCGTTGCCACGGGCGACGTCTCCGACAGGCCGTAGCCTTCACTGACCGGGCAGCCCGTCAGCGCCTTCCAGCGCTCGGCGACGCCCTTTTGCACCGCCATGCCGCCGCCCAGCGTCAGGAGCAGCGGCTTGAAGTCGAGCTTGCGGAAATCCTCATTGTTGAGCAGCGCGTTGAACAGCGTGTTGAGGCCTGGAAAGATATGGATCGGATACTTGCCTATTTCCTTGACGAAGCCGGGGATGTCGCGCGGATTGGGGATCAGTATGTTCTGTCCACCCATTTGCATGCCCATCAGCGCATTCACGGTCAGCGCGAAGATATGATAGAGCGGCAGTGCGCAGATGAGGTTGAGATGGGCGGGTTTTGGCTTGACCGTGTAGGCGTCCTGCAGCCACAGCGAATTCTGCGCGACATTGGCCAGCACGTTGCTGTGCAGCAGGATAGCACCCTTCGAGATTCCCGTGGTGCCGCCGGTATATTGCAGGAACGCGATATCGTCGGCCGCCACCTTGGCCGGCTTGAAACCCATGCCGCTGCCCACCTTCAGCGCCGCGTTGAACTTGACATGGCCGGGCAATGACCAGGCCGGCACCATCTTCTTGACGCGGCGCACCACCAGATTGACGATGCTTCCCTTGAGCCCGCCGAGCATGTCGCCCATGGCCGCGACGACGACGTGCTTGACCGACGTCCTGGCGATCACCGCTTGCAAGGTGCTGGCGAAGTTCTCCAGGATGATGATCGCTTGTGCCCCGGAATCCTTGAGCTGGTGTTCCAGCTCGCGCGGCGTGTAGAGAGGGTTGACGTTGACCACCGTGTAGCCGGCGCGCGCCACCGCCATCATCGCCACCGGATATTGCAGCACGTTCGGCATCATCAGGGCGACGCGTGCGCCTTTGGGCAACCCGGTCGATTGAAGGTAGGCGCCGAACGCCGCCGAAAGCCGTTCGAGTTCCGCATAGGTGATCGACTTGCCCATGCAGGTGAAGGCCGGCTGGCCTGCAAATTGCTTGCAGGCGGCAACGAGGAAATCGCCGATGGAGCTGTAGGGCAGGGCGCCGATCTCGGCCGGCATGTTCTTCGGGTAGCTTTCCAGCCACGGTTTTTCCGGCAAGCCTGCGGCCAGGGCGGTGAGCGCTTTCGGCAATCGCTTGGCGGCCGCCGGTCTCGAAGCCGCCGGTGCCGGCTTGGCCACGGATGCGGCTTGTGCGGCCCCAGTCTTGCTAGTCCGGGTCGCCCCGGTCTTGCTCGCGCCAGTCTTCGTCGTCCCGGCCTTGGTCGAACTGGTCTTTGTCGTCCCGGTTTTAGCAGTTCCGGCCTTCGCCGACGTCTTTGCGGGGACGGCTTTGGCCGCCGGCTTCGCGGCCGGTTTGACAACAGCGTCCGCCTTGCCGGCGGAAGGTTTCCCTGCGACCTTTGCCTTTGTGCTCTTTGCGCCCTTTGCGTTCTTGGCGGAGGGCGTTGGCTGCTTGTCGGCGCCCGCGGCCGGCTTCAGGGTCGCCTTGGCCGTCTTCGGCGGAGCCGTCCTGTTCGATGCTTTTGCCAACCGTCCCTCCCTGTTTTGTTCGCCCCTGCCGCGCTCGCCTCCTGCTAAGAGAGGCGTCCCCCGCTGCCGACGGTGCCTTGTCTATGTATGGCCTCTATCGGCGGGCGTGCAAGCCTTGCCCCAGCGGCAAGCCGTCGAAAGATTTGCCGCCGAAAATCTTTCCCGCCACGGGCGCAGCGGCCCTGCATCGTCCGGCATCCCCGGTCATATGAAAGCGGGCGCGACGTTGATCTCGTAAGATTGGTGATCAATAAAAAAATGCGGTCGTTAATAATGTTGTGAATAGAAAAAAATACTGAATTTTTCCATTTTTTTGCGGAGAGGAGGATTTTTTTCCCGCTTACCATGGGGTAGGCAAACTGGGTGTTCCAAAGCCGGAGAAACGGTGCTTATATGCGCGCTTCGCGAGCCTGATAGAGGGGCTTGGAAAAACATCAGGGAGTGCTCAATGAGGAAGAAACTGACTTTTGCAGCCGCGTTGCTGGCTGCAAGCGTCCTGGGCGGCGTGGCCAACGCAAAAACCTTGGTCTACTGCGCCGAAGCTTCGCCGGAAGGCTTTGACCCGGCGCCCTACACCGCGGGACAGACGTTCGATGCGTCTTCGCGTACGGTCTTCAACCGCCTCGTCGAATTCGATCATGGCAAGACAACGGTCTCGCCGGGCCTGGCCGAAAGCTGGTCCATTTCCGACGATGGCAAGGAATACACGTTCAAGCTTCGCAAGGGTGTGAAGTTCGCCGCTACCGACTATTTCACCCCGACGCGCGACTTCAACGCCGATGACGTGGTGTTCTCGTTCCAGCGTCAGGTCGACAAGAACGGCCCCTGGTTCCAGTACATACCGGGCATTGCCTACCAGTATTACAATGACCAGTTCGGCGACAACATCACCAAGGTCGAGAAGGTCGACGACCTGACGGTGAAGTTCACCCTCAAGGAGCCGGCGATCACTTTGATCCCGACGCTGGGCATGGACTTCGCCTCAATCGTTTCCAAGGAATATGCCGACAAGCTGCAGGCGGACAAGACGCCTGAACTGTTCAACCAGAAGCCGATTGGCACCGGCCCGTTCATCTTCGTCGATTACCAGACCGACGCTGCCATCCGCTACAAGGCCAACCCCGACTATTGGGGCGGCAAGCAGAAGATCGACGACCTTGTCTTCGCCATCACCACCGATCCGGCGGTCCGTGCGCAGAAGCTGAAGGCCGGCGAATGCAACATCATGTCCTACCCGGCGCCGGCCGACATCGCCGGCCTGCAGGCCGATCCGAACCTGAAGGTCGACGAGCAGGAAGGCCTCAATGTCGGTGCGCTGATGTACAACACCCAGCAGAAGCCGTTCGACGACGTGCGCGTGCGCAAGGCGCTCAACATGGCCATCAACAAGAAGGCTATCATCGACGCGGTCTTCCAGGGCGCCGGCCAGGTGGCCGTCAACCCGATCCCGCCGACCATGTGGTCCTACAACAAGGACGTGAAGGACGATCCGTACGATCCGGATGCGGCCAAGAAGATGCTCGAAGAGGCCGGCGTCAAGGACCTCAAGATGAATGTCTGGGCCATGCCTGTGTCGCGCCCCTACATGCCGAACGCGCGCCGCACCGCCGAGCTGATCCAGGCCGACTTCGCCAAGGTCGGCGTCACAGTCAACATCGTCAGCTACGATTGGGGTGAATACCTCAAGCGCGCTTCGGCGGTCGATCACGACGGCGCCGTCATCGTCGGCTGGACCGGTGACAATGGCGATCCGGACAACTTCCTCGGTGTACTCTTGAGCTGCGCTTCCGTCGGTTCGAACAACCGCGCGGAATGGTGCAACAAGGACTTCGATGCGCTCATCAACAAGGCCAAGACGGTTTCCGACCAGGCCGAGCGCACCAAGCTCTACGAACAGGCGCAGGTCATCTTCAAGGAACAGGCACCGTGGGCGACGCTCGCACACTCCAAGGTGTTCATGCCGATGCAGAAGACCGTCTCCGGCTTTGCGATGGATCCGCTCGGCATCCATCGCTTCGACGGCGTCGATATCGCCGAATAAGGTTCGCGAAACGGGGCGGCGCCACAGCGCCGTCCCACCTCGCCCGCCATGCTGCGTTATATCCTCGGCAAGCTCGCCCTCATCGTCCCGACCTTCATCGGGATAACCATCCTCGCCTTCGGCTTCGTGCGCATCCTGCCCGGTGATCCGGTGCTGGTGCTCGCGGGCGAACGCGGCCTGTCGCCCGAACGTCACGCTGCGCTGATGCACCAGTTCGGCTTCGACCTGCCGATCTGGCGACAGTACCTGACCTATCTGGCCAATATCCTCAGCGGTGATTTCGGCACCTCGTTTTCCACCAAGACGCCGGTGCTCAAGGATTTCCTGGTGCGGTTCCCGGCGACGGTCGAACTTGCCATCTTCGCCATGATCTTCGCCATCGTCATCGGCGTCGCCTTCGGCATCTTCGCCGCGATCCGCCGCGGCTCCTGGTTCGACCAACTGACCATGGGAACGGCGCTGGCAGGCTATTCCATGCCGATCTTCTGGTGGGGGCTGCTGCTGATCATCGTGTTCTCCGGCATGCTGCACTGGACACCGGTTTCCGGCCGCATCGACCTTCTCTATTTCTTCAAGCCGGTAACCGGCTTCATGACCATCGATTCCCTGATCTCCGGACAGAAGGGTGCATTCCGCTCGGCCCTGTCGCACCTCGTCCTGCCCACCATCGTGCTCGGCACCATTCCGCTTGCCGTCATCGCCAGGCAGACGCGGTCGGCCATGCTCGAGGTCCTCGGCGAGGACTATGTGCGCACCGCGCGCGCCAAGGGCCTGGCGCCTCGCCGCGTCATCGGGCTGCACGCTTTCCGCAATGCGCTGATCCCGGTCGTCACCACCATTGGCCTGCAGGTCGGCACGCTCCTGACCGGCGCCATCCTGACCGAGAGCATTTTTTCGTGGCCAGGCATCGGCAAATGGATGATCGACGCTATTTCCAAGCGCGACTATTTCACCGTGCAAGGCGGGTTGCTTTTGATCGCGCTCATCGTCATGTCGGTGAACCTCATCGTCGACGTGCTCTATGCCGTCATCAACCCGCGTATCCGGGCGAATTGACATGACCAACGAAGGCCCTGCCACAATCGAAGCCGCGACCGTCGTCAGGCCGCAGGACGCCCGGCTGCAGATGTTCGCCGAGTTCTGGCACTATTTCTCGATCAACAAGGGCGCGGTGATCGGCCTCTTCGTCTTCGCGCTGCTGATCCTGATCGCCGTCTTCGCGCCGCTGCTCGCCCCGCATTCGCCGGACGACCAGTTCCGCGACTTCTTCCTGACGCCGCCGGCCTGGCAGGCGGGCGGCAACGCCCAGTTCCTGCTCGGTACCGACGCCGTCGGCCGCGACATTCTCTCGCGCCTGATCTACGGCTCGCGCTTCTCGCTCGCCATCGGCTTCGTCGTCGTCACCACGGCGCTGATCTCCGGCGTCATCCTCGGCCTGCTCGCCGGCTACTGCCGCGGCTGGGTGGATACGCTCATCATGCGCATCATGGACATCATCCTGGCCTTCCCGTCGCTGCTGCTGGCGCTGGTGCTGGTCGCCGTTCTCGGACCTGGGCTGGTCAACGCCATGATCGCCATTGCCTTCGTGCTGCAGCCGCACTTCGCCCGGCTCACCCGCGCCGCCGTGATGGCGGAGAAGAACCGCGAATATGTCATCTCGGCCAAGGTCGCGGGCGCCAGCCATTTCAGGCTGATGCTGGTCACCATCCTGCCCAACTGCATCGCGCCGCTGATCGTGCAGGCGACGCTGTCCTTCTCCAACGCCATCCTCGAGGCCGCGGCGCTGGGCTTCCTCGGCATGGGCGCGCAGCCGCCGACCCCGGAATGGGGCACGATGCTGGCCGAAGCACGCGAGTTCATCCTGCGCGCCTGGTGGGTGGTGACCTTCCCGGGCCTTGCCATCCTGATCACCGTCTTTGCCATCAACCTGATCGGCGACGGCCTGCGCGACGCGCTCGACCCCAAGCTGAAGAGGTCGTGAGCATGTCCCTGCTCGAGATCAAGAATCTCACCGTTTCCTTCGACACCGCCGCCGGTCCGTTCATGGCCGTGCAGGGCATCGACCTGTCGATCGAGCCGCGCGAAGTGCTGGCGATCGTCGGCGAATCCGGTTCCGGCAAATCGGTGGCGATGCTGGCGGTGATGGGGCTGCTGCCCAACACCGCGACCGTCAAGGCCGACCGCATGGCCTTCGACGGCGTCGATCTGCTGAAGCTCAGCCCGTCCGAGCGGCGCAAGATCGTCGGCAAGGATATCTCCATGATCTTCCAGGAGCCGATCGCCAGCCTCAACCCGTGCTTCACCGTCGGCTTCCAGATCGAGGAGGTGCTGCGCTTCCATATGGGCATGGACCGCGCCCAGCGCCGCGCGCGCGCCATCGAATTGATGAAGCTCGTCGGCATTGCCGATCCGGAAGAACGGCTGAGCTCGTTTCCGCACCAGATGTCGGGCGGCCAGTGCCAGCGCGTCATGATCGCCATCGCCATCGCCTGCAATCCGAAGCTCTTGATCGCGGACGAGCCGACCACCGCGCTCGATGTCACCATCCAGAAGCAGATCCTTGATCTCCTGGTTTCGCTGCAGGCCAAATACGGCATGGGCCTGATCATGATCACCCACAATATGGGCGTGGTGGCCGAGACAGCCGACCGCGTCATCGTTCAGTACAAGGGCCGCAAGATGGAAGAGGCCGACGTGCTGTCGCTGTTCGAGAGCCCGAAAAGCAACTACACGCGCGCGCTGCTGTCGGCGCTGCCGGAGAACGCGGTCGGCGACCGGCTGCCGACCGTTTCCGACATGCTGTTCGAGCCGGCGCCCTCGGCCGCGGGAGCCTCCGCATGAGCACCACCGTCCTCGAAGGCAAGAACATCGTTCGCGACTACCATATCGGCGGCGGCCTGTTCAGCGGGCCGCGCACGGTGCACGCGGTCAAGGGCGTCTCGTTCACCGTGGATAAGGGCAAGACGCTCGCCATCGTCGGCGAAAGCGGCTGCGGCAAGTCCACGCTCGCCCGCATCATCACGCTCATCGATCCGGCGACATCGGGCGAACTGTTCATCGACGGCAACAAGGTCGACATCGCCAGGGGCGGATTGACCAGGGAGATGCGCCGCAAGGTGCAGATCGTCTTCCAGAACCCCTACGGATCGCTCAACCCGCGCCAGAAGATCGGCGACGTGCTGGGCGAGCCGCTGCTGATCAACACCGACAAGACGGCCGCCGAGCGGCGCGACCTCGCCATGAAGATGCTGAAGAAGGTCGGCCTCGGTCACGAGCACTACAACCGCTATCCCCACATGTTCTCGGGCGGCCAGCGCCAGCGCATCGCCATCGCCCGTGCGCTGATGCTGAACCCGAGCCTTCTGGTGCTGGACGAGCCGGTCTCGGCGCTCGATCTTTCGGTGCAGGCACAGGTGCTCAACCTGCTCGCCGACCTGCAGGACGAATTCCAGCTGACCTATGTCTTCATCAGCCACGATCTCTCCGTGGTGCGCTACATCGCCGACGACGTGATGGTGATGTATTTCGGCGAGGCGGTCGAATACGGCTCGCGCGACGAGGTCTTTTCAGACCCCAAGCACAGCTACACCAGGACGCTGTTCGCCGCCACGCCGCGCGCCGATGTCGCCAGCATCAAGGCGAGGCTGGCGAAGAAGAAAGCGGCGTGACTCCAATTCGTCATCCTAGGGCGGAGCGCCGCAACGCGGTGCGGAGATCCTAGGATCCATGCCGTTATCTCAGCCGAAAAGCGCTGCGGAGCAGGTTGTGCACCGTGGTAACGCTCGCATATCACGGCATGAATCCTCGGGTCTGCGCCGCGTCGCTCCGCTCCTTGCTCCCCGTGGATGACGAAACGGAGGCAGTCACGCCTCCGGTTTCTCTCGCGAAAAGGGTCGAGCGCTACGACAGCTTCGCGATGACAGCCCGCAGCGCTTCACCGAAACGCCTGACTTCCTCGACCGTATTGTAGTGCACCAGCGAGGCGCGGATGGCGCCGCTGTCCATCGACAAATTGAGGCGCTTCATCAGGCGCGGGGCGTACATGTGGCCGTCGCGAATGCCGATCTGCATCTCGGCCATTTCCTCGACGATCCGCTGCGGCGACAATTTGCCGATGTTGAAACAGAAGGTCGGCACGCGTTCGTTGATCCGGGCCTCCTCGGAAACGCCGTAGATTGTTGCCCCGCAGCTCTTCAGCACAGCCAGCATCTCGCGCGCCAGCACCAGCTCGTAGTCGCGGATGGCGCCCATGCCGGCGACGATGTTTTCGCGCCGCGAGCGGTTGTTGGACGGGGCAAGGTTGCGGCCGATGAGTTCCAGATACTGGACCGCCGCATCCATGCCCGACACGTTCTCGTAAATGAAGGTGCCGGCCTCGACCTTGTAGGGCGGCTCGTCGGGGATGAAGTCCTCGCGGAAGGTCGGCAGCCGCTTCAGCGTTTCGAAGCGGCCCCACAGGAAACCCATATGCGGCGAGAAATTCTTGTAGCCGGAACAGACGAGATAGTCGCAATCCCATGCTTGCACGTCGATCAGCCCATGCGGCCCGTAATGCACGCAGTCGAGGAACACTTCGGCGCCGGCGGCGTGGGCAATCCCCGCCACTGAAGCCACGTCGACGATCGAGCCGATGGAATGCGCCGTCACCGTGCAGGCGACAAGCCGGGTGCGTTCTGAAACCAGCGGGCGCAAATCGTCGACATGCAAATTGCCGTCCTCGCGCATGCGCCACCACTTGAACTTGGCGCCGGCGGATTCGAGCGCCAGCCATGTCGCGATGTTGGCGTCGTGGTCCATGTCGGTGACGACGATCTCGTCGCGCTCTCCAAGCATCTGGCCGATGCCGAGGCTGACCAGGCGGATGAACGAGGTGGCGTTCATGCCGAAGCAGATCTCGGATGGGCTGTAGGCATTGATCAGCAGTGCCACGCTTGTCCGCGCATCGGCGACCGATTGGTCAACGGTGACGCTGCGGCCATAGCGGCCGCCGCGCTGCACATTGTGCGATACCAGATGGTTGGTCACCGCATCGAGCACGCTCTGCGGAATCTGCGCGCCGGCGGCGTTGTCCAGGAAGATGAAGTCGCCTGCCCGCTGCAAGGCCGGAAACATCGCCCGGATTCTTTCAACAGGGAATGCGCCGGAAGTGCCGGTCGCATTGGCGGCTTGATGCTTGTTCATGGTCGTCTCCTGCGAAGTGCTCGGTAGAGGGGAAATTGTAGGCGCGGTCAGCGCGTCTTCTCGGTCTTGAAACGGTCTTCAAGCAGGCTGACGAGGCGAACCATCGGCCACAGGAAGATGAGATAGACCAGGGCTGCGCCGATCAGCGGCGAGGGGTTGGCGTAGAGCGACTGCGCATTGGTCGCTTCCTTCAGGAGTTCCGGCAGCGCCACGGTGGAGGCGAGCGAGGTGTCCTTGAACATCGAGACGCAGTTGCTGGTCATCGGCGGGATGACGACGCGCACCGCCTGCGGCAGCACCACCTTGCGCAAGGTCAAAAGGAACGGCAGGCCGAGCGCCTGCGACGCCTCGAACTGGCCGCGCGGAATGCTTTCGATGCCGGAGCGGAACACTTCCGCCGAATAGGCCGACATGATGATGGCGAAGGCCGTTACGGCGGAAGCCCAGGACGACAGGCGGATGCCGAGGAAGGGCAGCGCATAGTAGATCAGGATCAGCACGACCAGCACCGGCAGCGCGCGGAAGATATCGGTGTAGCCGACCGCCAGCCACCGGAGCGGCTTCGGCGCATAAAGCCGCAACAGGCTGATCACCAGGCCGATGGGGATGCCGATGCCGATGCTGAGCAGGCCGAGCAGCAGCGTGTTGAGAAAGCCGCGCAGCAGCGCCGGCAGACTGGACGCGATGACGTCGGCGTTGAAGAAGGTATCGAGCAGCGACATGGGAGGCTTTCCCGAACCGTTTGGCGTCCCTTGACGCCGGAGCAGAGGTCCGGAACAGCGAAAGCGGTTTTGCCGCGCCGCGCTGGTTCCGGGAGACTATGTATCAAACGGAACGTGCCGGCCTTTCGAGCCGGCACGTTCTCCTTGGCGGCCGCCGCTCAGGCCTTCGGCACCGGCATTTCCTTGGCGGTCGAGGAATCGGCGGGCGCGTCGCTGCCGAACCACTTCTTGTGGATCGCGGCCAGCGTGCCGTCCTTCTTCATTGCCGTCAGCGCGTCGTTGAGCTTGCCGAGCAGCGGGTGGTCCTTGGTCATCATCAGCCCGTACTGTTCGCCGGTCTTGATGCGTTCCTTGACGGTGAGATCCTTCATCTTGGTGAAGGAGTACTGCATGCCCGGAATGTCGCTGACAGCCGCGTCGATGCGCCCGGCGCTGAGGTCGAGCAAAAGGTTCTGCTGTGTGTCATAGCCCTTAACATCGCTGAGGCCATCGGCCTCCTGATGCGCCTTGACCCAGGTCTCGCCGGTCGAGCCGGACAGCACGCCGACGATCTTGCCCTTGAGGTCGGCCTCGGCCTTGATCGGGCTGTCGGTCTTGGTGGCGATGCCCATGTCGGAATCATAGTAAGGCTGCGTGAACGACTGCGACTTCAGCCGCTCCGGCGTGATGGTGATCGACGAGATGGCGACATCGATGCGCTTCGAGGTGGTGGCGGCGAACAGCGCCTGGAAGCCGAGATCGGCGATGTCGGTGGTCATGCCGACGCGCTTTGCCGCTTCGTTGACGATGTCGACTTCAAAGCCCTCGAAAGTGCCGCTCTCGTTCTTGTACTCGAACGGAGGGTTGGTCGGGTAGGCGCCGACATTGAGCACATCGGCGGCATAGGCGGTTGCCGGTCCGGCGGCGATGCCGATGGCGGCCGCGAGAAGGATGAGATTGCGACGGGTCAGGCTCATTGTTGGTCCCTCTGGGGTGTTCCCTCTGGTTGTTGATCGGGCGGGCTGATGCCCGCACGGTTTCTTGCCGCCCCACCTCCCAGCGGGGCGTCAATTCATGCTCGCCGCCATACGGTCGGGCGCTGTCCGGTCGCGGCAGACGCACATGGGCGGGAAGGCAAGGTTGGCGATGCTCTCGGTATGCGGATCGCGGATCTGGCGCGCGCACGCCATCTCACGCATGGCGCGTGTCGGAGGATGACTGGGGGCAGCATGAACGACAAGGACTGAAACCCTTTGATCCCACCCGATGCACCACGATGGATATCCGGCAAGCCCGTCCGGAACGGCAGTCGCCATCGATCGAGGAATGCTTATCCAAACCGCGGCAGTTTTCAAGGCAAAAGTTTTAAGCTTAAAAAGTTGGCGGCGGCGGCGCCTGGCATACCTTTCGATAGCGCTAGCTGCGGCCGCTCCTGCCCAGTTCGGCATCCGCGCTGGCTTTGCCGGCAGCAGCGCCAGCCCCCAGAAACATCGTGTCGCTGGCCAGGATAAAGAAACTGGCGCCGAGTGTCGCCCATTGGGCGACATCTTGCGGCTTCGCGCAGAAGATCCCGGATGTCCTGCCATGCGCGATCGTCGCATCGATGATCCTGCGGATCGCTTGCGCGAGCTTGTCGGCGCCTTTCGGGCCGATCGCATCGATCGATACGGAGAGATCGCCGGGCCCGACGAAGATCACGTCGACACCCTCGACGGCGGCGATCGCCTCGATATTGGCCAGCCCTTCCGATGTCTCGACCTGAACCGCCACGACGATGCTGTCATTGGCTTGAGCGAGATATTCGGAGATGCGGTAGCCATAGCCGGCGGCCCGTCCGGGCCCGACGCCGCGCTCGCCGGTCGGCGGATAACGCGAGGCCTTCACCGCCGCCTGCGCCTGGGCGGCGGTCGAGACGCGCGGGACGAGCACGCCTTGCGCGCCGCTGTCCAATGCCGCGGCGATCGCTTCCGGTGCATGGCCGGGCACGCGCACAATGGCCGGCACGCGATGGATGTCGGCCGCGCGCACCATTGTTTCGATCATGTCGCGCGAAATCTGGGCATGTTCCCAATCGATGCAGAGGAAATCGAGACCGGACTGCGCCATCACTTCGACCGCAACGGGATGCGGAATGGCGGCAAAGGAGCCGACGAGGCTTTCCCTGCCGATGCATTTGTTGCGAAACCCGCTCATCGCTCCATCCCTTTGTTGTCGTGCCGGAATTCATATCCGCAAACAGCGGCGAGGCGAAGCTATTTCAGGCTTGAAATATTTTCGCGCGGGCCTAGCGTGTCGATCTCCCGCCGCGAGTTCCGGACATGATCAAAGCGCATCCCCTGCACCGCCCAAACAGACTGAAGCTCGGCGTCTTCTCGACCAATGCCGATGGCGGCCTTGCCATATCGGATGTGCCTGAACGCTGGACGGCAAGCTGGCACGACAATCTGACGGCGGCGCAGATCGCCGACCGCGCGGGGCTGGAATTCCTGCTGCCGATTGCGCGCTGGCGCGGCTTTGGCGGCCGCAACAGGGTGCGCGAATGGTCGTTCGAGACCTTCACCTGGGCGGCGGCGCTCAGTGTGGCCACCCAGCAGATCGGCCTGTTCATGACCGTGCATGTGCCCCTCGTGCATCCGCTGTACGCCGCCAAGGCGCTGGCGACGGTCGATCATATCAGCCAGGGCCGTGCCGGCCTCAACATCGTCTGCGGCTGGAACCCGAAGGAATTCGGCATGTTCGGCACGCCGCTGGTTGAGAAGGGGTATGATCAGGCCGCCGAATGGATCGAAATCCTGGAAAGGCTGTATGCGTCGGCTGAACCTCTCGACTATGAGGGCACTTATTATCGTCTCAAGGAAGCCGTGAGCCGGCCGGCCAGCCTGCAAGTTCCGCGACCGGTGACGATGAACGCGGCTTTCGGCGGTCCGGGCCGCGATTTCGCTGCCGCCAGATGTGACTATCTGTTCACCACCTTTTCCGAGATGGCCGATGCCGGCAAACATGTCGCCGATATCAGCGAGCGGGCCGACAAGGCTGGCCGCGAGGTCGGCGTCTACACCGTGGCGCATGTCGTCTGCCGGCCGACGATGGAGGAGGCGCAGGCCTATTACACGCGCTATGCCGTCGATCTGGCCGACCGTGAGGCGGTCGATGCCCATATGGCCGGCAAGAAGGAGTTCTCGCGGTCGCACGATCCGTATGCCTATGACCGCTACCGCCAGCGTTTCGCCGGCGGCGCCGGCACCTATCCCTTGGTCGGAACGCCCGAAACGATCGCCGCCGATATGGTCGCCATTGCCGGGCATGGCTACCAGGGCATTGCGCTGTCCTTCGTCAACTACACGCAGGAACTCCCCTATTTCTGCGATCACGTGCTGCCGCTGCTGGAGCAGGCCGGCCTTCGCGGAGAATAGTCTGGCCCATGCCTTCCTGATTTCTCATCCTGGGGTCTGCGCCGTATCGCTACGCTCCTTGCTGCACCCAGGATGGCGAAGCGACGGCCGATTATTCCGGAATAACCGCGGTGGCCTGGATCTCCACCTTGGCGCGGTCCTCGACCAGCGCCATCACCTGCATCGCGGCCATCGCCGGGAAATGCCGGCCGATCACCTCGCGATAGGCCTCGCCTATGCCCCTGAGATTGGTCAGATATTCGCTCTTGTCGGTGAAATACCATGTCATCGACGTGATGTGCCGTGGCTCCGCGCCGGCCTCCGCCAGAACAGCCACGATGTTCTGAAGCGTCTGCCGCACCTGTCCGACGAAATCGTCGGTCTCGAACTGGCACTGCCCATTCCAGCCGACCTGTCCGCCGACGAAGACAAGCCGCCCGCGAGCCGCTACGCCATTGGCGTAACCGACTGGCTTGGCCCAGCCATCCGGCTGTAGGATCTCGTGCATTTCAACTCTCCGCAATATCCGCGTTCGAAAACAGTCCAGTCCGACGACGCGCCCTGTTCAGGCAGCGCCCATCACCTGCCGCGCGATCACCACCTTCTGCACGTCGGAAGCACCCTCGTAGATGCGCAGCGCGCGGATCTCGCGATACAGGCTTTCGACGATGTGACCCTTGCGGACGCCGTCGCCGCCATGCAGTTGCACCGCTTTGTCGATCACCTCCTGCGCCTTGTCGGTGGCGAACAGTTTGGCCATCGCCGCCTCGCGCGTTACCCGCGCCGCGCCCATGTCCTTGGTCCAGGCGGCGCGGTAGACCAAAAGCGCCGCGGCATCGACGTCGAGCGCCATGTCGGCGATATGGCCCTGCACCATCTGCAGCTCGGCCATCGGCGCGCCGAACAGCTTGCGTTCGGCCACCCGCTTGATGCTTTCATCGAGTGCGCGGCGAGCAAAGCCGAGTGCCGCCGCGCCGACGGTCGAGCGGAACACGTCGAGCACCGACATGGCGATGCGAAAGCCGTCGCCCGGTTTGCCGATCAGCGCCGAGGCGGGCAGGCGGACCTGATCGAAAGACAGTCGTGCCAGCGGATGCGGCGCTATGACTTCCAGGCGCTCCGCGATGCCGAGGCCCTTGCTGTCCCCGGGCACGATGAAGGCTGATAGCCCCTTGGCGGCGGGTGCCTCGCCTGTGCGGGCAAAGACGACATAGAGATCGGCGATGCCGCCATTGGAGATCCAGGTCTTTTCGCCCGACAGGACATAGCCGTCACCATCGCGGGTCGCTGTCATCTCCATATTGGCGACATCCGATCCCGAGCGCGGTTCCGACAGCGCAAAGGCGGAAATGATCTTGCCGGCGCGCGTCTTCGAAAGCCATTGCTGCTGTTGCGGCGTGCCGAACAGGCTGAGCGCTCCGGTGCCAAGCCCCTGCATAGCGAAGGCAAAATCGGCGAGCCCGTCATGCCGCGCCAGCGTCTCGCGCGTGATGCACAAGGTCCGCACGTCAAGCGGCCCGGGATTGCCCGTGTCGAGCGCCGTCGGCTTCAGCCAGCCGTCCCGGCCGAGTTTTTGCACCAGCTCGCGGCAGGCAGTGTCGACGTCATGGTGATCGACGGGCAGGTTCTTCGCGCACCATGCCTCGAGGTGCCCGGCCAGTTCGCGATGACGGTCTTCGAAGAAGGGCCAGTCGAGGAAGGAGCGGTCAGGCATTTCTGCCTCCGCTATTCTCCAGAGTCCGTGCTCTACGGCGCCCCCCTCTGTCCTGCCGGACATCTCCCCCTCTAAGGGGGAGATCGATCCTCATCTCGGCTTTCGCGAATCGCCTGCGCCGCAGGATGGCTGCCGCCGCCGAAGCTGCCAATCTCCCCACTAGAGGGGGAGATGGCCGGCAGGCCAGAGGGGGGCGCTGTCCCGCCAACGTCTCCATCCACCCGCTCATCCTCAATTCCCCTCGAACACCGGCTTTTCCTTGGCAACGAACGCCTTGTACGCCCGCTCGAAATCGCGCGTCTGCATGCAGATCGCTTGCGCCTGAGCTTCCGCCTCGATCGCCTGGTCAAGGCCCATCGACCATTCCTGGTTCAACTGCGTCTTGGTGATGCCATGGGCGAAGGTCGGGCCGGAGACGATGCGTGCCGCCATGTCGAGCGCGTCGGCCTCGAGCGATGCCGCCTCTACAAGCCTGTTGTAAAACCCCCAGCGCTCGCCTTCGGCAGCCGTCATGGTGCGGCCGGTGTAGAGCAGTTCGGCGGCGCGGCCCTGGCCGATGATGCGCGGCAGGATAGCGCAGGCTCCCATGTCGCAGCCGGCAAGACCGACGCGGGTGAACAGGAATGCCGTCTTGGCGTCCGGCGTGGCGATGCGGATGTCGGAGCTCATGGCGATGATGGCGCCGGCGCCGACCGCCACGCCGTCGACCGCCGCGATGATCGGCTTGCCGCAGTTCAGCATCGCCTTGACGAAGTCGCCGGTCATGCGGGTGAAGGCCAGGAGCTGCTTCATGTCCATCTTGACCAGCGGGCCGATAATGTCGTGGACATCGCCGCCGGAGCAGAAATTGCCGCCATTGGGCAGGAACACCACGGCATCGACATCGTCGGCATAGACGAGGTCGCGGAACGTATCGCGCAGTTCCGCATAGCTGTCGAAGGTCAGCGGGTTCTTGCGCTCCGGCCGGTCGAGCCGGACCTTGGCGATCCGGCCTTCGATCTGCCAGAGGAAATGCTTCGGCTTGAAGCCGGCCATCTTGCTCATTCGCGTCCCTCCCAGTTGCTGCGGAATGAGGTCAGCATGCCGGTCAGCCGGCGCGCGTCGTCCTCGCTTACCTTGCCCAGCAATTCGCCGACCCAGCCCTCGTGAGCGGCAGCGATGACTGCGAAGGACTTCGAGCCCTCATCCGTCAGCCGCACCATCGAGGTGCGGCGGTCGCCATTGCGGCGGGCGCGGGCGACCAGCCCCTCGGATACGAGCCGATCGACGATGCCCGTGACATTGCCGTTGGACACCAGCAGGAAGCGCGACAAATCGCTCATCAGCATGCCTTCGGGCGCACGGTAGAGCGCGGCCATCACGTCGAAGCGCGGCAGCGTCGTATTGAACTCCTTCTTCAGCCGCTCGCGCAGTTCGGCCTCGATCGTGCGCGAGGCGCGCAGCAGCCTGATCCACAGCCGCAAGCGGTCCTTGCCGGGTCCCGACGGCGCGGGCAGGGGGCCGGCTACCATGTTTCGCCTCCTGAGATCGAAATTGCCTGTCCGGTGATCGACGCCGCCGCATCGCCGCACAGCCACAGCACGGCGGCGGCAATTTCCTGCGGCTGGATGAAGCGGCCTTGTGGATTGGTCGAGGCAAGGCTCGCCCGCGCCTGTTCAGTCGAACGGCCGGTTTTTTCAACGATCCGCTCGATGGACTCGTCCAACATGTCCGTCTCGACAAACCCCGGGCACACCGCATTGACGGTCACGCCGGATTTCGCCGTCTCGGCAGCCAGCGCCCGCATCAGGCCGACGACGCCATGCTTGGCCGCCACGTAAGGCGCGACATAGGCGTAGCCTTTCAGTCCGGCGGTAGACGCGATGAAGACGATGCGGCCCGCCTTGCGCGCGGCCATGCCGGCGAGCGCCGGCTTCACCGTCAGGAAAGCGCCGGTCAGGTTGACGTCCAGCGTCCGCTGCCAGTCGGCCAGCGTGGTCTTGTGCGCCGGCGTGCTGCCCGCCATGCCGGCATTGGCGACGACGATGTCGAACGGCCCGCGCGCGGCCTCCGCCGTCTCGTAAAGCGATGCCATCGCCGCCTCATTGGTGACATCGGCAGTGATGGCGAAAACGCCTTTGCTTTCGCCAGCCACCTTGGCCAGCTCCGCCTCGCGGCGGCCGCATATGGTGACGTCGATGCCGGCACCAGCCAGCGCCAGAGCGATCGCTCGGCCGACACCGGACCCGCCGCCGGTGACAAGGGCATGGCTGCCGGCGATCATCGCGGCGGCCGTCATACTTTCAGCCCCGCTGCGGCGTCGCGTTCGGCCAGTCGGTAGATCTGGTCGCGCCCCGGCAGATAGGGATCCGGCCATTTCACGCCACGGTCGCCGAGCGCCACCGCCGCATGCAGCGTCCAGTAGGGATCGGCAAGATGCGGCCGTGCCAGCGCCACCAGGTCGGCGCGGCCGGCCATCAGGATCGAATTGACATGGTCCGGCTCATAGATGTTGCCGACCGCCATCGTCGCCATGCCGACCTCGTTGCGGATGCGGTCGGAAAACGGCGTCTGGAACATGCGGCCATAGACCGGCTTTGCCAGCACCGAAGTTTGTCCTGCCGAGACGTCGCAAATGTCGACGCCGGCCTCATGCAACAGCCGCGCGATCTCGACGGCGTCGGCGGGTGTTACGCCTTCGATGCCGACCCAGTCATTGGCCGAAATGCGCATTGAGATCGGCTTCTGCGCCGGCCAGGCGGCGCGTACGGCGCGAAAGATTTCAAGGGGATATCGCATGCGGTTTTCCAGCGAACCGCCATACGCATCCGTGCGCCGGTTGGTGACCGGCGTGATGAAGGACGACAGGAGATAGCCGTGCGCGGCGTGGATCTCGAGCATGTCGAAGCCGCAGCGGTCGGCCATCTCAGCCGAAGCCACGAACCCGTCGCGCACTCTGTCCATGTCGGCGCGGTCCATCGCCTTCGGCACCTGATTCTCAGGTGACCACGCCACCGCCGATGCCGCCATGACGGGCCAGTTGCCCGCCGCCAGCGGCACGTCGGTGCCTTCCCAACCAACCCGTGTCGAGCCCTTGGCGCCGGAATGGCCGATCTGCGCGCAGATCTTCGCTTCGGTCTCGGCATGGACGAAGCCGACCAGCCGTTTCCACGCCATCTCATGTTCGGGCGCATAGAAGCCCGGGCAGCCGGGCGTGATCCGCCCTTCCGGACTGACGCAGGTCATCTCGATATAGATGAGCCCGGCGCCGCCCTTGGCACGCTCGGCATAGTGCGTGAAATGCCAGTCCGTCGGGCAGCCGTCGACAGCCTTGTATTGTGCCATCGGCGACACGACCACGCGGTTGTTGAGCCGCATGTCGCGCAGCTGGAAGGGCGCGAACATCGGGGCGCGACGGAGTCTGTTGGCGCCGGCGCCCGCCTGGCGCTGGAACCACTCCTCCGCGCTTTCAAGCCACTCCGCGTCGCGCAGCCGCAGGTTTTCGTGGCTGATGCGCTGCGAGCGGGTCAGCAGCGAATAGTTGAACTGCACCGGATCGAGGCCGAGATAACGCTCGACCTCCTCGAACCATTCGAGCGAGTTGCGCGCCGCCGACTGCAGCTTCAGCACCTCGGTGCGGCGCGCATCCTCATATTTACGGAATGCGGCCTTTAGGTCCGGTTCGGTTTCGACATACTCGGCCAGCGCGACAGCGCTTTCCAGCGCCAGCTTGGTGCCGGAGCCGATCGAGAAATGCGCCGATGCCGCCGCGTCGCCCATCAGCGCCAGGTTCTCGAACGACCAGCGCTCGCACAGCACGCGCGGGAAATTGATCCAGGCCGAACCCCTGATGTGGTTGGCATTGGTCATCAGCTTGTGGCCGCCAAGATGCTTTTCGAAGATGCGCTCGCAGACGGCGATGGATTCCTGCTGCGTCATGGCGCCGAAGCCGAAGGCGGCCCAGGTCTGTTCGCTGCACTCGACGATGAAGGTCGCGGTGTCGCTGTCGAACTGGTAGGCGTGCGCCCACACCCAGCCATGCTCGGTCTTTTCGAAGATGAAGGTGAAGGCGTCGTCGAATTTCTGGTGGGTGCCGAGCCACACGAACTTGCATTTGCGCGTGTCGATGTCGGGCTTGAAGATGTCGACGAAGCTGTTGCGCGCCCTGGAATTCAGCCCGTCTGCGGCGACGACCAGGTCATGCGTCTCCATATAGGGCCGGGGATCGGCGATGTCGGTCTCGAACACCAGCTTGACCCCGAGCTCGCGTGCGCGCCGCTGCAACAGGATCAAGAGCCGCTTGCGGCCGATGCCGCAGAAGCCGTGGCCTGAGGATACAGTGCGCACGCCGTCATGGACCACGGCGATGTCGTCCCAATACGCAAAATGCTTCTTGATCCAGACGGCGCTGACCGGATCGTTCCTGGCCAGATTCTCAAGCGTTTCGGCTGACAGAACGACGCCCCAGCCGAACGTGTCGTCGGCGCGATTACGCTCGAAAACCGTCACATCGTGCGCGGCGTCCCTCAGCTTCATCGAAATGGCGAAGTAAAGGCCGGCTGGTCCGCCGCCGAGAACCGCAACCTTCATCTGTGCGATCTCCTCTTCGCTTGCTTGATTTCAGTATCGCGCCGGGGCCAAGATATTTCAAGCTTAAAGTTTTATGCCGAAACGATTATGCGAAATAGCGGACCGCGCGCTCGCGCATCGCCGCACGCGCGGTCCGTGGGGTCACTTTTCCGGGTTCTTCGGGCTCCACAGCACCGTCTCGGCACTCTTCTCGTAAGCCATGCCGTCGGGATAGCTGATCGCTTCCAGTTGCAAGCCCCAAGGCGCCTGGAAGTAAAGGATGGTCTGGCCGGCGGCGGGTCCTTCCTTGACCGGCAGCGGCCCCAACCTGGTCTTTACGCCCTTGGCCTCGAGATAGGCTTTCGCCGCCGCGACGTCGTCGACATAGAAGGCGATGTGAAAACCGCCAATGTCGCTGTTCTTCGGTGTCAGGTCCTTCTGGTCCGGCGCGGTGTATTTGAACAGCTCTATATTCGACCCCGTGCCGCAGCGAACCATGGTGACCTGCTCGATGACAGCCTTCGGATCGACGCCGAGAAGATCCTGCATGAAGGTGCCCTTGTCGTCGGCGAACGGGCCGAACGACATTGCCTTCTTGCAGCCGACCACGTCGGTGAAGAAATCGACCGCCTGCTTCATGTCGGGAACCGTGATGCCGGTGTGGTCGTGCCCGCGCATGCCGGGGATCGAGCTTGCTGCCGCCATACCGGTGCTGCCGAGGATGGCGGCAGCGAGTGCTGCATTTCGAATTATTGTCTTCATGTCAGTTTCTCCTCCATTTGGCGGGGCTTTGTCATTGGCCGGTCGCACATCCGAGCCCGCTTTTCGGCGTGCGTATGCATTCATGTCGGAGCCTTGGCAGCGGAAGGAATATCCAGCCAGCCGTCGTCGATTTCGGGCAGTGGGATGGCCGCGATCAGGTCGCGCGTGTAGGTCTGTCGGGGATTTTCGAAGAGAGCGTCCGTCGCGCTCGCTTCGACGATCCTGCCTTCGCGCATGACGATGACCTGCCGGCACAGCCGCCGGATGACCGACAGATCGTGGCTGATGAAGGCGACCGTCAGCCCCATCTCCTCCGCCAGTTTCTCCAGAAGGGTGAGGATCTGCGCCTGCGTCGAGACGTCGAGGCCGGAGACGATCTCGTCGGCCAGCACGAATTTCGGCGCCAGCGCCAGCGCGCGCGCTATGCCGACGCGCTGGCGCTGGCCGCCCGACAGTTCGTGGCGGTAGCGGCCGGCGAAGCTCTGCGGCAGGCCGACGCGCTGCAAGGCCTCGGCCACGCGGTCCCTGAGATTGTCGCCAAGCCCGTTCTGCTTCAGCGGCGCGGCAATGATGCTGGCAATGGTGCGGCGCGGGTTGAGCGACGACATAGGATCCTGGAAGATCATCTGCAGATCGCGGCGCAGCGGCCGCAACTCCGCCTCCGGCAGATGCGTGATGTCTATGCCGTCGAAGCTGATGCTGCCGGCGCTGGGCTCCAGCAGTCGTACCAGGGCACGGCCGAGCGTCGACTTGCCGGATCCGGACTCGCCGACGATGCCGGTCACCGATCCCTTGGGCAGGTCGAAGTCCAGGCCTTTTAGGATTTCCGCCAGCGGCGCGCGGCCGATCAGCGGCTTGCGGGTCATGTCGGGCAGCGCGACTTTCAGACCGCGCACGGAAAACAGCGGCTCAGCCATGCGGTCGCCTCCACGCCTGGTCCGCGGCCGCAGTCTCCGTGGCAAGCCCGGCCAGCACTGCCTCGTCGACCGGCTTTAGCGAGGCGAGGGGATCGGTGTAGCGCGGCGTTGCCGCCATCAGTGCCCGTGTGTAGGGGTGCTGCGGTGCCGCGAAGAGGGCAGCTGTTTCGGCCTCTTCCACGACCTTGCCGGCATAGAGCACCGAGACCTTCTGGCTGATCTTGGCGACGACGCCGAGGTCGTGGGTGACGAACAGGATCGCCGTGCCGTGCTCGCGCTGCAACGCAGCGATGAGCCGCAGGATCTGCTTCTGCACGGTGACGTCGAGCGCCGTGGTCGGCTCGTCGGCGACGATCAGCCGGGGCTCGGCGGCGAAGGCTGCGGCGATCAGCACGCGCTGGCGCATGCCGCCGGAAAGCTCGTGCGGGTAGCTTTTCAGTACCCGGTCGGGGTCACGGATCTGCACCTCGTCCAGCAATTGCCGGATGCGGGTTTCGGCCCTCTCGCCGCTCCAGCCGAGGATGCGCACCAGCCGGTCGGTCGTTTGCGGGCCGATGCGGCGCGACGGGTTGAGCGCGGTCAGCGGATCCTGCGGGATCAGTGCGGTGCGCGCGCCGATCAGCGTGCGCCGTGCCTTCGGGTTGAGCTTGCCGAGGTCTTCGCCCTCGAGCCGCATATCGCCCTCGACGATGCGCACGCTCGACGGCAAGACGCCAAGTACCGCCTTGCCGATCATCGTCTTGCCGGCGCCGCTTTCACCGACCAGTGCTCGCACTTCGCCGGGCTGCACGGCAAGCGACACCGAGCGCAGCACGCGCTGGCCGTTCGGCAGCACGGCGCTCAACTCCTTGATATCAAGACAGGCGCTCATCGCAGCACCGGATCGAAACGTGTCTTCAGCGCCTCGCCGAACTGGCTGAACGACAGCACGGTCAGGATCAGCGTGATCAGCGGGAATACCAGCACCCACCAGGCCTGGTGGATCGACAGCCGGCCCTCGGCGATGATGCCGCCCCAGGTCGGGTCGTCGGTCGAGATCGACAGGTTGACGAAGGACAGGATCGCCTCGACGATGACGGCGATGCCCATTTCCAGCGACAGCAGCGCCACGATCGATGGCACCACATTGGGCAGCACTTCGCGCAGCATGATGCCGATGCGGCCATAGCCGGCGATGCGGGCGTTCTCGACATAGTCCATGCGCGACTGGCCCATCGCCTCGGCGCGGATGACCCGGCAGAAACGCGTCCAGTCGATGATCGCGATCGCCAGGATGACAGAGCTCAAACCCGTGCCGAGCACGGCAACCAAAAGGATGGCGAACAGCACCGGCGGGAATGCCATCCAGACATCGACGATGCGCGAGATGATGCGGTCGGCCCAGCCGCCGAAATAGCCAGCGATCAAGCCCAGGGTCGAGCCGACAAGGCAGGCGGCGCTGGCGGCGGCGAACGCAACGATGAAGGCGATGCGCCCGCCGAAGATCAGGCGTGGCAAGAGATCCCGGCCGAGGCTGTCGGTGCCCAGCCAATAGCCGGGCTCCGCGCCATCGAGCCAGAACGGCGGCAAACGTTCGAGCATAAGATCCTGCGCGAGCGGGTCCCGCGGCGCGACCAGCGGCGCCAGGATCGCCGCCAGCAGCACCAGCAGCAGCCAGCCGCCGGCCAGCCAAAGCCTGGCGCTTGAGCCGTGTCTCGAGATGCGCCTCTCATCCATGGCGCAGCCTCGGATTGAGCAGCGCATACATCATATCCACGGCGAGATTGATCAGCACGAACAACAGCGCGAAGACCAGCACGATGCCCTGGATCAGCGGCAGGTCGCGGTTGATGACCGCGTCGATCGCCATGTTGCCGAGACCCTCATAGGAAAACAGCCGCTCGACGATGACCGTGCCCCCAATCAGGAAGGTGAACTGCACGCCGACCAGCGTCAGCGTGGGCAGGGCGGCATTCTTCAGCGCCTCGCGCAGGATGACCTGCGTTTCCGAAAAACCCTTCACCCGCGCCAGCACGACATAGTCGAGGTCGAGCACTTCCTTCAGCGATTGTTTCAGTAGCTGCGAGATGATCGCCGCCAGCGGCAATGCCAACGCCACTGCCGGCATAAGCATGTGCTTCAGGAGATCCCATGTGAGATCGAGGCGGAGCCGAAGCAAGCTCTCGAACAGATAGAACTGGCTGACGAAGGGCAGGTCGAGTTGCGGCGAGACCCGGCCGGAAATGTCGAAGATCGGCACCAGCACCCCGAACAGCAGGATCAGCACCAGGCCCCAGAGGAAGTCGGGAATGGAAAGTGCCGCCCCGCTGGCGATGTCGATGCCGGCTTCCACCGCCGTGCCTCGTTCGCGGGCGCCGAGGATGGCCATCGTCCCCCCGATCGCCACCGCCATGATAAGCGCGACGATGGCGAGTTCCAGCGTTGCCGGCAGCCGGTTGAAGACAAGCCCGAGCACGTCTTGCCGCAGCGAGATCGAGGTGCCGAAATCGCCTTTGACGACGCCGGACAGCCAGATGAAGAACTGCTCGACAATCGTCTTGTCGAGGCCGTAGAGCGCCCGCAGCCGGGCGATGTCGACATCGGTCGCGCCGGGCGGCAGCATCATGGCGATCGGATCGCCGGGAGCGATGCGGATCACGACGAAGACGACGACGGCCACGCCGAACAGCGTGATCAGCATCGTCAAAAGACGGATCAGGAATCGTTGCAGGAGCATGTAAATCTTTGCTGGAGCCCGCAGACTCGTATGCCGAAAGAAGATGCGCGCCGTCGCTATGGACGGCGCGCGGCAAGCCCGGCCGATATCAGGCCGGGGTCATCAGGGCCGGCAACAGCGCGCCGGACACATGCTGCACGACGTTGACGCCCTTGGCATGCACGATCGGCTGCGCATACTGCATCAGCGGCAGCACATAGGCTTGCTCGGCGATGTATTTGTCCACCGCCTTCCAGCCGGCGATGCGCTTGGCCTCGTCCTTCTCACCCCACAGCGGGTTGATCATGTCGATCAGATCCTGGCTGTCCCACACCGAGTGCGGGCTCGGACCATACATGGCAAAGCCGGTCGAGGTGGTCGGGTCGCCGATGGCGTTGCCCCAGTTGTAGAAGGCCGCCGGCGCCAGCTTGTCGGCGGCGCGCAATTCGTAATGCTTGGCGATCTCGTAGACTTCAATGGTGGCCTCGATGCCGACCTTGCGCCACATGCCGACGATCGCCTGGATCATCTCGTAGTCCTTGGGCTTGAAGCCCTTGGTCGTCTGGATGGTGAACTTGACCGGCTTTTCCGGCGAATAGCCGGAAGCGGCCAGCAATTGCTTGGCCTTTTCCGGATTGTGCTCGACCTTGATCGACGCGTCGTAGGCCGCGTATTCCGGCGTTTCCAGCGTGGCGAGCGGCTGGCCGTAGCCGCGCAGCAGCCGCTTGACCAGAAGCTCCTTGTCGACCGCCATGACGGCTGCCTGGCGCACGTTCTTGTCCAGCATCGCCTCGACGTCGTTGAAGAAGATCATGCCGATGTCGGAAACATTCTTGATCGAGCCGGCAAGGCCGTCCTTGGCGATCAGGCGGTCATACTCCTCATAGGGAATCTCGAGCGTCACCTGCGAGGAGCCGGACTCGATTTCGGCGACACGGCTCGCCGCGTCTGTGACGAATTTGATCGTCACGTTCTCGAATGCCGGCTTGCCGCCCCAGTACTTCGGATTGGCCTTCAGCCGCAGGAAGGCGTTGCGTTCGAACTTCTCGACCATGTACGGGCCGGTGCCGATCGGAGCCTTTTCGAAACCTTCGGCGCCCACCTTCTCGTAATAGGCCTTCGGCATGATGTAGCCCGTGAGGAACGACATCCACTTGAAGTAGACCGGGTCGAACTGCACGACATCGCCCGTGATCTTGTTGCCCTCGATCTTAAAGTTGTTGACGTTCTTCCACACGAACTGGATCGGGTTGCCGGTCTTTTCATCGCCAGCCCGCTGCAACGACCAGACCACGTCCTCGGGCGTGAACGGCGAGCCGTCATGCCAGGTTACGCCCTCGCGCACCGTCATCATGATCTTGGTGCGGTCGTCATTCCAGCCCCACTCGGTGAGCAGCCCCGGCGCGAAGGACAGGTCCGGCTTCTGCGGGATGAACTGATCGAACACCGACTGGTAGAGGCCCTGGATGGTCGGGTTGACCGCCGAAGGTCCGGTGGTCGGATCCCAGGACGGCAGGTTGACATTGTAGGCGATGGTCAGTTCGCCGGCCGCCGCCCCGGCGATCTTCGGCAGGCCGATGGCCGTCGCCCCGAGTGCGGCGGCACCGTATCCGAGCAATTCGCGTCTGTTGATTGTCATGGTCGTTCCCCTTGTTGGTTTTTCTGTTTTCCGTGCACGGCTTCGTTGTTTGATCAGTGGGTTCCCTGGGCAACCGTACCTTGCCTTGCTCCACCCCAATGCGTTTCGGCTGCTACCTCCCGCCAAGCTGTTGCGCCAGCATGAAGCCCGAGGCGGCACCCGTGCCGGCGCCCGGCCATGTGGCGGCACCGGTGAGATGCAGATTGGCCACAGGCGTGTTCCAACCGGCGTAGCCGCGTGCCGGGCGAAACAGGAAATTCTGTGCCAGGTGGTGGCTACCACAAACCTGGTCGCCGCCGACGAGGTTCGGGTTCTCGCGCTCGAGGTCGATGGGCGAGAACACGGCCTGGCCAAGGATCTTGGCTCGCAGGCCGGGCGCGTAGGTTTCGACGATGTCGAGCACGCGCTCGGCATAGCGATCCTTGACCTGATCCCAATGCGCGGGCGTGATCTTGCCGGCGGCGTCGCCAAGGATTTCTGCCGGCAGCATGCGCACCTGCACCCACAGCACATGCTTGCCTTGAGGCGCGCGCGACGGATCGACCGCGGTTGGTTGGCCGAGGACCAGCACCGGCTCGTCCGGCAGCACGCCCGCCATCGCCTGCTGATAGGTGCGCGACATGGCGTCGAGCGACGGTGACAGATGCACATAGGCGAACTGCCGCAACTCGGCGCCGGCGCGCCAGTCCGGCAGATCGTCCAGCGCCAGATGGATCATCATGGTGCCCGGCGCGTGGCGGAATTTTTGCATCGCCGTGTCGAAGCCGGCGTCGCCGGAACCGTTGGGCAAAAGCGTGCCGGCCAACGCCTTGGGTGCAACGCCGGCAATGACCGCCCTGGTGGCCGTGTGTGTCTCACCGGACTTGAGCCGCACACCCGTCGCCTTGCCGGCCGAAACCGTGATTTCGGCCACCTCGGCGTTGGTGAAGATCTTGCCGCCGGCGCCCGTGACCATCCCCGATAAGGCACGAATGATGGTGTGGGCGCCGCCCTTGCCCAGCACCATGCCGAAACTCTGGTTGGCCATGGATTCCAGATAAGGGAACACGGCACCGCCTGCGATGTCGGGCGCAAAGTCGAGATGCATGCCCCAGGTGGCGAGCGTCGCCCGCACATGGGGCGACTCGAAAGTCTCCTCCAGCCACGCGCGGGGCGAGGAAAGCAGCAGGCGCCCGGTGTCGAGCGCGCCGGCGAGGCCCTTCTTGCGCCAAAGGTTCCACGCCGTGCCGGCAAGGGCGCGGGCGCTCATCGGTGATCCCAAGAGGCGAAACAGATGCTCTGCTTCCGCCGGGAAGGCGGCGACCAGCTTGCGCCACGTGGCGGCATCGGCGGCGGAGAAGGCAGCCATGCGCGCGGCCGTCTTTTCCAGATCGTTGCTGACGCCGAACCAGCGTCCGTCCGGGAAGGCGCTGGCGAAACAGTCGGAAACCGGCGCGAATTCCAGCCCGTGGGCTTTCAATTCATTTGCATATTTCTGGTGGAAGGCCGAGCCGGCGAACAGGCTCAGATTCATCGCGCCGAAATCGTGTCGGAAACCCGGCAGCGTGAACTCGCGGGTCTGGACGGCGCCGCCGATCGTTGCACTGCGCTCAAAAACCCCGGTTCTCCAGCCTTTGAGTGCCAGATGCGTGGCGCAAGCCAGACTGTTGTGGCCCGCCCCGACAAAGATGGCGTCGAACTCGCTCACGCCCCGCACCCATTTCCTTTATGCTTAAAGATAATTGCAGATGCATATGTTTTCGTCTAGTAGGATATTAAGGGCCGAGACGAGCCTTCAGCACATCAGACAAGAGGGAACAGAGACCATGGACACGCAACAACTCCTCGGCGAAGTCGCCGGCCAGCTTCTTTCAGGCGCCATCAAGGTGGTCGACCTGTCGGCGCCGCTCGGTCCTGACACGCCGCTGATCAAGCTGCCGCCGGAACTTGCCGTCGACACGCCGAAGGTCGAGATCCATAACATCTCCCGTTACGACAAGAATGGTCCCTGGTGGGCCTGGAACTGGCTGAAGCTCGGCGAACACTCGGGCACGCATTTCGACGCGCCGCAGCACTGGATCAGCGGCAAGGATTATCCGGATGGCGCCACCGACACCATTCCGGCGCAGAACTTTATTGGTCCGGTCAATGTCATCGACTGCTCCAAGGAAGCCGCCGCAGACCATGATTTCCTGCTCACCGTCGATCACATCAGGGCGTGGGAAGCCAAGCATGGCGCCATCAACGCCGGCGAATGGGTGGTGATGCGCACCGACTGGTACAAGCGCAACGGCTCGGAAGCCGAATTCCTCAACGCCAACGAGACCGGCCCACACACGCCCGGCCCGACGGCGGAAGCAATCCAGTTCCTGATCAGCAAGGACATCAAGGGCTGGGGCTCGGAGACGATCGGCACCGATGCCGGCAAGGCCGGCGGCATGGAGCCGCCATTCCCGGCCCACACGCTGATGCACAAGGCCAACCGCTATGGTCTGGCCAGCCTGTGCAACCTCGACCAGTTGCCGCCGAAGGGCGCCATCCTGATCGCCGCGCCGCTCAAGATCGAGCACGGCACCGGCAGCCCGATCCGCGCCCTGGCGCTGGTGCCGGGCAAATAGGGCGAAGTGGATCTTCGGGAGAAGATCATGCGCGCGGGCGATGCGATAGGGAGGCAGGTTGGCGGCACTCGCGCCCTACGGCGCCCCCCTCTGTCCTGCCGGACATCTCCCCCTCAAGGGGGGAGATTGGCAGCTTCGGCGCCCCTCTCATTCCTGCAACGTTGGAGATTGGCGAAAGCGGTGATGACAGCCAATCTCCCCCCAAAAGGGGGAGATGTCCGGCAGGACAGAGGGGAGCGCCGTAGAGGACTGACCTCCCAAGCCTATCCGCTGCCCACGGGGAACCGCCAATGAACGCCCCCGACCACATCATCGTCGGCAGCGGCATCAACGCGCTGGTCTGCGCGGCGATGCTGGGCGGCAAGGGCGCAAAGGTACTCGTGCTGGAGCGCAACGACCGCATTGGCGGCTGCATGCGCACCGAGGAAATCACCGCGCCCGGTTTCATCCATGATGTGATGGCGACGACCTTCGTGCTGTTCATTACCTCACCGGCTTACGCGGCGCTGGGCAAGGACTTGGCCCGGCATGGCCTGGAGTTCTGTCACGCGGCCACCCCGACGGGGGTGCTGCGGCCCGACGGCAGCCATGCCGTGCTCAGCACCGACCGCGCCGCCAACATCGCCGCCTTCAATGCGATCGCCGCAGGCGACGGCGACCGGCACGCCGAGGATGTCGGCGGCATCGAGCGCAATGCCGGGCTGCTGTTCGGCCTGCTCGGCGGCAGCCTTTGGTCTTATCCGACAATGAAGCTGCTCGCCGGTGATGCCTGGCGGCGGAGCCCGCGCGGGCTGGCCGCCTTTCTCGGCGATGCGCTGGTGCCGGCGCGCGGATGGCTGGAAAGCACCTATCGGTCCGAAACCATACGCGCGCTATGGGCACCGTGGGTGCTGCATGCCGGACTTGGGCCGGAAGATGCTTTCTCCGGCCAGATCGCCAAGGTCATCGCGTTCGCGCTGGAGGCTGCGGGCGCGCCGATCGTCAAGGGCGGGGCGAAGAACCTGCTGTCGGCGTTCGAGGCGCTTGTCAAAGAGCGCGGCGGGGTCATCTCCACCGAGGCCGACGTTGCCTCGATCATCCTGACCGAAGGTCGCGCCACCGGAGTGCGATTGGCCTCGGGCGAGACCGTCAATGCGAAGAAGAGCGTCATCTGCTCGGTCACGCCGACGCAGCTTTACGGTCGGCTGCTCGGCAGAGACAGCCCCAGGAATGACATCGAGGCGACGCAAAAATACCGCTACGGCAAAGGCAATTTCCAGATCCACTATGCCCTCGACAAGCCGCCTTCATGGCGAGGCCAGGGGTTGGACAAGGTGGCGCTGCTGCATCTGACGCCTGGGTTGGACGGGGTATCGAAGGCCTGCAACGAGGCGGTGCGGGGCATGCTGCCCGAAGTGCCGACCATCTGCGTCGGCCAGCCGCACGCGCTCGATCCCTCGCGTTGCCCGCAAGGCAAGGCGATCCTGTGGCTGCAACTGCCCGAGGCGCCCCGTCACATCAAGGGTGATGCCGCCGGCAAGCTGCAGGCGCCGGCGGACGGGCAATGGACCGACGCGCTGCGCGAGGCCTATGCCGATCGCGCCGAAGCGATCCTTGCCAGTCATATCGATGGCTTCAAGGACAGCGTCATCGCGCGCCGCGCCTATTCGCCTGCCGATCTCGAAGCGATGAACATCAATCTGGTCGGCGGCGACCCCTATGGCGGGTCCTCGACCGTCGACCAGTCCTTCCTGTGGCGGCCGTTCAGGACCAGCCGCAATCACCAGACCGGCATCAAGAACCTCTACCATATCGGCGCCTCGACCCATCCGGGCGCGGGCCTCGGCGGCGGCTCCGGCTTTCTCCTGGCGGGGAGACTATGATGGAGCAGAAAATCGCGGAAAAGCGCCAGCGCATATCGACCTTGGGTCAGATCGGCCTGCAGCAATTCGCGCCCTATCTGATGAACCGCATCATGGGCCGCTACAACGCCACCTTGCGGGACGATTTCCGCAAGCAGGGCCTGACCATTTCGCAGGTGCGGGCGCTCGCGGTGCTGTCGGTCACTGACGGCGTCACCGTCAACGACCTCTCGGTCTATACGGTGATCGAGCAGTCGACCTTGAGCCGCACGCTCGACACCCTTGAGGGGCAGGGGCTTGTGCGGCGCGAGCAGGGGGTTAGCGACAGTCGCATCCGCCATGTGTTCCTGACCGACGAGGGCCGCACCGAGTTCACCCGTGCCTGGCCGGCCATGCATGACGCTTTCGAGGCCATGTTCGACGATGTCGACGACGCCGAATACGCCGCGCTGATCGCGACATTGCAGAAGATGCTGAAGAACATTCGCAAGCACGACATCTAGAGCTACGCGCCGCCGAAGCCGGGCGGCAACGGAAGGAGGCCAAAAATGGCCGAACGGTCTTTTGCCAAGGAAGTCGAAAAGCTGAGGCTCGGCGCCGGCGAGGAATTTGCCGGCGAAGGCATCCTCGCCATCACCAAGGCGCTGCTGCAATGCGGCGTCGGCTATATCGGCGGCTACCAGGGTGCGCCGATCAGTCATCTGATGGATGTGCTGGCCGACGCGCAGGACATTCTGGGCGAACTCGGCGTGCATTTCGAGGCGAGCGCCTCGGAAGCCACCGCCACCGCCATGCTGGCGGCCTCGGTGCATTATCCGATCCGCGGCGCGGCAACCTTCAAGTCGACGGTCGGCACCAATGTCGCCTCCGACGCGCTCGCTAATCTGGCATCTGGCGGCGTCACCGGCGGCGCGCTGATCATCGTCGGCGAGGACTATGGCGAGGGCTCCTCGATCATGCAGGAGCGCAGCCATGCCTTCGCCATGAAGAGCCAGGTCTGGCTGCTCGACCCGCGCCCGAACCTGCCCTCGATCGTCAAGGCCGTGGAAGACGGCTTCGAGTTGTCCGAGGCCTCCAACACGCCTGTCATGCTGCAGGTGCGCATCCGCTGCTGCCATGTCCACGGTCATTTCACCGCCAAAGACAACAAGCGGCCGCCGATGACGGTGGCCGATGCGCTGGAGGCGCCCCGCCGCGACACCGGCCGCATCGTGCTGCCGCCCGCTTCCTTCCTGCACGAGAAGGAGAAGGTCGCGAAGCGCTGGCCGGCGGCGGTGGATTTCATCAAGAGCCGCAAGATCAACGAGATCTTCGGTTCCGATCACGGCTCCGTCGGCATCGTCATGCAGGGCGGCATGTACAATTCCGTCATCCGCGCTTTGCAGCGGCTCGGCCTTGCCGACACCTATGGCGAGACCGACGTGCCGCTCTACGTGCTCAATGCCGTGTATCCGTTGATCGACAACGAGTTTCTGTCCTTCTGCGAAGGCAAGCAGGCGGTGCTGGTCGTCGAGGAAGGCCAGCCCAACTACATTGAACAGGCCTTTGCCGCCATGCTGCACAAGGCCGGGCGTGGCACCCGCCTGGTCGGCAAGGAGCACCTGCCGATGGCCGGCGAATATACCGGCCAGGTCATGCTCGACGGCATCGGCGCCTTCCTGCGCACCGAGGCGCCGCATCTTCTGCCCGGCGAAGTGCGGGCTCCCAACAAGGTCGGCGACGGCGTCGACACGGCGGACCTGATCAATGTCGTTCCAGGTCGACCGCCCGGTTTCTGCATCGGCTGCCCGGAGCGGCCGATCTTTGCCGCGACAAAACTGGTCGAACAGGAACTCGGCAAGCACCACATCGCGTCCGACATCGGCTGCCACCTGTTCTCGATCATGCCGCCCTTCGAACTCGGCGCCACCACAATGGGCTACGGGCTCGGCCCGGCCTCGGCCTCGGCCTTCAATTCGCCCGACGCCAAGCGCCGCTCGATCTCCTTCGTCGGCGATGGCGGCTTCTGGCACAATGGCCTGACCTCCTCGATCGGCAATGCGGTGTTCAACAAGAACGACGGCGTCATCGTCATCGTCGACAATTTCTACTCGGCCGCGACGGGAGGGCAGGACATCCTGTCGTCCCGCGCCGGCAACAAGACCAAGTCGACCAAGCATCCCATCACAGAGGCGGTGAAAGGCATGGGCGTCAAGTGGCTGCGCCATGTCGACCGCACCTACGATGTCGGCAAGATGCAGGACACTCTGCGCGAGGCGCTGACCACGGACGAGAAAGGCCCGAAGGTCATCGTCGCCTCGTCGGAATGCATGCTCAACCGCCAGCGCCGCGAAAAGCCCCTGGTCGACAATGCGATCAAGGGTGGAACGCGCGTCGTCAAGCCGAAGTTCGGCGTCGACGAGGACATCTGCACCGGCGACCATGCCTGCATGCGGCTGTCCGGCTGTCCGTCGCTGTCGGTGAAGTCGCTCGACGATCCGCTGCGCGACGATCCCGTCGCGAGCATCGACCAGAACTGCGTCGGCTGCGGCAATTGCGGCGAGGTCGCCGATGCGGCGGTGCTGTGCCCGTCCTTCTATCGCGCCGATGTCGTGCACAACCCGAGCCGCTGGGACCGCTTCCTCGAGAGCGCCCGGCGCGCCGTCATCGGTCTTTTGCAGCGTCGCCGCGAAGGCCGCCGTCTGGTGTTCGCCGATGCTTGATCACAACGCCTCACCGCGCCCGAAGACAGGCGCCGCCGACGACGAACGCGTTATCAAGCTTGCGGTGCTTGCCGTCGGCGGCCAGGGCGGCGGCGTGCTTGCCGATTGGATCACCGACGTCGCCGAGCGCAACGGGTACGTGGCGCAATCGACCTCGGTGGCCGGCGTCGCCCAGCGCACCGGCGCCACCATCTACTATGTCGAGGCGGCCCGCGACACCGGCCGCCTGCCGGTCTTCGCGCTGTCGCCCTCACAAGGCGACGTCGACATTTTGATCGCCGCCGAGCTGATGGAAGCCGGCCGCGCGATTATCCGCGGCTTCGTCACCCCCGACCGCACGACGTTGATCACCTCTTCGCACCGCATCGCCGCCGTGTCGGAAAAGATCGAGCCCGGCGACGGCAGGGCGTCGTCGTCGAAGGTGTACGCGACGGCAGAAGCCGCATCGAAGCGCTTCATCGCTTTCGATATGGAAAAGATCGCGGCCGACAGCGGCTCCATGATCTCGGCCAGCCTGCTTGGCGCGCTGGCGGGCTCCGACGCCCTGCCGTTCGTACGCGAAAGCTATGAAGAGGCGATCGGCGCCGGTGGCCGCGGCGTCAAGGCCAGCCTCGCCGCCTTCGGCGCCGCCTATGATCGCGCGCGCGGCACGGCATCATCGGCTGCGCCAAAGCCGGCGGAAGCGGCTGTCGTCGGCTCCGCCCTGGCCGCTGGACAGGTGAGTGGCCCGCAAGACCTCCTGCGAGGCTGGCAGGCCCTGGCCGCCCGCATCGACGTGATGCCCGTGGCGGTGCGCGACATGGCGCTGCGCGGTCTGCGAAAGGTCGTGGACTATCAGGACATTGCCTACGGACGCGAATATCTCGACCGCCTGGACAAAGCCGTCGTGCTGGACGGGCCTGATCGAGCCTATGCCCTCTCGATCGCCGCCGCCAAGCATTTGGCGAACGCCCTATGCTACGACGACATGATCCGCGTCGCCGACCTGAAGACGCGCTCGACCCGCGACAGGCGCGTGCGCAAGGAGGTCGGCGTCAGGGATGGCTCGGTCCTGCAGGTGACCGAGTATTTCCATCCGCGCATCGAGGAGTTCTGCGGCACGCTGCCGGCGGGGCTGGGCAGCTACATCGAGAACCGGCCGAAGCTCGCCGCCTTCCTTGACCGTCGCATCAATCGCGGCCGGCGCATCCGTACCGATAGTTTTGCCGGTTTCACCGCTCTGTGGTTCATCGGCGGCCTGCGCCGCTGGCGCCGCCGCCTGCTGCGCCACAAGGTAGAAGCCGCGCATCTGGAGAGCTGGTACGCGCTGGCGCTGGGCCATGCGCGTGAGGACTATGCGTTGGCCGTCGAGATCCTGAACTGCCGCCGGCTGATCAAGGGCTACAGCGACACCCATGTCCGTGCCCAGTCGAAGTTCGACCGCGTGCTGTCGGCGCTCGACCTGCTCAAGGGGCGCGCCGACGCCGCTGACTGGATCAGGCGGTTGCGCGAGGCGGCGCTGAAGGACGAGAAGGGCGACATGCTCGACGGCGCCCTCAAGACGGTGGCGACGCTGGGGGCCGGGCCGACACACTGAGGCCGCGTCGCGCCGTCACCGTGTTTCGACTTGTGAATGAAGCGGCGCAGCTTGCGGGAAAAGATGCAGCAGTCCTGAATCGGCGCGGCGGCGCAGATGTGCATCCACCTCGGCCCGGTCAGCACAGCCATGGAACGTGCCGCCGCAATGGTCACGCAACCGCACCAGATCAGACATGACGGGTGACATCGGCAGGCCGGCGGCATCGAGCAGGCTTGCGCTGAGAAAGGCAAGATCGAGCGACGCCATATCGGGCATCGGGTGACGCAGTGGATGATGGAAGGTCGTGAGGGTGTAGAAGGTGCGATAGGCGAGCGAGTCAAGCTTGGCCAGCGCGTCACTGCCTGCGGTCGCATCGACAAACGGTTTGGTCGCCGAGGACTGGTGGTCGCCGAATTCGAGCACCACGGCGCCGCGCCTGCCGGCCTCCGCTTCCCGCTGCTTGAGAAAATCCTGAAGGTCGCCGCGCGCGATCGCCATGCGGCGCAGATATTCGCCGGCCTGGAAATCGTTCGCGAAAGGCTCGCCTTCCATCTTCAATCCCGGCTCCATCCGCCCCTCATAGGGCGAGTGCGGAAACATGGTCTGGATTTCGAGGAACAGTGGCCGGCCGTCTTCCCGGCGGTGCCTGGCGATGAATGCCTCCGCCGCGTGGTAATAGAAACGGTCGCGCAGATGGTAGAAGGGCGCGGCGATATCCTTGATGTCGAGGACGTTCTCGAACCCGATCGACTTCAAGAAAGGCCCCTCGTTGACGAAGGTAAAGTCCATAGGCGTCATGACGGCCGTTCGATAGCCGCAGCGCGCCAGCAACTCCGGCAACGCGCCGGCGACCTTGTCCTGTAGCGTGATCGTCAGATAGGGACTTCGCCAGCCGAAATCGCTGGCCGAAACCCCGGTCATCAAGGACAAATTGCTGATCCAGGTGCCGCCGCCGAACGTCTCGACCTGCATCGGGCGGGGCTCGCCAGCGGCAGGTGCAAATCGCTGCAGGAATCCCGGGCCACCGGCGATCTGCGGAAAATAGCTTGGATCGGACTGGCTTTCGCTCAACACGAAGAAAATATCGGGAAGCGCTGCCCGGTCGCCGCAGTCGACCGTGTCGGCGAAGGGTGGCTGTGGCGCGACGGCCTGCAGCCGCTGCTCGAACGCCGGCTCGACGACCAGGTTACGCAGATCCATCAGTGAGATGAAGAAGGCCGACATGTGCCGGCCCTGCATATAGTAGAAGTACCGGTCCTTCGAAGCCTCGGCCGGAAAGGTCAGCGGCACCAGCGTGACGAGGACGGCCAGAAGCAGGGCGCGCGCCGATGCGGGCCAGCCGAGCTTCCGGTCGGCGCGAAAGATCAGGATCGCTGCGGCGATGCCAAGCACCAACGCCGCGGCGACAGGCAGGATGAGGTGGAGATAGGAGCCGAGCAGGAAGCGATACACTCCCGGATCCGTGGACACGAAGATCGTGTCGTAGAAGTGCAGCGAGAACCCCTTCATCCGGAATTTGACCGCCGAGATCAGCGTCACCAGGGCAACGGCCATCCAGGCGAGATAGACGGAAAAGGCGAGACGCCCCGATGTCAGGAACACCGCTCCCGCGAGCGCCGCCACCAATGTCAGCGAGAACGGCACCGACAGCCATTCATGCTCGGCTCGGCCGGCACCAAAAACGCCCGCAAGGCTGATCAGCACCAACGCCAGCGGATGGCAGAAGGCCCGCAAAGGCCCTTGAGGTCGAGATATGGCTTTCCCCACGAACATGTCTTTGCGTTTCTTTTGGGGGAGCTTTGTGTCATTTGCAGCTTTCGAACAATTCCATAGTAAATTTAACCTTAATCGCCATCTGCAACCGGAATTCAGACGACCAGATCGCGCATCGGCTTCACCGTCGCGGACTCCGGGAACACCTTGTCGCCGAGCACCGCCGCCGAAAGCCCGAACTGGTCGGCGAGCAGGCCTTTCAGCACCGCCCTGACATCGCTGGTCGGCGCCAGGTCGCGCTGCTCGTAGAGCTGGGCCGGCTTCAGGCCCGGCCAGTCGGCTATGACGCGGCCGCCCTTGATCGCGCCGCCGGCGAGCAGCACCACCGACCAGGGCGGCATCCGGCGGCATGGAGCCTTTGGCCGGGATAGCCACGTCAGCTCCTTGTTCAGGCCCAGCGCGGCGCATGAACCCGTTTTCGGCGCGATGCGCTCAGGTCGGATCGGTTGCTGCGGTCGAGGGGCCAGGCCGGTGAAGCGGCTGGCCCCCGCGCACGCTTACCAGTGACGCCAGCGGTGCCAGACCCGATGTGGGTGCCAGACAGGATGGGGGTGCCAGACGTGGAAGACCGGGCCGGGCCGGTAATAACGCTGATACACAACCCCCCGATTGGGCACGCAGCGCCCCCAGTGGTTGGGATGCCAGCCGGGGCCGCAACCCCATGCCACATGCTCGATCAGCGCCGGGGCGCTTGGCTGGGCCAGCATCGGCGTGGCGGATGCCGCCGCAACGGTCGCGGCCGTTCCGGTCAAGGCAAGCGCGGCGGCGGCCGCGTATTGTGTCAGACGGTTCATGACGATACTCCAAATGGTCTCGAAGTTGAAAACCTGTTCGCACCAGGCGGTCCGGCAGGTGTGCCCTTCTTGCCTTAAACGGCGGCTTCGGCGCATTCCGTCGGTGCTTATGGCGATTTTTTTGGCGCCGGCGGCAACGCGGCGCGTCTTGTCAGCGCCTCAGCCAGCACGGCGCGATCCTCGGCCGAACTTGCCGCGGCAAACTCGACGATGCGCTGCTCCAGCCGCATGCGCATGGTGACGTCGGCGTTGCGGGCCCGCTCGAGCGCGGCCGTCAGCGCTGCCGTGTCGAGGGTGGGCTGCCGCAGCAGGTCGGCGGCCTCGCGCCTGGCCTGCTGGCCGTCGAGGATGACCTGGCGGGATTCGCGCCGGACCTCACGCAACGCCTTGCGGAATATCCTGCGTTCCTGGTCCGGAAGCCGGCCTCCGGCCGCTTCCAGCGAATAGCCCTGGCCCGCCTTGCCACTTCTCAGCCAGACGGCCCCGCCGGCAAGGGCGCCGGCCAGGAAGACGTTCAGCGCCACGGACGCGATGAGGAGCTTGCGGCCCGTGCTCATAGGTTTTCCTCGATGGTGTCGTCGGGACCGGCATCGCCGAACGCCGTCGCATTGGCGTCCAGCACATACTGATCGGGCTGAACCTCAGGCGTGGCGACGATCACCAAAGCCGATCCGGCAACCGCGCCGGCCAGGCCGATGCCGGCAAGTCCCAGTCCCAGCCACCACAAGCGCTGGCGCGAGCGTTGGGCAAGATGCCGGTCGGCAGCCCTCACTATGCCGCCGTGCAGCGCCTTGCCGGGCGCCTCGACGCGATAGCTGTCGAGCAGGGCGTCGAGCTTGCCGGCATCCCTCAGAATGGCCGCGCCCGCGTCGCTTGCGGCAAGGATGCTGCCGGCCGCGCGTTCGGCCTGTGGCCATCGCCGCAAGTCGCCGCCATAGGCTGCCGCCAGCGCGGCAAAGCGTTCGGCATCCATCGTCGGTGCGTCCCTGGATCGGTCAGACATCGGTCTTTCCCTTGCCTGTTGGCCCCTTGCCCGCTGGCATCGCGTGCCCGCACGGCGCGGCGATCATCGGAGCCGGCCGCCAGGCGGTGTCGGCAAGGCGCGAACGCTGCGCCTTCATGGCGGCGCGGTTTTCATTCATGGACATCGTCCCTGGCCAGGATCGCCTGCAGCGCCCTGCGCCCGCGCGAAAGCAGGCTCTCCAGGGCATCGACGCTGATCTCCAGGGTCGTGGCCGCCTCGATGTTCGACATGTCCTGATAGTAGACCAGGATGATGGCTTCGCGCTGCCGCGGCGCGATGGCTCGCAAGGCCTGTTCGACGCGCCACGTGTCTTCCCGCGGCTGGGTATCCGGAAGCGGCGCCGGGTCTACCACCTCCGGCAGATCGTCTGTCACCCATTCGCGGCGGCGGCGCAGCCGGTCGTAGCAGAGGTTCAGCGTCACCCGGTGGATCCAGGTGTCGAAGCGGGCATTGCCGCGCCGCCAGCCCGAGGCATGGCGCCAGAGTCGGACGAAGGTCTCCTGCGCGACATCCTCGGCTTCCGCCGCGTCGCCCAGCATGCGCACGGCAAGCGCCAGGATACGCGGCAGTTTGCGCGCGACCAGCGTTTGCACGGCCGCCGGATCGCCGGCGCCGATACGACGAACCAGATCCTCGTCCGGATCCGCGCTCATCGGCTGGCGCACCCCTGATGGTCATCGCGTGCCATTACCCCCGTTCATTGCTCCGCCTTGGGAGCGGTTTTATGGCCCGGCATTTCGTCGACGCTCAGAACGCCGTCGCCATTCTTGTCCAGCCTGGCGAAGCGCTGGGCGAAGAACGCATCGAGCTCGGCGCGGTCGATGAAGCCGTCATGGTTCGAGTCCGCGCGCGCAAAGGACTGTGTCGGGTCGCCCTTGGTGCCGCGCTTTGCCTGGAGGACCTCCCATTCCAGCAGGCTGATCTTGCCGTCGCCATCCGTGTCGGCGGCCATGATCGCCTTCTCACGCCGCTTCTGGAACTTGGCCAGCGTGATTTCGGGCCTGGTCTTTGACGTGGCTGGCGCGGCAGCGGGGGGCGGTGCAGAAGGGGACGTCGCGGCCGGAGGCTGTGTCGCCGTCTGGGCGAACGCCGTGGCGGTCAGCAGGCTCAAGGCAGCGGCAAGGATCGAACGGCGTATCATGCTGGCGTCTCCGGTTGGCGCGCTGCCATGGCATTGTGCCGTGGCGACGCTTCTTCCGTTAAACGCAGCGGCGGTAGAAATCCGTCGGTGACTTTTGTGCCGGCAGGCGCATGCCGCAACAACGCGCCCGATCGGGCGCTGCTTGCGCCATGTTCGAACCCTTCAGCCGAAGGGCAGGAACTAGAGCAATTCCAAGAAAAGTGTGTACGGTTTTCCCGGGAAAAGCGCGTAGCGCTTTCCCTATGGAATTGCGTAAAAACAAAGAGATAGAGCGTTTCGCCGCTTCCGCGAAACGGTGAACCGTTCTATGTCGATTGGTCCGCCACCACCAGCTGGTCCGGCTTGAAGCCGGCATGCTGCGGGGTCCATACATCGCCCTCGCGGTTGAACCAATGGCACATATATGTGCCGGAGGCGGCACCGTCGCTTATCGTCATCTTCGGGCCTCCGGACTTCAGCTTGACGACGTCTCCGGTCTTGAAACTGTTGGGCATTTTGACCTCCCATGCTGACGCCGGGAGTTTCACATCAAACCTCGGTCTCGACAATGGCGGATGCATTCGGCCAGCATCGCGATCCACAGTGCCAGGCGGCGTTTTGAGGTCGGGTCTCGGTCCCAGTTGTAGATTCGGTCGCAGTTGCAGCAATGTGTCTTGCCGTTTGCTGTCGAAATTGGATGTTGAAATTCCTGTTCGGCTGGTGGAGATTGATCCTCTGCTGAGTATTGAGCGCGGCTATCGCTTCGGCGATGCTGCCGATCTGGCACCATGAGTTTCGGACGGAGTTCTATCGAACCGTGATCAGAAGCAACAAACAACAGCAACCCGCATGCAGTCTCGTGCCGAATACAGTAGAGTTGCGACATTGAGTGAGAGAGGCTTGAAGCGCTTGGGGAAAAGCGAAGGGTTCCCATCAGAGCGCCGGAGGAAATGATTCGTCACGTTATGGTTGCTGCCTGCCCCAACGATCAAGCCGCTGATCAACGCCGGCTGGCAGGGGGGAGTACATGCCCGGGAAAGCATTGAGAGGAGGCCGGTTTGGCGAAGGCCAAGGGGATCGCTCTGGAGATTGCAGAGCATAGCGCAGCGAATCCCGATGCACAGAAGCCGCTGCGCAAGCGCTTGTTCGATCACCCGCTTCTGGTGGTTAAGCGGAAACTGTTATATCGCCTGCTGCATCCCCAGGCGCCACGGCACCCTGTGCCGCTTACAAAGCCGGTCCTCATCGTAGGCTCCGCGCCGGTCTCACACCCGCCGGTGGGTTTTCAGCGCGATGCTTTCACACTCTTTACCGTGAATGGCTCGCAGACCGTCACGGCCCGCTGGGGGATGGGTACCCCTGACGCGACATTTCTTTACGTCAACCAGCTTGACGCGACCAAGCCAAACGCTGTGGCCGTGCGCGCCGTCTTGACCGGCCAGGAGACCGATCTGCTCTGGATTGTGCGCGCACACCGCACGATGGAGGAATTGCGCTGCAACATCGCGGCCTTCAACTACCGCTGTCGCGACCTGCGCACGATGACCCGTCACCAGCGCATGGCGCTCTACGAAGCAGTGATGGGTGTGCCCAATTTCGAGATGCATCTGGAGGAGAAGTTCTCGACCGGGATCACGGCGGTCCTTTACGCCTTGCATAACGGCGCGCCGGCCGTGATCATCACGGGTATTGACCCAGGTTCGCACGGCCATGTGTACAACAAACTGAACATCGACCGGATGCACGTCGGTTCCGACCGTGCCACCCTGCTGGCGCTGTTGGCGCTCGGTTTCCCCCTTTATACGAGCGATCCGCACGTGGCGGACTCGCTCGGTCTGCCACTCTGGACGGGCCAGGCCAGGAGATGTGAGGTCCAATAACAACGGTCGATGTGGCTTGCTGGTGAGCTGTCTCAAATGTGAGTGCGACGACCCGCTCGACAGGTCCGTCGTCAAGAGGCGCGATGCCGGTTGCTTGGCTCTTGTCGCGCAAAAACACCATCGACACCTTCAGAGATGAAACGCTCGTGGCAACCCGGACACACGGCATTGCGAATGTGCTTCTGGTCTTCCGCGTGCAGTGCTGCCATGCTAGATTCGTCTAAATTCACATCAGATTACAGAACTGCCACATGATACCAATCTACATTGGCTATGATCCGCGCGAATCCCGAGTTCTAGACGTGGCGCGATGGAGCGCCTATCGGCGGACAAGCACCCCGTTGCAGATACAGCCGCTCGTGCTCAAGGACCTTGTAGCCCAAGGAATCATGACGCGACCGATGGAAGTACGTGACGGTAAGCTCTGGTGCCCGATTTCCGAGGCGCCGATGGCGACCGAGTTTGCCATATCGCGCTTTGCCGTTCCGTTCATGGGGCAAAGCGGCTGGGCCATGTTCTGCGATTGCGACGTCCTGTTTCTGAAGGATCCGGTCAAACTGCTCGATCTGCTCGATCCTTCCTACGCGATCATGGCGGTCAAGCACCAGCAACGCGAATCCGAAGCGGTCAAGATGGACGGACAAACGCAGACGTTCTATCGCCGCAAGAACTGGTCGTCGGTCGTTTTATGGAATCTGGATCATCCCGCCAACAAGCGGCTGACCAACGAGATGCTCAATACGTGGCCCGGACGTGACCTCCACGCCTTCAAATGGCTTGAGGACCACGAGATCGGCGAATTGCCCCTGGCGTGGAACTACCTCGTCGGGGCTTCGGCTTCCGAACTCGATCCCGCCGATGTCTCGCTGGCGCATTATACGCTCGGCGGCCCTTGGTTTGCGGGTTGGTCCGGCACCACGCAATGGGACGAATTGTGGAGCCGGGAAGAGAGCATCCTGCGCGCGTTTGAGGAACAGGCGGTTCAGATTCCCGGATGAAAACTCCGCTTTCGGATCTCTTGCCAATCTTCCAAAAACCAATTCTTCGCCTGCCCAGGGCCACAGGTCCCGCCTTGGTGATGGGGTCGGCGCCGAATTTTCGCCTCCCGCAGGGATATGATGCCGATTGGGCACTTGTGACCGTCAATGCTTCCCAGCTTTTGGCGGAAACCGTCGGCCTCCCCGTTCCTGATATCGCCGTTATCCGCCGCGGCATTTTTGTCGACGCCAGCGAACAGGATTTCTACAAGCGTGATCTGTTAAACGGACGCCAGGCAAAGCACCTGATCATCCCGGTTTGGCCTGATGTCGAGGACAAGCTGAAAGCCGGTTGTCGCACCTTCGACTATCATTATGAGACCTTGCAGGCGCTTACCAAATGGCAGCTTGCCAGCGTCGTCTGGCAGCTTAGCGGCAAGTATCATATGTTCCGCGGCTGGCACCGGAAGATCTCCACCGGAGCCTTCGCGATCATACTGGCGCGTTTCGCCGGCTTTGCCCCTGTCGTCGTCAGCGGGTTTTCCCTGTCCCAGGCCGGGCACGGATACGACACCCGAAACGCCTTTCGATATCACGCCAACGAAGATGCGGCCCTGCTTGGGCGGGTGGTGAGAAGAGGCGAACCGATCTACGCGGAGGATAAAGACTTCGCGGCCGAAAGTGGATTACCCTTGTGGCAGGGACAGATGCCATGACGGCGACGTCAGCAGGGGCTGGGGAAGTGGTGCCGCTTGCGTGACTCGAACACGCGACCCCATCATTACGAATGATGTGCTCTACCAACTGAGCTAAAGCGGCCCGGGAAGCGTTAGGCCTCCAAGATGGGCTGGGTGATAGACTCAACCGACGGCGAATTCAAGATGGGCGATCGCGAATTCAGGATGCGGCCCGGCAATTCGTGTTGCGCGTCGTTCCGCCCCGACGCATCGCCGACAAAGCCGGCTGCCACGCCCTTACCGATCGGCTGGGACATTGCGCCTGGCCCCGTGCCTCCCTGCCGGCAAAGATCAATGAAGCATGTTGATTTCGTTGCCGGAATACCGCCAAGATGGACTTTGGACACTCCAACGAGGCAGAATGCGGACGCTCGCCCGTTGATTGATTGGTCGGCTGCGGCTAACGATCATGGCGAGGTTTGGGCAACGCACAGAGGGATCTCGCTTGGACGCAATCGAAAAAGCGATCCGGAACGCCCTCGAAAGAGGCAATGCCGAGGACCGCGCATACCGCGAGAAGGTCTATCGCTCGGCTTTCGCCGCGCTCGACCGCGCGCTCCAGGCCAATCCCGGCGTGACGGTGGAAGTCGCCATCAAGCGCCGCAAGGCGATACAGGCCAAGATCACCGAAATCGAATCCGAATTCCTGCCGGCGGTGCCGGATGTCGCTCCCCAGGCTGAGTCCGATGCACCGGCGGTCGAGCTTCCGGCGAGCCCGGCTGCACCCGCCGCAACCGGCGAGAGCGCGGCGCCGCCCGCAGTTTCCGTCGACGAGCCTGCGCAGCCGGCTGCCGATGCCCCGCGCTCGCGCGTCTTGCCGGTCGTTCCAGACATCATGCCCGACGCGACCCTTTCCGGCGTGCCGTCCATCGACATGTCGGCTCCCGCTTCGTCCGAAGCCACGGCTGAAGTGGCGCCCGATCGCGACGAGAGGCGCATCAGGGGCCGGCGCCTGCCGCTGACCGCCATCTTCCTCACCGTGACGCTGCTCGCCGCGGTCGGCATCGGCCTGTTTTTCGCCATGCAGACCGGCGTCTTCAAGACCCAGGCTCAGCTCGACACCGCTCCGCCCGAAGCGCCGCCGACCGTCGAGGACGACGATTTCACACCGGCCGATGGTGAGACCGGGCCGGAAAAGCCCGGCGCTGCCGATCAGGCGCGCAACTGGATCAACGTGTTTTCGCCCACCGACCCGGCGCATGTCAGCGCTCCGTCGGACGCCAAGGCGGAAACGATGAAGGACGATTCCGGGCCATTCCTGCGCATCCAGTCCGGCGCTTCCGGTTCGGCGATCAGCTTCGATGTCGGGCAAGGCGTGCTGGAGAAGCTCGCCGGCAAGCACGCCGTGTTCGATATCGTCGCCCGCGCCGAGGACGGCAAGGACACGCAGATCTCGGTCGACTGCAATTTCGGCGAGCTTGGTGATTGCGGCCGCAAACGCTATGCGGTCGGCCAGCAGCGCAACGAATATCTCTTCGACGTGAAATTCCCTGACAAGCGGCCCGGCTCGGCCGGAACGATCGCCATCAACTCCGATTTCGACAAGCAGGGCAAGGCGGTCAACATTTACGAGATACGCGTCTCCGTCGAGCCTTGAGCGCCGGCACCGGAGAGGGTGCGATCAACGATCGAGCAGCGCCTGCAGCGTCTCGATGCGGTCGGCCTCGTTGGCGGGCTTGTCCCAGCGCAGCCGCGAGATGCGGGGAAAGCGCATGGCAACGCCGGATTTGTGACGCGTCGAACGGTTGAGCCCTTCGAAGGCGACTTCCAGCACCAGCCCGTTGTCACGGTCGGCGCGCACCGAGCGCACAGGCCCGAAACGCTCGATCGTGTTGTCGCGGACATATTTGTCGATCTGCCTCAATTCCTCGTCGGTGAAGCCGAAATAGGCCTTGCCGACCGGCACCAGTTCCTCCTCGCCTTCCGCTCCGGACCAGACGCCGAACGTGTAATCGGAGTAGAAGCTCGAGCGCTTGCCGTGGCCGCGCTGGGCGTACATGAGCACGGCGTCCACCGTGTGCGGGTCACGTTTCCATTTGAACCAGGGCCCCTTCGGCCGGCCGGCGACATAGGGCGAATCCCAGCGCTTCAGCATCACGCCTTCGATGATCGGGTGCGGCGGCGCCCGGCGCAGTTCCTCCAGCGCCTGCCAGTCCGAGAACGCGACGAATGGCGAAAGATCGAAGCGGCTCGGGTCGAGCGTTTTCACGAAGTTTTCGAGGCGGACGCGCCGCTCCCGGAAGGGCAATCCCCGCAAATCCTCCGCGCCGACCTGCAAAAGGTCGTAGCAACGCATGAAAGCCGGATATTGCTGCTGCATCTTCAGTGACACCGTCTTGCGGTTCAACCGCTGCTGGAGATCCGAGAATGTCCCTGTCGCTTCCCGGGGATCGCCGACCAGCAATTCCCCGTCGAGCGTGGCCGAGAAAATCATCGCCTCGGCGAGGTCGGGAAAGGCGCCGGAGACATCGTCGCCGGTGCGCGAATAGAGCCGGCGGATGCCGCCTTCCGACACCGCCTGGACGCGGATGCCGTCCCACTTCCACTCGGCCGCGTAATCGGCGGGGTCGAGCCTGTCGAGATCGCCGTCGCCGACCGGGTTGGACAGCATCACCGGCCGGAACAGTGCCCGCGCGGCCCTCTCGGGCTTTGCGGCCTTGCCTTCCAGCCATGCGAACAAGGCTGTGTACGGCGGCGACAGCCCGTGCCAGAGTTCCTCGATCTCGGCGACGTCGACCTTGCCGAAATCCGCCAGTGCCTGCTTGGCCAGCCGCGCCGACACGCCGATGCGCAACCCGCCGGTGACCAGCTTGATGATGGCGAAGCGGGCCGAGATGCCGGCACTGTCGAGCAGGTTTGACAGCACTTTCGGGCCGTCGGAGCGGCTCGCCGCCTGCAGCTTCGCGACCACCTCACCGAGCGTCGGCTCACGGTTCGGTATGGTTCCGGGCGTCTGCGGCCAGACCAGCGACACGGTCTCGGCGAGATCGCCGACATAGTCGTAGGAATAGCCGAACAGCACCGGGTCCATGCGTTCGGTCACCAGCATGCGCAGCATCGCCGGCTTGATCGCGGCGATGTTGAGATCGCCGGTGATGGCAGCCAGCGCCAGCCCGCGATCGGGATCCTCGACGCTGCGGAAATAATCAGTCAGCAGCGTCAGCTTGCCGTTGCGCGACGGCGTCAGCACAAGGCGGTCGAGCAGTTCGGCGAAGCGATTCATGCCATCAATCGCCCTCGTCCTCATACCCCACCAGATGCAGTGGCCGCGCCGCGATCCCTTCGAGTTCGCACCAGCGCACCAGCGCCTCCTCGCGGCCGTGTGTCACCCAGATTTCCTCTGCGCCGGTCTCCTTGATCGTGGCGGTCAGTTCGTCCCAGTCGGCATGATCCGAAATGATCAGCGGCAGCTCGACGCCGCCCTGCTTGGCGCGCTGGCGGATGCGCATCCAGCCCGAGGCGAAGCAGGAGATCGGATCGGGAAAGCGCCTCGCCCAGCGATCGGCGAAGGCGGCCGGCGGGCCGACGACGATGGCGCCGGTGAAATCATCCTTGCTGGCGCTCTCCACCGTCGCCGGCTCCAGCGTGCCGAGATCGATGCCCTGGCTCTGATAATAGTCGCTGAGCTTGGCCAGCGCGCCGTGGATATAGATCGGCCTGTCGTAGCCGGCGTCGCGCAACAGATGCGTCACCCGTTGCGCCTTGCCCAGCGCGTAGGCGCCGATGAGATGCGAGCGTTCGGGGAACTGCGCCGCCGATTTCAGGAGCCTGGCGATCTCTTCCTCGTCCGGCGGGTGGCGAAACACCGGCAGGCCGAAGGTTGCCTCGGTGATGAAGACGTCGCACGCGATTGGCTCGAACGGCAGGCATGTCGCGTCCTGCTGCCGCTTGTAGTCGCCGGAGGCGACGATGCGCATGCCCTGATGCACGACCGCGATCTGCGCCGAGCCCAACACATGGCCGGCCGGATGAAAGCTGATGTCGACGCCGTTGAGGGCAATTCGCTCGCCCAGTCCTGCCGTCTGTGTCGTGCCTGCAAAACCCTCGCCATAGCGAAGCCCCATGATGTCCAGCGTCTGCTGCGTCGCCAGCACCGAGCCGTGGCCGGAGCGTGCGTGGTCGGAATGGCCGTGCGTGATCAGCGCCCGGTTGACCGGCCGCACCGGGTCGATGAAGAAGTCGCCCGGCGGGCAGTAAAGGCCCTCGGGCCGGGGATGGAGCAGGTCGCTGGCGCGCATCGTTCCAAGATAGTGGCTAATTCGGGCGCGGGAAGCCTGTTGCAAGAGACTGCTGACTCGTCCTAGAGCCAACCGCCGGGCAGCAGTCAGGCAACGCACTCAGAGGCCTGCGGGTGCCTCTGCTGCGAAAAAGCCCCAATCGCATGCCGGATTATGGCGGGGCGGTGTCGTACGGAGGGTTTTTCCATGCGCTGGAACATGATGGCGTTGGCATCTTGCCTCGCTATGGCGGGCTGTGTCGGCAACTCCATGTCCGAGCGCCAGGACGAAAACGTCCAGTCCTCATTGCAGTATGACAGCGTGCCTTGCGGCCAGTTGCTGGCGCAACGCAACGCCCTGGCTCGCCAATACAATCTGTCCCAGCAGGCCAAGCCGACATTCTCCAACCCCGCGATGGGCTTCGGCCCGTTCATTCCGGATATCCGCTCCAAGACCAAGCGCGATGCCGACAAGGCAAGCGGCGAGATCGACGCCATGAATCGGTCTATCGAGCGCCGCGATTGCGGCAAGCCGGACAAGCAGAAGAAGTTCGCTCTGCCCGGCTAACACATGTCGCCTGAAGGCGGTCCCGATGACCACATGCCAGCGGCCTAATATCCCGCTTTGCGGTCCACCAGGTTCTCCAGCTTTTCGCCCCGCTCGAAGGCGTCCATCTGGCGCAGCATGATCGGCGCCAGATGGACGGGATCGGACGTGGCCGCGGCATGCGGCGTCACGAACACTTTCGGATGGGCCCATAGCGGGCTGGTCTTCGGCAGCGGTTCGACCTCGAACACGTCGAGGCTCGCTTCCTTCAGCGTGCCGTCGTCCAGCGCGCGCACGATGTCGGCGTCCTTCTGCAGGCGGCCGCGACCGGCATTGATCAGCACCGAGCCGCCAAGACCGTTGCGCTTGCGCAATTCCTTCAGCACGCCGTAATTGATGATACCCTTGGTATCCGGCGTCAGCGGCAGCAGCACGACCAGTATGTCTGTGGCATTGAGGAACGGGATAAGCCCGGCCTCGCCGCAATAGGTCGCGACACCTTCCATCGGCCGGTCCGTGCGCGACCAGCCATTGACCGCGAAGCCGAGCGACAACAGCGCCGACGCCGCCGCGCGGCCGAGACTGCCGAGCCCCATGATGCCGACAGAGATGTCTTCAGCGGTGCGCTGCGCCGGCTCGCGCCATATCTTCTTCGGCTGCTGCGACCGGTACAGCAGGCCCTGGCGGTGATGATCGAGCACCCGCCAGACGACATATTCGGTCATGTGCTGGGCCAGGTTGCCGGCGACGACCTTGACGATCGGCACGTCCGGCAGGCTGGGATCGGAGAAGATGTGGTCGACGCCGGCGCCGATCGAGAAGATGGCGCGCAGATTGGGCAGCGATCCCAACAGGTTCGGCCGCTGTTTCCACACCACCGCATAGGTGATCGAAGGATCGCTGGCGCCGTCCGGCTCGAGCACCACCTCGCGCTCTGCGGACAGCAGTTCACGCCAGCGCTGCGGGTGAAAGCCGGTGACGGCAAGCAGGATTTTGCCTTTTTCCATTTATGGATTTTGTCCTGTTGTTCGGTTTGGAGCAATTGCGGGAAAGGCGCAAGGCGGCTTTCCGTCCGGAATTGCGAAGGAAGGAGTCACTCGCTGACGACCCCCGTCGGGGCGGTTTCTATCTTGAAGGCGGCCGAGATCAGCGCCCGAGTATAGTCGGTTTGCGGCTTTTCAAAAATCTGTTCGGAAGGACCGGCTTCGACGATCTGGCCATTGCGCATGACGATGACATCGTTGGCCAGGGCCCGGATGACCTTGAGGTCGTGGCTGATGAAGAGATAGGCGAGGTCATGCTTGGCCTGCAGGCTGCGCAGGAGGTCGACCACCTGCGCCTGCACGCTCATGTCGAGCGCCGAGGTCGGCTCGTCCAGCATGACGAAACGCGGGTTGAGCACCATGGCGCGAGCAATGGCGACGCGCTGGCGCTGGCCGCCGGAGAATTCGTGCGGATAGCGGTTGCGCGTCGCCGGATCGAGCCCGACTTCCTTCAGCACGTCGACCACCTTGTCGTCGCGCTCGTCGAGCGACAGCTTCGGCTCGTGGATCTTCAAGCCTTCTTCGATGATCTCGGCGATGGACATGCGGGGACTGAGCGAGCCGAAAGGATCCTGGAAGACGATCTGCAATTCGCGCCTGAGCGGGCGCATGGCGTTGAACGAGAGCTGGTTGATGTCGCGCCCGTTGAACTGGATGGTTCCGCTCGACGAGATCATCCGCGCCAGCGCCAGGCCGAGCGTGGTCTTGCCCGACCCGGACTCTCCAACCACGCCCAGCGTCTGGCCGGCCCGCACGGTGACATCGATGCCGTCGACCGCCTTCACATGGTCGACGGTGCGCCGGAAGAAGCCCTGCTTGATCGGAAACCAGACTTGGATGTCCTTGCCGGTCATCACGGGTGCCGCGGCGCTGTTGGCCGCGGGTGGCTTGCCCTTGGGCTCGGCCGCCAGAAGATGGCGCGTATAGGCGTGCTGCGGATTGGCGAAGATGTCCTTGGTAGGCCCCATCTCGACGATCTTGCCCTTGGTCATCACGCACACCCGGTCGGCGATCTTGCGCACGATGCCGAGATCATGGGTGATGAACAGCATCGACATGCCCTTGCGGCTTTTCAAGCCGGCCAGCAATTCGAGGATCTGCGCCTGCACGGTGACGTCGAGCGCCGTCGTCGGCTCGTCGGCGATCAGGAGTTCCGGCTCGTTGGCCAGCGCCATGGCGATCATGACGCGCTGGCGCTGGCCGCCGGACAGCTGGTGCGGATAGGCGTCGAGGCGCTTCTGCGGCTCGCGGATGCCGACCTCGTTGAGCAGGGCCAGCGTGCGCGCCTTGGCCGCGCGGTCGGCCATGCCCTGGTGCAGCTTCAGGATTTCGACGATCTGCTGCTCGATCGTGTGCAGCGGATTGAGCGAGGTCATCGGCTCCTGGAAGATCATGGTGATCTTGTTGCCGCGCACCCGCCGCAGTTGCTTCTCGTTCATGGCGAGCAGGTCGGCGCCCTGGAACAGGATCCTGCCCGAGGGGTGGCTGGCGCTGGGATAGGGCAAGAGCTTCAGCACGGACAGCGCCGAGACCGATTTGCCGGAGCCGGATTCGCCGACCAGCGCCACCGTCTCGCCCTTGGCGATGTCGAAGGAGATGTGATCGACGGCCAGCGACTGCTGTCCGCCTTGCGCAAAGGCGACGCTGAGGTCCCGGACCGAGAGCAGGGGAGGCTCGCTCATCGGAACGTCTTGCGCGGATCGAAGGCGTCGCGTGTCGCTTCGCCGACGAAGACCAGCAGCGACAGCATCAGCGAGATGACGACGAAGCCGGAAATGCCGAGCCACGGCGCGTTGAGATTGCGCTGCGCCTGCTTGAGCAATTCCCCAAGCGAGGCCGAGCCCGGCGGCAGGCCGAAACCGAGATAGTCTAGCGAGGTCAGCGTCGAGATCGAGCCTGAGAGCAGGAACGGCAGGAAGGTCAGTGTCGCCACCATGGCGTTGGGCAACAGGTGCCGGAACATGATGGTGCGGTTGCGCACGCCGAGCGCGCGCGCCGCGTTGACGTACTCGAAATTGCGAGCGCGCAGGAATTCGGCCCGCACCACGCCGACCAACGCCACCCAGGAAAACAGCAGCATCAGCCCGAGCAGGATGAAGAAGCCCGGCGGCAATATGGCGGCGACGATAAGCAGGAGATAGAGCACGGGGATAGCCGACCATATCTCGATGAAGCGCTGGAACAGCAGGTCCGTCCAGCCGCCGAAATAGCCCTGTAGGGCGCCGGCCGCGACGCCGATTAAAGCCGAGCCGGCGGTCAGGATCAGTCCGAACAGCACCGAGATACGGAAACCGTAGATGACCCGCGCCAGCACATCGCGCGCCTGGTCGTCGGTGCCCAGCCAGTTCCAGTTGCCGATGGTGCAGGCCGGATCATCAGCCCCTTGCGGGTACTGGTTGCAGCGCGTCTTGGCGTCATACTGCCAGGACGGCTTGGCCGGGGCTGCTTCGGGAATGGCATTGTTGACGGTCTGGTAGGAATAGCGGATCGGCGGCCAGATCATCCAGCCATTGGCGTTGATCTCGTCCTGGATCACTGGGTCGCGATAGTCGGTGACGGCATAGAAGCCGCCGAACTTCTCTTCGGGATAGGCGACCAGCACCGGAAACAGGATCTCGCCCTTGTAGGAGGCGATGATCGGCTTATCGTTGGCGATTAATTCGGCGAACAGCGACAGCACGAACAGGACAAGGAAGATCCACAGCGACCAGTAGCCGCGCCGGTTGGCCTTGAAGTTCTCCAGGCGGCGCTTGTTGAGCGGCGACAGAAATGGCCGCGGCATCCGCTCCGGCACGACCCCGGCGGTAACACTTGCCTCCGACATCAAACGTCTCTCCGCTCGAAATCGATGCGCGGATCGACCCAGGTGTAGATGAGGTCGGACAGCAATCCGACGAACAGGCCGAGAAGCGAGAAGATGTAGAGGTTGGCGAACACCACGGGATAGTCGCGTTCGACCACCGACCGGAAGCCGAGCAGGCCGAGCCCATCGAGCGAGAAGATGTTTTCGATCAGCAGCGAACCCGTGAAGAAGGCCGAGATGAAGGCGCCGGGAAAACCGGCGATGACAATCAGCATGGCGTTGCGGAAGACATGGCCATAGAGCACCTGCCGTTCCGAGAGGCCCTTGGCGCGGGCGGTCACCACATACTGCTTGCGGATTTCCTCCAGGAAGGAATTCTTGGTCAGCAGCGTCGTCGTGGCGAAGGCCGACAGCACCAGCGCCGTCAGCGGCAAGGTCATGTGCCAGAGATAGTCCCCGATCTTGGCCGGCCATGACAACTGGTCCCAATTGTCCGAGACGATGCCGCGCAGCGGGAACCAGTCCCAGAACGAACCACCGGCAAACAGCACCATCAGCATGATGCCGAACAGGAAACCCGGAATGGCATAGCCGACGATGACGACGCCGCTGGTCCAGATGTCGAAGGGGCTGCCGTCCTTCACCGCCTTGCGGATGCCGAGCGGGATCGAGATCAGGTAGGACAGGAGCGTGATCCACAGCCCGATCGAGATCGACACCGGCATTTTTTCCAGGATCAGGTTGAGCACCGAAATGTCGCGGAAATAACTGTCGCCGAAATCGAACCGGATATAATTCCACAGCATCAGGCCGAAGCGCTCGAGCGGCGGCTTGTCGAAGCCGAACTGCTTCTCCAGCTTCTTGATGAATTCCGGATCGAGCCCCTGCGCGCCGCGATATTTTGAACCGACGTCGCCGGCGGCATCGAAATTACCGCCGCCCGCATCGCCGCCGCCACCGCCCAGACGGTCGCTGCCACCCTGGTTCGTCAGCTTGGCGATGACCTGCTCGACCGGGCCGCCGGGCGCAAACTGGATGACGGCGAACGAGATCGCCATGATGCCGAACAGGGTCGGGATCATCAAAAGGATGCGGCGCAGGATATAGGCGCCCATCAGATGGTGCCCTCCCGACGCATGTGATTGACGAAACCGTCGATGAACGCGCCTCTTTCCCCGTCACTATACGGGCCGAGGATGCCGGCAGGCAGGTGAGGGGCGGTGCTTACGCCCGCAAGAAATTCAGCCTTTGCCAATTTTTGCCGCCTTGCCCTTGTCGAACCACCACAGCGTCTCGACCGGAAAGCCGAAATCGGGCTTTTGCTCGACGAAGCCGAACATGTCCCAATAGGCGACGCGGTGATTCGCCAGATAGTATGTTGGAATCCAGTCCAGCCGCGCGCGCAAGACCCGATCGAGCGCTCTGAGCGCGGTGACGAGTTCGGACCGGCTTTGCGCCTTGCCGGCCGCCACGATCAACGCGTCGATGGCCTTGCTTTCTGTTCCGGGGTAGTTGCGCTGCCCCGGGATTTTCGCCATTCGAGAATCATAGAGCATCTCCAGGCTGTCGTCAGTCGGCGTCGCCCCGATCGACCAATGCAGCACGGTAAGATCGAAGTCGAAATCGCTCTGCCGCTGTTCATATTGCGCCGAATCGACCTGTCGGATCGAAGCGTCGATCCCGATCGCCTTCATATTCTCGGACCATGGGGTGTAGATGCGAACGATGCCGTCATCCTCCGTCAGCATTTCCACCCGCAGCCGCTCGCCCTTGTCGTTGACGACGAAATTGCCCGCCCGCTTCCAGCCGGCTTGCGCGAGCAATCTCGAAGCCTCGCCCAGCAGCTTGCGGTCATGGCCTGACCCGTCGGACAGAGGCTGCGTCACGGCTTCGCCAAAAACCTCCGGTGGCAACTCGGCCCGGAATGGCTCCAGCAGGACCAGTTCCTCAGGCGAGGGCAAGCCTTCGGCCTTGTAATCCGACCGTTCGAAGTTCGATTGAGAGCGCTCGTAAGAGCCATAAAACAACGCCCGCTTCATCCATTCGAAATCGAAACACCGGGCGATCGCCCGTCGCACCCGCTCATCGCGGAATTGCGCACGACGCTGGTTCAGTGCGACGCCCTGCATGTCTGGCGTCTTCTCGCCGGGAAATTCCCGTTTGACGACCTCGCCGTCCTTGAGCGCCGGAAAATCGTAGCCGGTCGCCCAGACCCGCGCGGTAAACTCCTCGCGAAAATGCGTGTCACCCTTCTTGAAGGCTTCGAACGCCGCCTGCCGGTCGAGATAGAAGTCGATGCGGATACGGTCGAAATTATACTGGCCGCGGTTCACCGGGAGGTCGCGGCCCCAATAGTCGGCCACGCGCTCATATTCGACTGTCTGTCCCGCGGCCACTCGCCCCATTTTGTATGGTCCCGAGCCGAGCGGCGGCGTCATCGTCGAAGCATTGAAATCATTGGCCGCATAAAAGGCCTTGGACACGATCGGCATCGCCACGATCCTGAGGATGTTTTGCGCGGACTGTTCGCCGTTGAAGGTAAGGTTGAGGGTGAGCGGATCCTCGGCGACCGCGTCGGTCATATACCGCAACGCCTGGGAAAGGTTCGGATGCCCTTGCTCTTTGTAAAGCTTCAACGCGAAGACGACGTCTTCGGCGGTCAGCGGCGAGCCGTCGTGGAAACGCGCTTGCGGTCGCAGCGCGAAGCGGAAGCCGTTGCGGTCTTGCGACAAGGTGACGGACTCGGCAAGCAGGCCGTAGACCGCATCCGGCTCGTCGAGCGCGCTCGCCATCAAGGAATCGAAACAGAGTTCGGTGCGCGGCGGCGCATCTCCTTTCAATACCAGGGAATTCAACGTGTTGAAGGTCAGGAAGCTTTGGTTGAGCGTGGCGTTCGGCGGCGCGAAATTCATCTGGCCGCCCTTGGGTGCATCCGGATTGACGTAGTCGAAATGCGTGAAATCCGGTTTGTATTTGAGGTCGCCGTAGGCGGACAGGCCGTGCAGTTTGGTGCCGGTCGCAATATTGGCAAAGGCTTTTCCGGGCAACAGGGCGGCGACAGCGGCGGCACTGCCCAGGCCCAGGAAATCGCGACGGGGCAGCACCGCCATCAATTGTTGCCCTTGTATTTGGCCGCCAGCGCCTTTTCCTTCTCCGGATCGATCCACCAGGAATTCTGGTCGGCGCCGATATAGCTCGGCTGTTTGGCGGGAATGCCGAATTTGTTCCAGTAAGCCAGCCAGACCACGGCTCGATAGTACTGCGGCACGACGTAGTAGTTCCACAGCAGCACGCGGTCGAGCGCGTGGGTGGCGGCAACCAGGTCCTCGCGGTCGGTGGCGAAGATGATGCGATCGATCAGGGCATCGACGACCGGGTTCTTGATGCCGGCGTAGTTGCGCGATCCCGGCCTGTCGGCGGCCTTGGAACTCCAGAAGTCGCGCTGCTCATTGCCAGGCGATTCCGACTGGCCGAGTTGCCCGATAATGACATCGTAGTCGAAATTGTTGACGCGGTTGACGTACTGGGTCTGGTCGATGATGCGCAACGTGGCGTCGACGCCGATCTTGCGCAGATTGGCGATATAGGGGCTGGAGATGACTTGGTCGGTGTCGTTCCAGCCGAGTATCTCGAACTTGAACGGCTCGCCGGTCTTGGCATTGACCATCTTGCCGCCCTTGATCACCCATCCAGCCTTGGCGAAGAGGTCGACAGCCTGCTTCAGGTATTTGCGCTCGGCTTGCGGCGAATCGTAGACCGGCAGCTTGAATTCCTGGGTGAACAGCTCGGGCGGCAGCTTGTCGCGATACTGTTCCAGAATTTCCAGCTCCTTGCCTTGCGGCAAGCCGCTGGAGGCCAGTTCAGTTCCCTGGAAATAGCTGCTGGTGCGGGTGTTGAACCCGTAGAACAGCGTACGGTTCATCGTCTCGAAGTCGAAAGGATAGGTCAGCGCGGCCCGCACCAGGCGGTCCTGGAACAGCGGGCGCCTCTGGTTGAGCATAAAAGCCTGCATCGGCTCTGGCGAGGTGGTCTTGAATTCCTGCTTGATGACATCGCCGGCCTTGACCGCCGGGAAATCATAGAATGTCTTCCAGCGCTTCGAACTGTTTTCCGGTTTGATGTCGTCAAGTCCGCCCTTGGTGAAGGCCTGCCAGGCGGCATTGTCATCAAGGATGTAGGTGAAACGCTGCCTGTCGAAATTCTCGCGGCCGACCTTCACCGGCAGCTTGGCACCCCAATAGTCCGGCACGCGCTGCCAGACGATTTCCGAGCCAGGCTTGAAGCTTGCGATCTTGTAGGCGGCGGAGCCGAGCGGCGGCTCCAGCGTCGGCCTGGTGACGTTGCGCTTCTTGCCGTTGGCATCCGTGCCTTCCCACCAGTGTTTCGGCAGCACGGCGAGGTCACCCAGGATTTTAGGCAGCTCGCGGTTGCCCTTCTGGCTGAAATGAAACTCGACTTCGCGATCCGAGACGGCCACGGCATCCGTGACGTTCTCGAAATAGCGGCTGTACATCGGGCTGTTGGCCTTCAGCACCTGGAATGACCAGATCACGTCGTCGACGGTGATAGGCTGGCCGTCATGCCACTTCGCGCGGGGGTCGAGCCGGTAAGTCGCCGAGGAAAAGTCGGCCGGGTATTTGTAGGCGTCGGCGATCAGCGGATGACTGACACTGCCTTCGTCGGTCGCCTGCTCCATCAGCGTGTCGTAGAGCAGGCCGCCGCCGAACCCGACCAGGCCGGCGGCCGGTGAACCCTGCACGATATAGGGATTGAAGCTGTCGAACGTGCCCAGTACCACCGAATTCAGCGTGCCGCCTTTGGGCGCGTTGGGATTGACGTAGTCATAGTGCTGGAAATTGTCGCCATATTTGGATTCGCCGATCAGCGATGAGGTGGTGCGCCATTCATCGGCCAGGGCCGCCTGCAACCCCGCGGCCAGCAGGGCCGCCGCCAGCAACGATTTGAGAAGCACTCGGCCAAGCGTCATCCACTGTCCTCTTCGCGATGCGTGCCATCATCCAGAAAGGGCAATCTAGATGATTTGCCGCGCGTGAAAACCGCCATGCGCGGCTTTGTCGCCGCATATGCGGTTTTCCTAACGAAAAAGCCGGGCTGAACCCGGCTTTTTCAAGGTCGTCAAGACGAGATCCGGTTTATTGAGCAGGCGCCGGTGCCGGGGCGGCCGGAGCTGGTGCGGCGGGAGCCGCAGGCGCCGCTGGCTTGGCAGGAGCTGCGCCTTCGGCCGGCTTGGCCGGTGCGGCCCCTTCGGCGGGCTTGGCCGGGGCGGATGCATCGGCGGCAGCGCCCGGCGCGGGCAGCGGCTTGGGATTGTCCGACAGCGTGCGCAGATAGGCGATGACGTTGGCGCGGTCTTCTTCCTTCGGCAGGCCGGCAAAGCCCATCGCCGTGCCTTTCACGAATTTTTTCGGCGAGGTGATGAAGTGGTTGATGTTGTCGTAGGTCCACTTCTCTGTGCCGCCCTTGGAAAACTCCTTCATGCCGGCCGAATAGGCGAAGCCCTCATGCTCGGCGACCGGGCGGTCGATGAGATCCCACAAATCCGGGCCGACCTTGTTGGGGCCGCCCTTCTCGCCGGAGTGGCAGGCCTGGCATTTCTTGAAGATGGCAGCGCCCTGTTCGGCACTTGCGTTGGCCAGAAGATCCGCGATCGGCTTTTCGGCGGCTGCCGGAGCGGCGGGGCCGCCCTCGGCGGGCTCGGCGGCCTCGATGGCGAAGCCGGGCTTTTCCGGAGCGGGCGAGGCAAACAGCGCGTCCGACACGATGCCGACCGAGAACACCACGAAAACGGTTCCGAGCAATCCGGCGAGCAGCTTGTTGACTTCGTTGGAATCCATACGCCCCTTGCTCCCTTTTCCGGCGGACCGATCCGTCCACTCCGTCCGTCGGTATCGAGACCTGCCCTCCAGAGCCGGTCAAATCGCGCGGAAACTAGGTCTTTTGCTCCGGCGTTGCAACACCTATAAGGGCGCTTCCAGTGAGACCTTTTGCCACTTTCCCCTCCTCGTTTCGAACGCCCGCCAAACCGATGTCCACCTTGATCCTGATCCCCGCCCGCATGGCCTCGACCCGGCTCCCGGGCAAGCCGCTGGCCGACATTGCCGGCGCCCCGATGATCGTCCACGTCGCGCGCCGCGCCGCCGAGGCCGGGCTTGGCCGTGTGGTGGTGGCGACCGACACGCAAGGCGTGGCGGAAGCGGTGCGCGCGCATGGTTTCGAGGCGGTGATGACGCGCTCGGACCACGAATCGGGTTCGGACCGGATATTCGAGGCCCTGACGGTGCTGGATCCGGCAAACAAGGTCGAAACCATCGTCAATGTGCAGGGTGACCTGCCGACCATCGATCCCGCGATCATCGTGGCCTCGCTCAGGCCGTTCGAGGACAGGGCGGTGGACATCGCCACGCTCGGCGTCGAGATCGAGCGCGACGAGGAAAAGACCAATCCCAACGTCGTCAAGATCGTTGGCTCGCCATTGTCGGCCACCAGGCTGAGGGCGCTTTATTTCACCAGGGCCACCGCGCCCTGGGGCGAGGGCGCGCTCTATCATCATATCGGCCTCTATGCCTATCGCCGCTCGGCGCTCGAGCGCTTCGTGGCGCTCAAGCCGTCGCCGCTTGAACGCCGCGAGCGGCTGGAGCAGTTGCGGGCGCTGGAAGCCGGCATGCGCATCGACGCCGAGATCGTGCGGTCGCTGCCGCTCGGCGTCGACACGCCGCAAGACCTGGAACGGGCCAGAACGATCCTTTCAAACTGAGCGCTGAACCGACACCCCTTCAACGAGAATTGGCCATGCCTGAAAAGACCAACAGAATATCCTTCCAGGGCGAGCCCGGCGCCAATTCCGACACCGCCTGCCGTAACGTCTATCCCTCGATGCAGCCGCTGCCGTGCCCGACCTTCGAGGACGCGTTCAATGCGGTCGAGACCGGCAAGGCCGATCTCGCCATGATCCCGATCGAGAACACCATCGCCGGGCGCGTCGCCGACATTCACCATCTGCTGCCGGAATCGAGGCTGCACATCGTCGGCGAATATTTCCTGCCCATCCATTTCCAGCTGATGGTGCTGCCAGGTGTGAAGCGTGACGAGATCAAAACCGTCCACAGCCACATCCATGCGCTCGGCCAGTGCCGCAAATACGTCCGCAAAAATGGCTGGAAGGCGGTTGTCGCCGGCGACACGGCGGGCGCGGCCAAGATGGTCTCCGAGGTCAAGGACCGCACCATGGCCGCCCTGTCCCCGGCATTGGCCGCAACGCTCTACGGCCTAGACATCATCGAGGAGAATGTCGAGGACACCGATTCCAACGTCACGCGCTTCGTCGTCCTGACCAAGAACAAGCAGTGGGCCGAACGCCCGTCGCCTGACGCCAAGATGATGACGACCTTCATCTTCCGGGTCCGCAACGTGCCGGCCGCCCTCTACAAGGCAATGGGCGGTTTCGCCACCAACGGCATCAACATGACCAAGCTCGAGAGCTACCAGCTCGGCGCCTTCACGGCGACATTGTTCTACGCCGACATCGAGGGCCACCCCGACGATCCGCTGGTCAAGCTGGCGCTGGACGAGCTTCGCTTCTTCTCGCGCGAGGTGCGGATCCTCGGCGTCTATCCGGCGAGTGAGTCACGCGAGCAGTGGAAGGTAGCGGATTGAGCTACCAGCCAAGGGGCACATAGTCGATCTCCATGAAGGTCTCGACTTCAGGAATCCAGCGGTCGCGCACGAAGGCGACGTGGTCGGGATGGTCGTTGTACCTGGTATAGGCGGCCTGGTCGGCGAATTCCATGGAGAAGCCGAACTGGTAGTCGTTCTTGGGGCTGACCTGGCGCAATTGTTCGAAATGGGTGACGCCCCTGATCGCCGAGAGGAATTTTTTGGCGTCGACCAGGAACCTTTTTTCCTCCAGCGAGTGCGGCGGATGCTTCAGCGTGAACACGACGGTATGGCGGATCATTTCCCTCTCCTGATTTCCATTATTCGCTGTCGACCCAGGCGCGGATCAGGTGATGCGCGATGGCTCCCTTCGGCGGCGTGATCAGATTGCCCGGATGCTCCCTGGCCAGCATCAGGCGCACCTCGTCGCGCAAGAACCAGCGGCAGTCTTCCAGCTCGTTGAGGTCGGCTTGGATGTCTTCATTGAGCGGCTCGCCGAAGCAGCCGATCATCAGCGAATAGGGGAATGGCCAGGGCTGGCTGGCGTGGTAGACGACGCGGCCGAGCCGGATGCCGGCCTCCTCCAGCGTCTCGCGGCGCACCGCCGCCTCGATCGTCTCGCCCGGCTCGATGAAGCCGGCAAGGGCGGAGTACATGCCCGGCGCGAAATGCCGGCCGCGCCCGAGCAGGCATTTCTCGCGCGTCGCCGTCAGCATGATCGCCACCGGATCCGTGCGCGGAAAATGCTCGGTGCCGCAATTCGGGCAATGGCGCTTGTAGCCGCCGGCCCGCATTTGTGACTCGGTCCCGCATTTGCTGCAGAAACGATGGCTGGCGTGCCAGGCGAGCAGTGCGGCGCCCTGCGCCATCGCTCCGGCGGCCGCTTCGTCGATCAGGCCTTGCATGTAGACCGAGCGGTAGTCGATGGCCTTGACTGTTTCGGGAAGCTGTTCCGGCTCGAGACCGGCGGTCACCGCCAGCACCGGGCCCTGGTCGGAGAATCCAAGCAGCACACCGCTGCCGGGCAAGGTCTGGAAGGGCAGGCTTTCGGCGACGCCGAACCAGGGATCGAAGCTGCCGTCACGAACCTTCAGGTAGAGCCGGCCGCCCTGCATCAAAAGCAGCCTGGTTCCGGGATCGGCGAGCGCTTTGTCGACCGAATCGTCGGCGCGGTTCTCGGATTGTCGGTCGATACTGTTGCCGGCGAAGCCGACGAATTGGCTCGGCTCGCGCAAGGGCGCGTCAAACAGGCTAAAGCTCATGCGGACTCTGGGCGTTCGGGATGGACATGTTCGGGATGGACACGGGAAGGCTTATAGCGCCGCCCTTATCGTTTCGGCAAACCGGCGCAGCTCGGAGCGCTGATAGGGCTCGCGCAGGCCGTGTCCCCACACCGGGCCGGGCCAGCCGGGATCGCCTTCCGAACGGGCGATGACGTGGATGTGCAGCTGGCGCACGATGTTGCCGAGCGCGCCGGTGTTGATCTTGGTGCAGCCGGTCACCTTCTTCAGCGCCTGCGCCACCATATTGGTCTCGAAGGTCAGCATTGTCTGGTCGAGCGGCGTCATGTCGTGGATTTCCTCCACGCCCGGCCGCTGCGGCACCAGAAGCAGCCATGGCCAGCGGCGGTCGTTCATCACGCGCAGTTCACACAGCCCAAGCCACATCAACTGCTCGCTGTCCGCCTCCAGCCGGGTATCCAGCGTGAATCCGGCCTTCAGGCCCGGCAGCATCGGCGTTTCCCTTGCTTTTGGTGTTTTCCTCAGAGTCATGAACGCTAGAGCGGCTGCATCGAGGCTGCAAGCGAATCTCGTGGCTGGTGCAGCCGATTTGCCTGCGCCCTTGCATTTCGTCGCCGAATTGCCGATATGGACGGAGGGAGGTTGGTGGTGGACGATCCACTCGCCAACCGGGTCAGGTCCGGAAGGAAGCAGCCCTAACGAGCCCGGAACGGGTCATTGTTCCAGCCTCCCACCTCATCGGCCCTTATCGCGACGTTGACGACGCATTGCAGCGCGGGCGAAACTATGCGCAGGAATCGGCCGCCTTTTGGCGCGGCCATTTGGAGTTTTGCGGGCGAATGAGCGAAGCCGGAAATTCGGGACCAAAAAGCCTGGAGATAGGCAAGGCTGGCGCCTATCGCGTGCTGGCGCGCAAGTACCGTCCGGCGAATTTCTCCGAACTGGTCGGCCAGGAGCCGATGGTGCGCACGCTCACCAACGCTTTCGCCACCGGCCGCATCGCCCAGGCCTGGATGTTGACCGGCGTGCGCGGCGTCGGCAAGACCACGACCGCGCGCATTCTCGCGCGGGCCCTGAATTATAAAACGGCAACAATCGACCAGCCTTCCGTCGACCTTGCCGTGCTCGGCGAGCACTGCCAGGCGATCATGGAAGGCCGCCATGTCGACGTCATCGAGATGGATGCCGCCTCGCACACCGGCATCGACGACATCCGGGACATCATCGAACGGGTGCGCTACGCGCCGGTCTCGGCCCGCTACAAGGTCTACATCATCGACGAAGTGCACATGCTGTCGACGCAGGCCTTCAACGGCCTGTTGAAGACGCTGGAAGAGCCGCCGCCGCACGTCAAGTTCATCTTCGCCACCACCGAAATCCGCAAGGTGCCGATCACCGTGCTGTCGCGCTGCCAGCGCTTTGACCTGAGGCGCATCGATGCGGCTGTGGTGAAGGCTGATCTCGCCCGGATAGCGGGCCTGGAAGGCATCGAGGCGGAAGACGACGCGCTGGCGATGATCGCGCGCGCGGCCGAGGGGTCGATGCGCGATGCTCAATCGATTTTCGACCAGGCCATCGCGCATGGCGGTGGTGCGGTCAGCGCCGAAGCCGTGCGCGCGATGCTGGGTCTCGCCGATCGCGCCCGCGTCGTCGATTTGTTCGAACATGTCATGAAGGGTGACGTTGCCGCGGCACTGGCGGAATTGCGCGCGCAATACGACACCGGCGCCGATCCGGCCGCCGTGCTGACAGACCTTGCCGAATTCAACCATCTCGTCACCCGGCTGCGTTTCGTTCCGGCCGTCGCCGACGACGCGGCGCTGTCGCAGGACGAGCGCGAGCGCGGCGCCGATTTCGCGCGGACGCTCTCGATCAAGGTGCTGTCGCGGACGTGGCAGATGCTGCTCAAGGGCATCCCGGAGGTGCAGTCCTCCAACCGGCCGGTAAGTGCAGCCGAGATGGTGCTGATCCGGCTGGCACACGCGGCCGACCTGCCGACGCTGGACGAGGCATTGAGGTCGCTGGAGAACGGCCTGCCGGCGCCGGGCGCCGCGCCGCGTTCGAACGGCGCGCCGGCGAGCCCCGGTAATGGCGGCGCTCCTGGTGGCAACGGCGCCAGCGCAGTGACGCAGGCGCGCATGCCCGGCGGGTCGGGCGGCGCGCAGACCATGCGGCTGGTCGAAGCCGCGCCCGCTCCGGCCGCCTTCATTGCGCCTGTGCAGCCGGCGCCGGAGGCGCAGCCAATATCGCTGAAATCGCTGGCCGATATTGTCGCCCTTGCCGACGCGCAGCGCGACATCGCCTTCAAGGTGCTGGTCAAGCGCTGCATCCGCCTCGTGCGCATCGAGCCCGGCCGCATCGACGTCAGCCTGACCGACGATGCGCCCAAAATGCTGCTCAACGATTTGACGACCAAGCTGCGCGCCTGGACCGGTCGCAACTGGCTGGTGTCGCTGTCGAAGGAAGAGGGCGGCCAGACGCTGGCCGAAATGGAATCGACCAGGCGCGAGAACGCTTTGCTCGATGCCAAGAGCGATCCGACGGTCGCCGCCATCCTGGCGCGGTTTCCCGGTGCCAGGATCATCGACGTGCGCATTCCCGACGCGCCGGAAGCCGACGCGGTCGAAGCCGAAGTGCCGGTCGAGCCGCCGGCGGACGACGACGAACCCTGACGAAACCACGACTTTGCAAAGGATCGGACCATGAAAGATCTTCTCGGCCTCATGGGCAAGGCGAAGGAAATGCAAGCCAAGTTCCAGGCTATGCAGGACGAGATCGCCACGGTCGAAGCCGTCGGCCAGGCCGGCGGCGGCCTGGTCATTGTCACGTTGACCGGCAAGTTCGAGATGAAGTCGCTGAAGATCGACCCGTCTCTGTTCAAGGAGGATGAGGTCGAGATCCTCGAAGACCTGCTTCTGGCCGCTCACAATGACGCCAAGGCCAAGGTCGAGCAGATCATGCAGGAAAAGACCAAGGCGCTGACCGCCGGCCTGCCGATTCCGCCGGGAATGAAACTGCCGTTCTAGATGCATGTCGCCCAAGAGTGTGCGAGGGTTTCGGGGATAACGACATGCATAAAGCCAAAGACTAGTTGGCCATGGCCGAAGAGCCGTCCGAAAGGCTGATCGAGCAGCGTATCCGCAACAGGATCTACGAGATCCTGGAAATCCTGGCCGATTCTGATGCCGGCGTCGATCTCGTCGGCATCAAGGGCTATTTCAACCTGTTCGAGGATTTCGTGCATCGCCCCTCGATCGAAGCCGGTACTTCGGCGCTCTCGAAGGAAGAACGCGCCATCGTGCTGGAGATCGCGGATTTCCTGGAGGCTGCCGGAGAGGCCAACCCCGATTTCACCAGGTCCGAGTTCATCGACAGCGACTGGCCGGGAAAGATCGCGCCGGTTGCCCGCAATGCGCGAGCATTGTTCCTGAGGCGCGGGCTGTTCTCGGAGAAATTCGAAGAAATTGAGCCAGGACGGCCGGCTGCGATTTCAGCCGGGCGATAATGCATGTCGCCCAAAAGCGGTCTCGGCATGGACAAGGGCGTGCATAAAACAAAGGCTTGAAGCCCGATCTTGCCAGGTAACTGTGCCAGTTTGGCAACAGCATCTCACCAATAACGTTTTAGCCATCATTTTGCCCGAAAGTGTCTCATTCTTGCCGCAGCCTGGGGGCGGGCATCGAAGTGAGAGGGTTACCTGTTGATTGCCACGCGATGGAAGACGCCGCTGTTGCTCGGCGTCGTCACGTCTCCCCTGTTCCTGGCCGCTTGCAGCCAGACCGCGTCACACGGCATGTCCAGCCTGACCGACGCCATCACGCCGAGTTTCCTGAGCTCCCGCGGCTACCACACGCCGAAGGACAGGGAATGCCTGGAAAGGGCGATGTTCTTCGAATCCAACCGGTCGAGCCGCGATGGCATGATCGCCGTCGGCACTGTCGTGATGAACCGGCTGCGCTCCGGCAAACATGGCGACACCATCTGCGCGGTGGTGGGCGAGCGCGGCCAGTTCGCGCCCGGCGTCATGACCAGGCCGATGAATTCGCGTGCCATGCCCGATGTCGAGGAAGCCGCCGACGCCGTGCTCAAGGGCGAGCGCAAGGCCAAGCTCAAGAACACGATGTATTTCCACACCGCGGGCCTGCGCTTCCCCTACAAGAACATGCATTACACCATGGTCGCCGGCGGCAATGCGTTCTACGAGAAGCGCGGCCGCAACTGGCAGCCGCTGCCGGACGAGCCGACGGTCGCGGTCGCCTCGGCCGAGCAGCCAGCAGCCTTGCCCGGAGTAGCCGCGACTCGTGTCGCTTCCGCCGAGCCGGCGGCCAAGACATCCGATCGCACCGCTGCGGCCTACGTGACTGCCGCGGCGGAGCCGATGCGCTCCGGCAAGGCGGCCCAGCAGACCTACGTGACGGCATCGGCTGCGCCGGCCGCAAAGTCTGCGCGCGTCCAGGAAAAGCCGACGATGGTGGCGATGCAGGAGCCGATGGAGGAACCGGACGCCGCTCGTTTTGGCGGGACCTTGAACACGAAGGTCATTTCCTCGGTGCAGGGCGCGCCGCAGGAAGCGGCGATGGGATTCCAGTCGACGCCTGAGAACACCGATGCCATCGGCGCGATGATCGTCAGCCAGAGCCGTCCGCTCGAAACCAACTGAGGCGGGCCGCACTTGACGGCCTGCCGGTGCTGGTTGGAGACGCGGTCCGGACGCAAAACCGCTTCGCACTTTTCGCGGAATTGCTCTAGATCAGGGCAATGTCCAAGCGAATCGCGGGTCCCGAGATCGAACGCCTGATCCAGCTCCTGGCCAAAGTGCCGGGGCTCGGTCCCCGCTCGGCCAGGCGCGCCGCGCTGCATTTGATCAAGAAGAAGGAACAGCTGCTGTCGCCGCTCGCCGCCGCCATGGGCGAGGCGGCCGACAAGGTGCGCATTTGCTCCACCTGCGGCAATGTCGACACGTCGGACCCCTGCATGATCTGCACCGATCCGCGCCGTGACGCCGGCACGCTGATCGTCGTCGAGGACGTCTCTGATCTGTGGGCGCTGGAGCGGGCGGCGGCGATGAACGTGCGCTACCACGTGCTGGGCGGCACGCTGTCGCCGCTCGACGGCATCGGCCCCGATCAGCTCAACATCCGCTCATTGGTCGACCGCGTCGCCGGCGGCGAGGTCAAGGAGATCATCCTGGCCGTCAATGCCACGGTGGAGGGCCAGACCACGGCCCACTACCTGACCGATCAATTGCACGGTTTCGAGGTGAAGATAACGCGGCTGGCGCATGGCGTGCCGGTCGGGGGCGAACTCGACTATCTCGACGAAGGCACGCTGGCGGCAGCGCTGCGCTCCAGGACGGCGTTTTGACGCGATTGCGGGGAAGGATGCTTGTCACGGTGATCCCGCATCCTCAAAAGTTGGCGTTCCGTGGCGCCCCCCTCTGTCCTGCCGGACATCTCCCCCTCAAGGGGGGAGATTGGCAATTTCGCAGCCAGCATCTCCTTTTCAACGGCGGTGTTTGGCGAAGGCAGAGACAACGGTCGATCTCCCCCCTTGTGGGGGAGATGGCCGGCAGGCCAGAGGGGGGCGCCAAGGAACGCGGCCTCCGCAAGTTCTGCTTTGCGTTTTTCCTGGCGATACTGGCTGCACTGTTCCTCTCCACCTCCGCCTCGGCCGCCAAGATCGACGACCAGTTCCGCGCCTGGCTCCGGAGCGATCTGTGGCCTGACGCCAAGGCCAAGCGCATTTCCAAGCAGACCTTCGATGCCGCTTTCGACGGTGTCAAACCCAATCTCAAGCTGCCCGATCTTGTCATGCCCGGCGAGAAGCCGAAGACGCCGCAGAAGCAGCATCAGGCCGAGTTCGGCTCGCCCGGCGCCTATTTCGCCGAGAAGACCATCCGCGCCGTCACATCGGGCGGGCGGACGCGCGCGGCGGCCAACGCCAGGACGCTCGCCGCGATCGAAAAGCGCTATGGCGTGCCGGGCGAGGTCCTTTTGGCGATCTGGGGTCGCGAAACAGGATTCGGCGCGGCGAAGATGCCTTACGACGCCTTCGAGGTGCTGGGCACCAAGGCGTTCATGTCGACGAGGAAGGACTTCTTCCGCACCGAGCTGCTGGCGGCGCTCGAGATCGTCGAGCGTGGGCTGGCCCCGGTGAATGCGATGAAATCGTCCTGGGCCGGTGCGCTCGGCCAGCCGCAATTCATGCCGACGTCGTTCCTCGAGCATGCCGTCGATTTTGATGGCGACGGGCGTGTCGACATCTGGAGCTCGACGCCTGACGTGCTCGCCTCGATCGCTAACTATCTCGTCCATTATGGCTGGGTGAGGGGACGTGGCTGGGGCTTCGAGGTGACCGTGCCGGAGAGCGTCTCCTGTTCGCTCGAAGGCCCCGACCAGGGCAAGACAATCTCGCAATGGGCCGCAATGGGCATCAAGCGTGTCGGCGGCAAGCCATTCCCGGCGAGCGAGCTGAAGGCAGAGGGCTTCCTGCTGATGCCGGCCGGCCGCAGCGGCCCGGCCTTCATCGCCACGCCCAATTTCTACGTGCTGAAGCGATACAACACCAGCGACCTCTATGCCCTGTTCATAGGCCATGGCGCCGATCGCATCGCCCATGGCGATGCGAATTTTTCCGGCAACTGGGGCGCGGTCGGTGACCTCCACCGCTCCGATATCGCCGCCCTGCAGCGGGCGCTGGAGGCCAAGGGCTATGATGTCGGCAGCGCCGACGGGCTGCCCGGCTTCAAGACCCGCCGCTCGATCGGCGCCTGGCAGGAAAAGAACGGCAAGCCCGCCACCTGCTTTCCCGATGCCGGCCTGGTCGCTGCTCTGAAGTAACTCTCAAGTCAGGGTTTTTTCTCGACTGCCGGCCTCTGTTGGCCTTCGCATGCTCCCGCTCGCCCGCCTGCCACTATGATCCAGTGAGCCGACGCATAAATGCTCGTTGCCCGCCGCGAGGCCGCCGGATATGCTGTTGACCAACTGGACAAAAACCACGACGGTAAGTGGTCAAAGGGGGCCCTTGTCGGCCTGGAAAAACACCGCAACCCTGAGCCGGGAACTCAGGTCAACAAAACAGGGAACAATCACCATGATGATGGAAAAGCTTGCTCTACGATCCCGCATTCTGCTTGCGGGTGCCGCAATGTCGGCGCTGCTTCTCGCGGGAGCGCCGGCTGGCGCGGTCACGCCAGCCGACACGCTGGTCGAAGGCTTTGCCATCGATGACATCATCTCCATGGATCCGGGCGAGGCATTCGAGCTGTCGACCGCCGAGGTCACCGGCAACACCTATGACCTGCTGGTCCGGCTCGACCTCAGCGACACCTCCAAGGTCAAGGGCGACCTCGCCGAAAGCTGGACCGTCTCGGACGATGGCCTGACCTACACGTTCAAGCTCAAGCCCGGCCTGAAATTCGCCTCGGGCAACCCGATCACCGCGGCCGACGTCGCCTATTCGTTCGAACGCGCCGTCAAGCTGGACAAGAGCCCGGCCTTCATCATCGACCAGTTCGGGATCAGCGGCGACAATGTCGCCGAAAAGGCCAAGGCGGTCGATGACACCACCTTCCAGTTCATCGTCGACAAGGCCTATGCGCCGAGCTTCGTGTTGAACTGCCTGTCGGCCACCGTCGCCTCGGTCGTCGACGCCAAGCTGGTCAAGGAACATGTCGCGGCGGTCACGCCGAGCGCCGACTACAAATGGGACAATGATTTCGGCAATGCCTGGCTGAAGACCGGCTATGCCGGCTCGGGCGTCTATAAGCTGCGTGAGTGGCGCGCCAACGAGGCCGTCGTGCTCGAACGGAACGACAATTACTACGGCGAAAAGGCAAAGCTTGCCCGCGTCATCTACCGCAACATGAAGGAAAGCTCAGCACAGCGCCTGGCGCTTGAGGCCGGCGACATCGACGTCGCCCGCAATCTCGAGCCGAACGACCTCGACGCCATTGCCAAGAACGCCGACCTCACCACAACCAGTGCGCCGAAGGGAACTGTCTACTACATCAGCCTCAACCAGAAGAACCAGAACCTCGCCAAGCCCGAAGTCCGCCAGGCCTTCAAATATCTGGTCGACTATGACGCGCTGAGCTCGACCATCCTCAAGGGCATCGGTGAAATCCACCAGACTTTCCTGCCCAAGGGCGTGCTCGGAGAACTGGACAAGAACCCGTTCAAGCTCGACGTCGCCAAGGCCAAGGAACTGCTGGCCAAGGCAGGCCTGCCCGACGGCTTCAGCGTGACCATGGATGTGCGCACCGGCCAGCCGACAACCGGCATGGCGGAATCGATCCAGCAGACGCTCGGCCAGGCCGGCATCAAGCTTGAGATCATTCCCGGCGACGGCAAGCAGACGTTGACCAAGTACCGCGCCCGCAACCACGACATCTATATCGGTCAGTGGGGCCAGGACTATTTCGATCCGAACTCCAATGCCCAGACCTTTGCCTCGAACCCGGACAATTCGGATGAGGGCAAGTCCAAGACGCTGGCCTGGCGCAACGCCTGGGATATTCCGGACCTGACCAAGCAAACCGAAGCCGCTTTGCTGGAGAAGGATTCGGGCAAGCGCGCCGACATGTACAAGGATCTGCAGCAGAAGATCCTGGACACCAGTCCCTTCGTCATCATCCATCAGCAGCTGGAAGTCGCCGGGTTGCGCAAGAACCTCAAGGGTTTCGCGCTCGGCCCGAGCTTCGACACCAATTTCGTTGGGCCGGTTTCCAAGGAATAGCGCCGGCGGATGAGCGTAGCTGAAAATCAGGCGGCGGCAGGGCGCGGCAGCGCCCGTGCCGTCGCCATTTTCTCATCGATCGGCCGCTTCCTGGTGATCGCGATCACGACCTATCTCGGTCTGCTCGCGGTGACCTTTTTCATTGGCCGCGTCATCCCCATCGACCCGGTGTTGGCCGTGCTCGGCGACCGGGCGCCGGCCAATGTCGTGGAACGCACGCGCCGCGAGATGGGTCTCGACCTGCCGCTGATCGAGCAGTTCTACATTTACGTCAAAAATGCTCTCAACGGTGATTTCGGCACCTCGGTGCTGACCACCAATCCGGTCATGACCGACATCCGCCGCGCCCTTCCGGCAACGACGGAACTGGCGACGTTGGGGACACTGATCGGCGCGCTGTTCGGCGTGCCGCTGGGTGTGCTGGCTGCCGTCAGGCGCGGCAGCCTCATCGACCAGGTGGTCCGCGTCATCGGCCTGATCGGCTATTCCGTGCCGATCTTCTGGCTTGGCCTGCTCGGGCTCGTCCTGTTCTACGCCAAGCTGCAATGGGTTGCTTTCCCGGCACGGCTCGACGTCGTCTACGAATACACCTTCACGCCGATCACTGGCTTCTACCTTCTCGACTCGGCGATGCAGGGGCAGTGGGATGTCTTCTGGGACGCCTTCCGCCACATCATCCTGCCGGCCTCGCTGCTCGGCTATTTCTCGCTCGCCTATATCAGCCGCATGACGCGCTCCTTCATGCTCAACGAACTCACCCAGGAATACATCGTCGCCGCGCGCGCCAAGGGCCTGTCGGAAACCCGCATCATCTGGGCTCATGCATTGCGCAATGCCGCCGTGCCGATGGTGACAGTGATCGCGCTCTCCTATGCCGGGCTGCTCGAAGGTTCGGTGTTGACCGAGACGGTCTTCTCCTGGCCCGGCATCGGCCTCTACATCACCAATTCGCTGCAGAATGCCGACATGAACGCGGTGCTCGGCGGCACCATCGTCATCGGTTCGGTGTTCATAGCCATCAATCTTCTGTCCGACCTGCTTTACCGCGTGCTCGACCCGAGGACCAAGGTAAGATGAGCAGAGGAATCCCACTTTCAGGCTCGGCTGCGGCCCACCCCGGCCCTTCGGGCCACCTTTCCTCTCCCCCGTCGAACGGGGCAGAGTTGGTCTGCGAAGCAGACCGGAGTGGGGGCCGACAGCGCCAAGAGGCATCGTCATGACCGCCTCCGACGCCGCCCCCCTCTCCCGCCGCGACTGGCTGCTCAGCGAGCGGCCGGCCTCGCGCATGCAGGCGAGGCTCGGCCGCGCCTATGTCGCGTGGCGGCGTTTTTCCGCCAATCGGCTGGCCTTTCTCGGCCTGCTCATCATCATCGCGCTGCTGGTCATTGCCGCCCTTGCAGGGGTGCTGGCGCCTTATTCGCCGACTTTCGGCGATCTGAAGAATGCGCGCCTGCTGGCGCCAAGTGCTGAGCACTGGTTCGGCACCGACGATCTCGGCCGCGATATCCTCTCGCGCATTCTCTACGGCTCGCGCTGGACGCTCTATGTCGTTATCCTGGTCGCCATCATCGCCGCCCCCATCGGCCTCGTGGTCGGCACCGTCGCCGGCTATGCCGGCGGCTGGACCGATGCCATACTGATGCGCATCACCGACATCTTCCTCGCTTTCCCCAAGCTGATCCTGGCGCTGGCCTTTGTCGCGGCCCTCGGCCCCGGCATCGAGAACGCGGTGCTCGCCATCGCCATCACCTCCTGGCCGCCCTATGCCCGCATCGCGCGTGCCGAAACGCTGACCGTGCGCAATTCCGATTACATCAAGGCGGTGGAACTGATGGGCGCCTCGCCCTTCCGCATCGTGCTGCGCCACATCATGCCGCTCTGCATCTCCTCGCTGATCATCCGCGTGACGCTCGACATGGCCGGCATCATCCTCACCGCCGCCGGCCTCGGGTTCCTCGGCCTCGGCGCGCAGCCGCCGCTGCCCGAATGGGGCACGATGATCGCTTCGGGCCGCCGCTTCGTGCTCGACCAATGGTGGGTGGCCGGCGCGCCGGGCTTCGCCATCCTGATCGTCAGCCTCGGCTTCAACCTGCTGGGTGACGGCCTGCGCGACGCGCTCGACCCGCGGAGCGGCGACCAATGAACGGCGAAACGAGGACACGGCCGGAACGCGCATTGCTCGAAGTCGACGATCTGCGCGTCACCTTCCCGACGCGCACCGGGCTGATCGAGGCGGTGCGCGGCGTTTCCTTCTCGCTAGGCCGCGAGCGGCTCGGCATCGTCGGCGAGAGCGGCTCGGGCAAGTCGCAGACCGGCCGTGCCATCATGGGGCTGACGCCGCCCCAGGCGCGGATATCGGCGAAGAGGCTGGCTTTCGACGGCATCGACCTTCTGGCCGCATCGCCACGTGAGCGCCGGGCATTGCGGGGAAACCGCATCGCCATGATCCTGCAGGATCCGAAATATTCGCTCGATCCGGTGATGAGCATCGGCCGCCAGATCGTCGAGACGCTGCGCACGCATGAGAAGGTCTCCAAGGCCGAGGCGCGGGAGCGAGCGCTGGCCATGCTGGAAGCCGTGCAGATCCGCGACCCCCGGCGTGTCTTCGACCTGCATCCGCACGAGGTCTCCGGCGGCATGGGCCAGCGCGCCATGATCGCCATGATGCTGATCGCCGGGCCGGAAATGATGATCGCCGACGAGCCGACCTCGGCGCTCGATGTCACCGTGCAACTCGACGTGCTCGGCATTCTCGACCGGCTGGTCGGCGAGCGCGGCATGGGGCTGATCTTCATCTCGCACGATCTGCGCCTGGTCTCGTCCTTTTGCGACCGCGTCATCGTCATGTATGCCGGCAAGGTGGTGGAGCAGCTCAAGGCCTCCGAACTCGGTCGCGCCCAGCATCCCTACACGCGCGGCCTGCTCAACTGCATGCCCAAGATCGGCGCCGATCGTCACCCGTTGCCGGTGCTCGACCGCAAGCCGGAGTGGGCGGCATGACATCAGCAATCGCCGTCGACGGGCTGGAGGTCATCTTCGACCGCTTTCGCGCACTGAAGGGTGTCAGCCTGGACGTGCAGCCGGGCGAATCCTTCGGCCTGGTCGGTGAATCCGGCTCCGGCAAATCGACGCTGCTCAGGGCGATCGCCGGCCTTGCGCCGGTCGCTTCGGGCAGCATCGTGGTCAACGGCAAGAAGCTCGGCGCGCGCCGCGACAAGGCCTTTTACCGCGAAGTGCAGATGGTGTTCCAGGATCCGTACGGTTCGCTGCACCCGCGCCAGACCATCGACCGCCTGCTGCAGGAGCCGCTCGCCATCCATGGTTTTGGCGACGGGGAAAAGCGCATCCAGCGGGCGCTCGACGAGGTCGGTCTCGGCAACGGCTTCCGCTTCCGCTACTCGCATCAATTGTCGGGCGGCCAGCGCCAGCGCGTGGCGATCGCGCGCGCGCTCATCCTCGAACCGTCGGTCCTGCTGCTCGACGAGCCGACCTCGGCGCTCGATGCCTCCGTGCAGGCCGAGGTGCTCAACCTGCTCGAGGAGGTCCGCCGGCGGCGCAAGCTCACCTTCCTGATGGTCAGCCACGACCTCGCCATCATCACCCATATGTGCGAGCGCCTGATGGTGATGCAAAGCGGCGAGGCGGTGGAGAATTTGACGGCGGGTGACTTGGTCGAGCGGCGCGTGACGAAGGATTACACGCGCAATCTCTTGCGGGCCAGCGACGGGTTTGTGAGGGTGTAGCTGAACTTTCAACGCGACGCTGATCGCCCCTTGTCTTCAGGCCCTGCCGCTTTCCGGGATGGCATCATCGGCCGGCGCAGTGCTTTCCTGCCCTCGCTTCGGCTCCTTGATCCTGAACCACGTCACATAAAGCGCCGGCAGGAACAGCAGCGTGATCGCAGTACCCGCGATGATGCCGCCCATCATCGCGTAGGCCATCGGTCCCCAGAACACTTCGCGCGCGATCGGGATCAGCGCCAGGCTGGCGGCGGCGGCCGTCAGGGCGATCGGCCGCATGCGGTGTTCCGTCGCTTCGATGACGGCGGCCCAGCGGTCCTTGCCCTCCGCGACAAGGTCCTCGATCTGCACGATCAGGATGACCGAGTTGCGGATCAGGATGCCGATCAGGGCGAGCACGCCGAGGATGGCGACGAAGCCGAGCGGTGCGCCGCTCGGCACCAGGGCCGCCACCACGCCGATCAGCCCGAGCGGCGCCACCGCCACCACCAGGAACAGGCGCTGGAAGCTCTGCAGTTGGACCATCAGGATGGTTGCCATCACGAACAGCATCAGCGGCACGACGGCCGCGATCGGCCCCTGGCTCTTGGCGCTTTCCTCGACGGAGCCGGCGGTCTCGACGGAATAGCCCGGCGGCAGCTTGGCGATGAAGGCATCGACCGATGGCTTCAATTCGTTGACCACTGTTGCCGGCAGAACGTCGCCGACCAGGCCGGCGCGCACGGTGATAGTCGGGATGCGGTCGCGCCGCCACACCGTCGGCTGTTCGAGCTCGTATCGGAAATTGGCCACCGCCGCGAGCGGGATGGCCTCGCCGGTGCTCGTCGGCAGCTGCATGTTCTGCAAAGTCTCGATCGAGCCGCGTTCGGCCTCGCGCGAGCGCGCCACGACGTTGATCAGGTAGGTGGCGTCGCGCACCTGCGTGATGGTGGCGCCGCCGACGGTGCTGTTGAGCGCGCTCGCAATGTCGGAGGAGGTGATGCCGAGCTGGCGTGCCTTGTCCTGCAGCACGTCGACCCTGAGCACGCGCTGCGGCTCGTTCCAGTCGAAGGTCGGCGCGGCGAGCTTGGGATTGGCCGAGATGACGCCGGCGAATTGCTGCGCCAGCGCGCGCACCGTCTGGATGTCGGGCCCGCCGACGCGGTACTGCACGGGGCGGCCGACAGGCGGTCCGAGTTCGAGCAGCTTCACGAAGGCGTCGGTGCCGACGAATTCCTCGCGCAGCAGCTTTTCCAGCGCCGGCTTCACCCGGTTGCGAGCCTCGATGCTTTTGGTGACGATCACCGTCTGGCCGAAATAGGGATTGGCCGGTTGCACGTCATAGGCGAGCACGAAGCGCACCGCGCCCTGGCCGATATAGGACGAGAAATGGTCGATGTCGGGATTGCCGACCAGCGCCCGCTGCTCGAACCGCTCCATCTGCTCGCGCGTGTCGGCGATCGAGGAATTCTGCGGCAGGTTCCAGTCGACGATCAGCTCCGGCCGGTCCGATGGCGGGAAGAACTGCTGCTGCACCAGGCCGAAGCCGGCGATCGAGGCGGCAAACAACAGCACCGTGGCGATGATGGTCAGCCAGTGATGGCGCACCGAGCCGACAAGGGCACGCCGGAACAGCGAGGTGAAGCGGCCCGGCTGGTCGTGATGCTTCGTCTTCATCGCCGCCGGCAGAATGGTGACGCCGAGCAGCGGCGCGAAAAGCACCGCCACGATCCACGACACCAGCAGCGACACGGCGATGACGACGAACAGGGTGAAGGTGTATTCGCCGGCGGCGCTGTTGTTGAGGCCGATCGGAATGAAGCCCGCGACGGTCACCAGCGTGCCGGTCAGCATCGGAAAGGCGGTCGATGTGTAGACATAGGTCGCCGCCTTGCGCAGGCTATCACCGACCTCCAGCCGCGCCACCATCATCTCGACCGCGATCATCGCGTCGTCGACCAGAAGCCCGAGCGCGATGATCAGCGCACCGAGCGAGATGCGCTGCAGCGAGATGCCGAGATAGGACATGACCGTGAAGGTGATGGCCAGCACCAGCGGGATCGACAGCGCCACGACGAAGCCGGCGCGCATGCCGAGACTGATGAAGGACACGGCCAGCACGATGGCCACCGCCTCGAACAAGGCGCGCGTAAAGCCCGAGACCGCTTCCTCGACGATGACCGGCTGGTCGGCGACCAGATGCACGCCGACGCCGACCGGCAGGTCTGCCAGCACCTTGTTCATCGCCTCATGCAGCGCCTCGCCGAATTTGAGCAGATTGGCGTTGGGCTTCATGCCGATGGCAAGCCCGATCGCGTCCTGGCCGTTGAAGCGGAACAGTGCCGTTGGCGGATCGGCATAGCCGCGCGTGATCGTCGCCACGTCGCTCAGCCGGAAGAAGCGGTCGTTGACGCGAAGATTGATCGCGCGAAGGCTGTCTTCGGAGGTGAACTGGCCGCCGACCCGCACGCTGATGCGTTCCGGGCCGGACTGGATGACGCCGGACGGCGTGATCGCGTTCTGCGCTTGCAGGCTTGCCACGATCGCCTGTTGGTTGAGGCCGAGGGCCGCGATCTGGCGGGTCGAGAATTCGAGGTAGATCGCCTCGTCCTGGGCACCGACCAGGTCCACCTTGCCGGCATTCGGCACGGTCAGGATTTTTGTCCTGACATCCTCGACATAGTCGCGCAGCTGGCGCGGCGTCAGCCCGTCCGACGTGAAGGCATAGATGTTGCCGTAGACGTCGCCGAAACGGTCGTTGAAGAACGGCCCCTGGACGCCTTGCGGGAACTGCGCCTTGATATCGTTGACCATGTTGCGCACCTGAATCCAGTTCGGCACGACATCGCGCGCCTTGGTAGTGTCCTTCAGGTTGACGAAGATGACGGTCTGGCCGGCTGTGGTGACGGATTTGGTGTAGTCGAGGCTGTCGAGTTCCTCGAGCTTCTTCTCGATGCGGTCGGTCACCTGCTGCACCGTCTCCTTGACCGAAGCGCCGGGCCAATTGGCCTGGATGATCATGGTCTTGATGGTGAAGGCGGGGTCTTCCTCGCGGCCGAGGTTGAGGTAGGAGAAGATGCCGGCCGCAACGAAGACCAGCATGAAATACCAGACCATCGAGCGGTGGTTGAGCGCCCAGTCGGAGAGGTTGAAGCCCTTCATGAGGCCCCTCCCGCGGGCAGTTTGACCTTCTGGCCTTCGGTCAGGCTGTGGACGCCGGCGGTGACGACGCGCATTCCCGCTTCCAGCCCCTGAGCCACCGTGAAGGTTCCGCCGTTCCTGGAGGCAACCTTGATCTCGCGCGTGCTCACGCTCGATGTCTGCGCATCGACGATCCACACCCTGTCGGAGCCGTTCCTCTGGAAGAGCGCCGACAGCGGCAGTTCGATCGTCGGCTCCACCGTGGTCATGCGCGTTGCGGTCACGGTCGAGCCGAGCCGGAAGGCCTGCGGCGGATCGGTGAGCGTCAGCCGCACGCGCCGCGTGCGCGTCGAGCCCTCGGCCTGCGGCGCGATCTCGCGCAGCTTGGCCTCGGTCCGGATCGTCGGCAGCGATTGCAGGATGACCTGGAACGGCGTGCCGGCCGTGAGATCGCCGGTCAACTGGTCGGGAATATCGACCACCGCTTCGCGCGGGTCCGAGCGCGCCACGGTGACGACCGTCTGGCCGGGGGAGACCGTCTGGCCGACCTCGGCGCCGACAGCGGTGACGACGCCGTCGAAATCCGAGAACAGCCTGGCATAGCCGAGCTGCTCCTGCGATCTGGCCAGCGAGGCCCTGGCCCGCTCGACACTGGCCTCGGCCGCCGTCCTCGCCTGCTGCGCGGCATCGAACACGGCTTGCGTGGTGTTGGCGCTGGCAAGCAATTGGCGTTGGCGCTCCTCGCTGGCGGCGGCATTGGCAAACTGTGCCTCGGCATTGGAGAGCTCGGCCTTGGCCGCCTGGACCGACAGCTCCAATGCGGTCGGGTCCAGTGCCGCGATCGTCGTGCCCTTGCTGACGATGTCGCCGACATTGACGTCGCGGGACACGACCCGGCCGAGCAGGCGAAAGGCGAGATCGGCGCTGACCTGCGGCTCGACCGATCCGGCGAAGCCGAAGACCTCCGTGGTGCGCGGCTCGACCACCACCGACAGCACCGGCCGGATGATCTCCGGCGGCTTCTCCTCCGACTTCGAGCAGGCGGCGAGCGCGCCAAGCGCGATCACGCCAAGCAGGAGGCGCGGCAGCCGGCTCATCGGCCCGCTCCCGATATCTCGATTTTCTGACCCGCACTGAGCAGCTGTCCGCCCGCGGTGACGACGCTTTGGCCCTCCTCCAATCCCCTGGCGATGACGACGGTGCCGGAATTGAAAGCCAGCACCTCGACCGGTGCCATCGTCACCGTACCGGTCGAGGGATCGACGATCCAGACCGCCGGCTTGCTGGCGCTGGACGTCAATGCCTGCCAGGGCAGCAGGATCGCCTTGGCCGGTTTGGCGCCGACCGAGCCGATGACGGCCGCGCCCAGCGGCATGCCGGCGGGCGTATCGGCAATGCCGACCTTGACCCGGATCGAGCCCGACGCCGGATCGACCGCCGGGGAGATTTCGCGCACCTTGCCCGTTGCCCTGATCTGCGGGTCGGACAGGAGCGTGATCGTCACCGCCGGCGAGGTCGGCGTTCTGGCGACCAACGTCTCCTGGACGTTGAACACCGCGTCGCGGTCGCCGTCCTCGGCGACGGTGAAGACGGTCTGCGCAGCCTGCACCACCTGGCCGGTTTCGACTTGGCGGGCGGTGATGACGCCCGCGGCGCCAGCCTTGAGTTCGGTGAAGGACAGGTTCTGCTTGGCATTGGCGAGCGCGCTCTGCGCCGCGTCGAGGCTGCCTTGCGCCACCTTCAATGCCTGGTCGGCGGCGTCATAGTCGCGCCTGGTGGTGTAACCCTGGGCAAGCAGCGTCTTTTGCCGCTCGAAGGCGGCGGCGGACTGGGTCAACTGCGCTTGCGCCGCGTCGAGATCGGCCTGCGCCGAGCGCAAATCGGATTCCTGCTCCTGCGGGTCGATGCGGGCAAGCACCGCGCCCTTGTCGACATGCTGGCCGACATCGGCAAGCCGTTCGGCGACGCGGCCGCCGACCCGGAACGACAGATTATTCAGCGTGCGCGCCGCGATCACCCCGGTCAGCGCGGTTCTCGGCGCATAGTCGGCCATCGCCACGGTCTCGGTGCGCACCATGATCGGCAGCTTTTTCTCGGCCGCTTCCTGTTTCTGGCAGCCGGCCAAAAGCAGGACGGCCGTGCAAGTGAAAAGCGCTACGCCGATGGAAAAAGTCGAAAAATTGGAAGGTTTGACCGATGGCGGCGAGACGGACGATGTCGCGTTCCTGCTCATGGGTTCCCTCAGCCGCAGGCCGCTCGCCGATCGCGATGCCTCGCGGATCCCGGCACGATAGTCGATCTCCCGAAAAAGGAAACCGGACTCGTACCCGTGTCAGGCATCCGACTCGGGTTTGCAAAGGCCTGACGACGGCCAGTCCCGGCCGGGCAGCTTTTCGTGATAGGAATTTTTTCCTTGACGAGGTGAAGGCAACTATGATAGATATTTGGATATGGTGCTGAGTTGCGCCAGGGACCCGCCGCACAGGCGGGTTTTTCCGTTCAATGATCCTCAACAGCGCGCCGCGAAGGCTCCGAACCCGTTAACGCAGTCCGTTGCCCTGGTACGGATATCGCCGGCTGGTCAGGCGCGATACCTCAGGCCCAATCGCCTGCCGGCGGTGCCGACTTGAGGAAAGCATGAAATAAGCCCAGAAGACATCTTATCAAGCAGAACGGGCGCCGGCCCTATGAGGGACATCATGAAGAACTCAGCCATTTCCGAACGCAAGAGCCAGTCGATCTCGCGCGGTGTCGGTATGACCACGCAGATTTACGCCGACCGGGCCGAGAACTCGGAGATCTGGGATGTCGAGGGCCGCCGCTACATCGATTTCTCCTCCGGCATCGCCGTCGTCAACACCGGCCATCGCCACCCCAAGGTCATCGAGGCGGTCAAGGCGCAGCTCGACCGCTTCACCCACAGCTGCCACCAGGTGGTGCCCTATGAGAGCTATGTACGGCTGGCCGAGCGGCTGAACGGCATACTTCCGGGCAAGTTCGAGAAGAAGACGATCTTCGTCACCACCGGCGCCGAGGCGGTCGAGAACGTCATCAAGATCGCCCGCAATGCCACCGGCCGCCAGGCCGTCATCGCCTTTGCCGGCGGCTTCCATGGCCGCACCTTCATGGGCATGGCGCTGACCGGCAAGGTCGTGCCCTACAAGGTCGGCTTCGGCGCCATGCCGGCCGACGTTTTCCACGCTCCTTTCCCGGTGCCGCTGCACGGCGTGTCGGTGGCCGATTCGCTTGCAGCGCTCGATCGCCTGTTCAAGGCCGACGTCGATCCGGCCAGGGTCGCGGCCATCATCGTCGAGCCGGTGCAGGGCGAGGGCGGTTTCTACGAGGCGCCGCGCGATTTCATGACCGCGCTGCGCAAGATCTGCGATCAGCACGGCATCCTGCTCATTGCCGACGAGGTGCAGACCGGCTTTGCCCGCACCGGCAAGATGTTTGCCATGGAGCACCATGAGGTGACCGCCGACATCACCACCATGGCCAAGGGCCTGGCCGGCGGCTTTCCGCTGGCGGCGGTCACCGGCCGCGCCGAGATCATGGATGCGCCTGGCCCCGGCGGGCTGGGCGGAACTTATGGCGGCAGCCCGATCGGCGTTGCCGCCGCGCACGCGGTGCTTGACGTGATCGAGGAAGAGAAACTGTGCGACCGCGCCAACTCGCTCGGCGCCAGGCTGAAGCAGCGTCTGGGCTCGATCCGCGACGACGTCCCCGAAATCGTCGACATCCGTGGCCCCGGTTTCATGAACGCGGTCGAGTTCAACGACGTCAGGAAGGGCTTGCCATCGGCGGAGATGGCCAATGCGGTCAGGCTGAAGGCGCTCGACAAGGGGCTGATCCTGCTCACCTGCGGCGTTCACGGCAACGTCATCCGCTTCCTGGCGCCGCTCACCATCCAGGACGGCATCATGAACGAGGCGCTCGACATTCTGGAAAGCTCGATCCGCGAGGTTCGCGCTGCCTGAAGGGCCGGCGCCCATTTCTCCTGACGGCTTACACTGAGCCCGGTGAACGTGCCGTCAGGAGCTCGGATTCTGTAACCAGGCTGGAATGTCCATCTTGGCGTGCAGCACCCGCCAAACATCGATATGGTCGGTCTGTTCAAGATAAAAAATCAGGTATGGATAGCGCCTGACTTGCACGCTACGCAGACCAGGCAATCCAATTTCGTAGCCATATCTCAGAGAGCCCGATGCCGGATGGCTGGCTAGCAGTTTGTAGGCGTTTTGAAGCTCCTCGATGTAGCCCAATGCCGCGCGCGAACCAGCTTCTCGCGTATAGTAATCGACAGCATCCTCGACATCCCGCAGGGCTAGTTTTCGAGGAATGATCGCCTTTATGGGCACCTACTCTATTGGCCCTGCGCCCGTTTCCGCAGCGCGGCGAAATAATCGTCGTCAACCGGAGCGCCCGGGGCGGACGATGCGCCCTCAAGGAGCAAGCCGCGCAGAAGCTGACGATCTTGATCGCGGCGGATCAATTCACGCACATACTCGCTGCTCGTGCCATAGCCGCGATCGGTCACTTGCTGATCGACAAAATGCTTCAAGCTTTCCGGCAGGGAGATGTTCATGGTGCTCATTCAGGCATTTTATAGCCTATGGCAAAAATTGGCAATCTTAGGCACTGGCCTCGGCTGACTCTTTGTTCTGGAACGCGGCCAGCGCCGCTTTCAATCCGTCCGGCCCCGCTGCCACCGTCTGTGGCGCCGGCGAGAAGCCGGCGCTCAGCATCTTGCGGCCGAGCATGTGGTCGCCGGGGCGGTTGACCGATTCGATGCCGAGCAGCCTGTCTGCGGCATAGTGGTAGATCGAGAACTTGTTGTCGGCGAGATCGCCCAGCACGACATGGCTGTCGCCGCCGGATGTCAGGCCGACCATCTGCAGCTTCATGTCGCCGATGTCGGACCAGAACCAGGGCACGGCCGAATAGGCGTCGGCATGGCCCGTTATGGTGCGCGCGGCAAGCCGCGCCTGGTCGGTGGCGTTCTGTACCGATTCCAGCCGCACGTCGCCGCCGGTGAACCAATGCCGATAGGAGGCGGCGTCGCCGATGGCGAGGATTTCCGGCACCGAGCTACGCATCTGGTTGTCGACGCGAATGCCGTTGGCGATGGTGAGGCCGGCTTCCCCGGCCAGTTCGACATTGGGCACGGCGCCGATGCCGACGACGACCATGCGCGCCGGCAGCCTTTCGCCTGACGAGGTGATCGCGGCCGTGACATGGCCGTTTTCGCCTTCGAGCCTTGCGATCGTGGTGCCGGTTAGAATGTGCACGCCGGTCGCTTCCAGCCGCTGGCGGACATGGCCCGCCACGATCGGCGCCACGGCGCGGCCAAGCAGCCGGTCGACCGCTTCCACGACCGTTACGGTGCGGCCGGCCGCGCGCAGCGTCGCCGCGATCTCCAGCCCGATGAAGCCGCCGCCGAGGATGACGACGTCTTCGCTCCGTGTGCTCAAGTCCCGGATCAGCCGCGCATCGGAAAGCGAGCGCAGCGACACTACACCGGACAGATCCGCGCCGGGCAGCGGCAGCAGGCGCGGGCGCGAGCCGGTGGCGAGGATCAGATGATCGAAGGCAAGTTCGCCGCCGCCTGATATCTCCAAACGGCGACGTCCGGCATCGATGCGGTCGATCCGAACGCCCGGCCGGTAGTCGACGGCGCTGCCGGTGTAAAATGCCTCGCCACGCAAGGGTTGTGGCTTGGCCTCGGCATCCTTGATGAAGGTCTTCGACAGCGGCGGCTTGTGATAGGGCAGCTCGTTCTCGTCGCCGACGAGGATCACCGGCCCGTCATAACCGTCCTCGCGCAGGCTTGCCGCCGCCTGCACGCCCGCATGTCCCGCACCGACAATGACCACGCCGTTCTTCATCGCATTCCGATCCCAAGCTTGATTTTAGGATGTCTCGCCACGTGGCAATTGTCTGGCGCCGCCGCAAGAGGCCATTTGCGGGTCGCACCCGGAACGGCGGCTGTCAATCGGACAGTTCGGCGATGAAGTCGGCACACGGTGCAGGCGGCTAAAGTTGACTATCGCAGTTTAGAATAATTCTAAACTGTTGTTTCGATTGAGTTTTCCTGTCGATTTTCGTTGACTTCCATCGGTCCTGAAGCTTTATGGGGCCTCGCGCATCGGCGCATCCCTTTGATGTCTGGGCCTTGAACCCTTTCGATTGGAGGCATTTTGGTGTCTTTCTTCTTCGACCCGCGCGACAGCGCGGCATGCCCCGCGAATGACGGCCTGCACATGGCCTGGCGCCGGTTGTCGCGCGCGCCGTTCACAAAATTCCCGAAAAACTGGAGAGCGATAATGACGGCACGACATGGCAGCAGGCTTGCGGCGATCGGGGCCACGGCGCTGCTGACGGCGGCGGTGTTCGTGCTGCCGGCCAAAGCCGAGAGCGATCCCAAGGCGGTCATCAAGACCTATGCCGACATCGCGCTTGCCAAATACGAGGATTCGCTGACCACCGCGCAGGCGCTCGACAAGGCGGTCGACGCGCTGCTGGCCAAGCCTTCGGCCGAGACGCTCAATGCCGCCCGCGAGGCCTGGAAGGCATCGCGCGTTCCTTACCAGCAGACCGAGGTCTACCGCTTCGGCAACAAGATCGTCGACGACTGGGAAGGCAAGGTGAATTCCTGGCCGCTGGACGAAGGCCTGATCGATTATGTCGCCAAGAGCTACGGCACCGAATCCGACGCGAATTCGCTCTATACGGCCAATGTGATCGCCAACAAGGAGATCGAGATCAACGGCAAGAAGGCCGACGCCTCGAAGCTTTCGCCGGAATTCCTCGCCGGCACGCTGCAGGAGGCGGGCGGCGTGGAGGCCAATGTCGCCACCGGCTACCATGCCATCGAGTTCCTGCTCTGGGGCCAGGACCTGCACGGCACCGGACCGGGCGCCGGCGAGCGCCCCTACACCGACTATGATCTCAAGAACTGCACCGGCGGCAATTGCGACCGCCGCGCGGAATATCTGAAGTCAGCCAGCACGCTTTTGGTGTCCGACCTCCAGGAGATGGTCGGCGACTGGAAGGAAGGCGGCGCTGCGCGCAAGAACCTGGTCGACGGCGAGCCGAACGCCGCCATTTCGGCCATCTTCACCGGCATGGGCTCGCTCTCCTACGGCGAACTCGCCGGCGAGCGCATGAAACTCGGCCTGCTGCTGCACGATCCGGAAGAGGAGCATGACTGCTTCTCCGACAACACCTACAATTCCCATCTCTATGACGCCGTCGGCATCCGCGCCGCCTATCACGCCAGCTACACCAGGCTGGACGGCACCGTTATTTCAGGGCCGTCGGTGGCGGACATGGTCAAGGCGGCTGATCCGGCCATCGACAAGGAACTGTCTGACAAGCTCGATGTCACCGTCGCCAAGATGGAGGCGATCAAGGCCCGCGCCGAAGGCGGCGAGGCTTACGACCAGCAGATCGCCGAAGGCAACACCGAGGGCAACGCCACGGTGCAGGCGGCAATCGACGCACTGATCGACCAGACCAAATCGGTCGAACGCGCCGTCGGCGCGCTGAAGCTCAACGCCATCGCCTTTGAGGGTTCAGACAGCCTCGATGCGCCGGACAAGGTGTTCCAGTAAGCGTCGAAGCCTGGAAGCCCGGGCCGAAGTCACAAAGGGCTTCGGCGCGGGGAAGATCGAGTCAAGCCACACGGCGCGGAAGGCGCCGTCAGCCATCCGAGCAAGTATATGCTGATCTGCCATTGCAACATCATCACCGAGAAGGAGATTGAGCAGACGATCGTCGGGCTGCTGGACCAGGATCCCTGGCAGCTCATCGTGCCGGCAAAAGTCTATCACGCCATGCACAAGCGCGGTCGCTGTTGCGGCTGCTTCCCAAATGTGGTCGAAACGATCATTCGGGTCACCGAGAACTACCACGCCCGCTCGCAGGCGAGCGGCGTGGACATCGTTTCACATCTGGATCGCGTCAGAGGCCTGCGCGTCCAATACGGGAGCAGAACCCATGAAAGGCGAACCACAGATCATCGAGCGGCTTAACGAGGCTCTGTTCCTGGAGCTTGGTGCCGTCAATCAGTATTGGGTCCATTTCCGTCTGCTGGAGGACTGGGGATACGCCAAGCTCGCCAAGAAGGAACGCGCCGAATCGATCGAGGAGATGCACCATGCCGACAAGCTCGTGGCCCGGATCATCTTCCTGGAAGGGCACCCCAATCTGCAGTCCGTGGCGCCGCTGCGTATCGGACAGAACGTGAAGGAAGTGCTCGAATCCGACCTTGCCGGCGAGTATGACGCTCGCACCGCCTACAAGCGCTCGCGCGAGGTCTGCAACGAAGCCGGCGACTATGTCAGCATGAAACTGTTCGAGGAACTCTTGGCCGACGAGGAGGGGCACATCGACTTCCTCGAGACGCAGCTCGATCTGCTTGCCTCGATCGGCGAGGAAAAATACGGCCAGCTCAATGCCACATCGGCGGACGAGGCGGAGTAAGGGCATGCGGGAATGCGGCGCACCCTAGCATTGCTGCGCCGCTGGCGGCGGGCCGAAGGCCTGTCGTCAAACAGAAAACCGGGAAGCGTCGTGCTTTCCGGTTCGGCCGCCATCATTCTTTTGACCTTCGCCACGGGCGGGTCCGGCTCGCAGCAGCCCGCCAATTTCGCCGCCACGCGCACCGACCTCAGCCCGAAGGATCAGGCGCGCGTCACAGCCGTTACCAGGCCGACCAAGGACTTCTCGAAACCCGAGCAGTTCGAATTGATGCAAGGCGGCGCCGGCACATCCAGGAAGGACGTCAACCGCGATTCCTTCTCGCAATCGTCGGCCAACATCACCTTCGAGGAAGAAGGCACCTTCAAGCTGGGCAACGCCCTGTTCCGCAAGAATTGGGTGTCGTCGCCGTCCTCGACGCAGGCTTCCGACGGGCTCGGACCGCTGTTCAACGAACGCGCCTGCCAGAACTGCCATCTGAAGGACGGCCGCGGCCGTCCGCCGCAAGGCACCGGCAGCACGTCGATGTTCCTGCGGCTGGCGCGAGAGGCGAGCACCGAGGAGGAGAAGGCTGGGCTTGCCGACCACAGGCTGCTCAACATCCCCGATCCGGTCTACGGTTCGCAGCTGCAGGATTTTGCCGTCCCCGGCCTGCGCGGCGAGGGCCGGATGCGCGTCGACCACAGCGAGGAAAAAGTCGGGCTCGGCGACGGCACCGTGGTTTCACTGCGCAAGCCCACTTACGCGGTCGATGATCTGGCCTACGGCCTGCTCGATCCGCGCACCACGCTGTCGCCGCGCCTGACGCCGCCGATGATCGGGCTCGGCCTCATCGAGCAGATCGCGCCCGCTGATATAATCGCCCATGCCGATCCGAACGACCGGGACGGCGACGGCATTTCCGGCAGGCCGAACATCGTGCGCGACGGCATGAGCGGCGCGCTCACCCTTGGTCGTTTCGGCTGGAAGGCGCAGACCGCGTCAATCCGCCAGCAGGCCGCGGATGCCTTTGCCGGCGACATCGGCATCTCGACGCCGGAGGAGCCCAAACACTGGGGCGACTGCACCGCCGCCGAGAAGGATTGCCTTGCCATGCCGGACGGCGTGCAGGAGCGGCTCGGTCCGGCCGAGGCGCCGGCGCCGGTCATGGACCTCGTCACCTTCTATTCGCAGAACCTGGCCGTGCCGGCGCGCCGCGACCTCGGCGCCCCTGATGTGCTCGCCGGAAAGAAACTCTTCTACGAGATCGGCTGCGTTTCCTGCCACGCGCCGAAATTCGTAACCCGCCGCGACGCGCCCAACAAGGCGCAGGCCTTCCAGCTTATCTGGCCCTATTCCGACTTCCTGCTGCACGACATGGGCCCCGGCCTTGCCGACGGCCAGGCGGTGGGCGAGGCGACGGGCAACGAATGGCGCACGCCGCCGCTATGGGGCATAGGCCTCACCGAAACGGTCAACGGCAACAATTTCTATCTGCACGATGGCCGCGCCCGCAGCCTGGTCGAGGCGATTCTTTGGCATGGCGGCGAGGGCCAGAAATCGCGCGACCGCTTCGCCGCCGCCGATGCGGCCGACCGCGATGCCTTGGTCAAATTCCTGGAGTCCCTGTGATGTTGAAGCGTTCCGCGCTGGTAATCCTTCTTCCTCTGGCCTTGCTGGGTGTCAGCCCCGCATCGGCGGCTGTGAAGGCCACCGACGTCATCCAGCGGGCAATCGACGGCTTTGTCCGGCCGGCCTACGCCAGTCTGCACGACCGCGCGGCGGGCTTGAACAAGGCGATGCACGCGCTTTGCGAAAAACCCTCAAAGGGCGATCTCGATGCGGCACGCGCCGAATTCTCGCGCACGGTGGATGCCTGGTCGTCGGCCGAGATCATCGGGTTCGGCCCGGTTAAGGAAAACAATCGGCTGGAACGAATGCTGTTCTGGCCGGATCGCAAAAGCATCGGCCTGAAACAGGTGCAGGCCGCGTTGGCCGCCCAAGACCCGAGCGCCACCGATCCGGCACAGCTTTCCGGCAAGAGCGTCGCCATGCAGGGGCTCGGCGCCTTGGAATTCGTGCTCTACGGTGACGGCGCCGATGCGCTTGCCGGCAAGAACGATCCCTATCGCTGCGCCTATGGTGCGGCGGTTGCCGGCAACATCGAAACCATGGCCGGCGATGTCGCCGACGCCTGGAACAAGCCGGACGGCTTTGCGGCGCTCTGGGCCAATCCGGGGCCGCAGAATCCGCTCTATCGCGACGGCACGGAAGCGGTGACGGAACTGGTCGGCATCTTCATCAACGAGCTGGAAATGGTTCGCGACGTGCGCCTGAAAGGCTTCCTGGGCGGCAAGCCGGAGGCGGACAAGCCGAAACAGGCGATCTACTGGCGTTCGCAAAACACCACCAATTCGCTGGCCGGAAACCTTGCCGGCATCGACGGGCTGTTCGAGGCCTCGAAGCTCGGCGATGCGCTGCCGGCCGATGCGCGCTGGATGGCGGAATCGATCCGTATCCAGCTGGTCAACGGCGTCGCCACCGCGAAGTCGGTCCAGGGCCCGATCGACATGGCGCTCGCCGACCCGGCGCTGCGCGCAAAGCTTGAGCATCTCGCGCTGATCACCTCCAGCCTGTCGACCCTGTTCGGCACCAGGCTAACCGCCGAATTCGGCCTGACCGCCGGTTTTTCCTCGCTGGATGGGGACTGAGCGTGAAAACCTCCCTCATTGACCGTCGCGATTTCCTGAGAGCCGCGGGCATCGGTTTTGCCGCCGCGATGGCGCCGCCGGCCTGGGCAAATACGCTTGCCGCCGATGCCGTCTTCGCCACCGCCTTCGTCAAGCGCGACGGCAGCTATGGCGCCGCAATCTTGTCCGAGGCCGGCAAGCTCCTGCACGCGATCGACTTGCCCGACCGCGGCCACGACGTCACCTTCGATCCCATATCGAAGCGCTCAGTGGTGTTCGCCCGCCAGCCCGGCACCTTCGCCGTGGTCTTCGATCACGCCGGGCGCGATGAACCGCTGACCATCGCCAGCATCACCGGCCGGCATTTCTTCGGCCATGGCGTGTTCTCCCCGGACGGCGCCTTGCTTTATGCCACCGAGAACGATTTCGACAACGCGGCCGGCGTCGTCGGCGTCTACGACGCGCGGGCGAAATTCAAGCGCCTTGGTGAATTCCCGACCTATGGCATGGGACCCCACGAGCTTCTGCTCCTGGGCGACGGCAGGACGATCGCCGTTGCCAATGGCGGCATCGAGACTCATCCCGATTATGGCCGCGCCGAGCTCAACATCGCCACCATGAAGCCATCCTATGTACTCATCGACCGTGTCACCGGCGATCTGGTCGAGAAGCACGAATTGCCGGCGGCGCTGCACCAGCTGTCGATCCGCCACATGGACACCGACCAGACCGGCACCGTCTGGTTCGGCTGCCAGTACAGGGGGCCCGGCACCGACCGTCCGCTGCTGGTCGGCCGCGCGGCGCGCGGCAAGGATTTGCAGCTCCTCGACATGCCGCGGGATGTCCTGTCCGGCTTCCGCAACTATATCGGTTCCGTCGCCGCCAATCCGGTTGCCGGCACCATTGCCGTCTCTTCGCCGGAAGGCAATTCGCTTGTGGTGATCGATGCGGCGAGCGGGCGGCTCGTCTCGTCAAGCGCACTGGTCGAGGTCTGCGGCGTGGCGCCAGACGGGACGGGTTTCATGGCTACCACCGGAGCCGGCGAAATCGTCGAGGGCAATGGCGCGACACGGTCCGAACCGGACTACGTCTGGGACAACCATATGCTGCGCATACAGCCGGCCGCATAGACACCTTCCCGCTGCGTCGGAGCGAAGCCGCTTAAGAAATTATGCGCTTTCCCCTTGCGGTGGCGCGCTGTGGCAGGCACAGGGAATTGTTTTTCGAACCGGTCGTTTCATGAAAGTGCTCGCCATCGACTGTGCCGCCAACCTCTGCGCCGCCTGCGTCTATGATGCCGTGGCGAGGCAGGAACTCGGCCGCGCGGTGCTCGATTTAGGCAAGGGCCATGCCGAGCATCTGATGGCAGTCATCGCCGAGGCGCTGAAGGCCGGCGCAACCGCCTATGCCGGCCTTGGCGCCATCGCCGTCTCCGTCGGCCCCGGTTCCTTCACCGGTCTGCGTGTCGGGGTTTCCACGGCGCGTGGCCTGGCGCTGGCGCTCAAGGTGCCTGCAATCGGCGTGACGACGCTCGAGGCGCTGGCAGCCGAGGCGGCACGGGCATTTCCCGGGCGCGCCGTGCTGGCCGCGCTCGATGCCGGCCGCGAGGAGATCCATGCCGCTCTCTATGATGAGATGTCGGTTTTGACTTACGGTCCGGCCGTGGTCACACTGGCGGATGCCGTGGCCATGGCGAGCGAGCGGTCTTCGGTGCTCGCCGGAACCGCCGCGACGCGGATCGCGGCATCCGCCGGACGCTCCTTCGACATCGGACCCGAGACGGCGACCGCGGACATTCTCACTTACGCCCGCCTGGCGGTCGCCAAGGGCGACGGCGAGAGGCCGAAACCTCTTTATCTGCGCGGCGCCGACGCCAAGCCGCAGGCCGGGTTCATACTTTCCAGGCAAGGGAAATAATGCGCATACCTTTTCTCCAGTCGCGCCGCCGCGATTACGCGCTCGAACCGCTCAGGACCACCGACAGTCCGGCGGTCTCGCTCCTGCACCGCGAGGACTTCGTCCGCCCCTGGACCGATGGCGAGTTCGCGGCCTTGCTCGAACAGGACACCGTGTTCGGCTATGCCGCGCGCGAAACCGGGCACGGCGCCAAGCCGCCGGTCGGCTTCGTGCTGGCCCGGCTGGCGGCCGGCGAAGGCGAGATCCTGACCGTTGCAGTGGCGCGGTCGCATCGCCGCCAGGGGCTGGGCTGGCAGTTGATGGACGCGGTGCTGCGCGAACTGCACGCGCAACGCGCCGAAGCGCTCTTCCTCGAGGTCGACGAGACCAATGTCGCCGCGATCGCCCTCTACAGGCGTCTCGGATTCCGCGAGGTCGGCAAGCGCCCCAACTATTACAGGTCGCCCGAGCATGGACCGACCGGCGCGCTTGTCATGCGCCGCGATCTTCGCTAGCCAGGTTTTCGGGGTGGAGCGATGATCGGAAAAATCAGGGTTTTCCTGGCGATAGGGCTGGTCGTCGCCGGTTCGCTGATCCTGGTGCCTTTGCAGGTCCTGTCGATGAAGACCGGCTGGTGGCCGGAAACCTTCATCCTCAAGATCTGGCACAGGCTGATCGTCAGGGCGCTCGGCATGCGCATCCATGTCAACGGCACGATGTCCGACCGCCGCCCCTTGTTGATTGCCTCAAATCACATCTCCTGGACCGACATCATGGTGCTGGGCTCGTTTGCCGATGTGAAGTTCATCGCCAGGGCCGACATGGAAGGCTGGCCGCTGATCGGCATGCTGTCGAAGCTGCAGCGCACCGTCTTCATCGAGCGTGAGCGCAAGCGCTCGTCCGGCGACCAGGCGAGCGAGATCGCCAACCGCATGGCCAAGGGCGATGCCATGGTGCTGTTTGCCGAGGGCTCGACGGGCGACGGCAACATCGTCCTGCCCTTCAAGAGCACGCTGTTCGGTGCCGCCTCGATGGCGATTTCGGAGGGCGCGGCGGAGCAGGTCTTCATCCAGCCGGTAGCGATCGCCTATACCCGGTTGCATGGCGTGCCGCTCGGGCGCCGGCACCGGCCGATCGCGGCGTGGATCGGCGACGAGGATCTGATGCCGCACCTCAAGGTGCTGATGGCGGAAGGGGCGCTCGATGTCGAGGTGCATTTCGGCGAACCGATTGCCTTCGCCAAGGGGTCGAACCGGAAGGAAACGGCGAAGCTGATGGAAAGCCGCGTGCGCGAAATGATGCAGGCGGCACTGGCCGCGCCGCGCCCGAGCCGCTGAATCCCGAAGGCCCCCAGGCAGAATCGTCTGTTTTTTGTCGCGGAAAGGCGTTAGAAGCCGCCGGATGGACTTGAACACGGTTGAAAGCGACGACATCGGCACTGCGGCTGGACAGCAGGCAGTGATTTCCGCGGCAGCGAAAAAGGTCTTCGTCAAGACTTATGGCTGCCAGATGAACGTCTATGACTCGCAGCGCATGACAGATGCGCTGGCCGCCGACGGCTACACGGCGACGCAGACCATCGGCGAAGCCGATCTGGTGCTGCTAAACACCTGCCATATCAGGGAAAAAGCGGCTGAAAAGGTCTATTCCGAGCTCGGCCGCATCCGCGAAATGAAGGCCGAACGCGCCGCCGCCGGCCGCGAATTGCTGATCGGCGTCGCCGGTTGCGTGGCGCAGGCCGAAGGCGCCGAGATCATCCGCCGCTCGCCCGCCGTCGACCTGGTCATTGGCCCGCAGACCTATCACCGGCTGCCGGACGTACTGGCCAGGGTGCGCGGCGGCGAGAAGATCGTCGAAACCGACTACGCCATTGAGGACAAGTTCGAGCACTTGCCGCAGCCGAAGCGCGCCGAGGTGATCAAGCGCGGCGTCACCGCCTTCCTCACCGTCCAGGAGGGCTGCGACAAGTTCTGCACCTTCTGCGTCGTGCCCTACACCAGGGGGTCCGAAGTGTCGCGGCCGGTGGCACAGATCGTCGCCGAAGCCGAGCGCCTGGCGGAAGCCGGGGTGCGCGAGGTGACGCTGCTTGGCCAGAACGTCAATGCCTGGCATGGGCAAGGCGAAAACGGCGAGGAATGGGGCCTTGGCCGCCTTCTGTTCAGGCTGGCCGAAATTCCCGGGCTGGCGCGCCTGCGCTACACCACGAGCCACCCGCGCGACATGGACGACGAGCTGATAGCGGCCCATCGCGACCTGCCGGCACTGATGCCGTATCTGCATCTGCCGGTGCAATCCGGGTCCGACCGCATCCTGAAGGCGATGAACCGCAGGCACACGGCGGATGATTATCTGGCGCTGCTCGACCGCATCCGCGCCGTGCGGCCCGATATCGCGCTGTCGGGCGATTTCATCGTCGGTTTCCCCGGCGAGACCGAGGCGGATTTCGAGGCGACGATGGAGCTGGTGCGCCAGGTGAACTACGCCTCGGCCTTCTCGTTCAAATATTCGCCGCGCCCCGGCACGCCGGGCGCCGAGATGGCCGGCCATGTGCCGGAAGCGGTCAAGGACGAGCGTTTGCAGCGGCTCCAGGCGCTGCTTTTGAAGCAGCAGCAGGATTTCGGCTTGAGTCTCGTCGGCCGCACCATAGATACGCTGATTGAGAAGCCAGGTCGCCAGGCCGGCCAGAAGGTCGGACGCTCACCTTGGCTTCAGCCCGTTATTGTTGATGAAAAGGCCGGCGAAATCGGTGACATTATCCAGGTGCGAATCACGAAGACGGGTTACAATAGCCTGTTCGCCGAATTGGTCTGATGACCTCGGCAGATGAGGAGAGACGGTTGAGCGCAGCGGAGCTGAAGAACCTGCCCCCGGTACCGGCATCTGGGGCTTCTGACATGGCGCACATCGTACTGACTTTCGACAACAACAAGCTTGCCAGCGCCCTCTACGGCCAGTTCGACGAGAACCTCGCCCGGCTTGAGCAGAAACTGGGCGTTGACATCCGCTCGCGCGGCAACCAGCTGACCATCAAGGGGTCGGCTTCCGCCGCCGAGCAGGCCCGCCGGGCGCTCGACAATCTCTACGGCATTCTCCAGAAGGGGGTGGATATCGGCCAGTCCGATGTCGACGGCGCCGTGCGCATGGCGGTCGCCGCCGATGACCAGCTCACGCTGCCGACGCTGGAGCGCAAGGGCAAGGTTTCGGCCGCCCAGATATCGACGCGCAAGAAGACGATCTACGCCCGCTCGCTCACGCAGGATGCCTATATGCGGGCGCTGGAGCGCTCGGAACTGGTGTTCGGCATCGGCCCGGCCGGTACCGGCAAAACCTACCTGGCGGTGGCGCATGCGGCGATGCTGCTCGAACGCGGCATGGTCGAGCGCATCGTGCTGTCGCGGCCTGCCGTCGAGGCCGGCGAGCGGCTGGGCTTCCTGCCGGGCGACATGAAGGAGAAGGTCGATCCCTATCTGCGGCCGCTCTACGACGCGCTCTATGACATGATGCCGGCCGACAAGGTCGAACGCGCCATCGCCGCCGAGGTGATCGAGATCGCACCGCTCGCCTTCATGCGCGGCCGCACGCTGGCACACGCCGCCGTCATTCTCGACGAGGCGCAGAACACCACGCCGATGCAGATGAAGATGTTCCTGACCCGTCTGGGCGAGAATTCGCGCATGATCGTCACCGGCGACCCAACGCAGATCGATTTGCCGCAGAACACCAAGTCCGGCCTTGTCGAGGCGCTCCGGATTCTCGACGGTGTGACCGGCATGGTGACGGTCCGCTTCAATGAAGGCGACGTCGTCAGGCATCCGCTGGTCGCCGAGATCGTCAAGGCCTACGACCGTGACGGCAAGCTCGCCCGCGGTCTGGGGACCGAAGGCTGATTTGATCGAGCGACCTCATGGTTGAGCCCGAAACGCCGAACGGGCCGGCTCCGCCGCTGCCCGTCGACATCGATCTGACGGTCGAGGCCGGGCATTGGCCGGACGAAGCCGAGCTTGTCCGGCTGGTCGGCGCCGCCGCCGCCGCTGCATTCGCCGAGACGGGCGCCACGGGCCATTCCGAACTCAGCGTCGTTTTTTCCGACGATGCCCATGTCCAGGCGCTCAATGCCGGCTGGCGCGGCAAGGACAAGCCGACCAACGTCTTGTCTTTTCCGGCTTTTCCTTTCCCCAAGGGCGGTCCCCTGCCGCCGATGCTCGGCGATATCGTGCTGGCCGCGGAGACGGTGGCGCGCGAGGCGGGACTGGAAGACAAGCCGCTGGAGAACCATATTTCCCATCTCGTCATCCACGGCCTGCTGCATCTCATGGGCCATGATCACGAGACCGATGCCGAGGCCGAGGAGATGGAGGCCGTCGAGCGCGCCGCGCTCGCCAGACTTGCCATTCCCGATCCCTACGCGTAACTACTTCTAACCAATTGACGGACGAAGATGAACGACAAACCTGAAACTGCCGTCCGCCCCGACGCCGGCAGTGCGACCAAGGCTTCCGATACGTCGGAAGAGGGATCAAGTCCGAGTACCATTACCCCTGGCGTTGCCAACACCGGCAGCGCTGCCAGTGAGCCGTCGCCTGCCGGGCCTTCCCTGTTCAACCGCGTTCTGGGCCTGTTCAGGCAACGCAACGGAACCAGCCTGCGCGAGGAGATCGCCGGCGCGCTCGCCGAGACCACGAGCGATGTCGAATCCTTTTCGCCGGGCGAACGCGCCATGCTCAACAACATCCTGCGGCTGCGCGAGGTGCGCGTCGAGGACGTCATGGTGCCGCGCGCCGACATCGAGGCGGTCGAGATCACGACCACGCTTGGCGATCTGCTTGGCATGTTCGAGCAGTCCGGCCATTCCCGCATGCCGGTCTATGCCGAGACGCTCGACGACCCGCGCGGCATGGTCCATATCCGCGACGTGCTGGCCCATATCACCAAGATTGCGCGCGTCAGGAAAGGCCGGGCGACCAGGAAGACACCCGCCGCCACGGTTCTCGACCTCACCCAGGTCGACCTCTCGCGCACCATAGGCGAACTGAACCTGATCCGGCCGGTGCTGTTCGTGCCCCCGTCCATGCTGGCCTCCGATCTGATGGGCCGCATGCAGACGACCCGCACGCAGATGGCGCTGGTCATCGACGAGTATGGCGGCACCGACGGGCTCGTCTCGCTCGAGGATATCGTCGAGATGGTGGTCGGCGACATCGAGGACGAGCACGACGACGACGAGCCGATGATCACCCAGACCGGTGAAGGCGTGTTCGTCGTCGACGGCAAGGCCGAGATCGACGAGGTCGCCAAGATGATCGGCGGGGATTTCGCCGCCGGCGAACATGGCGAGTATGTCGACACCATCGGCGGCATGATCTTCAACACGCTTGGCCGGGTGCCGGCGCGCGGCGAGGTGGTGCAGGCCATCCCTGGCTTCGAGTTCCATGTGCTCGACGCCGATCCGCGCCGCGTCAAGCGCGTGCGCATCGTGCAGAACCAGAAGGGCGAACGTCGCCGCCGCGCCGCGGCGCGCACCGAGCAGGCTTAAGCGCCTGCGGATGACCGAAGACCCTTTCAAGCACGCCGCCTTGGGATCCGGCGTGTTCTACAGGGATCCGCGGGCCGCGCTGGATTGGCTGGAGGCAGCTTTCGGCTTCGAGCGCAGCATGGTGGTCAGCGATGCCGACGGCAAGCTCGTCCATTCCGAGATGCGGTTCGGCGACTGCTACATCATTGTCGATTCCGAATGGAGCGACTACGTCGCCAGCCCGGCCTCGGTCTCGGGCAAGAACACGCAGTCGGTCTATGTCAGGCTGAAAGACGGCATTGATGCACATTGCGAGCAGGCGCGGACGGCGGGTGCCGGTATAATCCAGGAGCCGGCGGACCAGTTCTACGGCGAGCGCCAGTATCGGGCGCGCGATCCCGAGGGCCATGTCTGGACCTTCACCCAGACCATCCGCTCCGTTCCGCTGGAAGAGGCCGAACGGCTCGGCGACGTGCGCATAGAAGGGTGGCACCGCTGATACATGTCGCCCTAAGTAACTTCGGTTTTGGGAGGAGGACATGCACAAAAACAAAGACCTAAGGCGCGTCGTCTGATCAGTTCAAACGCGATGCGCTCCAGCAGTGGTGAGTGGGTTTCACGGCAGACCACCCGAAGTTTGGAGCGCAGGCCGCGGCCTGATAAATCTGCTGCCGTGATTCGCACGACTCGGAACAATGCATGAACCGCCTGGCCGGCCGGATAATTCTGTTTTGGGGTTGGCGGCGTGCGCTCGTGGCGTTCCTCGCGGGCGCCCTGGCGGTGCTCGGCCAGGCGCCGTACGATTTCTTTGCCGCTTGTTTCATTTCGTTTCCGCTGCTGGTCTGGCTGCTCGACGGGGCGACCGGTGAGGCCTCGGGCAGCCTGTTTGCGCGGCTGCGGCCGGCCTTTGCCGTCGGCTGGTGGTTCGGCTTCGGCTATTTCCTCGCCGGCCTGTGGTGGATCGGATCGGCGCTGCTTGTAGAGGCCGACAGTTTCGCCTGGGCGCTGCCCTTCGCGGTGGTCGGCATCCCCTTTGCATTGGCCTTCTTCTACGGCTTTGCGGCCATGGTCGCCCGGCTCCTGTGGAGCAACGACATCGGCCGCATCGCGGCCCTGGCCGCCGCCTTCGGGCTGGCCGAGTGGCTGCGCGGCTTCCTGTTCACCGGCTTTCCCTGGAACGCGATCGGCTACGCGGCGATGCCGGTGCCCCTGCTGATGCAGAGCGTCTCGGTCACCGGGATGGTCGGCATGAACGTGCTCGCCGTGTTCGTCTTCTCGCTGCCGGCGCTGCTGGCGGCGCGCACGCATCTTCGTCTTGGCGTCGCGCTGCTTGTCGTGCTCGTCGCCGCTCATGCCGGCTTCGGCTATCTCAGGCTCAACGCTCCGGCCGCGCCTGAGGCCCGCACGATCAATGTGCGCATCGTCCAGCCGGCCGTCGACCTTTCGGAAAAGTGGGACGCCTCGGTGCGCGACCGTATCTTCGCCACCTTGATAGGCCTGTCGGCCAAGGCGCCGGACCCCGGCCATGAAAAGCCGCAACTGATCCTGTGGCCCGAAACCTCGGTCCCGTTCCTCCTCACCGAGCGGCCGGACGCTTTGACCGCACTGGGCGACATGCTGGACGCCGGCCAGATGCTGATCGCCGGCGTCGTGCGCGAGGAAGGCGGTGCGGCGGCCGGTGCCGGCAGCCGCTACTACAACTCCGTGGTGGCGATCAACGACAAGGGCGAAATCGCTGACGCCGTCGACAAGGTCCATCTGGTGCCGTTCGGCGAATACCTGCCTTTCGCCGACCTGCTCGATCGTTTCGGCATCGAACAACTGGTCGCTGGCCCGGTGACCTTCACAGCAGGCAATGAGCGGCATGCGATCACGCTGCCGGATGGCGTCCGCGCCTTGCCCTTCATCTGTTACGAAGTGATCTTTCCCGAACTGGTGGCGGTTGACGCAACGTCAGCGCAGCTTATTGTCAACGTTACCAACGATGCGTGGTTCGGCGATACGCCGGGTCCCTATCAGCATTTCAGGCAGGCTCAGATTCGCGCGGTGGAGAACGGGTTGCCCTTGTTGCGTGCGGCCAACAACGGCATCTCGGCGGTTGTCGACCCACGGGGGCGCATCGTCGATGCGCTGGCGATCGACGCGCGCGGGGCCATTGACGTCCGTGTGCCAATCTCGCGGCAAGCGGTCGTGTCCGCCGGCCAGCTGCGCATTAACGGAATGCTGATCATGTTGCTGTTTGCCCTGGCTGCCGTCCTGTTCAATGTAAGGCAAAGGCTACGGGTGAATTGACAGTCGACACATTAGAAACTCATACTGTAACGCCTGAAAATTTCTCGAAGCCGGTGGATCGTTCTGTTGGGGCAGTCGCCTCCGGCTTTGTTTGGGTAGGAAAAAAATCACAAAGCCGAAAAAATTCGGCGAGGAAAAAATGACAGAAGATAACAAGAAGAAACCGAATCCGATCGACATCCATGTTGGAAGTCGCATCCGGCTTCGCCGCAATATGTTGGGAATGAGCCAGGAAAAACTAGGCGAGAACCTCGGCATCACATTTCAGCAGATACAGAAATATGAAAAGGGCACCAACCGGGTCGGCGCAAGCCGCCTGCAGGCGATAGCATCCATACTCGGCGTGCCTGTCGCCTTCTTTTTCGAGGATGCGCCGGGCCAGGAGAGCCTGGCCGGCCGCGGTTTCGCGGAGGATGCTTCGATGGCTTTCGCCGTGGAATTCTGCGGCAGCCCGGAGGGCCTTCAACTCAACCGGGCCTTCGTCAAGATCGCCGACGTCAAGGTGCGTCGCAGGATCATAGACCTGGTGAAGTCGCTGGCGTCCGAAGATTCCGACTGATCCGCAACAGGACTCGACCGGCGGCATTTCGGCCGCTGGTGGTACAAAATATCGACATCGACATTCATGCCAGAAGGGCGGCGCCGCTTGACGAGCGGCGCTTCGCCCCGCTAACACGTGGCGCGCCAAATCGGCAGCCTGCCGATCGTTTTTTCAAGAGGGGACACCCGTGACGCGGCAGAACTACTTCTTTACCTCGGAATCCGTTGCCGAGGGCCATCCCGACAAAGTTTGTGACCGGATATCCGACGAGATCGTCGACCTGGTCTACCGTGAGGCCAAGAAGACGGGCATGGACCCGTGGAAAGTCCGCGTCGCCTGCGAGACGCTGGCGACCACCAACCGCGTCGTCATCGCCGGCGAGGTGCGCGTTCCCGAGACGCTGCTGAAGAAGGACAAGGAAGGCAACATCCTGAGGGATGCCGCCGGCCATCCGGTCGTCAACCCGGCGAAGTTCAAGTCGGTCGCCCGCAAGGCGATCCGCGAGATCGGCTATGAGCAGGCCGGCTTCCACTGGAAAAAGGCCAAGATCGACGTTCTGTTGCATGGCCAGTCGCCCGACATCGGCCAAGGCGTCGACAATGCCTCCGACCGCCAGGGCGAGGAGGGTGCCGGCGACCAGGGCATCATGTTTGGCTATGCCTGCCGCGAGACGCCGGACCTGATGCCGGCGCCGATCTACTACAGCCACAAGATCCTCGAACTCCTGGCCGCCGCCCGCCACCAGAACAACGGCGATGCCGGCAAGCTCGGGCCGGACGCCAAGAGCCAGGTCACCGTCCGCTATATCGACGGCAAGGCCGCCGAAGCGACGCAGATCGTGCTGTCGACCCAGCACCTCGATGCGAGCTGGGATTCCAAGAAGGTGCGCAAGGTCGTCGAGCCCTATATCCGCGAGGCATTGGGTGACCTCAAGATCGCCGACGATTGCATGTGGTACATCAATCCGACCGGCAAGTTCGTTATCGGCGGGCCTGATGGCGACGCCGGGCTGACCGGCCGCAAGATCATCGTCGACACCTATGGCGGCGCCGCACCCCATGGCGGCGGCGCTTTCTCGGGCAAGGACACCACCAAGGTCGACCGTTCGGCCGCTTATGCGGCGCGCTACCTGGCCAAGAACGTTGTGGCGGCGAAACTTGCCGACCGCTGCACCATCCAGCTTTCCTACGCCATCGGCGTCGCCCAGCCCTTGTCGGTCTATGTCGACCTGCACGGCACCGGCAAGGTCGACGAGGCAAGGCTCGAGGAGGCGCTGCGCACTGTGATGGACCTGTCGCCGTCCGGCATCCGCCGCCACCTCGACCTCAACAAGCCGATCTACGCCAAGACCTCGTCCTACGGTCATTTCGGCCGCAAGGCCGGCCGCGACGGATCTTTTTCCTGGGAAAAGACCGATCTCGCCAAGGCGCTCAAGGATGCTGTCGCTGCCTGAGGGCGGCGACAGGACCTTGATCAGCCGATGAGTTCCGGGGACAGGCCAAGCCGCGCGACAGAAGCCTTCTTCGGCCGTCGGCGCGGCAAGCCGGTTCGCCCGCAGCAGGCGGCGGCGCTGGAAAGCGGCCTCGACACCTATCGGCTCGATCTGACGACCGAGGCGCCGTCGGATCTGCGGGCTCTGTTCGAAGCCGATGTTTCCGCCGTTCGCCTCGAAATCGGCTTTGGCGGCGGCGAGCATCTCCTGCATCGCGCGACCGAAGCGCCGATGACCGGCTTTATCGGTGTCGAGCCCTTCGTCAACGGCATGGCCAAGATGATGATGGCGGTGCGGGAAAAGCCGCTGGCCAACCTCAGGGTCTACGACGACGACGCCACGCGGCTGCTCGACTGGCTGCCGCAGGCCTCGCTCGATGGCATCGACCTGCTCTATCCCGATCCGTGGCCGAAGAAGAAGCACTGGAAGCGCCGTTTCGTCAGTCCCGTCAATCTCGAGCGTTTCGCACGCGTCGTGAAGCGTGGCGGCGAATTCCGTTTCGCTTCCGACATCGACACCTATGTGAACTGGACCCTGCTGCATTGCCGCGCGCATGGCGGTTTCGCCTGGCAGGCTTCAGAGGCCGTCGACTGGCATCGCCCCTACGATGGCTGGCCAGGCACCCGCTACGAGGCAAAAGCCGTCCGCGAGGGCAGGCGGCCGGCCTATCTTACCTTCATCAGGACCTAGGCATCAGGTCCCAGGCATCAGGTCCCAGGCATCGCGATTTGGGCATCAGGATCCAGGAGCCCTTCGTGAGGGTGCGATCTTCAACTGTTGCGGGGACACAGAAATCGAATGTCGCCCGTTGGCCGGAGTTCAGAAACGGCCGATCTTGTCGAAAGCCGTCGGATCCATGCCGAGGCTGCGCAGATCGTGGGCGCGCGGCTTGCGGCCGGCTTCCACCGCCCGCGACGCGGCTACGGCGCTGCCGAATGTGGTGAAGAGATCGCCTATGGCGGAAAAAACCTTGCGGCTGTTCATTGTCATGTCCTTTTGCGTGCGGTGACGCGCTATCGCTATCGTTTTGTGCAATGCAACATAGATAGGAGCGCGGCTTGAGGACCAACAAGGGCCGTTGCCGCATGGATGGCATGCACCTGGCGCAAGCCCAATGCACCGGACATGCGCTCAGTTGGGACGGCGGGCTTGAAACACCGGGGCGGATCGTTTATATCAGCCTCAAATTCTTGGTCGGTATGACGAAGAGTGGGTCCACCCGGTCCCGCTCTTTTTTATTACCTGCCGAGGGCTAGAGAATGATCGACAGGAATCGAATGACGTCAACGGCAAGCGAGAGCGACGATCGCATCATCCGCGAAAGCGGCATCGATGCGCGCATCGCGCTGATCGTCCAGCCTGTGCTGCGCGGCATCGGCTTTCGCCTTGTACGCGTGCATCTGTCCGGCCAGAACGGGCTTACGCTGCAGATCATGGCTGAGCGCGAGGACGGCACCATGACCGTCGAGGATTGCGAAGAGGTGAGCCGTGCGGTGTCGCCTGCGCTCGACGTCGACGATCCCATCGAGAAGGCGTATCATCTCGAAGTCTCATCGCCCGGCATTGACCGGCCGCTGGTGCGCAAATCGGATTTCGTGACCTGGACCGGTCATCTGGTGAAGATGGAAACATCGGTCGTTGTCGCGGATCGCAAGCGCTTCAAGGGCAAGATCGCCGAAGCCGGTGAGAACGATGTGCTGATCGAGCGCGACAAGGCGGCCTATGGTGAGGAGCCGACGGTGCGCGTGCCCTACGACGCCATTGCCGAAGCCCGGCTGATCCTGACCGACGACCTCATCCGTGATGCGTTGTCGAAGGACAACAGGGCGCGCAAGGAAGCCAAGAAACGCCGCGGCGAACCGGACGACGACGTACCGGAGGGTACGGAATCGGGCGCTACGGAAGAACACGAACAGGAAAGTTGATTGAGCTGCCAGGCCCCAAGGGCCGGCAAACAGGCTCGGGAGAAAAAACATGGTTGTAAGCGCCAACAGACTTGAACTGCTGCAGATTGCCGATGCGGTCGCGCGTGAAAAGTCGATCGACAAGTCGATCGTCATCGCCGCCATGGCTGATGCGATCCAGAAGGCGGCACGCTCGCGTTATGGCCAGGAGACCAACATCCGCGCCGACATCAACCCCAACACCGGTGAGATGAAGCTGCAGCGGCTGATGGAAGTGGTCGAGAAGGTCGACGACTATGCCACGCAGATCGCCATTTCCTCGGCGCGCGAGCGCAATCCCGACGCCCAGCTCGGCGACTTCATCGCCGAACAGCTGCCGCCGATGGATTTCGGCCGCATCGCCGCCCAGTCGGCCAAGCAGGTCATCGTGCAGAAGGTGCGCGAGGCCGAGCGCGACCGCCAGTATGACGAATACAAGGACCGCATCGGCGAGATCGTCAACGGAACCGTCAAGCGCGTCGAATACGGCAATGTCATCGTCGATCTCGGCCGTGGCGAAGCGATCATCCGCCGCGACGAGCTGATCCCGCGCGAAAACTACAAATATGGCGATCGCGTCCGCGCCTATGTCTACGACGTGCGCCGTGAGCAGCGCGGCCCGCAGATCTTCCTGTCGCGCACCCATCCGCAGTTCATGGCCAAGCTCTTCACCATGGAAGTGCCGGAGATCTATGACGGCATTATCGAGATCAAGTCGGTCGCCCGCGATCCCGGTTCGCGCGCCAAGATCGCCGTCATCTCGCGCGACAGCTCGATCGATCCGGTCGGCGCCTGCGTCGGCATGCGCGGCAGCCGCGTCCAGGCGGTCGTCGCCGAATTGCAGGGCGAGAAGATCGACATCATTCCGTGGTCGCCCTCGGCCGCATCCTTCATCGTCAATGCGTTGCAGCCGGCGGAAGTCGCCAAGGTCGTGCTCGACGAAGACGCCGAGCGCATCGAAGTGGTGGTGCCGGACGACCAGCTCTCGCTGGCCATCGGCCGCCGCGGCCAGAATGTGCGCCTCGCTTCGCAGCTCACCGGCTGGGATATCGACATCCTGACCGAGGCCGAGGAATCCGAGCGCCGCCAGAAGGAATTCGTCGAGCGCTCGGCGCTGTTCATGGAAGCTCTCGACGTCGACGAGATGGTCGGCCAGGTGCTCGCCTCCGAAGGCTTCACCAGTGTCGAGGAAGTCGCCTATGTCGATGCCGGCGAAATCGCCTCGATCGACGGCTTCGATGAGGATACCGCCTCGGAGATCCAGACCCGGGCCCGCGAATATCTGGAGAAGATCGAAGCCGAGCACGACGAAAAGCGCAAGGCGCTGGGCGTCAAGGACGAGCTGCGCGAAATCCCCGGCATCACCACCGCCATGATGGTGACGCTCGGCGAGGACGGCGTGAAGACGATCGAGGATTTCGCCGGCTATGCCGCCGACGACCTCACGGGCTGGAAGGAACGCAAGGACGGCGAGACCAAGGTGTATCCGGGCGTGCTGGCCGATCATGGCGTTTCGCGCGCCGATGCCGAGCAGATGGTGCTCGCGGCCCGTCTCAAGGCCGGCTGGATTTCCGAAGACGAGCTTGCAGCCGAAGAAGCGCCGGCTGACGAAGCCGTTGGTGCGTGAGGTGAAACCGCATCGCACAGAAACCGCCCTTGGACGAGATGAACGATCGCACCTGCATCGTCACCCGCAAGCAGGCCGAACCGGATGAACTGATCCGGTTCGTCGTCGGCCCGGATTCGGCCGTCGTTCCGGATCTCAAGAGAAATCTGCCCGGCCGTGGTTGCTGGGTGAGCGCCGACCGCCTACATATCGACAAGGCGGCGGCCAAGAACCTTTTTAGCCGCGCCTTTAAGGCACAGGTGGTCGTGCCGCCCGATCTCGGCGGCATGGTCGATGGGCTGCTTTCCAGATCCGCCCTTGGCATGCTGGGTCTCGCTCGCAAGGCAGGGGCGATCGCGCTGGGCGCCACCAAGGTGGAGAGCGCGGTGCGCGGTGGATTGGCGCTTTTCGTGCTCCACGCGACCGAAGCCTCGGACGATGGCGTGCGCAAGATCAGCCAGGCGCGGCGGGCGACCGTCCATATTGGCGGCCCCTCCATCCTTGCCTACAAACTTTTCTCCGAGGCCGAGTTGAGCTTGGCATTGGGGGGTACAAATGTGATACATGCTGCCGTCCTCGCGGGAGACGCGGGTAAGGCGGTCCAGAAGCGCATGGTTGCGCTCGACCGATATCGGGGCGGTACCCCGGACGATCTGGCAATGCTTGCGGCCGTTGCTGACGAAGATGAGGCCGCAGAGGATATGGAATGAGCGATACGAAATCGGGCGACGACAAGACGTTGAGTGTTACGCCGAAGAAGACCTTGACGCTGAAGCGCCCCGGCATGGAACAGGGCACCGTGCGCCAGAACTTCTCGCACGGCCGCACCAAGTCGGTCGTGGTCGAGACCAAGAAGCGCAAATTCTCGCTGCCCGGCGACAAGCCGGAGCCGGCGGTGGCGGCACCCGTGTTCACCCCGAAGCCGGCGGTCGCGGCGGCTCCCGTCGTGCAGGAGGCACCCAAGGCGCCGCCTCCACCTCCGCCGGCACCGGTCGAGCGCAGCGGCATGGTGTTGAACGAACTGTCGCGCAGCGAAATGGAAGCGCGCCGCAGGGCGCTCGAAGGCTCCAAGGCGCGCGAGGTCGAGGACCGCCAGCGCGCCGTCGAGGAAGCCAAGCGCCGCGCCGAGGATGAGGAGCGCCGCAAGCGCGAGCGCGAGGAATCCGCACGCCGCCAGGCCGAGGAAGAAGCGCGGTTGCAGGCCGAGGCCGAATCCCGCCGCCGCGCCGAGGAAGAGGCGCGTCGCCGCGCGCCGCAGGCCGCCGAACTGGCGACCGCCGACGAGGAAGAAGAGGTCAAGCCGAAGCGGACTGGCGCCGGTGCGCCGGTGCGCCGTCTGGTGACGCCCGAAGTGGCGCGTCCGGCCAAGCCGACCAAGGGCGAGGAAGACCGCCGTCGCGGCAAGCTGACTTTGAACTCCGCGCTTTCCGACGAGGATGCGCGGGCCCGTTCGCTGTCGTCGATGCGCCGCCGCCAGGAAAAGTTCAAGCGCGCGATGCACAATGAGCCGCGCGAGAAGGTTATGCGCGAAGTGATCCTGCCCGAAACCATCACTATCCAGGAACTGGCGCAGCGCATGTCCGAGCGCGCCGTCGATGTGGTCAAGTTCTTCATGAAGCAGGGCCAGATCCTGAAGCCGGGCGACGTCATCGACGCCGACACGGCGGAACTGGTCGCCACCGAATTCGGCCACACGGTCCGCCGCGTCGCCGAGTCCGACATCGAGGAAGGCCTGTTCAACATCGCCGACCGTCCGGAAGACCTGGTGTCGCGGCCGCCTGTCGTGACCATCATGGGGCATGTCGACCACGGCAAGACCTCGCTGCTCGACGCGATCCGCAACGCCAATGTCGTCTCCGGCGAGGCCGGCGGCATCACCCAGCATATCGGCGCCTATCAGGTCGAGAAGAACGGTCAGAAGATCACCTTCATCGACACGCCCGGCCACGCCGCCTTCACGGCCATGCGCGCCCGCGGCGCCCAGGCCACCGACATTGCCATCCTGGTGGTGGCGGCCGACGACAGCGTGATGCCGCAGACGATCGAATCGATCAGCCATGCCAAGGCGGCCGGCGTTCCGATCATCGTGGCGATCAACAAGATCGACAAGCATGACGCCGATCCGCAGAAAGTGCGCTCCGAGCTGTTGCGCCACGAAGTGTTCGTGGAATCGATGGGCGGCGAGGTGCTGGACGTCGAAGTGTCGGCGACCAAGGGCACCAATCTCGACAAGCTGCTCGAAGCGATCCTGCTGCAGGCCGAAATCCTCGACCTCAAGGCCAATCCGGACCGCACCGCCGAGGGCGTCGTCATCGAGGCGCAGCTCGACAAGGGCCGTGGCCCCGTCGCCACCGTGCTGGTGCAGACCGGCACGCTGATGCCGGGCGACATCCTTGTCGCCGGCAATGAATGGGGCCGGGTGCGCGCGCTGGTCGACGATCGTGGCGAACACGTCAAGGAAGCGCCGCCGGCGATGCCGGTCGAGGTGCTCGGCCTCCAGGGCACGCCGCAGGCCGGCGACCGCTTCGCCGTGGTCAACAACGAGGCCCGCGCCCGCGAGATCACCGAGTACCGCCAGCGTCTGGCCCGCGAGAAGGCGGTTGCCCGTCATGCCGGCCAGCGCGGTTCGCTCGAACAGATGATGTCGCAGCTGCAGACGAGCGGACTGAAGGAGTTCCCGCTGGTCATCAAGGGTGACGTGCAGGGTTCGATCGAGGCGATCAACGCAGCGCTCGACAAGCTCGGCACCGACGAGGTGCGTGCGCGCATCGTCCATGCCGGCGCCGGCGCCATCACCGAAAGCGACGTGTCACTGGCGGAGACGTCGGGCGCGGCGATCATCGGCTTCAACGTCCGCGCCAATGTGCAGGCACGCGCCGCTGCCGCGGCCGCTGGCATCGAGATCCGCTATTACTCGATCATCTACAACCTCGTGGATGACGTGAAGGCGGCTCTGTCGGGTATGCTCTCGCCGGAGCGTCGCGAGACCTTCATCGGCAATGCGCAGATACTCGAGATATTCGACATCACCAAGGTCGGCAAGATCGCCGGCTGCCGTGTCACCGAAGGCAAGGTCGAGCGTGGCGCGGGCGTGCGCCTGATCCGCGACAACGTCGTCATCCACGAAGGCACGCTGAAGACGCTGAAGCGCTTCAAGGACGAGGTTTCGGAAGTCCCGGGCGGCCAGGAATGCGGCATGGCCTTCCAGAACTACGAGGACATGCGCGTCGGCGACATCATCGAGTGCTTCCGCGTCGAGATGGTAACCCGCACGCTCTGAGTTCGTGTGACGTCCGTCATGCCAGGCGGTGGCCGAGAGGCCGCCGCCTGGCAAACATTTGAGACATGAGGCACGGTCCTATCCCGCGCCCCACGCTTTCAGGATCGAGAAAAAATGCCCCGTTCGACCACATCAGGCCCATCCCAGCGCATGCTGCGCGTCGGCGAGCAGGTGCGCCATGCGCTGTCCGAAACCTTGCAGCGCGGCGAGATCATCGATCCGCTGGTCGAGAATGCCGTGGTTTCGGTGTCGGAAGTGCGCATGTCGCCCGACCTCAAGATCGCAACCGCCTTCATCTCGCCGCTCGGCGCCACGGACGCCGGCGCGGTGGTCGAGGCGCTCAACAAGCATGCCAAGTTCATCCGCGGCCGTGTCTCCGGCGCGCTGCGGCAGATGAAGTACATGCCCGAGTTTCGCTTCCGGCTCGACACCTCCTTCGACAATTTCGCCAGGATCAACGATCTCCTGAAATCGCCGGAAGTGGCGCGCGATCTGGATGCGGACGACGACGATAAGGACAGCGAATAATGGCGCGCCGCGGCAAGAAGAAGGGCCGGCCGGTCTCGGGCTGGGTGGTGCTGGACAAGCCGGTCGGCATGGGCTCGACCGAGGCCGTCTCCAAGATCAAGTGGCTGTTCCAGGCGGAGAAGGCCGGCCACGCCGGCACGCTCGATCCGCTCGCTTCCGGTATGCTGCCGATCGCGCTCGGCGAAGCCACCAAGACCGTGCCCTACGTCCAGGACGGCGCCAAGATCTACCGCTTCACCGTGGCCTGGGGGCAGGAGCGCTCGACCGACGACCTCGAAGGTCCGGTGACGAGGGACTCCGACCGGCGCCCCGTGGAGGCCGAAGTGCAGGCGCTGCTGCCGAAATACACCGGCGTCATCATGCAGACGCCGCCGCAATTCTCGGCCATCAAGATCGCGGGCGAACGCGCCTATGATCTCGCCCGCGACGGCGAGACGGTCGACATTCCCGCGCGCGAGATCGAAATCGGCCGCCTCGACATCGTCGAGCACGGGGCCGATCACACGGTTTTCGAGGTCGAATGCGGCAAGGGTACCTATGTGCGCTCGCTGGCCCGCGACATGGGCCGCGATCTCGGCTGCTTCGGCCATATTTCTGAACTGCGCCGGATCGAGGTCGAGCCGTTCACCGCCGAGGATTTCGTCACCGTCGCCGAACTGGAGGCGGCGCGCTTCGGCGAGCAGGGTCATGGCACGCAGCAACCGTCCCCCGATTCGATAGAAGCGCCGATCGATTTTGCCGCGATCGACGCGCTGCTTGTCGACACCTCGGCGGCACTCGACTGCCTGCCGCAGATAGCCATCAGCGACGATGCGGCGACGAAGATCCGCCTCGGCAATCCCGTCATCATCCGCGGCCGCGACGCGCCGGTGGAGGCCGAGGAAGCCTGCGCGACCGCGCGCGGCAAGCTGGTGGCCATCGGCGCCATCGAGCAGGGCATGTTCAAGCCCAAACGGGTCTTTGCCGGGTGAGGGCCCTCGTCTAATCTCTATGCGATATCTATCCGAGGGGCCGCATGGCAAAGGTTGAGGCGATCAAGACGCGGGCGCCGCTCAGGGCCAGGCGGCCGCCGGTCGGTGCATCGCCCGGAACGCTGATCGCCGATCCCGCGGCGCGACGCTCGGAACTGCGGCTCACCCTGATCTCGCCGCAAAAGTCCAAAACGATCGACAATGCCAGCATCGACGACGTCAATGCCAATTGCGAAAAGTGGCCGGTCATCTGGCTGGACTGCACCGGCCTGGCCAATATCGAGCTGATCAAGGAGATCGGCCGCATCTTCAGCCTGCATCCGCTGGCGCTGGAGGACGTCGTCAACACGGGCCAGCGGCCGAAGGTGGATTTCTACGAAGACCATGCTTTCGTGGTCGTGCGGATGATCGACGACGTCGCCTCGCACCGCTACGAGCAGATCGCCGTTTTCCTTGGCAAGAATTTCGTCGTCACCTTCCAGGAGCGCGAAGGCGATCCGTTCGATCCGGTGCGCAAGCGCATCGAAAGCTCGGCGCCGAACCGGCTGCGCGCCCGTGGCGCCGACTATCTCGCCTATGCGCTGATCGACGCCATCGTCGATAGCTACTTTCCGCCGATCGAGGCGGCCGGCGAACTCGTCGACAGCATCGAGGACCAGATGCTGCACGCACCGCACAAGCATCAGATGCAGCAGCTTCATGGATTGCGGCACGACGCCAATGTGCTGAAGGGGGTGCTGTGGCCGGTGCGCGATGCGCTAGCGACGCTGATCCGCAACGACGTGTCCTATGTGAAGGCCGAAACCAAGGTCTTCCTGAACGATACGCTCGACCACGCGCTGCGGCTGATCGAGCTGGTCGAGAACCAGCGCGACATGCTGACCGGCCTGATCGAGATGCATCTGTCGCTGAGCCAGGCACGCACCAACGACGTCATTTCCTATCTGACGATCGTCTCGGTCATCTTCATGCCGCTCACGTTTCTGGTCGGCGTCTGGGGCATGAATTTCGATCCGGAGACGTCGCCTTGGAACATGCCTGAGCTGAAGGCCTATTACGGCTATCCCTTGTCGCTGCTGTTCATGGCCGTGGTCGCGGTTGGGCTGATTGCCTTCTTCAAATGGAAAAAATGGCTTTGACAGGGATAACTTGCCGTTTTGGCGTGAAAAGCCGGCTTCGTGAATTGGGCTGGTGTTTTCTTGGGAATTGCACTATATGCGCCGCAGCTTAGCGCTATGACGCTCTGCTTGCACCGGCCCCTGCTGGACGACATCCCGGCTGAGGGCGACCCGTTTCCTCGAACAGATAAGGAAAAACACGATGTCGATTACTGCCGAGCGCAAACAGGAATTGATGACTGAATTCGCAACCGCCAAGGGCGACACCGGGTCTCCGGAAGTTCAGGTAGCCATCCTTTCCGAGCGCATCAAGAACCTGACCGACCATTTCAAGGACCACAAGAAGGATAACCATTCCCGCCGTGGTCTGCTCGCTCTCGTCTCCCAGCGCCGAAGCCTGCTTGATTATCTCAAGCGCAAGGACGACACGCGCTACCAGACGCTGATCGAGAAACTCGGCCTGCGCCGTTGACGAATTGACCGGCGGGCCTCACAAGGGCCCGCCGGTCGCGCATTTGAGCACCGGACCAATCCGATCTCGAATGCAGGTACTGGAGCGCCGCGCACCCATCCGGATGCCGGACGGACGCTCCAACAAGTTGAGTTTGCGCGTGACGCATTCCACAAGCCGCTGCTTGTGGGGTCATGCGCAGGGCCAGTCGGATCGATTGGCCAAATCCGGTTTCGAGCGTGCAGAGGGCCCCCTCGAAGCCACCCCATGGACGGTCATGGGGCAGGATTGCAGGACGCTCGCGCGGCCATCCGGCCGACATGGATCGAGCTTCCCGTTGTCTTGCCCGTGGCTGCCCGAGAAAGGAAGCCAGGGGAAAGGGCACCCGCGCACGCTGAAACGGCGCGGCCCTTTCCTCATATGAAGGACAAGACATGTTCAATCACCACAAAGTGGAAATCGAATGGGGCGGTCGCCCGCTCATCCTCGAAACCGGCAAGATCGCGCGCCAGGCCGACGGCGCCGTGCTCGCCACCTACGGCGAGACCAAGGTTCTCGCCACGGTCGTTTCGATGAAGGAGCCCAAGCCGGGCCTCGACTTCTTTCCGCTGACCGTCAACTACCAGGAAAAGACCTACGCCGCCGGCAAGATCCCGGGCGGCTATTTCAAGCGTGAAGGCCGTCCGAGCGAAAAGGAAACGCTGGTTTCGCGCCTCATCGACCGCCCGATCCGCCCACTCTTTGCCGACGGCTACAAGAACGACACGCAGATCGTCGTCACCGTCGTCCAGCATGATCTCGAGAACGATCCGGACATCCTGTCGATCGTCGCCACCTCGGCGGCCCTGACCCTGTCGGGCGTGCCCTTCATGGGCCCGATCGGCGGCGCCCGCGTCGGCTACATCAACGGCGAATACGTGCTCAACCCGCATGTCGACGAGATGCAGGAATCCAAGCTCGACCTGATCGTCGCCGGCACCGCCGACGCCGTGCTGATGGTCGAGTCCGAAGCCAAGGAGCTCGGCGAAGACCTGATGCTCGGCGCGGTCATGTTCGGCCATCGCGGTTTCCAGCCGGTGATCGACGCGATCATCAAGCTGGCCGAGGTCGCCGCCAAGGACCCGCGCGACTTCACCGCGCCGGACTATTCCGCTCTCGAAGCCGAGATGCTGAAGATCGTCGGCGACGAGCTTCGCGACGCGTACAAGATCACCGACAAGCAGAAGCGCTATGCCGCCGTGGACGCCGTCAAGGCCAAGGTCAAGGCGGCCTTCGCTCCGGCCGAAGGCGAAGAGCCGAAATATTCCTCCGAGCAGATCGGCAGTGTGTTCAAGGAGCTCCAAGCCAAGGTCGTGCGCTGGAACATTCTCGACACTGGTTCGCGCATTGACGGCCGTGACCTGAAGACCGTGCGCAAGATCGTATCCGAGGTCGGCGTCCTGCCGCGCACCCACGGTTCGGCGCTGTTCACCCGCGGCGAGACCCAGGCGCTGGTCGTCGCCACGCTGGGCACCGGCGAGGACGAGCAGTATGTCGATTCGCTGACCGGCATGTACAAGGAGAAGTTCCTCCTCCACTACAACTTCCCTCCCTATTCCGTCGGCGAGACCGGCCGCATGGGCTCGCCCGGCCGCCGCGAGATCGGCCACGGCAAGCTCGCCTGGCGCGCCATCCGCCCGATGCTGCCGACATCAGACCAGTTCCCCTACACGCTGCGCGTGGTCTCGGAGATCACCGAGTCCAACGGCTCGTCGTCGATGGCAACCGTCTGCGGCACCTCGCTGGCGCTGATGGATGCCGGCGTGCCGCTGGCCAAGCCGGTCGCCGGTATCGCCATGGGCCTGATCAAGGAAGGTGAGCGCTTCGCCGTGCTCTCCGACATCCTGGGCGACGAGGATCACCTCGGCGACATGGATTTCAAGGTCGCCGGCACCGCCAACGGCATCACCTCCTTGCAAATGGACATCAAGATCGAGGGCATCACCGAGGAGATCATGAAGATCGCTCTCGACCAGGCCAAGGACGGTCGTCAGCATATTCTCGGCGAAATGGGCCACGCGCTGTCCGGCGCGCGCGCCGAGCTCGGCGAGTTCGCGCCGCGCATCGAGGTCATGCACATCCCGACCGACAAGATCCGCGACGTGATCGGTTCCGGTGGCAAGGTCATCCGCGAGATCGTCGAGAAGACCGGCGCCAAGATCAACATCGAGGATGACGGCACGGTCAAGATCGCTTCGGCGAACGCCAAGGAGATCGAGGCGGCGAAGAAGTGGATCCACACCATCGTCGCCGAGCCGGAAGTCGGCGAAATCTACGAAGGCACGGTCGTCAAGACCGCCGACTTCGGCGCTTTCGTCAACTTCTTCGGCCCGCGTGACGGCCTCGTCCACATCTCGCAGCTTGCCAACGACCGGGTCGCCAAGACTTCGGACGTCGTCAAGGAAGGCGACAAGGTTTGGGTCAAGCTGATGGGCTTCGATGAGCGCGGCAAGGTCCGCCTGTCGATGAAGGTCGTCGACCAGACCACCGGCAAGGAAATCGTTCGCGACAAGAAGGCTGAGAGCGAAGAAAACGCCGCCTGAACGGCCTGACCGAAAAATCGAAGCGGGCGCGGCTCATGTCGCGCCCGCTTTCGTTTATGGAGCAAAGGCATGTCTGCCGAACCGCTGAAGACACTTTTCCATCCATTCGAGGCCGAGGCGGTCGCTTTGCCAGGCAAGGGCGAACGGGTGCTTTTTCTAGGGGCCGAATCCGGCTTGCGGACACCGCAGGACTTCGACGCCGAGCTGCACGTGGTGCAAGGCTTTCGGCCGCATTTTCGCGCGCTGCAAGCCGCGGGCTTCACTGTCACCCCGCAAACGCAAGGCGATGGCTTTGACGCCGCGCTGGTGCTCGCGGGCCGCCATCGCGGCCAGAACGAGCTGCGCATCGCGGATGCGCTGGAGCGCGTCACCGAGGGCGGATTGATCGTCATTGCCGGCGGCAAGGATGATGGCATCGCCAGCCTGCGCAAGCGCATGGACGAGCTTGTGCCGCTCGAAGGCCATCTGCCCAAATATCACGGCATCGCCTTCTGGCTTCGCCGGCCGGCCGGGACGGAGACGGCAGCAGCGCTGCGTGCCGCCAATCCCGCCGGGCTGGTCGACGGCCGCTTCAGCACGGCGCCCGGCATGTTTTCCTTCGATCGTGTCGACGCCGGTTCGAAGTTGCTGGCGGACCATCTTCCGGCCGACCTGCGCGGCCATGCCGCCGATTTCTGCGCCGGCTGGGGCTATCTGGCGGCGGAGATGGAAGCGCGTTCGCCCGGCATCTCGGCACTTGATCTCTATGAGGCGGATTTCGCTTCTCTCGAAGCCGCCAAAGCCAATCTTGCCACGGCCAGCCAGTCGGTTGCGAAAGGTTTCTTCTGGACGGACCTGCAGGGGGAGCCGGTCGAGCGTCGCTACGACGCGGTCATCATGAACCCGCCTTTTCATCGCAGCCGCGCGGCCGAACCGGAGATCGGCGCCGGCCTGATCCGGGCAGCGGCAAAGGCGCTGAAGCCGGGAGCACGGCTGTACATGGTGGCGAACCGCCAGCTGCCCTACGAGCCGGTACTGGCCGCCGCCTTCTCCAGCCATGCCGAGCTCGCCCGTGACGGCATGTTCAAGGTTCTTTCCGCGCGTCGCTGACACGCAACGGCGTGACACTCAGTGCAGATTGGCGACGCGCCTCGAATCCTCGACGACATGTCCCTCGCCGGCCATGACCGCAAGCGGCGCCGGCCGGCCGAACAGATAACCTTGCACCACCTCGCAACCGGCTGCCCTGAGCAGTGTCGCCTGGTCCTCTGTCTCGACACCCTCGGCAATGATACTGACGCCGAGTGCTCGCGAGAGGCCGACAATGGTCGATACGACGGCGCCGGAGCTCGAATCCGTATCGATGCGGCTGACGAAGGAGCGGTCGATCTTCAGCTTGCCGAAGGAAAAATCGATCAGGTAGCTGAGATTGGAATAGCCGGTGCCGAAATCGTCGACGGCAACCGAGATGCCCATATCGGCAAGCTCTTTCAGGATGGCGGCGGCGCGGTCGCGGTCCTGCATCATGGCCGTCTCGGTGACTTCCAGCTCCAGCCGCGACGGCTTGATGCCGGTGGTCCGCATCGTGTCGCGCACGAGGCCGATGAAGTCCTTGGTCATGAACTGGACCGGCGAGATGTTGACGGCGACGAAGCAGTCGTCGGGTAAATGGCGGGCGTCGCTGCATGCCTTGCGCAGAACCCATTCGCCGATCGGATTGATCATGCCGGTTTCCTCGGCGATCTGGATGAACTCCAGAGGTGGGATCATGCCGCGTTCTGGATGGTTCCAGCGGATCAGCGCTTCATAGCCGACGATGCGGCCGCTCGGCAGGTCCAGCTGCGGCTGATAGTGAAGGTCGAAATCACCGCGCTCGAATGCGATGTGCAGCTCGGATTCGACCCATTGGCGATGATCGGCGACCCGACCCATCTCGGTATCGAAGACCGACCAGTTGCCGACTCCCTTGGCGCGCGCATTTTGCAGCGCCAGGTTGGAGCGGCGCAGGATGAGGACCGGGTCGACGCCGTCCTTGGGCATCGCCACGATGCCCACCGACAGGCTCACCGATTGCTGGTGGCTGCTGAGCTCATAGGGCTCCATCATCTCGTCGATGAGCCTCTCCACCATAGCTTCCATCGTTCCCTGAATCTGATGATCGGGAAGCAGCACCGCGAACTCGCCGGCGCCGATGCGCCCGATCTGCACGCGCTCGGGCACGCAGGCCTGCAGCCGCTTGGTGAAGGCGCGGATCAGTTCGTCGCCCTGGCTGTAGCCGATCGCGTCGTTGATCTGCTTGAACCGATCGATGTCGATGTCGATGAGGAACATCGGGGCCCCGGTGCGGCTCGTCGCGCAGGCTGCCTCGGCGATCTTGCCGACCATCGCCGGACGCGCCAGCAATCCGGTCAGCTTGTCGAACTGGGTTTCGTTGAAGACGAAATCAGCCGATTCATCGACGCCGGCGAAGAAAGACATCGCGGCTCCCGCCGCCGCCAGCGCGCAAAGGGCAGCCATGATCGCCACCATCACGTCCGCCGGCATGCCGGCAAAGCCGTCGCCAAGCGCGTGCTTCAGGCCCCAGATGCCGAGGATGAAACTGCCAATGCCCGAACTGGCTATGGTGATCAGCCGGAACACCGGTGTGCGGCTCGGGTTGCTGACGGCAGGCATTGAAAGTCCCCAAATTGCGGGACTCTATAGCCGATAGGCCCTTAAAATGAGTTTCCGCGAATGCATCCAATTTTATTGGAAGGGAATTATTTCTTCGCAGGAGAAAAGACTATTTCGCGAAATGGCCTATTCGCTCGCGCGATCCGTCTGCTTCAGCTCCTCGAGCGTCGGCATGGAAACGATATGATAGCCGGAATCGACATAGTGGATTTCGCCGGTGACGCCGGAAGCGAGGTCGGACAGGAGATAGAGTGCCGAGCCGCCGACCTCGTCGATGGTCACGGTGCGGCGCAGCGGAGAATTGCGCTGCTGGTAAGAGAACATGTGGCGCGCATCGGAAATCCCGGCGCCGGCAAGCGTTCGCACCGGTCCGGCCGATATGCCGTTCACCCTGATGCCGCGCGGGCCGTAATCGTTGGCGAGATAGCGCACGCTGGCCTCGAGGCCGGCCTTGGCGACGCCCATGACGTTATAGTTCGGCATGACGCGCACCGAACCGGCATAGGTCAGGGTGATCATCGATCCGCCATCCTGCATCAGGGCCGCGGCGTGGCGCGCGACCTCGGTGAAGGAATAGCAGGAGATGACCATGGTGCGGATGAAATTGTCGCGGCTGGTGTCGGCGTAGAGGCCCTTGAGCTCATTCTTGTCCGAAAAGCCGATGGCATGGACCACGAAGTCGAGCCCGCCCCAGGCCTTGCCCAAGGTCTCGAAGGTGGCGTGGACCGAGGCGCTGTCCTCGACATCGCAGGGAACCACCAGCGCCGCGCCGAGCTTGTCGGCAAGCGGCTTGACCCGGCGGCCGAAGGCGTCACCCTGGTAGGTGAAGGCAAGTTCGGCCCCATGTTCGGACAGTTTCCGGGCTATGCCCCAGGCGATCGAATGATCGTTGGCGACGCCCATGACAAGCCCGCGCTTGCCCTTCATCAATCCGTCCATGATCGCCAATCCTCGTGGAAAAAACGTGGCCTTATGCGGAATAGCGCTGGAAAACCAGCGTTGCGTTGGTGCCACCAAAGCCGAAGGAATTGGACAAAACGGTGTCGATCCTGGCGTTGTCGATGCGCTTTCGCACCACCGGCATGCCCTCGAATTCGGGGTCGAGAGTCTCGATATGGGCGCTTTCGCCGATGAAACCGCCTTGCATCATCAGGATCGAATAGATGGATTCCTGCACGCCGGCCGCGCCCAGCGAATGGCCCGTCAGCGATTTGGTCGAGGTGATGAAGGGCATCTTCTCGCCGAACACCTCGCGGATCGCGCCCATTTCGCGGGAATCCCCCACCGGCGTCGAGGTGCCATGGGTGTTGATGTAGTCGACCGGGGTGGTGACGGTCGCCAGCGCCTGCCGCATGCAGCGGACCGCGCCTTCGCCCGAGGGCGCAACCATGTCGAAGCCGTCCGAGGTGGCGCCGTAGCCGACGATCTCTGCATAGATCTTGGCGCCGCGCGCCTTGGCATGCTCCAGTTCCTCGAGCACCAGCACGCCGGCGCCGCCGGCGATGACGAAGCCGTCGCGATCGACGTCATAGGCGCGGGAAGCGGCAGATGCCCTGTCATTGTACTTCGACGACATGGCGCCCATGGCATCGAACAGGTCCGACATCGTCCAGTCGAGATCTTCGTGGCCGCCGGCGAACACCATGTCCTGCTTGCCCCACTGGATCAGTTCGTAGCCATTGCCGATGCAATGCGCCGAGGTCGAACAGGCCGACGAGATCGAATAGTTGACGCCGTGGATCTTGAACCAGGTGGCCAGCGTCGCCGACGCGGTCGACGACATCGCCTTCGGCACCGCGAACGGGCCGATGCGCTTGGGGCTGCCATTCTTGAGCGTGGTTTCGGCCGCCTCGACGATGGTGCGGGTGGAAGGCCCGCCCGAGCCCATGACGATGCCGGTGCGCTCATTGGTGATGTCGCTCTCGCCAAGGCCGGCATCGGCGATCGCCTGGTCCATGGCGACATGGTTCCAGGCCGCTCCCTGGCTCAGGAAGCGCATTGCGCGGCGATCGATCATGGCGCTGGGATCGAGCGTCGGCGCGCCCCAGACCTGACAGCGGAAGCCGTGCTCGGCGAAGGAGTCGGAGAAGCTGATGCCGGATTTGGCGTCATGCAGCGAGGCTTGCACCTCGTTGGCATTGTTGCCGATCGACGACACGATGCCGAGGCCTGTGACTACGACACGTCTCATTCGCAACTCCTTCCAGGAATGCTGGCCACGAAGTCGGCCAGGGCGACGGTCAAGCGACCGCCGACTGCTTGGACAGACCGACTTTCAGGTCCGTTGCCGCGTATATGGGTTCGCCGTCCGCCTTTAGCCAACCATCGGCGATGCCCAGCACCAGCCGGCCACGCATCACACGTTTGAATTCCACGCCATACTCGACCTTTTTAACCGAAGGCGTGACCATTCCCTTGAACTTGACCTCGCCGGTCGACAGCGCCATGCCTTTGCCGGGTTCGCCCAGCCAGCCGAGATAGAAACCCGTCAGCTGCCACAAGGCATCGAGGCCCAGGCATCCAGGCATGATGGGATTGCCGATGAAATGGCAGGCAAAGAACCACAGGTCCGGCTTGATGTCGAATTCGGCGCGGATGAAGCCCTTGTCGAAAGCCCCGCCCGTTTCGCTGATCTCGGTGATGCGGTCAAACATCAGCATCGGCGGGTAAGGCAACTGGGCATTGCCCGGTCCGAACAGCTCGCCGCGGGCGCAGGCCAGCAATTCTTCGTAGTCGTAGCTGGATTTCGAACCCGCCATCAATCTCGTTCCCATATGTCCCGGGCGCTGGCGCGCCCTTGTCGTTGGTGTCCTAACACAATCTGTTTCAGGCCGGAAACCGGCGTTTGCGCTTAACCCGCCAGTCTTGCCGGGTCAATGCGCGCTTGATCGCATCCGGACGACAGAATATATGTCGAAAGGGGTCCGGTTTCGGCAGACATCCATTTTTTTGCCATTCTGGACGTGTCTTGAGGCGGAACTGTGAGCTTGGACGACCAGATGGACCGGGGCTGCCGGAAGGAAAATGTCGCTGTGGACAAGCGGGTTCGTGAAGCCGGCCTGAGGCCGACACGGCAGCGCATTGCGCTTGCCGACCTGCTTTTCGCCAAGGGCGACCGCCATCTCTCGGCCGAGGAACTGCACGAGGAGGCCGTCGCCGCCGGCGTGCCGGTGTCGCTGGCCACCGTCTACAACGCCCTTCACCAGTTCACCCAGGCGGGACTCCTGCGCATTCTGGCTGTCGAGGGCGCCAAAACCTATTTCGACACCAACACCTCCGATCATCACCATTTCTATATCGAAGGCGAAAACCGGATTTTCGACATCGCCAATGGTCCGGTCACCGTCGCCAACCTACCGGAACCACCCGAGGGGATGGAGATCGCCAATGTCGACATCGTGGTGAGACTGCGCCCCAAACGCGCCGAATGACCGACGGTCAGGCACGTATGCACGGCCGGGAATGAAACCCCTCGATCTGGCTGTCCGGCTGGAATGGGCCGCTGTCGCGGTGTCCGCTATCGTCTTTTATGCACTCGCCGGTGCGTCCTGGTGGTTGTTCGCCTTGTTGATCCTGGCGCCTGATCTGTCCATGTTCGGCTATCTCGCCGGGCCGCGCGTCGGCGCCGCCTGCTACAATGCCTTCCACATCTTGGTCCCACCGGTGTTTTTGGTGCTTGCCGGCAGCCTGTTCGGCAATGCAGCCGCTCTAGCGGTTGCATTGATCTGGATCGCCCACATCGCTATCGATCGCGCGCTGGGTTACGGCTTGAAGCTGTCGAGCAGCTTTCAGGATACCCATCTCGGCCGCATCGGCCGCTAAACGGTCCGGCCTGCGGTTCAAACGAGTCGCGGCAAGGCCAAAAATCAGTCCTTGACCCGTTCGCCGGGATAGGCGCCCCAGACGACGGATTGGGCGAGCCAGCCGGTGTGGCCATCGAGCGTCATTTCGCACCACTGGCCGTCGCAGGATTTGATCGTGCCCATGACGCCCGGCTCGACGATCGCCACCACGCTGGCGTCCTTTTCGGGGCTCCTGAGGAGATTGATCTGGGCGCCCTTGCCGCGCTGCCACGGCGCCACGATCGCCGTGCGCCGGCCCGAAAGCAGCGACTGGTTGATCCAACCTTCCGAACCGTCGGCGTCGCGCACGCGGCGCCATGTGTCGAATTCCTGGATGATCTCCATCGGCAGGCCTGCCTTCAGATACATCCAGTCGACCGAGTAGTTGGCGCCCGGCCCGACACGCGAATTGACGCGGCCGGATTTCAGGCTGACGAATCGTGGCAGCGGCAGGCCGCTCGGCCCGAGCGTGACGACGCTCTGGGCGGGAGCCGCTGCACCTTGCGCGCACAGTTGGGGTGAATAGAGCAGAGCGCCGAGAAATGCTGCGCTGAGGGTCAGGCGAAGCGACGCGAAACCAGACACTTTCGTTCCTTTCGGCGCTGGCCTGCCGGCCCCGGCGCCCCTTTTTCTTTGTCTTCGGCGGCACCGCTTGGTACATGGGTAAATCGGCTACCGCGACCGGCTTCCAGTTTCGCCGGTCTTGGTTAAAGAGGTCTCAACGAGGGAAACAATGGCAGGCAAAAAGAAGCCTCTCGTGGTCATCACGCGAAAACTGCCCGACCCTGTCGAGACCCGCATGCGCGAGCTGTTCGACGCAAGGCTGAACGTCGAGGACAGGCCGATGACGCAACCGGAACTGGTCGCGGCGGTCAAGGAGGCCGACGTGCTGGTGCCGACGGTGACCGACCGCATCGACGCGGCATTGATCGCCCAGGCCGGCGAAAACCTCAAGCTGATCGCCAATTTCGGCAATGGCGTCGACAAGATCGACGTGGCGGCCGCGGCCAAGAAAGGCATCACCGTCACCAACACGCCCAACGTGCTGACCGAGGATACGGCCGACATGACGATGGCGCTGATGCTGGCGGTGCCGCGCCGGCTGGCGGAGGGCGCCAATGTACTCACCGGCGACAAGAAATGGGCTGGCTGGTCGCCGACATGGATGCTTGGCCGGCGCATCTGGGGCAAACGGCTCGGTATTGTCGGCATGGGGCGTATCGGCACCGCCGTTGCCAGGCGTGCCAAGGCCTTCGGCCTCTCCATCCACTATCACAACCGCCATCGCGTGCTGCAGGCGGTCGAGGACGGGCTGGAGGCGACCTATTGGGAAAGCCTCGATCAGATGCTGGCCCGCATGGACATCATCTCGGTCAACTGCCCCTCGACGCCGGCGACCTTCCATCTGCTTTCGGCGCGGCGGCTGGCGCTGCTCCAGCCCACCGCCTATATCGTCAACACCGCGCGCGGTGACATCATCGACGAGGAGGCGCTGGTCAAGCTGATTCAGGATGGCAGGATCGCCGGCGCCGGACTCGACGTCTACGAGCACGAGCCCGCATTGAACGGAAAACTGCTCAAGCTCGCGACCAAGGGCAAGGTCGTGCTTTTGCCGCATATGGGGTCGGCGACGCTCGAGGGCCGCATCGACATGGGCGAGAAGGTGATCATCAACATCCGCGCCTTCGTCGACGGCCACCGCCCGCCGGATCGCGTGCTGCCGCTCAGGACCTGAGCGGCTTCGCAACATAATGTAAGTGGAAACTTACGAAACGGTCTTGCGCATGGTGACCGAAGTCGGTCGCGCATAACCTTCATGCGCCGTTCTCACGGTCTCGCGAAAACCGAGCCGGGCAAAGGCTGCCTGGTTCCCAGCCAGCTCGATTCGCGTCTGCAGCTCGATTGCGGCCTTGCCGCGGCTGCGGGCAAAATCCTGGACGGCTTGCATCAACAACCTGCCGATGCCCTGGCCCTGACAGTCCGGCGTGACGGCGAGCTTGCCGACATAGAGGTGGTCGGTTCGTTCCAGGGCGAAGATGCAGCCGACGATCCTGTTGCCGCTGAGCGCCAGCATGCCGGTCTCGCGGCGGGCTTTGTCGCGCAAGGTTTCCGCGGTGAGCAGGTGCGCCGAGGACGGCGGGTCGATGATGCCGTCCATGAAGGCGAATGCGCGCAGGATCAGGGCGAGCACTTCGTTCCAGCGGTCGAAATCGGCCGGAATCCGGGTGATGACGATATCGGCAGTGCGCGTCAACGTCAGTTTCGTCTCTTGTAGCGGATGGTCTCGAAACGCGCGGCCAGCGCGTCATAGAGCAGCAGTCGTCCGATCAGCGGCTCGCCAATGCCGGTGATCAGCTTGATGGCTTCCATCGCCTGCAACGTGCCGATGACCCCAGTCAGCACGCCAAGCACCCCGGCCTCGGCGCAGGACGGCACCAGACCCGGCGGCGGGGCCTCCGGGAAGAGGTCGCGGTAGCCGGGGTTGGAGGTGCCATCCCTATCGGCTTGGAACGGCATCAGCACGGTCACGGAGCCATCGAAACGGCCCACGGCGGCGTGCACCAGCGGCTTTCCCTCCGCCGCGCAGGCATCGGCCACGACATAGCGCGTCTCGAAATTGTCGGACCCGTCGACGACCACGTCGTAACGGGCGACGAGGGCTTGGGCATTGTCCGCGGTCAGGCGCAATGTGTGGATTTCGACAGCGGTGTTGGGATTGATGCGGGCAATTGCCGCCTTGGCGCTGTGGGTTTTCAGCATGCCGACAGTGTTCGTGCCGTGAATCACCTGCCGCTGCAGGTTGGAGAGCGAAACCGTGTCGTCGTCGATCACGCCGAGCGTACCGACGCCGGCTGCGGCAAGATATTCAAGCACTGGTGCGCCCAATCCGCCAGCGCCGATGACCAGCACCCGCGCTCGCTTCAGGCGCTGCTGGCCGGCGCCGCCAATTTCGGGCAGCACGATGTGGCGGGCATAGCGTTCGAGTTCTTCGTCGGTGAGGGCGGTGGCGATCATGGCTCGATCATATAGCGGGAGAAAAACCTTGTCAGGTGCTCACACAGCCATCGGCGCGACCGTGCCGTGATCCACGATCAGGAACTGCGCCCGGCCCGCCAGGCTGGAAAACAGCGCAGCATCGGTTCCCGTCATGAAAGCCTGGCAGTTCAATTCCTCCAGGATCGAGAACAGCGCCGCACGCCGGCCACCATCGAGATGTGCCGCGATCTCGTCGAGCAGCAGGATTGGCGTCAAGCCGGACATCTCGCCGGTCAATCTGGCATGCGACAGGACAATGCCGACAAGCAAGGCTTTCTGTTCGCCGGTCGAACACAGCGCCGCCGGCATCGCCTTGGGTCGGTGCCGGACCACGAGATCGGAGCGGTGCGGGCCCTCGAGCGTGCGCCCGGCGGCGCGGTCGCGGTCGCGGCCCCCGGCGAGCGTGCGGCGGAACCGCTCCTCGACGTCGACAGCCGGCGTGTTGGCGATCTCGGCTTCCAGATCGCCCGACAGGCCGATATCGGCCTGCGGAAACGGGCCGCTGTCGGGCAGCCTGTCGATCATGGCGGCCAGAAGGCGCACCATTTCGGCGCGCGCCGCGGCGATCGCCACGCCTGTCTCGGCCATCTGCGTCTCGATCGCCTCAAACCAGCTCAAATTCCGCGAACCTTCCGTCAGCAGCCGGTTACGGCCGCGCATCGCCTTTTCATAGTCGAGGGCGCGCTGTCCGTGGCCTGGATCGATCGCCAGCACCAGCCGGTCGAGAAAGCGCCGGCGGTCCGCGGCCGGTCCTGTGAACAGAGCATCCATGGCCGGCGTCAGCCACACGACGCGCAGCCATTCCAGCATGTCCTCGGCGGATCGCGCCGTGGCGCCGTTGATGCGCACCCGCCTGCCGCCCTCGCCAAGACTGTCGCCACCCGAAATGCCCGTCCCTATCTCGACTTGGCCGTCAGGTCCGTCGAGCCATGCGTGCAGCGCAAAGCCGCCGTCACCACCCTCACGCGCGACGTCCGCGTAAGGCGCGCGGCGCAGGCCGCGGCCCGGCGTCAACAGGGAAATCGCTTCCAACAGATTGGTTTTGCCGGCGCCATTGTCACCGGAAAACACCACCGCGCCAGGCTCAAGCTCGATCGACAGCGCCGCATAGTTGCGGAAGTTGGTAAGGGTAAGCTTACTTATATGGGTTTGTGCCGGCAACCGCTACTGCTCTACACCCGCATCGGCATCAGCACATAAAGCGCGGTTTCATCGGCCATGTCGTGGATCAGCGTTGGCGAACCGGCGTCGGCCAACATGAATCGGGCCTCTGAACCGGTCAATTGTGCGGCAACGTCGAGCAGGTACTTGGCGTTGAAGCCGATCTCGATCGGGTCGGCTGAATAGTCGGCGGCCAACTCCTCGGTGGCGCTGCCCGAATCCGGATTGTTGACCGCAAGCGTCACCTGGCCCTCACTGATCGAAAGCTTCACCGCGCGCCCGCGTTCGGAGGAGATGGTCGAGACGCGGTCGACGGCGGCCGCGAAGCTCTGGCGGTCGATGATCAGCTTCTTGTCGTTGCCGGTGGGAATGACCCGCTGATAATCGGGGAAGGTGCCGTCGATCAGCTTGGAAGTCAGGATGACGCTGCCGATGGTGAAGCGGATCTTGGTGTCCGACAGTTCGGTGGTGACCGCCACGTCGGGATCATCGACCAGCTTCTGCAATTCGCTGACCGTCTTGCGCGGTATGATGATGCCCGGCATGCCTTCGGAACCCGCCGGCGCGTCGATCTCGGCGCGCGCCAGGCGATGGCCGTCGGTCGCCACCGAGCGCAGCTTCAGCTTGCCGCCGACCTCATGTGTGTGAAGATAGATGCCGTTGAGATAATAGCGCGTCTCCTCGGTGGAGATGGCGAACTGGGTCTTCTCGATCAGCCCCTTGAGCGCGACCGAGTCGAGCCGGAAGATATGCGAGAAGGATCCGGCCGAAAGCTCGGGGAAGTCCGATTGCGGCAGGCATTGCAGTCGGAAGCTCGAGCGGCCGGAGGTCACCGTCATGGCGTTGCCGTCCTCGTCCGTCTTCAGCATCACCTCGGCACCGTCGGAAAGCTTGCGCACGATGTCGTAGAGCAGATGCGCCGGAACCGTTGTCGCGCCACCCCGCTCGACCTTGGCCGGCGTCGCTTCCGTCACCTCCAGGTCGAGGTCGGTGGCCTTCATTTCCAGGCTGGCGCCTTCGGCGCTGAGCAGCACGTTGGACAGGATCGGTATGGTGTTGCGCCGTTCGACCACGCGGTGGACGTGGTTGAGCGACTTCAGGAGATTTGACCGTTCCAGGATAACACGCATGACGAACCAGGCTCGCTTGAATGAATGAGCGGGTCTCCGGCTGGCGGCGTCCCGCGAAAGGTCTGAACAGGCTTCAGAATCTGCGTAAACTGACAGGAAAAAACCAGCAAACGCAAGCCCGCGCGACCGGTTCGGGCCGGCTACGCGGGCTTTCTGGGGATAAAGGCGGCGAAGCACGCCGCCAGGCGTTTTCGAACGGCTCAGGCCTGGTCGTTGATCAACCGTCTCAACAGTTCCAGTTCCTGCGCCAGCGTGTTGTCGCCGCCGGAAAGATCCTCGATCTTGCGCACTGCGTGCAGCACCGTTGTGTGATCGCGGCCGCCGAAGCGCCGCCCGATCTCGGGCAGCGAGCGCGGCGTCATCACCTTGGACAGATACATGGCGACCTGCCTCGGCTTGACGATGGTGCGCGTGCGCCTGTTGGACAGCAACTCGGTCTTCGACACATTGTAGTGCCGCGCGACGATGCGCTGAATATCCTCGATACGGACCCGCTTCGGCTCGCCGGTGCGGTAGATATGGCCGAGGATCTCGTCGATGCGATCGATGGTGATCTGCGGCTCGAAAGACTGGCGGAACAGGAGTTGATTGAAGGCGCCTTCCAGTTCGCGGCCGCTGCCGGTCACCGTGCGGGCGACGTGATTGAGGATCTCGTCGGAGATGTCGAGGGAAGCGTCATCGTGCCTGGCGGTGGCGAGGCGCAGCTTGAGCATGCCCAGGCGCATGGCGAAATCGGGGGCCGACATTTCGAGCGCGACGCCGCCATTGAGGCGCGAGCGGACCCGCGGTTCGAGGGATTCCAGTTCCGACGGGGGCCGGTCGGCGGCGACGACGACCTGCTTGGCGCTGTCGAGCAGCATGTTGATCAGATGGCAGAATTCGTGCTGGATCGACTTGCCCTGCAGGAATTGCATGTCGTCGATGATGAGCAGGTCGATATCGCGAAGCTGTTCCTTGAGCGTCAAGGCATTGTTGTCGCGGATCGCGGTGGCGAAGCGCCACATGAAATATTCCGCCGTCAGGTAGACGACGCGCGATTTCGGGTTCTGCTTCAGCGATTCCGCGGCGATAGCCTGCAACAAATGGGTCTTGCCGAGGCCGACCGTCGCATGAAGGAAGAGCGGGTTGAAGCGCACCGCGCTCGACTGCGATTCCGCCACGGCCTTGGCCGCGGCGAAGGCCACCCGGTTCGACGGCCCTTCGATGAAAGAGGCGAACGTGTAACGCGGATCGAGCGGCGATCCCAGCACATTGTGGCGGAACTCGCTCTCGGCCGGCATGCCCGGGCGCGGCGCCGGAGCCCGCTCCAGCCTGCCGGGGCTTACGGTGCCGGCGGCCAGCGCCGTCTGCGTTTGTCGCGTCATCTTGCGCGCCGGCGCCAATTCCGGTTCGGCATGGCTGCGCCCCTGGCGGGTGGCTGTGCGCACGATGATCTCGATCTTGAGGATCTCGGGATCCTCGTGCTTCCAAAGCTCGCAGATAAGGTCGAGATAATGGCCGTTGATCCACGAGCGCAGGAAGGCAGTGGGCACCGAAATGCGAACGATGCCCTTTGAAGCCTCCGCGACCTTCATGCGCCCGAACCAGCTCGAATAGACTTCGGTTCCCAACCGCGCCTTCAACTGGGCCTTGACCCGGTCGAACTTCTGTTCCGCGTCGCTGGAAGCCGCCATCTCATCAGCTCCGATCAGATTTCCTGAAAATGGGATGTCATTGGTAAGCTCCCTTTCGACGCCGCTCTGCATGATCGAGTTCCTTGTCTCTGTACCTGTTTTTCCGCCGGGGATGCGCCTCCTGCATCCGTGTTCCAGCGACTGCGCTTTGCTACGACGCCCGCTGCCGCCGCCGGCAGATGAACGTCGTCCAGGGAACCGGTGCCGGCCCATGGAAGCCAGTCCGTGTTGGGTATGTCAGGGCAATGCAACACCGTCCGGCGAAAATCGCCGGCGCTGTCGACCTGCCATGTATAGTTACGCCAGTCCCCTACCGTATCGAAAAAGAGCAAACCAAACCTGTCCGCGGACTTGATCCGCGCCACAAACCCCGCCAATTTAAGCTGGCCCATTCAGGCTGGGTCAGGGCCACCCGGCCCATCCCTTTCGATGGACCGACATTACCGAAATCGCTGTGGATAGGGCAAGGCCACGTCTAACGGATTTTTAAGGAATCTGGTTAGGTCCGGCGCGCCGAAGCGCCATGCGGCAGCACTATAGTTTGACAAAGCCATTGTGATTCAAACCCTTTTTCGGCGAATATGAAAAAGCCGGGCTGGCGCGAAATTTTGTGAAATAAATCGCTTGACAGCCAGTTGTTCTCCTGGCGCTTCGCCGCGCTGTGGACAACGTGTGGATGACTATCTGTAACTAGCTGAGAAATATTGATTATTTCTGCGGAGGGAGAATTTTTTAGCCGACACTTTTCAAGTATCTGGACCATCAGCCGGCACGCATATGCCGGCAAAGCATTTCGGACCGCAAACTCCGCTTTCGACGCCGTTTCCGAGTATTCTTTTTAAGTGCTTGCCGGCAAACGAAAAAACCCGGCACTATCGGCCGGGTTCTCAGAAGATCAGTCCGGAAAGGGACGTCAGGCCGACAGCACCTTGAGGCGCTGGGCCAGCCGTGAAACCTTGCGGGCCGCGGTGTTCTTGTGGATCACGCCCTTTGTCGCGGCACGCATCAATTCCGGCTCGGCGGCCTTGAACGCCGCCTGCGCGGCGGCCTTGTCGCCGGAGGCGAGCGCCTCCTCGACCTGGCGCACATAAGTGCGGACGCGCGAGCGGCGGTTTTTATTGATCGCCGCGCGGCGGACGATCTTGCGCGTTGCCTTTTTGGCCGAGGATGTATTGGCCATGATGCCTCTCTTCTGATCTGGTCGGCGCATGCGGCATGCCGCAGGGCACAAAAAACAAACGGGCAGCCACAGGGCCGCCTCGGTTGGTGCGGCTTATAGTTCAGCTTTCCCGGCGCGTCAACGCTGGCTGGCGTTCTTTTTGGCTGTCGTCGCGCCGGAGCATTTTTTCAGCCACGCCGAAGCATTTCGCGCCCCGGAGGTGCGCTGTCAGCGATTGGTGAAATTCGGCTTGCGCTTCTCGGCGAAGGCCGCCATGCCTTCCTTCTGGTCGTCGAGCGCAAACAGCGAATGGAACAGTCGACGTTCGAACCGCAGCCCCTCGGCGAGCGTCGTTTCATAGGCTCGGTTGACGGCTTCCTTTGCCATCATCACCGACGGCAGCGAAAAATCGGCGATCTTGGCCGCCGCCTTGACGGCCTCCTCGACAAGCTCGCCGGCAGGCACGACGCGCGAGACCAGCCCGGAACGCTCGGCCTCCGCGGCATCCATCATCCGCCCGGTCAGGCACATGTCCATCGCCTTCGACTTGCCGACGAACCGGGTCAGGCGTTGTGAGCCGCCCATGCCGGGAATGACGCCGAGCGTGATTTCGGGCTGGCCGAATTTTGCCGTGTCGGCGGCGATGATGAAGTCGCACATCATCGCCAGTTCGCAGCCGCCGCCCAGCGCATAGCCCGCCACCGCCGCGATGATCGGCTTGCGCGCCCGGGTCAACTCTTCCCAGCCGACGAAAAAGTCCTTGATGTAGGCATCGACGTAGGAAATCGACAGCATTTCCTTGATATCGGCGCCTGCGGCGAAGGCCTTCTCGGAACCAGTGACGACCATCGCGCCGATGCCGTCATCTGCCCCGAACACGTTTACCGCGGCCACCAATTCCGCCATGACCTGGGAATTCAGCGCATTGAGCGCCTTCGGCCGGTTCAAGGTGATCAGCCCGACCTTGCCCCTGGTTTCAACGACGATCGTTTCATAGGCCATGGCTTCGGCTCCTCTTCCAGGCAATTGAAGATCGATCTAGCTCACCGCTGACAGGTCCGGCAATAGAAGGTCGAGCGGCCGCTCTGCGTGATGCGCTCGATATGGCCGCCGCAGCCAGGCTTGGAGCAGGGTTCGCCCTCCCGGTCATACACCGCGAAGGAGTGCTGGAAATAGCCCAGCGAACCGTCGGTCTGCATGTAGTCGCGCAGCGACGATCCGCCGGCCGCAATGGCATCTGCGATGACCGAGCGGACCGCCACGGCAAGCCCCCGGCTTTGCTCACCCGCTTTCTTGCCGGCTTTGGCTATCGTGCCCGCCTCGCGCAGCGGCGACAGCCCGGCGCGCCATAGCGCCTCCGAGACATAGATGTTGCCGAGCCCGGCTATCAATCTCTGGTCGAGAAGAGCGGCCTTCAGCGGCGATTTCCGGCCCTTCAGCAGTGAGGCCAGCAGCACTCCGTCAAGCGCATTGCCGGTGGGTTCGACGCCGAGCCCCGCCAGCATCGGATGGGTGTCCGGCGGCCCTTCGCAAAACAGCATGAAGCCGAAGCGACGCGGATCGTTGAAAACCACGCGCGAGCGGGTGCCGTCCCGAGAGGCGACGTCGAAGATGACATGGTCGTGCGTCGAACTCTTCGACCGCTCGTGATGGAACACGCCGGGCATTTCGGCAGCGTCGGCCGTCTCGATGCGAAACGAGCCCGACATGCCGAGATGGCAGATCAGGGCGGGACCGCCTTCGAGATCCATCGTCAGATATTTGGCTCGGCGTCCGAGCGCCGTGATCGTCTTGCCGGTCAGCCGCTCGGCGAATTTTTCGGGGAATGGAAAACGCAGGTCCGGCCGGCGTGCCTCGGCGCGGATGATGCGGGCACCCTCCAGAACCGGCTCCAGCCCGCGCCGGACCGTCTCGACCTCGGGCAATTCAGGCATGGCCGCCCATATCCGGGTAAAAGGAAGTGCCGTAGCGGCCGTGCGCCAACCCGAGATGTTCGGCCACGGTTTCACCAATGTCGCAGAATGTCGTTCTCAGCCCGATGTCGCCGCCCGTCAGACCTGGTCCGATGCCGATCACCGGAATGCGTTCGCGTGTGTGGTCGGTGCCGCGCCAGGTCGGGTCGTTGCCATGGTCGGCCGTCAGGATCAGCAGATCGCCCTGTCGCAATCTCGCGAATGCTTCCGGCAGTCGCCGGTCGAAGGCCTCGAGCGCGGCGGCATAACCTGCAACATCGCGGCGATGGCCGAACTCGGTGTCGAAATCGACGAAATTGGCGAAGACGAGATCGCCGTCGCGGGCCGCATCCATTGCATCAAGCGCCTGGTCGAACATGGCCATGTTGCCCGCGGCCTTGCGCACTTCCGAAATCCCCCGATGGGCAAAGATGTCGCCGATCTTGCCGACGGCGATGACGCGGCTGCCACGCGCCGTCAGCCGGTCGAGCAATGTCGGCTCGGGTGGCGGCACGGCGTAGTCGTGTCGATTGTAGGTCCGCTCGAAAGTGGCTGCCGTCTCGCCGACGAACGGTCGCGCGATCACCCTTCCGATCCTCAACGGATCAACCAGGCGACGCACCACCTTGCAGAATTCGTAGAGCCGCTCCAGGCCGAAATGGACCTCGTGCGCGGCGACTTGCAGGACTGAGTCCACGGAGGTGTAGCAGATTGGCTTGCCCGTGCGGACGTGCTCCTCACCGAACCGTTCGATGATCTCGGTGCCAGGCGCGTGGCAGTTGCCGAGAATGCCCGGCACCTTGCCTTCGCGGATGATGGCCTCGGTCAGTTCGGAGGGAAAGGCCGGGACCGTGTCGGGAAAGTAGCCCCAGTCGAAACGTACCGGCAGGCCGGCTATCTCCCAATGGCCGGATGGCGTGTCCTTGCCGCTCGAAACCTCCTGGGCGGCGCCGTGGAAGGCGTTGGCGACGAGATCCGTCCCGAAAGCGGCAAAGCCCAACCCCGTCGCGGTCTCGGCAGCCTTGCCAAGTCCAAGCGACGCCATGTTGGGAACAAACAACGGTCCCTGGCGAAGTCCTTCGCGATCGGCGCGGCCCTCCGCACAGGCCTCGGTGATATGGGCGAAGGTGTTGGCACCGGCATCTCCGTAGCGTTCGGCGTCGGCGGCGCCGCCTATGCCGAAGGAATCCAGGACGAAGAGGAAAGCACGCGCCATGAGGTCATTGTTGCCGGTTTGAGCATCCAGACATAGGGTTCCACGGCGGCATTGGCAATTCGGAAACCAAACGGCAACCGCTCGGCGCGATAGTCCGGAACCAATTCACTGACGGATCGCAGGACCGGGTCTCCCATGAAAGCTGCCCTGAAGACATGCGCCGCTCTCATGATCGCGCAAGGCGCGGTCTGGTCCGGCTCGGCGCACGCCGACTGGCGTGACGATATCGGCACGTTTCGCATCGGCATCGTCGCCGAACCCGGCGCAGGTAACTCCGTTCCAGGCCTGCGGTTGACCGAGGCCTTTACCAACGCGCTGGGCATGAAGGTGGAGTTCGTCGTTGCCCGTGACTATGCCGCGCTGATCGATGCGCAGGCCAATGCCCGCATCGAATATGCCGTCTACTCGGCGACCGCCTATGCAACGGCGTCAAGACGCTGCGAGTGCGTCGAACCGCTTGTGGCACCGGTCGATTCCGATGGCGCGGTCGGCATCCGCGCCGTGCTGCTGACGAAGGATGGCAAGGTGCCCAGCCTGGCCGCGATGGAAACCCACAGGATCGCCATGCCGCCGGCGGACAGCATTGGTTCTCTTTTGCCATTGGCCGGACTGGCTGCCGAGCACGTCAAGATCGCAGAGGACGCATCGTTTCTGGTTCACGCCGGTTCCGCCTCGGCCGCGGAAGGAATGCTGGTCGATGGCCAGGCCGATGCCTTGTTCGGCTGGGCGACGGCGGCGGCCGACGGCGAGCCAAGACTATCGGGCACGCAGGCAAGGCTCGAAGCCGCCGGGCTTTCGGCGACCGCCCTTCAAGTCGTATGGACGTCGGGTTTGCTGAGATACGGTCCTCACGCGGAGCGTAGCGATCTCGACCCGGAAGCCAAGCGCCGGTTGGCGGTTTTCCTGACCAATCTCAAATCGACGACGCCCGACATCTACGACCTGCTGGAATCGAGGCATTCCGGCGGTTTCGCCACCGTGGTTCCCAAGGATTACGAGATGGCGCACGCCATCGTGCATCTGGTGTCGGACGGTGGCGTCCGGCGATAGAGCTCGTCAGCAGTCGCCGCAGGGGATCGTCAGGCTTCTGCGCGGACGCAGGTAATAGGTCTCGCCCATCGATATGTGGTTGAAGATCGTCGTCAACCCGGTCGTCTGTGAACCGTCTGCGGACCAACTGATGATCGGCAGGTAGCCGAGTTTGCTTTCGACGCGGATGAGAAAGGTGCCGGCGACGTTGAGCGTCGCTGGCACGGTCGTGGGTGTATCCTTGGCGGCGTCAGCGCCGTAGACGCCATTGAGCACCTTGCGCGACCATACCACGTTCACCTGGGGCGGCGTATCGGTTGTGACCTGTATTGCCGTGATGGTGATATCCGGCGTCGAGCGATTGTAGGGCTGCAAGGTGGAGGTGCCGATCTTCATGATGGCATCCAGGTCCGCCGCGACGATGGTCGGCTGCTGCGTGACCAAATCCGCGACCATGCTGCCGATGCGGCTGACCTTCTTGCTGGTCTCGATGGCCTGGGAGGCCTCCATGGTGATGAAATACATGATCAGCAGGATGGGGACGATCAGGGCGAACTCGACCGCCGCGATGCCGCGGCGATCGCGTACGAACCCGCCCCACTTCCCCCGGCGTTCTGCAATTCCTGGATGTGCCCCCGCACGCGTCATGCCATTGCCCTTTTTCTTGGTTTTGCTTCCGCCGCCAACTCAGTTGTCGAATGGCTCGTTCTGCCAGGTCACTGATGCGAAATGCAGTGTCTTGTTGGCGCCCATCGATTGAGCCAGAAAATCGGTCATGACAGGCCATTTGTAGAAGACCCGCAGCATGTTCTTCGATTCCGCCAGGCCGGGCGTGGTCGCGAAGGGCTGTGAGTTGGCGCCTTGCATCAAGATTATATTGCCGTCTTGGATCTTGAAGCTGGCCGTGGCTGCGTCGACGAACGTGGTATATTCGCGAAGGTCGACGTCCAGTTGATTGGGGCAATCCTGCGAGACGATGATCTCCAGTTGGTCGCAGATCATGGTCTTCAACTTGTCCCCGGCGACGTCGACCGGCCTCAACTGCCCGGTGCGCAATTTGCGCGCGATGTCGTCGGTGATGTTGGCCATCACTTCCTGGCCGGCAAATGAGATACAACTTTCAAGGATGGCGAAGACAAGAAGCGCGAATGGCAATGCAAGCAGCGCGAACTCCAGTGCCGTACTGCCGCGGCGATCGCCGGCGAAGCGCACAAAAAGCCTTGCCCGTCTTGCCTTGCGATCGCCTTTCGAGACGAATTCGTTGCTCATGCTCTGATCCTGCCCATCCTCAGACGGTCTCGGCAGGTGTATTAGTGCAAACCAATTGAAGTCCGGTTTGAATGATCGTTAAAGTCGCCGTGGACGTCTTAACCACCCGATAACCTGGACCGCGTGCCTATCGGCTGACACTCATCTCGGCTTCCGAGGATTTTTCGGCTTCGCTCTTGTAGGAGCTTTCGCAATAGGGCGTGCAGGACATGGTCTGAACTTCAGCGCGCCGGTAGATGCGCACCGACGAGGCCGCTTGCCGCACGACGGTGATCTGTTCATCGACGATCGGGCTGCCGTCCTGGTCGAGGACGACGAGGTTGGTGACGCCGAAGCCCTTGCCCGTCAGCACGATCGTTGAGGCGTCCTGCACGGAAGCGTCGGCGATCGCCGGGTTGCCGACCACGATCGTGTCGGCAGGGCGCGACAGTTTGACGATCTTGGCCTGGTTCATGGTGACCTCGATGCCGGTGTCGGCCCTGGCGGGCATGACAAAGCTCACGGCGGCAAGAAGCACGGCAATCAGGATCGACGATTTCGGCTCGGCCATTGACGCGCTCCAGGCGGGCGGACTGTTCAACGGAACATGAACGATATTGGTGAACCAACGGTTAAGCAGGCCCTCCTCGCGCCATGTGCCGCGATCGTCATGGCGCCCGCCCCGCCCGGTTCCTGTCGCGGATCGCAGGTCCCGGAGCTGTGTCTTTTGCGGCTGCCGGCTGGGGATTTACGCTTCGGCCGGCGCTTAGCCCATAGTTAACCACGCAATATGTTCCAACCGGGAAAGGAATCGGTAAGGCTGTTTATTAAGTCGATCGAAAGAGCTTCTCCCTAGATTGGCAGCATCCGATCAACCATCACAGAAGTTGACGGAAGTGCTGTAACACGTGGAGTAGGAGCTCTCGAATGTCTAATCTCATTGCACGTTTCGTGAAGGACGAATCCGGCGCGACCGCTATCGAATATGGTCTGATCGCCGCCCTCATCGCGCTCGCCATCATCGTCGGCGCCGGCGCGCTCGGCAATGCAATCAACGCCAAGTTCGATGCTATCGGCAGCAAGTTGAACACCACGGGCGGCTGATCTCTGCCTTATTGCTGGACTTCCAGCTTGCGTTCAAGACAAGGGCCGCCACCTGGCGGCCCTTGTTCTATTCAATGTCTTTTTGCTCTGGGCCTCACCAATCGTTAATCGAATATGCCTAGATTGAGTGCGGCTTAATCCGATAATAGGCATAGCGCCGATGCTTGAAGCCCTGATCTTCGTCGTCTTCCCGTTCTGCATGCTGTTCGCCGCGATCTCCGACATGCTGTCGATGACGATCGCCAACCGCGTGCAGGTGCTGCTTGTCGTCGTCTTCGCACTGGTTGCGCCGCTGACGGGCATGGAATGGGCGGCCTATGGCTGGCATTTCGCCGCCGGCGCGCTGGTTCTTGCCGCAACGTTCGGCCTCTTTGCAATGGGCGGCATGGGCGGCGGTGATGCCAAGCTGCTGGCCGCGACCGCCATGTGGATGGGACTCAACATCCAGCTCGTCGAGTATCTCGTGGTCTCGACCTTCATAGGCGGCTTGCTGACGCTTGCCATTCTCGTCTACCGGAAGTCGCCGCTTGCGGTTTTTACCGGCCGCAATCCGTTCCTGCGTCACTTCGCGGACGAGACGACCGGGGTTCCCTACGGCATCGCGCTCGGTTTGGGCGGATTGCTGACCTACCCGGATTCGCCCCTGATGGTCTGGGCGCTGGCCAGGCTGGCGGCCTGACTTTACCGATCATTCCTTGGCTGTGTTGCGGCTGGCTCCGCGGAGCGGGGCTGGCTGTTTGTCCGTGGCTGCGCAATACAGCTAATTTATGTAAACCTTAAATTAATCACGATCGTAAGCATTACATTAACCTTGTTTTGACGATTGCCGCTGCAAAGTCCGGCCTGGCTAGGTGGTTTGCCAAGGCGAGGGTTCGGACAGATGCCAGCATCCCGATTGATTATTCTGAGCGTGGCGGTCGCCGCGGCGGGTGGTGCTGGCTATGTCGCGAAGAACATGGTCGCCGCGCCGCCACCGCAGATCGTCGAGTCCGGTCCAGCGGCTCCCGCCGTGGCATTGCAGGACGTGCTTGTCCTGTCGGGTGATGTCACCATGGGCAGCCAGCTCGAGAACAACATTGCCTGGCAATCCTGGCCGGCCGACGGCATCAACGCCAATTTCATCACCAAGGCCACTGCTCCCGACGCCCTGGAGAAACTGAAGGGGTCCATAGCCCGTGTGCCGATGTACGCGGGCGAGCCGGTGCGGCGTTCCAAGCTGATCGGCGAGGGGCAAAGCTTCATGTCGTCGATCCTGCCCTCCGGCATGCGGGCGGTCGCCACGACGATATCGGCCGACACCTCTGCCGGCGGCTTCATCCTTCCGAATGATTTCGTCGACGTCATTATGACCCGCCGGGCCGATGCCAACAGCGGCGGCTCCGGCTTCAACACCGAAACCATCCTCAAGAACATCCGCGTCCTGGCGATCGACCAGACCATCCAGGAGGACGAGGAAGGCAAGAAGACCAGGGTGGGCCAGACCGCCACGCTGGAACTGACGCCCAAGCAGGCGGAGATCATCACCGTCGCCCAGCAGATGGCGGATCGCCTGACGCTCGCGCTGCGCGCGATCACGGACACCCAGGAAAAGAATTTGGATGAGGCCGACTATCTCGTTTCCGGCAATGGCCGCAAGGGAACGGTCAGGCTGATCAAGTCGGGCGAAGTTTCCGAAGTGGGGGCAAGGAAATGAGGCTAAGCGGTAAACTGCCGGCGATCATGGCAGCGGCTTTCGGCCTGCTGCTCATTGGGACAAACGTGCAGAGCGTTGTCGAGGCCAAGAGTGCACAGGTTTCGGCTTCGGCGGCCACCCAGCGCGTCAAGCTCGGCCTCAACAAGTCGGTGGTCATCGACCTGCCGAGTGATGCCTACGACATTCTTGTCGCCAATCCGACCGTCGCCGATGCGGTGACCCGCACCGCGAGGCGCATCTACCTGTTCGGCAAGGCGGTTGGCGAGACCAACATCTTTGTGTTCGGGCCGAATGGCGAACAGATCGTCAGCCTCGATCTGGCCGTCGAACGCGACGTCGCAGGCCTGGAGGATTATATCAAGCGCTTCATCCCGACATCGTCCATCAAGGTCGAACTGCTGAACGACAACGTCGTCCTGACGGGAACCGTCGACACGCCGCTGGACGCCAAACGCGCCGTCGACCTGGCGACGATCTTCGTCTCGGGCGGTGAAGCGACAACGGGACAATATTCGCAGACCGCGGCCGGCGGCTCGGCCCAGAGTGGTGTCGACATCAACAATCCGGACCAGGAACGCCGCGTCTCGAAAATCGTCAATCTTTTGCAGATCATCGGCGACGACCAGGTCACGCTCAAGGTGACGGTCGCCGAAGTCAGCCGCTCCGTGATGAAGCAGCTTGGCGTCAACATGGTGGGCAGCGGCGGTAGCAACGGCATCAGCTATGACGCGATGAGCACCCCGGCATACGGGCTTGGGAAACCGCTCTCGCAATTCTCGGGAGCTTCGATCGGCACCTCGGCGCTTCAGGCGTATCTAAACGCAATGGAGCAAGGTGGCGTCATGAAGACGCTGGCGGAGCCGACCCTCACCGCCGTGTCGGGTGAGAAGGCAACATTCAGGGTCGGTGGCGAGTTCAATCTCATCACCAGCCGTACGAACAATGTTTCGGACGAGAACAAGACAGGGCAGGTCACATACACCAACGACAAACTTGAATACGGCATCGGCTTGGAGTTCCAACCGGTTGTGCTGTCGGCCGGTCGGATCAGCCTCAAGGTCCGGACGTCCGTGTCGGAGCCTACTGCCGAAGGCGCCACCACGCTGGAAGCTGCAGGCAGGTTGCCCGGAACCACGCTGTTGTCTATCCGCAAGAGACTTGCCGACACGACCGTCGAATTGCCGTCAGGTGGTTCGATGATGATCGCCGGCCTCGTCCGCGATGACGTCAGGCAGGCTGTCGCCGGCCTGCCCGGGCTGACAAAGATCCCGGTGCTCGGCACACTGTTCCGAAGCAGAGACTTCGTGCGCAACGAGACCGAACTGGTGATCATCATCACGCCCTATCTGGTGAAACCGGTGGCACGAAACGACCTCGCCAAACCTGACGACAATTTCAACGCCGCCAGCGATGGCGCCGGTATGTTCCTGGGCCGAGTCAATCGTGTCTACGGCACAATGCAGACGGACAAGCCCAGCGGCCGTTATCACGGCGTCGTCGGCTTCATCTACAAGTGAACGGGGAAGCGGACATGTCTCAGTCAGCATTGCAGGCAAGGACCATCGCCATGACCACGCGCTCCGGCCGTTCGGGAATTCTCCGGCGCGCCATTCCTGCCCTGGCGGTGGCGATGGCGGCATTGCTGGCCGGCTGCGCCCAGCGCGACAGTGTCACCGTCGGCGCCATTCCAGACGACTACCGCACCAACCATCCGATCGTGATCGCCGAGAAGAACCAAAAGATAGATCTACCTGTCGGTGCAGGTGACCGCGGCATGACCGGCTCGCAGCGCGATACGCTCCTGGGTTTCCTCGACGGCTATGACAAGAGTGCTGCCCCGACGCTGACGATCCAGGTTCCGAGCGGCTCGGCCAACGAGGTCGCCGCCGCCGCAGCAGCGCGCGATTTCGCCCGGCTCGCGATTGCCGCGGGCGTCAAGCGCAACCGGATCGTGGTCGTCTCCTATCAGGCTGCCTCGAGTGAGACATCCGCCCCGATCCGGGTCGCCTATATCGCCGTGAAGGCCCAGACCGACAAATGCGGACGATGGCCAGATGACCTGCTGGAGACGTCTGAGAACAAACACTATGCCGATTTCGGCTGCTCCTATCAAAACAATCTCGCCGCCCAGATGGCCAATCCGGCCGACCTGATCGGGCCGCGCAAGCAGACCACCATCGACGCGGAAAATCGTGGCGCGGTGATCGACGTCTACCGCAGCAGGGGTATTTCGGACGAGTTCCTCGGCAATTCTGAAGTGACATACTGAGCCGCGCCCTAAGGAAAAGAGAAGTCACGGAAAGATGACCATGAGCAATCTTGCCTATGACACCCCCGTGGACGGCGGTGAGACCTCGCCGCAGGACATCGCCGCGATGCAGGCGCTGCGGCCGGTTCCCCGCATCTCGATCCAGGCATTCTGCGAGACCGAGGGTGTCGCCAATCCAGTCGAGCGCGCCGGCGAGGACCGCCGCATGACCAAGGCCCATCTCAAGGTCCATATGGGCGGCGTCCCCACGGCCATCGAATTCTACCAGTCGGCGCCGACGCCGAACCTGATCCTGCTGGAGTCGCGCAGCGAACCCAAACAGCTGCTGGAACAGCTCGCGCAGCTCTCGGAATATTGCGACCCGTCTTCCAAAGTGGTGGTAATCGGCCACTACAACGATGTCGGCCTCTATCGCGAGCTCATCCGCTCCGGCATTTCCGAATATGTCATCGCGCCGGTGTCGATGGCCGACATCGTCAGCGTCATATCGTCGATCTTTGTCGATCCGGAAGCCGAGCCGCTCGGCCGCTCGATCGCCTTCGTCGGCGCCAAGGGTGGCGTCGGCTCTTCCACCATCGCCCATAACGTGGCTTGGGCGATGTCCTCCCTGTTCAAATCCGAGGTGGTCGTCGCAGACCTCGACCTCGCTTTCGGCACGGCCAACATCAATTTCGACCAGGATCCCGCGCAAGGCATCGCCGAAGCGGTGTTTTCGCCCGAGCGCATCGATGAAGTCTATCTCGACCGGCTGCTGACCCAGTGCGCCGAACACCTTTCGCTGCTCGCCGCGCCCTCGACGCTCGAACGCGTCTATGATTTCGATCCCGACGCCTTTACGCAGCTTGTCGACACCGCGCAGCGCACCGTGCCGCTCCTGGTGCTCGACGTTCCCCATGTCTGGACGGGTTGGACCAAGAACACCCTGATCAAGGCCGATGAAATCGTCATCACGGCGACGCCGGAACTGGCCAATTTGCGCAATACCAAGAATTTGGTCGACATGCTCAAACGGCTTCGTCCCAACGACTCGCCGCCCAAACTCATCATCAATCAGGCCGGCGTGCCCAAACGTCCGGAGATTTCCCCGTCCGATTTCGCCGAGCCGCTCGGCCTGGCCGCGATGGCGATCATCGGCTTTGACCCGCTGCTGTTCGGCAATGCCGCTAACAACGGACGTATGCTTGGTGAAATGGACGCCAAGAACCCGGTTGTCGCCACGATCAACGAAATTGCCCATGTGCTGACCGGCCGCAGCGAAATCCGGGTGAAGAAAAAAGCGGGTCTCGGAAATCTGCTCGGCAAGCTTTCGCGCAACAAGAAATGATGCTTCTTCAGTGGAATCGGTAGTCGATCATGTTTGGTAAGAGAGGCAGCGACGACGGCAACCGGTTCAAGCCGGAATTCCGCCAGCCGGCACCGGCGCCGACCGCGCCAGCCGTCGCGGATTCGGCCGATACGGCGGTTCTTGCGAGGCCGGCGGCCGCACCCGCGTCGAGCGCTCCTGTTGCACCGCCGGCCCGCCGCGCGGTCGAGTCGCCGCCGATAGCTCCGGAGCCGAAGCGGGCGGCGCGCGAAAAGAGCGAAACCTACTACGACACCAAGAGCCAGGTCTTCGCCGCCCTGATCGACACGATCGACCTGTCGCAACTCGCCAAGCTCGATCCCGAAAGCGCGCGCGAGGAAATCCGCGACATCGTCAACGACATCATCGCGATCAAGAATTTCGCGATGTCGATCGCCGAACAGGAAGAACTGCTCGAGGATATCTGCAACGACGTGCTTGGCTATGGGCCGCTCGAGCCATTGCTCGCCCGCGACGACATCGCCGACATCATGGTCAACGGCTCCAAGAACGTCTACATCGAAGTCAACGGCAAGGTCGAACAGACCGGCATTCGTTTTCGTGACAACCAGCAGCTTCTCAACATCTGCCAGCGCATCGTCAGCCAGGTTGGCCGCCGCGTCGATGAATCCAGCCCGATCTGCGATGCGCGTCTTCCCGACGGCTCCCGCGTCAACGTCATCGCGCCGCCGCTCGCCATCGACGGCACCGCGCTCACCATCCGCAAATTCAAGAAGGACAAGCTGACGCTCGATCAGCTGGTGAAGTTCGGCGCCATCTCGCCGCAAGGAGCCGAGGTTCTCAAGATCATCGGCCGTGTCCGCTGCAACATCGTCATCTCCGGCGGCACCGGCTCGGGCAAGACGACGCTGCTCAACTGCCTGACCAACTACATCGACCGCGAGGAACGCGTCATCACCTGCGAGGACTCGGCCGAACTGCAACTACAGCAGCCGCATGTTGTCCGTCTGGAAACCCGCCCGCCCAACCTTGAAGGCGAAGGCGAGGTGACGATGCGGGATCTGGTCAAGAACTGCCTGCGCATGCGGCCCGAGCGCATCATCGTCGGCGAAGTGCGCGGACCCGAGGTGTTCGACCTTCTGCAGGCGATGAACACCGGCCATGACGGCTCGATGGGAACGATCCACTCGAACAGCCCGCGCGAATGCCTGAATCGTATCGAATCCATGATCGCAATGGGCGGTTTTTCGCTGCCGCAGAAGACCGTGCGCGAAATCGTCGTCGGCTCCATCGACGTGATTATCCAAGCGGCACGCCTGCGCGACGGGTCGCGCCGCATCACTCACATCACCGAGGTGATCGGAATGGAAGGCGACGTCATCATCACGCAGGACATCGTCCTCTACAACATCAAGGGCGAGGACGCGAATGGGCGGCTGCTGGGAGAGCATGTATCGACCGGCATCGGTCGCCCCCATTTCTGGGACCGCGCCCGTTACTATGGCGAGGAGCAGCGCCTCGCAATAGCGCTTGAGGCGATGGAGAAACGCGCTGACTGACGCTGCTGCAGGCGTAAGGGTTCTGGTCGATGTTTGGAATTGACGGCACCGTATTGGCGTTTGTCGTGCTCGCCGGCTTCAGCGCCGGCGCGGTCGCCTATGCATTCCTGTTCACCCGGATCAGCAACGAAAAGCAGGCCGGCAAGCGGCTGGAAACGATCAAGACCGCGGAGACGGATCGCTCCGTCGTCAAGGCCTCGCGCGATCGCGTGGCGGAGGCGGCCAAAAGACGCAAGTCGGTCCAGGATTCCTTGAAGGAACTCGACGAGAAGCAGAAATCCAAGGACAGCGCGGTCAAGAAACCGCCGCTGAAAGCCCAACTGCGCCAAGCCGGCCTGAAGGTTTCCATCGAACGCTTCTACATCTATTCCGCCATTTGCGGCCTAGCCCTGACGATCATCGCCTTTGTGGTGGGGGCGCCGCTTTTTGTTTTGCCTGGCGTGCTGCTGGCCGGTGCGCTCGGCCTGCCGCGCTGGTTCGTCTCATTTCGCCGCGCGCGGCGGGTCAAGGCATTCCTCAACGAATTTCCCAACGCGCTCGACATCATCGTGCGCGCGGTCAAATCCGGCCTGCCGCTGAACGATGCGGTGCGCCTGATCGCCAATGAATCCCCCGAGCCCGTCAAGGCCGAGTTTCGCCGCATCGTCGATTCGCAGCAGATGGGCCTGTCGATCCCGGATGCCACCTTGCGTATGCCCGAGACCATGCCATGCACCGAGGCGAGCTTTTTCGGCATCGTCATTCAGATCCAGTCGCAGGCCGGCGGCAATCTCTCCGAGGCGCTGGGCAATCTTTCGCGCGTGCTTCGCGACCGCAAGAAGATGAAGGCCAAGGTCCAGGCGCTGTCGATGGAAGCCAAGGCGTCCGCCGCCATCATCGGCGCGCTGCCTTTCATCGTCGCATTTCTCGTCTATCTCTCCAGCCCCAACTACCTGATGCCGCTGTTCACCACGAGCATCGGTAACCTGATCCTGGGGGTTTCGGCCGTCTGGATGTCGATCGGCATCTTCGTGATGCGCAAGATGATGAACTTCGAAGTCTAGGGCCGCGGCATGACCGAACAAGTCGTCAAATCACTGACGGATCCCGGCCTCCTGATCGCGCTGCTGGTCGGCATTGCCGTGTTCGCGACGGTCTTCACCTTGCTGCCGGCATTTGGCGGAAACCAGCTCAAGGCGCGCATGAAGTCGGTCGCGCTGGAACGCGACGAATTGCGCGCCAAGCAGCGCGCGCGGCTTGCAAGCGAGGCGGATCGCCGCCGCAAGGGCCTGCGCGAAGAACAGTCGATCGGCATGCGCAACATCGTCGACAGGCTCGACCTGCGGCGCGCCCTCGCCGACGAGGGTACCTTGCAGAAGCTCAAGGTTGCCGGTTTCCGTGGACAGAACCCGCTGACGCGGTTTCTCTTCTTCCGCCTCGTGCTTCCGTTTGTCGGCTTCGCACTGGGCGTGATCTACATATTCGTGCTCGGAGGACTGCCGCAGCAGCCATTGTTCATCCGGCTGTTCGTCTGCGTCCTCGTTGCCTATGGCGGCTTCTACGCACCGGTCGTCTATGTCAACAACCGCGCCACCAAGCGCAAGCAATCGATCCAGATGGCATGGCCGGACGCGCTTGACCTGATGCTGATTTGCGTCGAATCTGGCATGTCGGTGGAAGCGGCATTGCGCAAGGTCGCCGACGAGATCGGCGCCCAATCGGTGGCCCTTGCGGAAGAATTCATCCTGACGAACGCCGAGCTCTCTTATCTGCAGGAGCGCAAGCAGGCCTATGAGAACCTCGCCAGCCGCACGGGCCTGGAATCCGTCAAGTCGGTGTCGCAGGCACTCGTCCAGGCCGAGCGTTACGGCACCCCTGTGGCGCATGCGTTGCGCGTGCTCGCGGGTGAAAGCCGGGACCAACGCATGAACGCTGCCGAGAAGAAGGCCGCCGCCTTGCCGCCCAAGCTCACCGTGCCGATGATCCTGTTTTTCCTGCCGGTGCTGTTCGCCATCATCCTCGGCCCTGCCGGCATCCAGGTCAGCCAGCGCGGCATCTTCGGCCAGGCGCACGAAACCAGCAGCCAGTAGGTGAATCTGACCGATCCAAAGAAAAACCGCGCGGCTGACGCAGCGCGGTTCTCTTATGCAGGGTTCGGTGGCCGCGTGCCGCTCAGTTGGTTGCGGCTTTCGCCTTGTCCTGATCCTTGAGCTGGCTCCAGGCATTTTGCTGAGCCAGCATCTGCCTGAGATAAGCGACATTGGCCTGCGCCTGTTCGGGTGACAGCTCCTGCGAGGCGATCTTCTCGGCTTCGTCGAAGCGGCCCTGCAGGCCGACGACCAGCGCCAGGTTCTGGCGCACGCGGCTGTCGGCATTCGGCTGCTGTGCGGCCGAGCGCATATAGGTTTCGGCGGTGCGCAGGTCGCCTCCCAGCACATAGGACATGCCAAGGTTGGAAAGCACCGAAGGTTCGTTCGGCTTGAGCTCCAGCGCCTTGCGGTAGAGCTGGCGCGCGTCGTCCTTCTGGCTGAGCTGGTCGAGAATGGCCGCTTCCGCCGACACCAGCCTCCAGTCGGGATATTCCGGCGTCTGCGCCCGGCGCACGGCATCAAGCGCCGCCTCGAACTGGCCGTTGGCGGCCAGCGCCTTGCCGTAGGCGGCAAGCACGTCGCGATCCTTGGGATAGGCGATCGCCAGCTTGCGCATCACGGCAAGCGACTGGTCGGCATCGCCATCCATCTGCAGCGCCGCGGCGAAGTTGGTCGCTATCCGCTTATCGTTGGGATTCCTGGAATAGGACTGGCCAAGCGCTGCCGTCGCATTGTGCAATTCTCCCGCCGACATCGTCTCCAGCGGCTTGCCGCTGGTGCGTCCGATCGAGCCTGTGCTGATCTTGTCGGTTCCGCAGCCGGCAACGCCTGCGGCCAGCGCGAGCATGAAGGCCGTGGTGATGAGCCGCTTTCCGCTGGCGTTCATCGTGCGGTTCGTCGACATCGGCACCCTGGGCCTCCATTCGTGCGCGTGGCCATTGCGTGACCATCTTCCCTCTCGAAGAAATATTCTGTTAACCCTAACGGACAGTTAAGAAGCGCCGAATCGACGGACGTCGGCAGGAGAACATCGAATGTCAGTGGAACTGGTCGAGAACAAGCTGAACAACCCGCTTCCTGTCCATCTGGTGGCTAAGGACGGTCTGGAGACGGCCGGTCTGACGTCATCAGCCGTGGCGTGGGCCAGGGCCAACGGCTTCTCCGGCGAAGCGGGCAGGACGCTCATCGTGCCTGCGGAAAACGGCGCGCTCGGCGGTGCCTTGTTCGGCATTGGCGACGGCGAGGGCGCGCTGGCCGTCGGCGCGCTGGCGAAAAGCCTGGCGGAGGGCGACTGGCATTTCACCTCCGCGCCGGCCGAGCCGGAGTTGGCGGCGATCGCGCTGGCCCTCGGCGGCTATGTCTTTACCCGCTATGGCAAAAAACCGGGCAAGGCGCTGCGCTTCGAACTGCCGGCCGGCGTAGAGGCAAAACGCGTTCGCCGCATCGTCGAAGGCGTCTTCCTGACGCGCGATCTTGTCAACACGCCGACCAGCGACATGGGGCCGGACGAACTGGAGAAGGCGGTTCGAGCCCTGGCCGAAATTCACAAGGCCGAGGTGTCGGTCATCAAGGGCGACGATCTCATCAAGCAGAATTTCCCGATGATCCATGCCGTCGGCCGGGCTTCGTCCAGCGCACCGCGTCTTATCGACATGGGCTGGGGGCCAAGGAGCGCGCCGAAAGTGACGCTGGTCGGCAAGGGCGTCTGTTTCGACACTGGCGGCCTCGATATCAAGCCGTCGTCCGGCATGCTGTTGATGAAGAAGGACATGGGGGGCGCCGCCAATGTGCTGGGTCTGGCCTCGATGATCATGGCCTCCGGATTGAACGTGCGGCTGCGCGTGCTGATCCCGGCCGTCGAGAATTCGATCGCCGGCAACGCCTTCAGGCCTGGCGACGTGTTGGCGAGCCGCAAGGGCATGTCAGTCGAGATTGGCAACACCGATGCCGAGGGAAGACTGGTTCTGGGTGATGCGCTGGCGCTGGCCGACGAGGAGGAGCCGCAATTGCTTGTCGACATGGCGACGCTCACCGGGGCTGCTCGTGTCGCGCTAGGTCCGGACCTGCCGCCCTTCTACACCGGCGACGAGGCGCTGGCCTCGGAACTGACGACAGCCTCGCTGGCGGTCGAGGATCCGCTGTGGCGCATGCCGCTGTGGCGGCCCTATGATGTGAAGCTGTCGTCGAAGATCGCCGACATCAACAATGTCACCACGGATGGGTTCGCCGGTTCCATCACCGCGGCGCTGTTTCTCAAGCGCTTTGTCGAGAAGACGGCAAGCTGGGCGCATTTCGACATATTCGCCTGGAACCCCGCCGATCGTCCGCACGGACCTGCCGGCGGCGAGGCGCAAGGCATCCGGGCACTGGAGCGCGTCATCTCGAAGCGTTTTGGCTGAGGTGGCGGCGACTTTCAGGGCCGGCAGATTGCCGAAACTGAAACGGAACCGAAACAATTTGCCGTCATTCTCGTGCGATGTCGATTTCGATGCGCCCGAGCCAGGCCTTGCGATTGTGGCAGCAAGTGATGCTGTCGCAGGTGCGCGACGACGCGCCCGACCTCACCATGCGCCAGACGGCTATCCTGTTCACCATCTATCTCGATCCGCCGCCGCACACGGTGCGCGGGCTGGCGGCCCGTCTCAACGTCACCAAACCGGTCATCACCCGCGCGTTGGATACAATGGGTGCGCTCAAACTGGTGTCGCGCCATCGCGACGGGCTCGACAAGCGCAACGTGCTGATCAAGCGCACGGTCGAGGGCGCCCTCTTTGTCGAGCGCTTCGGCGATGGTATCATCGCCAAGGCACAAGAGCTGCCCATCTGACGACCAGCCGCTTCAATGGATGAACTGATTTGACCGCCAGGGATGCCCGCCTCCACGCCTTTCGGCCCGATCTTGCCGATGCGAGATTGAAAGGAGAGGTCGCTGCCGACCGCTTTGTCGCCGGCCGGCCGGCGCGGATTTCGATCCCGGTTGCCGATATCCGTAAGGCTCCGCGTCCAGACGCTGGTGTCAACACGCAAGCCCTGTTCGGCGATGACGTGCTCGTTTTCGAGAACAGAGAGGGCTGGGCCTGGATCCAGGCCGAACGGGACGGTTATGTCGGCTATGTCGCCGACGCCATGTTGGGCGGGCGGGATCATGCGCTCACCCATATCGTCTCCGTGCCCCGAACTTTCCTCTATCCCGGCCCGGATCTGCGCCTTCCGATCGCGGGACAGCTGTCGATGGGGTCCACCGTCACGGTGACCGGGTCCGCCGAAACGCGCGGCACCCACTATGCCGTCCTGCCCTCCGGTGAGGCAATCATAGCGGGTCACCTGCGGCCGCTCAGTAATGTGGCCGCCGACTATGTTTCGGTGGCCGAGATGTTTCTCGGCACGCCATATCTCTGGGGTGGTGTCTCCGGCTTCGGCATCGATTGCTCCGGCCTCGTGCAACTGGCGATGCGCATGGCCGGCGCCGATGTCCTGCGCGATTCCGACATGCAGGCGCAGAGCATCGGCGAGCCGCTCGATCCAGGCCCCGATTATTCCGGCCTGCGCCGCGGCGATCTCGTTTTCTGGAAAGGCCATGTCGCCATCATGACCGATGCCGAGACCATGATCCACGCCAACGGCCACACCATGTTGGTGTCGCGCGAAGGCCTGAAGGAAGCCGTCGCCCGCATCGGCTATCTCTACGGCGGGCCGACGGGGTTCCGGCGGCCCTAGCGCCAATCCTCCCTTCTCCCAGGGAGAGAAAAACTGCTCGATCACCTTTTGTTCCGATTGTTCTTGGCGTTAGCGCGCCGTCGCGCTAACTCTGACGCGTGACAGAGAAGCCGCGCCTTGCCGACCAGAATGCCGCCGTCATTCTGCCCGACCCATTCCTCAGATGGTTTGGCGAGAAGGGCTGGGCGCCGCGCGCGCACCAGATCGAATTGCTGGCGAGGGCTCAGGCAGGGCAGTCGGTACTGCTGATCGCACCGACCGGCGCCGGCAAGACGCTGGCCGGGTTCCTGCCTTCGCTGACCGAACTGGCCGTCAGGGCCAGGCGAAAACCGGGTCAGGCCCATCGCGGCATCCACACACTCTACATCTCGCCGCTGAAGGCGCTGGCTGTCGACATCGAGCGCAACCTTGGCAAGCCGGTGGAGGAGATCGGGCTCTCCCTCACCATCGAGACCCGCACCGGCGACACGCCGGCGCACAAACGCCAGCGGCAGAAGCTGGTGCCGCCCGACATCCTGCTCACCACGCCCGAGCAGCTTGCGCTGCTGATCGCGGCTCCCGATGCAAGGCGTTTCTTCGAAGACCTGCGCTATGTCGTGCTCGACGAGTTGCATTCGCTGGTGATTTCGAAGCGCGGTCATCTCCTGGCGCTTGGCCTGGCGCGGCTGCGCCAGTTCGTGCCCGAGGTTCAGACCATCGGACTTTCCGCCACGGTGGCCGAACCGGACGAATTGCGCCGCTGGCTGGTCGGCCAGAATCCACCCGGCGATATGGCCGAACTGATCGTCGCTACCGGCGGCGCAAAGCCCGAAATATCCATCCTTGACTCGGAAGAGCGCGTACCGTGGGCGGGGCATTCGGCGCGCTACGCGACGCCGGAGATCTACCGCGAGATCAAGCGCCATAAGACTACCCTGCTGTTCGTCAATACGCGCAGCCAGGCGGAGTTGCTGTTCCAGGAACTGTGGCGCGTCAACGAAGATACCTTGCCGATCGCCTTGCATCATGGGTCGCTCGATGTCGCGCAGCGGCGGCGGGTCGAGAAGGCGATGGGCGACAATGCGCTGCGCGCCATCGTTGCCACCTCGACGCTCGACCTCGGCATCGACTGGGGTGACGTCGACCTCGTCGTCCATGTCGGCGCACCGAAAGGAGCGAGCCGGCTGGCGCAGCGCATCGGCCGCGCCAACCACCGCATGGATGAACCGTCCAAAGCCGTCCTCATTCCGGCCAACCGCTTCGAGGTGCTCGAATGCCGGGCAGCGCTGGACGCCAACTATCTCGGCGCGCAGGATACGCCTCCACTGGTCGATGGCGGGCTGGACGTGCTGGCGCAACATGTCCTTGGCTGTGCTTGCGGCGCACCGTTCCGCGCGGACGATCTTTACGAGGAGGTGCGGTCGGCGGCCCCCTATGCCGGGCTGGGTCGGCCGACATTCGACCGCGTCGTCGATTTCGTCGCCACGGGTGGCTACGCCTTGAAGAGCTATGAGCGATACGCCCGCATCCGCCTCAACAAGGAGGGATTGTGGCGGGTATCCAATCCGCGCGTGGCCCAGCAATACAGGCTGAACGTCGGCACTATCATCGAGGTGCCGGCGCTCAACGTGCGTTATGTCCAGGCCGGCAGCAAGGGTTCCGTGTCGCGCGGCGGCAGGGTTTTAGGCAAGATCGAGGAGGCTTTCCTCGAGACGCTGACGCATGGCGACACCTTCATGTTCGCCGGCAAAGTTCTTCGCTTCGAAGGCATTCGCGAGAATGAGTGCTTCGTCTCGAACGCGCCCGGCAGCGATGCGAAGGTGCCTTACTATGGCGGCGGCAAGTTCCCGCTTTCGACCTATCTCGCCGAACAGGTCCGCGCCATGCTGGACGATCCGCAGCGGTGGAAGAAACTGCCCGAGCAGGTGGCCGACTGGCTGCGCTTCCAGGCCGACAAATCGGTGCTGCCCAAACGCGATGACCTGCTGATCGAGACCTTTCCGCGCGGCAACCGCCACTATCTGGTCGCCTACCCCTTCGAGGGCAGGCTGGCCCACCAGACGCTCGGCATGCTGCTTACCCGCCGTCTGGACAGGACGGGCGCCAGGCCGCTTGGCTTCGTCGCCACCGACTATGCCTTGGCCATTTGGTCGCTGGGCGACATGGGGGCGATGTTCAAAGCCGGAAAACCTTCGCTCGGCGCGCTTTTCGATGAGGACATGCTTGGCGACGATCTCGAGGCCTGGCTGGCAGACAGCTGGCTTCTCAAGCGCACTTTTCGCAATTGCGCGCTGATTTCAGGGCTGATCGAAAAGCGTCATCCCGGCAAGGAGAAGAGTGGCCGTCAGGTGACTGTCTCGACAGACCTTATTTATGACGTCCTGCGCAGCCATGAGCCGGATCACATATTGCTCCAGGCGACGCGCGCGGACGCGGCGGCGGGCCTGCTCGATGTCAGCAGACTTGCGGACATGCTCTCGCGCATTCAAGGTCGAATCATGCATAAGAACCTCGAACAGATATCGCCGCTCGCCGTGCCGATCATGCTCGAGATCGGCAAGATGCCGGTGCACGGCGAAGCCGATGAAACGCTGCTGATGGATGCGGCCACGCTGGTTGAGGAAGCCATGGGGCCGGAGATGGCTGAGGAATGAATTTTTCGCTGGCGCGCGCATCGTTGATCGCCGACGCCGATCTGGTCGGCATCGCCGGCGAACGTGCGGTCTGCGATCCGCGCGGCGTGCTCTACTTTCCCGAGCTCAAGCTTCTGGCCGTTTCCGATCTGCATCTGGAAAAAGGCTCATCGCTGGCAAGGCGCGGCATGCTGCTCCCGCCCTATGACACCGGCGCGACCTTGCTGCGATTGCAGGCCGTCATCTCAGACTACCAGCCGGCAATCGTCATCAGCCTGGGCGATTCCTTCCATGATGGCGGCGGCGCCGAGCGCATGCATCGAAGTTTCCGCGAACGGCTGGAGGCGCTGATGGCGGGCCGCGACTGGTTCTGGGTGGCCGGCAACCATGACCCGGAGGCGCCGGCCGACCTGCCGGGCGATACGGTGCGCGAACTCGCCATCGGCTCGTTGCTGTTCCGGCACGAGCCGTCGAAGCTGCGCGTCGAGGGCGAGATATCGGGCCATCTCCATCCCTGCGCCCGCATCGTCCAGCAGGGCCGTTCAGTGCGGCGGCGCTGCTTCGCCGGCGATGGCGGCCGCATGATCATGCCCGCCTTCGGCGCCTATACCGGCTCACTCAACGTGCTCGACCGCGCCTATGCCGGCCTGTTCCGCCTGGAATCGCTGATGGCCTATATGCTCGGCACGGACCGCATCTTTGCGATTTCAGGCTCGATGCTGCGACCCGGCTGAAGCCGCTATTTCCCGTAGTAGAGAGTGACCGTGTGCTTCGCTTCGGCGAAGAACAGCCAACGTTCGACCAGCATGCCGACAAACTGTGCGACCGCGGCGAACACCGATGCGAGCGCCGCGAAAGGTGACGGCAAGGCGAAGGCCGTAATCAGCAGCAAGGCGGGTAGCGCGAAACCCAGGAGCTGGGTGATCCGCCGCATCTTTGCGCTGTGCTTGCGCGCGATGCGAAAACCCATTTCCTTGAGCAAATAATTTTCCTCGGTATGCGGCCATTCCAGCGATCTAACCGTCCCCCCGGCAAGCCCGGTTGCGGTGTTGGCGTTGGTGGGGATTTCCAATTGGTCGTTGTACCGCCAGGTCGCAAGCTTCCAGGCCCAACCGAGCAGGGTCAGCAGTACGCAGGCTGCCAGAAGCATTTTGGAACCGACGGCAAAGCCTTGGCATAGCGCGGCCAGAAGTACACTGCCGCTCATAGCCGAGAAAATGAGATAGCCGGGCAAGGTGTAAGGGCTGTGCCACTGAGCGATGGGTTTCAGCGAGGCATAGATCATGCCGGTCATGCAGACGGTGATGACGGCGCCAATCGTTGCCAGAAGTCCGGCGGCGGCGACCCAGCCATCGGTGCGGCCAAGAATGACCCAGCCAATGCCAAACAGTCCGGCCGGGACGAAGGTGGCGACCGAGGCGACGCCTTCGCGCGATAGCCAGGAACTGCGCCATTGCGAGAACGCACGCCAGGCGCGTTCGGGGCGGCCGAGATGTCCGGTCGAGGACAACAGGCCGGCGGTGATCAGCCCGAGCGCCAGTCCCATGCCGATGAAGCCCAGCCAGAAATCGGGTGCGATGACGCCAAGTGGCGCCAGCACGCCGAGCAGCGCCAGCAGGCCGTAGCCGGCGCCGGTGGCGGTGGTGAAGAAGACGACCGAGAAGGCTGGATGCATGGGGTTTAGTTCGAGAGCATGCGGTCGACCCAGCCGAGGAACCCACCCTCGGCCCTCACCGGCTCCAGGGTTGGCGCAGAAATCTTTGCTGCGCGTTCGGTATGCGCGCGCGGCGGCAGGTATTTGTTGGTCGGGCGGTAGCCGAGTTCCGGCATCAGGTCGACACCGCCACGCTCCTCAACCAGTTGCGACACCGCCGAGGCGGGGTCGCCGAGATCGCCGAAATGCCGTGCGCTGGTCGGACAGGCCGCGACGCAGGCCGGCACGCGGTCCTCCTCGGCCAGATTGTCATTGTAGATGCGGTCGACGCAGAGCGTGCATTTCTTCATTACGCCGACATCGGTGTCGAATTCGCGCGCGCCATAGGGGCAGGCCCAGCTGCATAGCTTGCAGCCGATGCACTTGTCCTCATCGACCAGCACGATGCCGTCCGAGGCTCGTTTGTAGGAGGCGCCGGTCGGACACACAGTGACGCAGGCCGGCGTCTCGCAATGCAGGCACGAGCGCGGGAAGTTCACCGTGCGGCCGCCCATCGCGGTGGTGTGCTCGTAGCTGTGCACGCGATTGAACCAGACGCCGTCGACATGGCCGCCATAGGGGTCGATGTCGGTCAGCGGCGCCATGTGGCCGCCGGTGTTCCATTCCTTGCAGGCGGTGACGCAGGCCTGACAACCGACGCAGGTGTCGAGGTCTATGACCAGGCCTAGTTTTTTGCCCGTGTGGGCGGGGACGCAGGTCATTTGGCGGCTTCCCTGTTCATGCGGAATTCGGCGCCAAAGCGAAGTGTGTCCGGCGATGGCTGGAATTGCGGCGGCTGGTGGAAACGCTCGAATTGCGGCTCGGTGAAACCGGCTTCCTCCGCCGCGCATTTGACGATGCGCACCTTGAGATCGAACCATGCCGCCTGGCCGGTCACCGGATCGGAATTCGAATACCGCCTGCCGTTGGTGTCTGCCGTGGTCTGGTCGCCGATGATGTGGTTGAGCAGGAAGCCGCGATTGCTCTCGGCGGCATCGTCCTTCAGCCCCCAGCTGCCGCGCCTTTTGCCGATGGCGTTCCAGGTCCAGACCGTGCTTTCGTTCACGCCCTCGACCAGCTTGATCTGTCCCTTGACCTTGCCATTGATGCTTTCGATCCACACCCAGTCGTCGTCGGCAAGGCCGAGACCTGCGGCGGTCCTCTCATGCACGAACAGCCGGTTTTGGCTGGTGATCTGCCTCAGCCACGCATTCTGCGAACCCCAGGAATGGTACATGTGCATCGGCCGCTGCGTCAGCGCATGCAACGGATATTTCTGCTGGTCGACGGCCGCTTCCTCGAACGGCACGTACCAGAAGGGTAGCGGGTCCATGTAGGTCTCGATGCGCTGGCGTTCGCTCTCGGGCGGCACGGCCCGACCATGGCCGCGCGCGGCAAGACGAAAGCGCTGCAAGGGTTCGGAATAGAGCTGGAAGACGACTGGTTCGGCCTTCGGGATGAAGCCCATCTGCACCGCGAAATCGAGATAGGACCGGTTGGCCATCTTGTAGTAGCGCTGGTCCTCAGCGAAATCGTGGTGCCAGAAGCCGCCATTGTCGATGTAGCGCTGCAACTGGTCCGGGTTTGGCTCGCCCTTGCCGGTCGAATTGCCGTCCTTGCCGCGCCAGCCGGCAAGCGGGCCGATACCGGGCGTGCGCTCGTGATTGACGATGTAGTCGGCATAGTCGGCATATTTGGCCGCCCCGTCTTCTCTGACGAAACCCGGCAGGCCGAGGCGCGCGCCGAGCTCGATCAGCACCGATTGGAACGGGCGCACGTCCCGGTCCGGCTCGACCACGGGATGGCGTATAGCATCGCCCGGTCCGTCGGCATGGCTGATCGGCCGGTCGAGCAGGCTGATGCAGTCGTGCCGTTCGAGATAGGTTGTGTCGGGCAGCACGAGGTCAGCGAACGGCACGGTCTCGGAATAATAGGCGTCGGAATAGATGATGAAAGGGATCTTGTAATTGCCCGCCTCGTCGCGGTCGGTCAGCATACGAATCGTCTCGACGGTGTTCATCGAGGAATTCCAGGCCATGTTCGACATGTACATCATCAGCGTGTCGATCTTGTATGGATCGCCGGCCCAGGCGTTACGGATGACGGTGTGCATCAAGCCGTGCGCAGCGAGCGGCGCCTCCCAGGAATAGGCCTTGTCTATGCGGATCGGCACCCCTGCCTCATCGACCAGAAGGTCGTCAGGCCCGCAGACGAAGCCGAGCGGAATGCCGTCCAGTGGCGTCATCGGCCGGACGTTCTTGCCGGCAGGCTTCGGTCCTGGCGGCGCGCAACGCGGATAAGGCGGTTTGAAGCGGAAGCCGCCCGGGACGTCCACCGTTCCGAGCAGCACCTGCAGCAGATGAATGGCTCGGCAAGAATGAAAACCGTTGGAATGGGCTGAGATGCCGCGCATCGCGTGCATCGACACGGGCCGTCCCCTAATCGTCTCGTGGCGGCGGCCGCCCCAGTCGGTCCACGCCACCGGCAGTTCGATCGTCTGCTCAAAGGCGACATGTGCGAGCTCGGCGGCGATCCTGCGGATCGTGCCGGCGGCAATGCCGCAGCGCTCCGCGACCGCATCGGGCGAATAGCTCTCATCGAGGTATCGATCGGCGATCAGCTGGAACGCCGGAACGCAGCGACGGCCGTCGATGGTGAAGCTGCCGGTCAGTGCCGGTTTGGCGCTGGCGTCGGTGGCGCGGACAGGCACCTTCGCCACTCTGTCCCAGGCGAGCAGGTTGCCGGCGCCATCGCGGACAAACAGCCCGTCATCGGCCGCACCCGGATCCTGGATGACGAGCACATGGGCGTTGGTGTAGCGCAGGAGATAGTCGAGATCCACGCGGCCTGCCTTCAAGAGCTGGTGGATGAGGGCAAACACGAATAGGCCGTCGGTGCCCGGCCGGATGCCGATCCAGTCGTCGGCGATGGCGTTGTAGCCAGTGCGGCATGGATTGATCGACACCACCTTGGCGCCGCGCGCCTTCAGCTTGCCGAGGCCGATCTTGATCGGGTTGGAATCATGGTCCTCGGCGACGCCGAAAAGCATGAAATACCGGGTATTGTCCCAGTCGGGTTCGCCGAACTCCCAGAACGAGCCGCCGATCGTATAAAGCCCGCCTGCGGCCATGTTCACCGAACAGAAACCGCCATGCGCGGCGAAGTTCGGCGTGCCGAACTGGCTTGCCCACCAGCCGGTCAGGGATTGCGATTGGTCGCGGCCGGTAAAGAAGGCGAGTTTCTTCGGGTCGCTGCGGCGGATGGACGAAAGCCGCTCCGCGGCGATCGTCAGCGCTTCTTCCCACTCGATCTCGCGGAATTCTCCCGAGCCGCGCGAGCCGGTGCGCAGCAGCGGCTTTTTCAGCCGGGCAGGGCTGTAATGCTGCATGATGCCGGAGCTGCCCTTACCGCAGATCACGCCGCGATTGACCGGATGATCCTTGTTGCCGTTGATGTAGCGGACCTTGCCGTCCTTGATGTGCACGTCGATGCCGCAGCGGCAGGCGCACATATAGCATGTGGTCTTGGCGATGCGGTCGGAGACGGCGGGCGAGGTGTCGACGCCATCGTTCTCGTCGGGTGCGTTCGTGTCGGCGAGCGGGCGTTGGGACGGGGCGGAATTCGCGCCGCGCAGAGATCCTTGGGTCATGATCCCCGAGCGCTTCTGCGGTTCGCGGCTTTGGCCCTGGTTTTCGGCCCGGGACCGCGCATGTAATGCTCTTCCGGATGATAGCGATCGCCGGCCAGCCGCCGCCGCAGGCCGCGGGTCCAGTGCGCGAACAGGGACTTGAACCGCCCGATCATTTCATTCTCTGTCAATCGGTAGCGAATTTTTTCTAACTTCGATTGAAAACTTAGAATAAAGCTATCAACCCGTCTAATCAGTTGTTCTTGTAAATTCGATCGATATTGGTTCTTAATGCCTTATGACACTTGACCAGTTGCGGATATTTGTCGCCGTCGCCGAGCGCGGCCACATGACCAAGGCGGCGGAGCTGCTGGGCATCTCCCAATCGGCCGCGTCGGCCGCCATCCGCGCGCTTGAGGAGCAGCATGGCGTCCATCTGTTCAACCGCGTCGGCCGCAACATCGAGCTTGCCCAGACCGGTCACCGGTTCCTGCCAGAAGCCAAGGCCGTACTGGAACGAGCCGCCGCCGCACGCAATGTGCTGGAACATGTCTCGCAGACGGTTGCCGGCAGCCTCTCCATCGCCGCCAGCCTGACGATCGCCAGCTATTGGCTGCCGCGCCGGCTGGCGTCCTTCCACGAAGCCTATCCTGCGGTCAGGCTGAGCGTCAGCATAGGCAACACCAGGCAGGTCGAAGCCAGCGTGCTGGATGGAACCGCCGATCTCGGCCTGGTCGAGGGGCGCACCGAGTCCGACATATTGCGCCGCGCCAAGGTCGATATCGACCGGTTGATGCTGGTGGTTGCCGGTTCTCATCCCGAGATCGCCGAAATCGCGCCGGGCCGCCCCGACATAAAAGGGCTGCGCTGGATCATCCGCGAGGGCGGTTCCGGCACGCGGGAGGTGCTGGAGGATCTGGCGCGCCGCGAAGGGATTTCGCTTGACGACCTGCAGATATTTCTGGTGCTGCCGAGCAACGAGGCGGTTCGCCAGGCGGTCGAGGCCGGTGCCGGCGCCACCATCATTTCGGAGCTCGTCGTCGGACGCGCCGTCGCCGAAGGCAGCCTGCGGTCCGTGCCGCTCGAACTGCCGAAACGCGACTTCGCCATGATTACACATCGCGACCGCCAGGCAAGCTTGGCCCAGATGGCGCTCAAGGCGCATTTGGGGGCCGACGAGAAGGCGTCCGCGCGTTCGTGAATTGTCCGGATATCAGCCGAACTTGCGCTGCGCGTCCAGCGAAAGGCCAAGTCCGACCGAGCCGAACATATCGCCCTCGATGACCGAAGCCTGAGGCATCAGCGACAGGATTTTTTGTCTCGCCAGCGGGATCGCGGTGGATCCTCCGGTCAGGAACACGGCGGTGATGTCGGACGACTTGACCCCGGCGTCGCCGATGGTCTGGCCGACCGTGGCGGCAACGCGCTCGATGTCCCTGGCGATCGTGGCGTCCAGCGCCTTTCGGGTGATCTCGGCGGCGAACTGGACTTCCGGCAGCCTCACCTCGACATCGGCCGAGACCTTGTCGGTCAGCTCGATCTTGGCCCTTTCGACAAGAGCGGCCAGCGCGTGCCCGTACCGGTGCTCGACGATATGGATGAAGCGGTCGACGAGATCGGCGCGCTCGGCCTCGTAGCGGATCTGGCGCAGATGCGTCATCGCCTTGGCCGTGTAGACCAGGTTGATGCGTTGCCATGTGGCAAGATCGATGAAGTAGCTGGCCGGCAGGTTGCGCTTGCCGTCCTTGGTCGGGCTGAGGTAGCCGAGTTCCGGCATCACATGCGCGATGCTGAGCAATCGGTCGAAGTCGGTGCCGCCGATATGGATGCCGCGGCTGGCCAGGATATCGTCCTTGCGGTCAAGCGAGCGGGCACGCTGCGGCGAGACCCTTACGATCGAGAAGTCCGACGTGCCGCCACCCATGTCGATGATCAGCGCCAGTTCCTCGCGCGTCACCTTCTGCTCGTAGTCGAGGGCCGCCGCGATCGGTTCGAACTGGAAGGCGATATGCTTGAAGCCCTGGGCGCGGGCGGCTCCTTCGAGCTCGCTTTGTGCCCTGGCATCGGCCTCGGCGTCGTCGTCGACGAACTGCACCGGCCGGCCGAGTACCACGCTCTCGACGGCGCCGCCGGCATCGTCCTCCAGTCTTTTTCGCAGATGGCCGAGGAACAGGCCGACGATCTCCATGAAGCCGATCGATCGCGCCTTGATGCGCGTCTTTTCCTGCGCGAGCGCGCTGCCGAGCACGCTCTTCAGCGAGCGCATCAGCCGACCTTCGACGCTGTCGGTGTAATTGGCGATTGCGTGGCGGCCGAAACAGGTACGGTTGTCCTCGAAGTTGAAGAACACGGCGCTTGGCAGCGTGACCTCGCCGCCTTCCAGCGCGACGAGGTGCGGCTGGCCGCTCCTGACCACGCCCACGGTGGAGTTGGAAGTGCCAAAATCGATGCCGGCGAATGCTGGTCGCATCGCAGCCTCCTGTCATCTCTGCTAAAGCAGCGGTTCGGCGCCGTCTGTGAAGCGTGCGCTCTCTGTCGTCCGGGGTGATCGGACCGCTCTGCCGAATTGAATTGTGCGTGTTGCCCGGTAGACCGGGAGGTGGCGGTCTATAGCATGATCCGGGAAAGGAAAACCCCTTTGTAGCCGCTTTAGTCCTTGCGGAAGATCAACCTTCCGAGCCAGCCCGTCACCATGGCCAGCGATATGGCGAAGACGCCGTAGAGGAAGGAATAGTCGTGGGCGACACGGAAGATCGACTGTTCGAAACCGGATTTGCGGATCTCGAGCTGGGCCGAGCTCTCCTTGATGAACAGGCCGCTCTTGAACAGGAACGCGCGCGCCTTGTGGGTGCCGACCGGAACGTTCGGCGCCAGCCGCACCGTGGCGCGGAACAGGTTCTGTGACAGGAACTGCACGCCGCCGACATTCTCGCTGTAGAGACCGGTCGCGGCCTTGCGTTCGCGCAACGCCGCGGTGAATTCCTCGATCGTGGCCGGGCTGTCGCCGGCATCGGCCGGCTGCATGTAGAGATTGGAGGCGCCGAGCGACAATTGCCTGTAGCTGTTCGGCTCGGTGATGTCCTGCAACGGCCGCGTCGTCGCCACCGAATAGGACACCGGCACGTTTTCGAAGGTCTCGGATTCCAGGTTGACCCAGACGCCGAGCACCCGGTCCTTGCGGCGCACCACCACCGGCTTGGGTGGACCTTCGAGCACGACGATGATGTCGTAGCGGCCTTGGCGCGCCACCAGCGGATCAGGATTTTCCAGCGAGCCGAAAATGGTCAGGTCGGCCCCGGAAAAGCCGGCGGTGATCGAGACTTTGTCGGTGGAAAGGCCGATCTGGATGCTTTCGGTCGGCGGCGTCTGCGCCTTCGCGGGTGCGGCGGCGATCAATGACAGAAGAGCGGCGGTTGCGAGCGCTTTCAGGCCATTCATCAGTTGAAGCCCGCGCCGGACAGCGAATAAAGATTGGGCGGCGTGACGAAGAGGTCGATGGCAAGCCTTATCGCCACCGCCAGCACCAGCATCGCCAGCAGCGCTCTCAACTGCTCGCCGCGCAGCCGCTGGCCGGCCTTGGCGCCATATTGCGCGCCGGCGACACCACCGGCCATCAAAAGAAAGGCCAGCATCACGTCGACCGTCTGATTGGTGGTGGCGTGGACCAGAGTGGTGTAGGCCGAGGTAAAGATGATCTGGAACAGCGAGGTGCCGATGACGACGTTGGTCGGCACTTTCAGGAGATAGATCAGAGCCGGCACCATGATGAAGCCGCCGCCGACACCCATGATAGACGACAGGAAGCCGATGGCCGCGCCCAGCCCAAGCACTGGGATGACGCTGACAAACAGCTTCGAGGCCCTGAATCGCATCTTCAGCGGCAGGCGGTGGATCCAGTTGTGCTGGCCGGATTTCTTCAGCACCGGTGCCGCGCCGCTGCGCGTGGCGCGCAGCGCATTGATGCTTTCGACCAGCATCAGCCCGCCGACGGTGCCCAGAAGCACGACATAGAGCAGCGAGATGAACAGGTCGAGCTGTCCCAGCCTGCGCAGGAAAGCGAAGACATAGATGCCGCCGGTGGAGCCGACGATGCCGCCGGCAAGCAGCACCCCGCCGAGCTTGAAGTCGAGCGTGCCGCGCTTCATATGCGACAGCGCGCCGGAGAAGGATGAGGCGATGACCTGGTTGGCGCCGGTCGCCACCGCGATTGCCGGTGGGATGTTGTAGAAGATCAGGAGCGGCGTGATGAGAAAACCGCCGCCGACGCCGAACATGCCCGACAGAAAGCCCACCGCAGCGCCCATGGCCAGCAGCACGAAGACGTTGACGGAAATTTCCGCAATCGGGAGATAGATGCCCACCCGTCGGTCTCGATCAGTTTGCCAGTCGGCGAATACCGCCGTTGCGGATAGTATCGCACCGAAAAGCCAATTTTTCCTTGCGCCGAAGCGGCGGCCGGGTCAAACCCCGCCGCCGCGCCGAAACAAAAAACATCTCAAGCAGTTAACAGGCAAATGTGTGGCAGGGGCGTCGCGGATACGACGCTCCTGCCGCTATTTGCGCGCCAGCAACGCCTTGACCAGCTTTTCGTCGACCGCACCGGTCGCAGGCAGCTTGTTGTCGGTCTGGAACGCGACGATCGCGTTCTTGGTCTTCGCGCCCATCACGCCGTCGGCGCCGCCGGCGTCGTAGCCGTTCTTGTTGAGGATGAGCTGGATGTTCTTGACCGCCTTCTTCATATCGATGCTGGCCGTGGTCTGCGGTGTGCCATCTTGCCAGGATTCGGGAATGTCGGCCGAATTGGCGGCCTGATCGAGCGGCTTGGCCTTCCACAGTTCGGTGGCGGCGCGGGCGCGCTCGAGTTGCTCGGGACGCAGCGCGTTGGCGATCTCGTCGCGCTTGGCGGCAGCGTCCTTGTCGCCGGTCTTGGCGACGAGCGCGAACCATTTGTAGGACTCCTCCAGGTTCTGCTTCATGCCGACGCCCTTGGCGGCGAGGATGCCGAGATTGAACTGGCTGTCCTTCACGCCGAGATCGGCGGCCTCCTGGAACCAGTGCGCGGCCGATTCATTGTCGGTCACGCCGTCCGCGGCCATGGCGAACAGCACTGCCAGATTGTGCATTGCGCTGGCGTTGCCCTGCTCGGCGGCGAGCTGGTACCAGGTCTTCGACTTCTTGATGTCGCGCGGGACGCCGATGCCCTTCTCGTAGAAATTGCCGATGCGATACTCGGCCGGAGCGAAGCCGAGTTCCGCGGACTTTTCATACCATTTGGCCGCGGCCGCCATGTCTTCCTTGACGCCGCGCGCCTCGGAATAGCGCGAGCCGATCTCGAACAGCGCCTTGGCGTCGCCGGTGGCTGCGGCGTCGCGCAGGGCGACCGGGCCTGCATCGGCGGGAATGTCGAATTTGGCCGGGGCCGCGGGAGCGCCGGCGGGCACGACGGCGCCGGTGCTGTCATTGGCCATGGCCGGTGCAGCCACTGTCGGTTGGATACCGCTGTCCGCATCCGTCGTTTGCGTTCCGCCGGCAGCAGCGGAAGGTGCCGGAGAAGAAGGAGCCGCTGGACCGGCGGAAATGGGTTCTGCCGAAGCCATCGCGTCGGAGCCTGCCGCACCCGCGCCGGCAGGCATGACGGGAGCCATCGCCGTCGGAGCCCGCTCCGCCGTCGGGCCAGCGTTCGTCGGCCCATCGCCGTCCGACGGCATGGCGAGCGCGGTCTGCGCCACCATGTCGTCCTTGACCGCCGGAGCGGAGGGCTCGGCCTGCCTGACCTCACGGGCCGGTTCGCTGTTCGCTGCCGCCAACTGGGTTTTCGGCTTGGGCGGGCTCGCGGCGTCGACGAATGCGGTTTCCAGCGGTTGCGAGGCAACGGCCGGCGCATCATTGCTTGCCACCTGGGCGGGATCGGCGAGGAACGCCTTGCCAAGCTGCAGGCCGGCAAGCGCCAGCATGATCGCAGCGGCCGCCATCAGAATCGGCTTGCGCCGCGCCTTGAGCAGGTCGCCGATCCTGAGCGCCTTCACCGGTCCCTTCATCGTCGACTGGCGCTTCAAGGCGTCGGCCTCGGCGGCGGCGGCCTGCGCCGCGCGGCGAGCCGCCGCGATGAAGTCCGATTTTGCGGCATCGCTGTCGCTGAGCTTCGCCGGTTGCCCGCGCTCGTCGCGCACGCGCTTCATGATGGCGTTGAGGTCGGGCGCGCCGGAGCCGGGCTCCAGTGGCCGATTGGCCATTTTCGGGTCGAGCGACTCGTCGAGATCGACGCTCGGGATTTCCGGACCCGGCATCGAGCCCGCCAGCGGCGGAACGTCTGCTTCCTTCTTGCCCTTGAACGCGCGCGCCAAGCCGCCCAGCATCGATTTGCGGCGGCCGGTCGGCTCGCCCTTCCCGGCGATCGGATCGGAACCAAGCGCGGCCATGGCGGCGGCGGCCGCCGCCTCCGCGGGCGAGCGCGCACCCGGCCCGCGTGGCGAAGCGGGCTGGCTGCGCATGATCGCGGCGGCGCGGCCGTCGAGATCGGCCATGTTCCCTGTCAGCGGCATGGGCTCGTCGATATCCATCGACGGAGCGTCCACGGCCATCTTGTCGGCTCGCGCACGGCGCTTGCCGATCGCTTCGTCCGGGCGTGCATCCAGGAGCTCGCTCATCGCCTCGGACGGTTCGCCTGGCTCCAGCGAACCCAGCCTGTCGACGATCTTGAGCAGCGTGTCGTGGATGGCCTCGAACGTTCTCGAGTTACGCTCGTCGGAACGGCGTGTCAGCGTCTCGAGCGTCTTCAGGTCCTGGGCAAGGCCGGAAACCGCCGACGTGTCGGCGCCCGAGCCGGCCAGCGAGCGCACCGCGTTCTCGGCCGCCTCGCGCGCCGCGCCAAGGATGGAGTCGCGCGTTCCCGCCAGCGCCTTCTCGATTTCATTGAGGCGTGGGCTGATGTCCTCGAACTCCGGCAGCGGTGCGCTGGGCCTGGACAGGTGGGCGGACAGGCTGGCGACTTGCGCCTCCAGGCTGCGGATCAGCGCCGGATCGATGCCGGCCACTTGCGCGGCGGACGAGTCCAGGCGGCTCGAAATGTCTTCGAGCCGGCTTTCCAGGCCACGGATCGCGGCTTCGCCGGCGGGGTCGGGAATGCGTGTTTCCATGCGCTTGGCGAGGGCCGTGAAGCGGGCATCGATGGCTTCCATGATGCCGGCGCCGTCGACTTGCGGCATGCGCTGGTCGAGCCGGTCGGCGACCTCGTCCAGTCGGCGCTCAAGGTCGCGGAACAGCATGTTGCCCTGTTCGATGGCGTCGCCCTGGCGCCGTTCCATCATCGACGACAGCACGTCGAAGCGTTGCTCAAGCCCGTGGAAGATATAGTCGGCGTCGGGCATGGCCGGCGCCCGGTCGATCTTGTCGGCGATGAGCGCGATCTGCTTGGCCAGCCGTTCCATCGCCTGCTCGGGCAGGGCGGCGCGGCCGGCGAGTTCGTCGACCCGGCTCGACAGCGTGTTCAGCCGGTCGACGACGGCGTTGCCGGGGTGGTCCTGCGCCACTTCCTCGATCTGCCGGGCGAGCGAATCGATCCGTTTCTCGATGCGCTCGAAGGCTTCATGGTCGAGCGTATTGGCCTGTGCCGCGACGGTCGAGGCGACGATGGCGCGGGAGATCTCGTCCAGCCGCTCGTCGATCATGGCCAGCGTGCTGCCGCCGCGATTGTCCTGCTGGCTGGCGAAATGATCCACGGCGCTGGCCAGCGTGCGGACCTTTTCCTCCAGCGAGCGCAGGGATAGCGATTCCGGCAGGTTGTTGACGGCGTTGCTGATCTGCTCCAGCCGATCGGTCAGGCCCGAAATGGCGGGGTCCGGTGAGCGGTTGCGCTGGTCGGCGTCGACGCGGTCCTCGAAGGCTGTCCAGCGACGATCGAAATCGTCCCAGCGGCGGTCGACCTTCTGCACGCTCTCCTCGCGCGCCAGCGTGTCGAGCGCGGCTTTGACCTGTTCGAGTTCGAGCCGCAGCATGTTGACGCTTCTGTCGTCGCTTTTTTCCGACAGCGTCTTGATGGCGCCGGAAAGCCGCTCGAATTCGAGGCCAAGTTCGGCGCTGCCCTTGCCCGAAGCGCCTGACTTGGCGTTTGCCAGCAGGGCGCGGTCGATGTCCTTGCGCAGCGCCTCGAATTCGCTCTGCAGCCCGGCAGTCATCTGGTGGCGCAATTCCTCGCGCATGCCGCGCAGCTCGCCGGCTATCTTGCCGACCATGGCAACGCTGTCTTCCTGACCGCGGATGCGGTCGATATCGCGGGCAAGGTTCTGGTAGTTCTGGCCGACGGCCGGCGCCGGCATCGGCGCCTGCGGATGCGGCGCGGGCTGCGGATCCTGGTACCAGCGCGGCTGAGCCGAAGGCTGTGCTGCGGGATAGCGCGGTTCGGCGCCATATTGGCGGGGATCGGGACGTGCCATCGTATCCTCGCGCGTCCTCTCTAGCCGCTGTTCCAGCGTCTCCAGCGAGCGGTTCAACTGCTCGAGCGTGGTCTGAGGCCTGCGCTGCCTGCCGGCGTTGAGTGTATCGAGGTAGGACCGCTTGCTGTTCATCGGTGCGTCCGTCTTTCAGATTGGCCGGTTTGCGACCAGCTCCCCAAATCCTCGCCGGAACGAAGGCGGCCGCACCACGGTGGAAGACAAGCTTCCCGGGGTTCACCCGCGCTCCGAAAAACCGTGAAAAATTCGATACAGGATAAACACGGGTAGCCGACATGCGCACAATTCGCCCAACGTGGTAAACAACGCGTTAACCAAGCTTAAGAAGTTGCGACGAAGTTCGCGGTGAACCGGCCGCTGCGGCATAAAGCGCCGCCCGCACAACGCCCTTGCGTCATGAGAGGGCTATCGGTATAGAATTGACGTAAACGTAAAAGGCGCATCAAGCGTGCTGTTTGCGATTTGTTTGTCGAAACCACGGCTGGAAGCACGCCCCCGCTTTCAGTCAGGCATCGCTTGGTCCAGGACCGCGACGCCACAGACGGGGAAAGCCAGTGACCATGAAGCTTATCTCGGCCGGCGAGACCGCGGCCAATACCAACACTATATCCGTCGACTCGGGCGAGGACCTCGTCCGCATCGGCGAAATGGCCAAGAAATATGGCGTGACGCTGCGCACGCTGCGTTTCTACGAAGACAAGGGCCTGCTCAACCCGCAGCGCGACGGTTCAACCCGCCTCTACACGCGCCGCGACAGGGTTCGGCTGAAACTGATCCTGCTCGGCCGCAAGGTCGGGTTCTCGTTGCGCGACGTCAAGCAGATGATGGATCTCTATGATCCCACCGGCTCCAACACCAAGCAGTTGCGGCTGGCATTGGACAAGTCGGAGAAGCAGCTTGCCCGCCTCCAGAAGCAGCGCACGCTCATCGATGACGCCATCAGCGAGTTGAGCACCTCCATGGCTGCCGTCCGGCAGATGCTGGTCGAGCGCTCGGCGCCGCAGGCGAGCGTCGCCGGCTGATTTGGGCCGCCGCCTTGCGGCGCAACATCCATGATCGAAAAAAGCCGTGTGGCGAGCGCCACGCGGCTTTTGTCATTGAGGGTTCCAACACATGTACTGCATCGCGTGCGGTTTGCTGCGGTGCAGGAGAAATTTTGTCGCATCGGCTGAATTGACGTTTACGCAAACGTCAATTTTTGTTATCTCCCGCTGAACACGGGTCCGCATGCCGCCTGACATGAATTCGGGGGTTTCGGATCAGGTCCGCAGGGTGGAGAAGAGCATGCCGATCTACAGGGCGCCGGTGCAGGATACGCTGTTCGTGCTCAACGAGGTGCTGGGCTACCAGCGCCATTCCAATCTCCCCGGCTTTTCTGATGCAACGCCCGACGTGCTGGAGGCGATCCTCGCCGAGGGCGCCAAGCTCGCGGAAAACGTCATGCATCCGCTCAACCGTGTCGGCGACATGGAAGGCTGTGTGCGCCATGACGATGGCTCGGTGACGACGCCGAAGGGCTTCAAGGAAGCCTTCGATCAGTATCGCGAGGGCGGCTGGATGGGGCTGGCGGCGCCCGTCGAGTTCGGCGGCCAAGGCCTGCCCTATGCCGTGCATACCGCCGTGGCCGAGTATATGGTGTCGGCCAATATGTCGCTGATGATGTATCCGGGCCTGACGCAGGGCGCGATCGCGGCGATCATCACCCATGGCACCGACGAGCAGAAAGCCAAATGGCTGCCGAAGATGGTCGAGGGCGTCTGGACCGGCACCATGAACCTGACCGAGCCGCATTGCGGTACCGATCTGGGCCTGCTGCGCACCAAGGCCGTGCCGAATGGCGACGGCACTTACAAGATCTCGGGCCAGAAGATATTCATCTCGGCCGGCGAGCACGACATGGCGGACAACATCGTCCACCTGGTGCTGGCCCGCATCGAGGGGGCGCCCGAAGGGGTGAAGGGCATCTCGCTGTTCATCGTGCCGAAGCTCAAGCTCGATGCTTCTGGCAATCCCGATGAGAGGAACACCGTCTCCTGCGGTTCCATCGAGGAAAAGATGGGCATCCACGGCAATTCGACCTGCGTCATGAATTATGACGAGGCGCAAGGCACGCTGCTGGGGGAGGCCAATGGCGGCCTCAAGGCGATGTTCACGATGATGAACGAGGCGCGGCTCGGCGTCGGCCTGCAGGGGCTGTCGCTGTCCGAGATTGCCTACCAGAACGCCGTCGCCTACGCCAAGGACCGCTTGCAGGGCCGCTCGCTGTCGGGGCCGAAGGCGCCGGACAAGAAGGCCGATCCTATCATCGTCCATCCCGACATCCGCCGTAGCCTGATGACCATGAGGGCCTTCAACGAGGCCGGCCGCGCGCTGGCGCTGTGGACGGCGATCAAGTCGGACATCGCCCATCGCTCCGCCGACGACAAGGACCGCCAGGCGGCCGACGACTACACCGGGCTGATGACGCCGGTGGTGAAGGGCGTGCTCACCGACAAGGGCTTCGATCATGCCGTGATGGCGCAGCAGGTGTTCGGCGGCCATGGCTACATCGAAGAGCACGGCATGAGCCAGTTCGTGCGCGATGCCCGCATCGCCATGATCTATGAAGGCGCCAACGGCATCCAGGCGCTCGATCTCGTCGGCCGCAAGCTGGGTCTGAACGGCGGCCGCGCGGTGCAGGCGTTCTTCAAGGAAGTCGGCGAGTTCTGTGAAGAGAACCGCGCCGACGAGAAGATGGCCCCCTTCACCAAGGCATTGAAGAAGAGCCTCAACGATCTTCAGGCGGCGACCATGTGGCTGCTGCAGAACGGCATGGCCAAGCCCGACAATGCCGGCGCCGCCTCGACCGACTACATGCATCTCTTCGGCCTCGTGGCGCTCGGCTATATGTGGGCGCAGATGGCCAGGGCCGCCCAAGGCAAGGCGGGCGCCAACGGCGCGTCGTCCTTCTACGACAACAAGCTGGTGACGGCGCGCTTCTTCATGGAGAGGATCATGCCGGAAACCGCGACGCGTCTCGCCCGCATCTCCAGTGGCGCCGATACGTTGATGGCACTGCCGGCGGAAGCGTTCTAGAAATGGTCCCTCTCCCTTTGAGGGGAGGGCGGTCCAGAGGGGCCGGGAGGGGGCGCCGCGACAGTGCGCGGATCTCAATTTCGATGGCAGACCTTGGGAGGAAGATCATCGCATGACCAACCCAGCCGAAATCCTTGGCCTGCCGAAGCCCGCCTGGGCGGCGGACGAGGTCGGCATGCTCTACGACATGGCGCACCGCTTCATGTCCGAAGAGATCGCGCCGCGTTACGACGAGTTCGAGAAGAACGAAATGGTCGACCGCGAGAGCTGGCTGAAGGCCGGTGCCGCCGGCCTGCTCTGCGCCTCAATGCCGGAGGAATATGGCGGATCGGGCGGCACCTTCGCCCATGAGAGCGCCATCATCGAGGCCATCGGCCATGTCGGCGTCGACGGCTTCGGCATCGGTCTGCACAATTCGATCGTCGCCCCCTACATCCTCCACTACGGCTCGGAGGAGCAAAAGAAGAAATGGCTGCCGAAGCTCGCCACCGGCGAACTGATCGGCGCCATCGCCATGACGGAGCCCGGCGCCGGCTCCGACCTGCAAGGCGTCAAGATGCGGGCCGAGAGGGACGGCAACCAATACAAGATCAATGGCTCCAAGACTTTCATCACCAATGGCCAGCTCGCCAATTTCATCATCGTCGTCACCAAGACCGATCCGGACAAGGGCGCCAAGGGGACTTCGCTGATCGTCGTCGAGACCGACGAGGTCGACGGCTTCGAGCGCGGCCGCAACCTCGACAAGATCGGCTTGAAGGCCAATGACACATCGGAGCTGTTCTTCAACGATGCGCGTGTGCCGACCTCCAACCTGCTCGGCCACGAGGAGGGACAAGGCTTCATCCAGCTCATGCAGCAATTGCCGCAGGAGCGTTTGCAGATCGGCACAGGCGCGATTGCCATGGTCGAGCGCGCGCTGGCGCTGACCATCGAATACGTCAAGGAGCGCAAGGCGTTCGGCAAGGCGGTCATCGATTTCCAGAACACCCAGTTCAAGCTGGCCGAACTGAAGACCGAGGCCACGATCGGCCGCGTCTTCTACAATGATTGCGTGGCGCGCCACATCGATGGCGGTCTCGATCCGGTGACGGCGTCGATGGCCAAGTACTGGCTTTCCGACCTGCAGGGCAAAGTCGTCGACGAATGCCTTCAACTGCATGGCGGCTATGGCTACATGAATGAATATCCGATCGCCCGCATGTTCCGCGACGCCCGCGTCCAGCGCATCTATGGCGGCACCAACGAGATCATGAAATTGCTGATCGGCCGCTCGCTCTGAGCATCGGTCGGCAAACCCAAGGAGCAGGAAAATGGCCGAAGCTTACGTCTATGACGCCGTTCGCACGCCGCGCGGCAGGGGCAAGAAGGATGGCTCGCTGCACGAAGTGCCGGCAGTGCGGCTCGCCGCCAGGACGCTGGAGGCGCTGCGCGACCGCAACGGGCTCGACACTGCAACTGTCGACGACATCATCTTCGGTTGTGTCGACCCGGTCGGCGAGGCGGGGTCGGTCATTCCGCGCGCCGCGGCCTTCGAGGCCGGCTACGCGACCTCGGCGCCCGGCATGCAGATCTCGCGCTTCTGCGCCTCCGGCCTCGACGCCATCAATTTCGGCGCCGCCAAGATAGCCCAGGGCGCCGATGAGATCGTCATTGCCGGCGGTGTCGAATCGATGTCGCGCGTCGGCATGGGCGCCTCGGGTGGCGCCTGGTTCATGGACCCTTCGGTCGGCCTGCCCGGCTGGTTCGTGCCGCAAGGTATTTCGGCCGACCTGATCGCCACAAAATACGGCTTCAGCCGGGACGATGTCGACGCCTACGCCGTCGAGAGCCAGAAGCGCGCGGCAAAATCCTGGGCCGATGGCCGCTTCAGGAATTCGGTGATCCCGATTAAGGACCAGAATGGTCTCACCATCCTCGACCATGACGAGCATATGCGCCCATCGACCGACATGCAGTCGCTGGCCTCGCTCAATCCCTCCTTCGTCATGCCCGGCGAAATGGGCGGCTTCGACGCCGTGGCGGTGCAGAAGCATCCGGAAGTGGAGGAGGTCAATCACGTCCACCATGCCGGCAATTCGTCGGGCATCGTCGACGGCGCGGCGGCCGTGCTGCTGGGCTCGAAGCGGGCCGGCAAGGCCATGGGCCTGAAACCGCGCGCCCGCATCCGCGCCTTCGCCAACATCGGCTCCGAGCCGGTGCTGATGTTGACCGGCCCCGTTGACGTCACCGAGAAGCTGTTGAAGCGCGCCAAGATGAAGCTGTCGGACATCGATCTGTTCGAGCTCAACGAGGCCTTCGCCTCCGTGGTGCTGCGCTACATGCAGGCCTTCGATATCGAGCACGACAGGATTAACGTCAATGGCGGCGCCATCGCCATGGGCCATCCGCTGGGCGCCACCGGCGCGATGATCTTCGGCACCGTGCTGGACGAGCTCGAGCGCCGCGATTTGAACACCGCGCTGGTGACGCTGTGCATCGGCGCCGGCATGGGCACCGCAACCATCATCGAACGCGTCTGACGGGGAGAGAAACGATGAGCTACACCAATTTCACCCTCGACACCGACGCCGACGGCATTGCACTGGTCACATGGAACATGCCGGACCGCTCGATGAACGTCTTCACCGAGGAGGTGATGCGCGAGCTGAACGCCATTGTCGACAAGGTGGCGGGCGACGCCGCCATCAAGGGCGCGGTCATCACCTCCGGCAAGGATACGTTCTCAGGCGGCGCCGACATCACTATGCTCCAGAAGATGCTGACGACCTTCGCGGTTGAAAAGGGCAAGGATCTCGAAAAGGCCACCAGGGCGCTGTTCGAAAACGCCGGCACCATGACCGGCCTGTTCCGGAAGCTGGAGACGTCGGGCAAGCCGTGGGTTTCGGCAATCAACGGCACCTGCATGGGCGGTGCATTCGAAATGTCGCTGGCCTGCCATGGCCGCGTCGCCGCCGATTCCGACAAGGTGAAGATGGCGCTCCCCGAGGTGAAGATCGGTATTTTCCCGGGCGCCGGCGGCACCCAGCGGGTGCCGCGTCTCACCGACCAGCAGCAGGCGCTGCAAATGCTGACCTCCGGCCAGAACCTGTCGCCGCAGAAGGCGAAGTCGATGGGCCTGATCCACGAGATCGCCGAGCCGGCCAAGCTGGTCGAGACTGCGAAGACCATGATCAGGAACGGCCTCAAGCCGGTAGCGCCGTGGGACGAGAACGGATTCAAGTTGCCCGGCGGTCCGGTCTATTCGGCGGCGGGCGCCAATCTGTGGCCCCCGGCCATCGCCATCCTGCGCCGCGAGACCTATGGCAATTATCCGGCCGCCGCGGCGATCCTGAAATGCGTCTATGAGGGCCTGTTGGTGCCGTTCGACACCGCGCTCAGGATCGAACAGCGCTATTTCACGGAGATCATGCAGACCAAGGAAGCACCGGCGATGATCCGCTCGCTGTTCGTGTCGCTGCAGGAATTGAACAAGGGCGCGCGCCGCCCGGCTGGCGTGCCGGAAACCAGGTTCAAGAAGATCGGTATTCTCGGCGCGGGCTTCATGGGCGCCGGTATTGCCTATGTCACGGCCAAAGCCGGCATCCCGGTGGTGCTGCTCGACCGCGACATGGAGTCCGCCGAGAAGGGCAAGGCCCATTCGGATGGTCTGATCTCGGATCAGGTGAAGAAGGGGCGTGCCAAGCCCGAGGACAAGGACAGGCTCCTGTCGCTGATCACACCGACATCGGACTATGCCGACCTTGCCGGCTGCGATCTCGTGGTCGAGGCGGTGTTCGAGGATTCCGCGGTGAAGAAAAGCGCCACCGAACAGGCGGAAGCGGTGCTGAAGTCGTCGGCGATCTTCGCGTCGAACACCTCGACCATTCCGATCACCGCCCTGGCCAAGAATTCGGCGCGGCCGAAGAATTTCATCGGCATCCATTTCTTCTCGCCGGTCGACAGGATGATGCTGGTCGAAATCATCCTTGGCAAGAAGACCGGTGACAAGGCGCTGGCCACCGCGATCGACTTCGTGCGCGCCATCAAGAAAACGCCGATCGTCGTCAACGATACGCGCGGTTTCTACGTCAACCGCTGCGTGCTGCGCTATATGTCGGAAGCCTACAAGATGTTGATCGAGGGCGTTCCGGCACCGATGATCGAGAACGCCGCCAAGGCCGCCGGCATGCCGGTCGGCCCGCTGGCGCTGACCGACGAGACGGCCATCGACCTCGCCCAGAAGATCATGAAGCAGACCATCAGGGATCTCGGCGACAAGGCGGTCGACCCGAAGCAGATGGCGCTGATCAACACCATGGCCGACGACCACGGCCGCTTCGGCCGCAAGAACGGCAAGGGCTTCTACGACTATCCGGCCAAGCCGGCCAAGAAGAAGCTGTGGCCGGGCCTTAAGGAGCTCTATCCGCAGCTCAAGCCGGAGAAGGTCGACTATGCGGAATTGCAGCAGCGCCTGCTGGTCACCATCGCGTTGGAAGCGGCTCGGGTGATGGAGGAGGGCATCGTCACCGATCCGCGCGAGGCCGATGTCGGCTCGATCCTGGCCTTCGGCTTCGCGCCCTATACGGGCGGCGCGCTGTCCTACATCGACGGCATCGGCGCCGGGCAGTTCGTCAAGATCGCAAAGAGCTTGCAGAAGAAATACGGCGCCGAGTTCAAGGTGCCCAGGCTGCTGCTCGACATGGCCGAAAAGGGCGAGACTTTCTACCAGCGCTTCGACCCCTACGCGAAGGGCGACGTGAAGCAGGCGGCCTGAGCGTGGCCGGAATCAAAGGTGCCGCGGCGTCCCTTGCGCGTCCGAAAAGACGCGCCGCGCCGTAATGTATGTCTGGGGGCGCCTTGCGCGTATGATGGCCACGGCGGGCAGCCGTGGCTCCTACCAGATGGGTGATGAAAGCCGGTTGGCCTTTCGCTGCCTGCCGACGGACATCGATTTCAACCGCCATCTCAACAATGCCCGCTATATGATGCTGGCGGACCTTGGCCGCATCGATATCTTCATCCGCGCCGGCCTCATCACTCTGGCGAGAACGAATGGCTGGGCGCCGATGATCGGCGGGCTGCAATCGGCCTATGTGCGTGAGATCAAACTGTGGCGGCGTTTCGAAGTGGTGTCTTCGATCGAGACCTGGGAAGGCAGCCAGGTCATCGGCAAGCACCGTTTCGTCCTCGACAATGGCGAGACCGCCGCATTGATCATGACGACAGCCGGCGTCTACGACCGCGCCGCCCGGCGCTTTCTCGATATTGACGAGGTCGTCGCCGCGCTTGGCCGCTCCGCCCAGCCGCGTCCGCCCAGCGAAGCCGAGCGGGCGTTCATGGCCTCGCACCGGAACCTGCGCGGGCAGGCCAAGCGGATCGGTTGACCCGGAAACCGGAATTGGCGCGGCCAGCAGGAAGATGTAGTGCCATGGCACAACCGGTGGACAAACGTTCATTCGAAGACTAGAAAGGAAAGGCATTTTTTCCTTTTTGCAAGGAGAGCGGAATTGCTCTCGCATGACCGTGTTTGGGCCGCCATCGACGCTCTGGCCGAGCGGTATTCGCTCTCGGCTTCCGGCCTGGCGAAGCGGGCCGGCCTTGATTCGACTGCCTTCAACAAGTCGAAGCGACTGTCGTCGGACGGCAGGCCGCGCTGGCCCTCGACCGAATCGCTGGCCAAGATCATCGAGGCGACGGGCGCTTCGCTCGACGAATTCACCGGGCTGATAGAAGGTCGGGCCGGCCACGGCGCGATGCCCGCCCGCGGGCGTGCCGTTCCGTTGCTCGGCTTTGCCCAGGCCGGCGCCGGCGGGTTTTTCGACGATGCCGGCTTCCCGGCCGGTCAAGGCTGGGATCTGGTGGAACTGCCGGCGCAATCGACCGAGAGTTCCTATGCGCTTCAGGTGCAAGGCGATTCAATGCTGCCGCTCTACCGCAATGGCGACGTGCTCATCGTCGAGCCGGCAGCCCTCATCCGCAAGGGCGATCGCGTCGTCGTCAAGACGACGGGCGGCGAGGTGATGGCCAAGGTGCTCGATCGCCAGACCGCCAGGTCGATCGCACTGGTTTCGCTCAATCCCGATCATCCGGACCGCGACATTCCCATGCGCGAGGTTGAATGGGTGGCGCGGATCGTCTGGGCAAGCCAATAGGGTGCGGGCTGGTGCGGCTTCCTCATCTTGTCCTTGCGGTTCTGATGGTCCCTGGAATGGCCGCGCTGGTAGTCGCCGGCGGCCGCGCGCTGAAGAGCGGCGAAGCTGCCGTCGGGGTGGAACAGATCGATCCGAGCGCCGATACGGTCTCTCAGCCAGGCACCGACGGTGTGCCGGAGGAGCGGGCCACATCGGCCATTGCCGCTCCGCCGCCCCCCGCCGCTAGCCCGCACTCGCGTGCGATCGATCCCCAAGTCGTGGCGCCGCCGGAGCTTCCCAGCAAGGAGCTGGAGCGGGTGGAGCCGCGCGCGCCGTTGAGCAAGCTGGCGCTGGCCATGCCGCCCAAGCCGAAAATGCCGGACGACTGGAAAGGGACGAAGCTGTTCCAGCCGGTCGCGCCCGCCGCCGGACTGATCGAGGCGAAGGGCTATTCTGTCGCGGTTTCCGGCGTCGACATTGTCGGGCAGGACGAGACCTGCACCTCGGACGGTAAATCCTGGCCCTGCGGCGTCCGCGCGCGCACGGCGTTCCGCGCCTTCCTGCGCGGCCGGGCGGTGGTCTGCGCCGTGCCGCCGGAAGGCGGCCGCGACCTGATCGCCGCCGACTGCCGGATCGGCAAGCAGGATGTCGGCCGATGGCTGGTCGAGAACGGCTGGGCGCGCGCCGCCAAAGGCGGCCCTTACGTCGAAGTCGGGGAAAAAGCGCGCAGCGAAAGGAAAGGCATTTTCGGATCGGCGCCAAGCCTTTCAGGCGTGCCTTCGATGCCGGCCGCCCGCGCCCCGGCGCCGCAAGCGCCGGGCTCGATCTTGGAAGAGGTCGGCGGCATTCTCAAGCCAGCTGACCAGCCAACGCCTTCTGAATGAGCCCGCGCGTCTCGGCGATGCCGTAGAGTGCCGCGAACGAGCCGAAGCGCGGTCCGCGCTCCTGCCCGATCAGCACCTGGTAGATCATCTGGAAGAAGGCGCCCGAAACGCCCGGACCACCTTCGGGGCTCTTCTTGGAATGATCCTGATAGCGTTCCACCTTGCGGGCGACGTTGAGCGCGGCATTCTGGATCGCCTCGCCGTCCGAGCCCGCCGGCAGGGCGCCAAGCGCCTGATCCAACGCTTCCAGCGCCTCCCGCTCGACGTCGTCGGGCGCGCGGAAGGTCTTCGTCGGCTTCACGAAATCGTCGAAATAGCGGATCGCATAACCCGTCAGCCTGTCGAGCTCAGGGTGGGTCGCCGGCGTCACGCCCCGCACATGGCGCGAGATGAAGCCCCACAGCACGTCCTTGTTCTGCGCATTGGAGGCGCTGACCAGGTTGAGCAGCAGCGAGAACGGCACGGGCATATCGATGGCGGGCGGATTGCCGTCGTGCATGTGCCAGACCGGGTTGCCCAGCCGTTCCTTCCAGTCCTGCCTCCGATAGGCTGCAAGGAAGGTGTAATATTCGTCCACGGCCCGGGGGATGACGTCGAAATAGAGCTTCTTGGCCTGTCGCGGCCGCTGGTACATATAGAGTCCCAGGCTCTCCGTCGGCGCGTAGGTCAGCCATTCGTCGATGGTCAGCCCATTGCCCTTGGATTTGGAGATCTTCTGGCCGTTCTCGTCCAGGAACAGCTCGTAGACGAAATGTTCCGGCGCGTGCCCGCCGAGGATGTTGCAGATGCGGTCATAGACCACCGCATTGGTCTGATGGTCCTTGCCGAACATCTCGAAATCGACGCCAAGGGCCGCCCAGCGCATGCCGAAATCGGGCTTCCACTGCAGCTTCACCTTGCCGCCGGTAACCGGCAGCGTGGTCTCGGTACCGTCATCGTCGAAGGTGATGGTGCCCGCCCTGGCATCGACATGCTTCATGGGAACGTAGAGCACGCGGCCGCTCTTCGGCGAGATCGGCAGGAACGGGCTGTAGGTCGCCTGCCGCTCCTCTCCCAGCGTCGGCAGCATCACCGCCATGATCTGGTCGTAGCGTTCGGCCGCGCGCAACAGCATCGCGTCGAAGCGGCCGGTCTTGTAGTACTGCGTCGCGCTGGCGAACTCGTAGTCGAAGCCGAACGTGTCGAGGAAGCGGCAGAGCATCGCGTTGTTGTGGTCGGCGAAACTCGCATAATCGCCGCCGAAAGGGTTGGGCACCGAAGACAGCGGCTTGTGCAGGTGCGGCTCCAGCGCCGCGCGATCCGGCACGCTGTCGGGTATCTTGCGCATGCCGTCCATGTCGTCGGAAAAGCACAGCAGCTTGGTAGCGACCTTGTCCTGCGTGATGACGCGGAAGGCATGCCGCACCATCGACGTGCGCGCCACCTCGCCGAACGTGCCGATATGCGGCAGGCCGGACGGGCCATATCCGGTTTCGAACAGCACCGTTTGCGGGAGTTCGCGGCCCTTGTAGCGCTCAATGATCTTGCGGGCTTCCTCGAACGGCCACGCCTTGCTTTCGGCCGCCGCCGTCAGCACTTCGGGATTGAGATCGATGATGTTTGATCCCGCCATGTCACTGTTTTCCAAATTAGACGCCGGCAAAGCCGCAAGTGAGGATTTTTCAACCGGTCTCTATGCGCGCCTGACCGGAGCGTCAACGAGCGCGGCGCTTTTTCCTTGCAGCGCAGGGAACGCGTTCCTACCTTCGCAGCCCGTATCGAGGAGTTGTTGAATGCCGACCCCGCATGAAGCGCTGATCTACCTGATGGTCATCACCTCCGCCTCCGACCGCGACATGACGGATGTCGAGCTGGCGCGGATCGGCGAGGTCGTCCGCTCATGGCCGGTGTTCGAGGATTTCGACCACGACCGCCTGGTTGGCGTCGCCCAGGCCTGCCAGAAGAAGCTGCATGAAAAGGGCGGGCTGGAGGGTGTCCTGGCAAGCGTGGCCGAGGCCCTGCCGGAGCGCCTGCGCGACACCGCCTATGCGGCCGCCTTCGAGGTCGCGGCCGTCGATCTCGAAATGCGGATGGAGGAGGTGCGGGTGCTCCAACTCATTCGCCTCAAGCTCGATCTCGACACGCTGACCGTCGCGGCGATCGCGCGTGCGGCCAAGGCGCGCCTGCGCACGCTGACCTGAGCGGCGACACTCAACCCGACCGGAAGAAACTGACCGGCACCGGATCAGAAAAAGCTGACTGGGACCGGATCAGAAGAAACTGACCGGGACCGGATCAGAAAAAGCTGACCGGGAAATAGCGCAGGTAGAACTCGGCGAACGTGCCTTTCAGCGAAATCTCCTGCAGCGCGTAGTCGAGAGCGGCGGCCAGCGCCGGGTCATCGGATCGGGCGGCGATGGCCATGCCCGAACCCAGATATTCCGGCGCCAGATAAGGTCCGCCGGCAAAGCGGCAGCAGCCGGCCGCATCCGAACCGCCCAGCCAGAAGGCGAAACGCATGCCATCGCCGAAGGCGGCATCGATCTTGCCGGCCTTGAGGTTGGCGTAGAGGTCTTCCGGCCTGTCGAAGGTGACGACCTGAACGGTGTTGAAATAATCGCGCAGCATGCGCTCATGCGCCGAGCCTGATATCACGCCGACACGCTTGCCGCGCAGCTTGGCGAACAGCGGCTCGGTCAGCGCCTCGCCCTTCGGCATGATGAAGCGCGCCGGAAATTGCAGGTAGGGGCGCGAGAAGGCGTATGTCTGGCGTGACTGCGGCGTCGCGGCGATGCCGGCGATGATCGCTTCGCCTTCGCCTTTCTCAAGCGCTTCTTCGAGCTCGGCCCACGGCAATGCCTGGATCTGACATTTGTCGACGATGCCGAGCTCGGCGCAGATGGCGCGCGCCAGGTCGATGTGGAAACCGGACAGCTTTCCCGCGCCGTCCAGGAAGTTGAAGGGCGGGAAATCGGTTGTGGTCAGGAACCGCAGCCGCGGCAGCGCGGAGAGATCCGGTTTCGGCAGCCGCTCCTTGGCATCCCACAGCACCGGCACCTGCGGCTCGGCCGCGCGCGCGCCCTCACCCGACGCCAGCGACGCGATCAGCATCGATGCAAGGACGAGAGACCTCCGCTGGAACGCCATGATAAACTTCCACCGCACCTGTGTTGGCATCGGTTCTGGTACGAAAATAGTACAGGCACAATGCTTTTTGATTTCAACGCGTCGATTTCAGGATATGCTTTAGCAGGTTTGCAAACAGCGGTGGCTGCCCTGGTGGGGGACCAGGGTCGAGAACCACAACCACAAGGCAACGCTTTGCAATCCCTGGTCGGTGGCGAAGTGCCAACAAGGCACGGATCATCGATTTCAACGAGGCAACATGGGGTTTGATGTTGCGATGGGTCAGTTCGATCGCACGCTGGAATACATAGATCACCTGCAGCATGCCGGAACGGCGGCTGCGGTTTGCGAGAGGCTGTTGGGCATAACGTCGGATTTTGGCCTGACCGCTCTGATGGCGGGCACCGTGCCGCAACCGGGCACGCCGACCGGCCAGCAGAAGCAGCATGTGCTGCTTTGCGACTGGCCTGTCGAATGGCTGGAGCGGTACGTGGCGCGCAACTATGTCGATCACGACCCGATCGTCAGTCACATGAAACAGTTGCAGGCGCCGTTCCAGTGGCGGGAAGCGGCCCAGGGCGTTAGCATCGACAGAAGCAGCGGCGAAGTGATGGGCGACGCCGTCGTGTTCAAGCTGCGCGACGGGCTGGCCTTCCCGCTCATCACGCTCGACGGCCAGATCGTCATGGTGTCACTGGGTGGCGAGGCCGTGGAACTGTCCGCCGCCGAGTTCGGTCTGGTGTCGCTGGTGTCGACCTATGCGGTGGGCCGGGCCATGCAGCTTCACACGAAGGCCAGCAAGACCATCGATAATGTCGAGCTGACGCCGCGCGAACGCGAATGCCTGCAATGGGCCGCCGTCGGCAAGTCCGAATGGGAGATTTCGCAAATCCTCGGCATCTCCGAACACACGTCGGAGAAACACCTCCTTAACGCCAAAAGCAAACTCGGCGCCGTCAACCGCGTACAGGCAGTCGCTGAAGCGATAAGGCGCGGCTATATTAGTTAGGTCGGCCGGGTCGGCCTAGAAATTCCTGCCTACGTGATCGCGTAATTTTCTTGCGAGGGCACGGCCGTATCTTCCTCTTGAACAGGAGACGGCAAAATGATTTTTTCCCTTACAACAAAAGAACTGATGGAACATCCCGATCTGTGGGAGGCCGTGCATCGGCTGCGCTACAGGATTTTTGTCGAGGAAATGGGGTGGGAGGACCTGCGGCGCCCCGATGGATTCGAGATCGACCAGTTCGATCATGACGAAGCGGTGCATCAGATCGTCATCAGAGGCAACGAGGTCGCGGGCTATCAGAGGATGTTGCCGACCACGCGGCCGCATCTGCTAACGGAGGTGCTGGCCGATCTTTCCGTGGGAACGCCGCCGTCGGGTCCGAACATCTGGGAACTGACCCGCTATGCGGTCGCTCCCGGCTTTCGCGACGGCCGCCGAGGCGTTTCGACCGTCGGTACCGAGCTCATTGCCGGCTTCGTCGAGTGGGGGCTGAAGCGCGGCGTCGACAAGGTGATCATCGAGTTCGAGCCGATGTGGGTGCTGCGCGCGCTGCAGCTGCATTTCCTGGCCACGCCGCTGGGCTATCAGCGCACCTATGGCAACCAGCAGGTCGTCGCGACGCTGCTCACCTTCAATGAGCACACGCTGGATGTGGTGCGTTCGCGCCGCAATCACCACGCTCCCGTTCTGGCCAGGGGATATCCCGATATGTTCGGGCAAAGGCGGGCGTCATGAGATCGGAAACGGCCATGAACGCGCACCCGCAACCCGAACTGCGCAACCACACGCTGATCGTCACGGTCTCGTCGACCGACGGCCGGCCGGTGCTCGACAGAAGGGCCTATGAAAGCCTGGCCAGGACATTTCACGAAGCCGCCGACAATGACGATGTGCGTGTCGTCGTGCTGCGCGGTCTGGCGGGCTGCTTCTGCCTCGGCGGCGATTTTTCCGAATTTCTCGACGCTACCAAGCACCAGAAGCTGATCGCCGCCGTCACCGACATGTTCCGCACGCTGGCGACGTTCCCCAAACCCATACTGGCCTGTGTCGACGGCGATGCGGTCGGCGTTGGCTGCACCATCCTGTTCCATTGCGACATGGTGATCGCGTCCGCCGAAAGCACGTTCCGGGTGCCGTTCGTCGATTTCGGCCTAGTGCCGGATGCCGCGACCAGCATCCTGGCGCCGCAGAAGCTCGGCTACGCCGGCGCCTTCCGCTTTTTCTGCCTCGGCGACACGCTGCGCGCCGACGACGCCAGGGCGCTCGGCCTGGTCGCCGAGATCGTCTCCGAAGGCAGCGTCGAGGAGGCAACCCTCGGCCGGGCAAGGCAGCTCGCCAGGAAGCCGGTCGCCGCGCTGCTGCAGACGCGCGGCCTGCTCAAGGGGAACCCCGCGGAACTTTGCGAACGCATCGATCAGGAGATTTCGTTGTTCCAGCAGGCGCTGCAGGACGACACCACGTTGCGGCGGCTGCAGCGGATTGCCCGGTTGGCGGCCTGAGCGTCGCGCCGAAGGCGTTGCGCCACGCGGTCCAGTGCCGCGTGGCGCAGGCACCGTCAGTCCTGTTTTGCCAGGAATGACGGCCCTTCGCCGATGATTTTCTTGTCTTCCTTGCCGATGATGTCGAGGTCGCGGCCGTCATAAGGCAGCGACAGGAGGATGCGCCGCATCACCGCCAGCCGCGCGCGGCGCTTGTCGTTGGCACGCACGATGATCCAGGGAGCGAATTCCTTGTGGGTGCGCTCGAACATGGTATCGCGCGCCCTGGTGTAATCGTCCCACTTGGTAATGCCGGCAATGTCGATCGGCGAAAACTTCCAGCTCTTCAGCGGACTGTGGCGGCGATCGTGAAATCGCTCGAGCTGCGTTTCCCGGCCGATGTTCAGCCAGAATTTGAAGAAGTGGATGCCGTCATTGACGATCATCCTTTCGAAGTGCGGTGTCTCGTCGAGAAACTTCTCGTGCTGTTCTGGCGTGCAGAAGCCCATCACCGGTTCGACGCCGGCGCGGTTGTACCAGGAACGGTCGAACGTGACGAATTCGCCCGCGGTCGGGAAGTGGTCCGCATAACGCTGGTAGTACCATTGCCCCAGCTCGGTCGGCGTCGGCTTGGTCAGCGCCACGTTGCGTGCCGTGCGCGGATTGAGGTACTGGCGCAGGACGAAAATCGTGCCGCCCTTGCCGGCCGCGTCGCGGCCCTCGAACAGCGCCATCATCCGCCTGCCTGTCGACTGCAGCCACGCCTGCGCCTTGACCAGCTCGATCTGCAATGCCTCGAGCGTCTCGTCATATTCGTCGCTTTTCATCTTCTTGTCGTAGGGATAGCCGCCCGCGGTCAGCTTGCGCTCCTCGATCCAGTCCGGCAGTGCTGGATTCTCGATGTCGAACTCCCGCTCCTTGCCGTTGATCCTGAGCTTCAGCGGCCCCGGGGTCGGCGCGGCGGTGTTTTCCTTGGCTTTTTTCATCGAGACGAACCTTTCCAGCTTACGGACTCGTGCTATTGAGCCATTGCAGTGCCGCGCGCCGCTTCAGACACAAAGGGCGCTGCACTTTTGGATTTTGCGCATGATCCTTTCCGAAAATCGATTCTGATTTTTCGGCGTCATGCGCCAGGCCGGTCCAGCGAAATTGCCGGACCGGGAGCGGGGCGCAGGCGCGAATGGCGGACCAGGGCGCAGACGAGAAGGGTATGGCGCAAGCGCTTGCCGCGCGGCTGTGGAACAGCCGATGGTTGCTGGTCGCCGGTCTTGTCGCGGTCATGGCGGTTTATGCCTTTGCGGGCATTTCCGCCTATGTGCTGCTGCCGGCGCTGGCTTTGCTGCTGGTGGCGGCGATGATACCGGCTGGAGCCACGCGCCAGCCCGGCGAAAGCGGTGCGGCGATCGAGGCCATCGGCCTGCAACGCCTGTCCGGCGAATATCTGGCGGCGGCCGTCGCCGACCCCTTGATCATCTTCGACCATGCCGCGGCGATCGTTCATGCCAACGCCGCCGCCTTCGCCGCGTTTGGCGGCATCGCCCCGGGCGTATCGCTGTCGCTGAAATTCCGTGCGCCCGAAATGCAGGCTCTTCTGGACGGCGTGCTGTCGGGCGAGGTCGCGTCGGATGTCATCGACTACACCGAGAGGCTGCCGGTCGAGCGGACTTACCGGGTCAGCGCCTCCTCGGTCGGTCACGGCACTGATCTCTACGTGATGGTGTTCAAGGACCAGAGCGAAGCGCGCCGCATCGACCGCATGCGCGCAGATTTCATCGCCAATGCCAGCCACGAATTGCGCACGCCGCTCGCCTCGATATCGGGTTTCATCGAAACGCTGCGCGGACCGGCCCGCAATGACCCGGCGGCGCGCGAGCAGTTCCTGCAGATCATGCAGAACCAGACCGGCCGCATGGCACGCCTGATCGATGACCTTTTGTCGCTGTCGCGGCTGGAGATGAAGCCCTATCTGCGGCCGGGGACCGAGGTCGATTTGCGCCAGACCGTCGACAGCGTCATCGATTCGCTGGCCCCGCTGGCGCGCGAAAACGGCGTCGTCATCGAGCGGGATTTCGCCGACGGCCCTCTTTACGTGCCGGGCGACCGCGACGAACTGTTCCAGGTCTTCGAGAACCTTCTGGAAAACGCCTGCAAATATGGGCAGTCGGGCGGCCGCGTGGTGGTGTCGATCGAGCGCGGCGACGCCGAGGGCGAAGCGGGCATCGACGTGACGATCAGGGATTTTGGCCCCGGCATTCCCGAGGAGCACATTCCGCGCATCACGGAGCGCTTCTATCGCGTCGACGTCGAGAGCAGTCGAACCCAGAAGGGCACAGGCCTTGGCCTGTCGATCGTCAAGCATATCCTGACGCGCCACAACGCCAGGCTTTCGATCAAGTCCGAAGTCGGCAAGGGCGCCGCCTTCTCGGTCCATTTGCCGGCGGCCTGAGCCGCCCTAGTTTCCAAGCTGCCATTTCTTTTTTCTGTCATCCGGTTAGCGTATCAGCGGGGATTCGAGGAAACGACTCAAAATCAGATCATCCGTGGGAAGGCATCCGGTCATGCAGTCCGTGCACATAGTCAGCGCCTATGACGAGGAGCTGAAAGATCTGTCGAAGCGCATCGCCGCCATGGGCGGACATGCCGAACGCATGGTCGAACAGGCGATCTCCGCCCTGGTCAATGCCGATCCCGGCCTTGCCCAGAAGGTGATCCGCGACGACGCCGTCCTCGACGAAGGCCAGCGCGAAATCGACGACAGGGCAATCATCATCATCGCCCGGCGCCAGCCGATGGCGACGGACTTGCGCGAGATCGTCGGCGCGATCCGCATCTCGGCCGATCTCGAGCGGGTCGGCGATCTCGGCAAGAATGTCGCCAAGCGTGTGGTGGCGGTTGCCGACGGGCGCCAGCCGACCAGCCTGTTCCGCGGCCTCGAAGCCCTGGCCGACCTAGCGTTGACCCAACTCAAGGAAGTGCTCGACGTCTACGCCTCGCGCTCGGTCGAAAGGATCGGCTTCGTACGTGACCGCGACGACCAGATCGACGCCATGTACACGTCGCTGTTTCGCGAATTGCTGACCTACATGATGGAAGATCCGCGCAACATCACGCCTTGCACGCATCTGCTGTTCTGCGCCAAGAACATCGAACGCATCGGTGACCATGCCACCAACATTGCCGAGACGATCTACTATATCGTCACCGGCGACCAGATGCCGAGCGAGCGGCCGAAGGGCGACAAGACGGACAAGATCGGCCTTTCCGCAACGCAGCCGGTCAAGTGAACGCACTTTTTCTCGAACGCTTGGTCGTATTGCGCTAGACTATCCCTGAGGCAAGCCTGCTGGTTCCCAGCAAAGGCAGTGCTTCGGGAGGCTGCGATGGAATATGTCCGGGATTTCAAGCCCGCGCCGCCGACATCGGCCGTCATCGCCTCCAGCGTCTACACAGCCGGGCGCCGCATCGCCGACATCCCGATCGAGGAAGCCGGCACATGGGCCAGGAAAGCGGGACACGTCGTGTGGATTGGGCTGCTTGAACCCGATCGCGAGCTTCTGCTGCGCGTCCAGGCGCAATTTCATCTGCATGAGCTCGCAATCGAGGATGCCGAGCATCCGCACCAGCGGCCGAAGATCGAGCAGTATGGCGATGCGCTGTTCATCGTCGCCCGCACCGCGCAGCTGATCGAGGGCCGCGTCACCTTCGGCGAGACGCATCTGTTTGTGGGCAGCGGCTACATCGTCAGCGTCAGGCACGGCCCTTCGACATCCTATGCTGTGGTGCGCCAGCACTGGGAAAGCTGCCCGCATTCACTGGCCAAGGGCGAGGATTTCGTCCTCTATGCCATTCTCGATTTCATCGTCGACAACTACATGCCGGTGCTCGAGCAGATTGAGGATGAGGTCGAGGCGATCGAGGACCGGGTCCTGCTGAAGCCGATGACCGGCCCCGATATCGAACGCCTTTATATGCTGCGCCGCGATCTGTTGCGGCTGCGCAATGCCGCACTGCCGCTGGTGGAGGTCTGCCGCCGGCTGACCAGCGCCGACCTGCCGCAGATCCATTCAGCCATGCACCCGCTGTTTCGTGACGTGACCGACCATATCCGCACCGTCCAGGAAAAGATCGACAGCTTGCGCGAAGTGCTGGCCTTTGCTTTCGAGGCGAGCCTGCTGGTGGGCCAGAGCCAGGAAACGGCGATCTCCAAAAAGCTCGCCTCATGGGCGGCAATCCTGGCCGTGCCGACAGCCTTCGCGGGCATATACGGCATGAATTTCAGCGACATGCCGGAACTGAAGATGGAATACGGCTACCCGATGGTGCTGCTGGCGATCGCGCTGATCTGCAGCTTCCTCTATTGGCGGTTTCGCAAGAACGGATGGCTGTGAGAGTAGGGCAGTAGGCAGTAGGCTAAACGCTCGGGAGCGCAAATTCAAAACATACTGCCCTACTGCCCTACTGCCTTAGTCCCTTATCTATTCCGCCGCCGCTCCGCTGCCGGCTGGAACGCCACGCGGGCATGGTATTTACAATAGGGTCCGGTTTCGGCGGCTTCGTTGCCGCAGAAATTGAAGTCCTCCGACAGCGGATCGCCGTTCGGCCATTTGCAGGTGCGCTCGGTGAGTTCGGTGAGCTGGAGATGCCGCGAGATCGGCACCACCACATTCTCGACCGGCCGGATATAGTGGCGGGCCACCGGCTCGGCATCGAACTGCGCTTGCAGCGCCGTTGCTCCGATCGATGTCGTGACGTGGCGGGTCGCACTCGCGGGGCGCGACACCGATTTCTGCGCGCCCGACCCTTGCGCCGTCTTCTTCTGGCGTGCCGGCGCTGCCGTGGCGCGCCCGCGGCCCGACAATTTCAGCCGGTGCACCTTGCCGATGACGGCATTGCGGCTGACCCCTCCAAGCTGGGCAGCAATCTGGCTTGCGCTCAGACCCTCCGACCACAGTTTTCTCAAGAGTTCGACCCGCTCGTCAGTCCAATTCATGACCGCGCTCCTGCTAAGCGTACGGCAATCGGAATCCATTCCCGGCCCAGCACCACTGCTGGGGCAGACACCACATATATCTGGTGATTAGGTCCGCCGCACGAAATCTAGTTATTTCCCGACTACAACTACCTTATGCGCTGACTCGGTGACAAGAGTCCGAAGTGCAACACGAATCGGTTTTTTCGGTTTTCCCCAACTTGCCAGCTCACTTATGAGCCGGCGTCCCGTCGGGAGGCTTGCCGCGCGCCACTACGCGACGTTTTCGTTGACTTCATGGCTGAAAAACCCGATAAGCCGCAAAGGCCGCCGCTTTGGCGGCTTTTTTGATTTTCCGGTTCCGGAGACGCATATAATGAGCGGTTCGGCGCTTTTCGAGACCTTTGCTCGCGCACCCCTGGCCTTCGACCATGGGGAAGGCACCTGGCTGGTCACCGACAAGGGCGAGCGATATCTCGACTTTGCCGGCGGCATAGCCGTCAATTCGCTGGGCCACGGCCATCCGCATCTGGTCGCGGCGCTCACTGAACAGGCTGCCAAACTCTGGCACGTCTCCAACCTCTACGAGATCCCGGGGCAGAGCCGGCTCGGCGAGCGGCTGGCCGACGCCACCTTCGCAGACAAGGTGTTCTTCACCAATTCTGGCGCCGAGGCGCTGGAATGCGCGATAAAGACGGCGCGGCGCTACCATTTCGTCAAGGGGCATCCCGAGCGCTTCCGCGTCATCACTTTCGAAGGCGCCTTCCATGGCCGCACGCTGGCGACCATCGCGGCCGGCGGCCAGTACAAATATCTCGAAGGTTTCGGCCCGAAGGTCGAGGGTTTCGACCAGGTCGGCTTCGACGATATCGACGCCGCCGAAAAGGCGATCACGCCGGAGACCGCGGCGATCCTGATCGAACCGGTGCAGGGCGAGGGCGGTATCCGCCCGGTGCCGACACAATCGCTGAAGCGGCTGCGGCAGCTCTGCGACCAGCACGGCCTGCTGTTGATCTACGATGAGGTCCAGTGCGGCATCGGCCGCACCGGCAAGCTGTTCGCGCATGAATGGTCGGGGGTCGCTCCAGACATCATGGCCATCGCCAAAGGCATTGGCGGTGGCTTCCCGATGGGCGCCTGCCTTGCCACCGACGAGGCGGCTGTCGGCATGACCGCGGGCGTCCACGGCACTACGTTCGGCGGCAACCCGCTGGCCATGGCGGTCGGCAATGCCGTGCTCGACGTGGTGCTGGAGGAGGGCTTCCTGGCGGATGTGCAGCGCAAGGCGCTGTTGTTGAAGCAAGGGCTGGCAGGGGTGGCCGACGAATTCCCCGAGGTCATCGAGGACATCAGGGGCACGGGGCTGATGCTGGGCCTCAAATGCGCCATGCCCAACGGCAAGGTGAACATGGCGCTGCGCGACCAGCATCTGCTCGCGGTTCCGGCCGGCGACAACGTCATTCGCCTGCTGCCGCCGCTCACCGTCACGGACAGCGAGATCCATGAAGCGCTGGAGCGCATTCGCGCCGGCGCCAAGGCCCTGACCGAGGCAATCGCCGCTGAAGCCGCGAAGTAAATTCGAAAGCTCCTGATGTCACTTCGTCATTTCACCGACCTCTCCGCCGTTTCCGAAGGCGACCTGCGCTCCATGCTGACCGACGCAGTGGAGCGCAAGGCGCGGCTCAAGGCGGGCGAGCGCTCGAAACCGCTCGAAGGCAAGGTGCTGGCGATGATCTTCGACAAGCCGTCGACGCGCACGCGCGTCTCCTTCGATGTCGGCATGCGTCAGCTTGGCGGCGAGACCATCATGCTGACCGGCACCGAGATGCAGCTCGGCCGCTCCGAGACCATCGCCGACACCGCCAAGGTTCTGTCGCGCTATGTCGATGCCATCATGATCCGCACCACCTCGCATGAGCGGCTGCTGGAGCTGACCGAGAATGCGACCATCCCGGTGATCAACGGGCTCACCGACGATACCCATCCTTGCCAGCTGATGGCCGACATCATGACCTTCGAGGAGCATCGCGGTCCGATCGCCGGCAAGACCATCGCCTGGACCGGCGACGGCAACAACGTGCTGCATTCGCTGCTGGAAGCCTCGGCGCGGTTCCGCTTCAACCTCAACGTCGCCGTGCCCGAAGGCAGCGAGCCGGCGCAGAAGCATGTCGACTGGTCAAAGGCGCATGGCGGCAAGCTCTCCTTTACCCGCTCGCCAGAGGAAGCCGTCGACCAGGCCGACTGCATCGTCACCGACTGCTGGGTGTCGATGGGCCAGGAGCACCGCGCCCGCGGCCACAATGTGTTTTCGCCCTACCAGGTCAACGCCAAGCTGATGGCCAAGGCAAAGCCCGACGCGCTGTTCATGCATTGTCTGCCGGCGCATCGCGGCGAGGAAGTGACGGACGAGGTCATCGACGGTCCGCATTCGGTGGTCTTCGACGAGGCCGAGAACCGGCTCCACGCCCAAAAGGCCGTGCTTGCCTGGTGTCTTGGGGCCTGAAGTGGACTTGAAGTGTCTTGGCGCTTGACGTGCCGGGGAACTTGATCTCCGGAGGCGCGATGCCTATCTGCGCGGCATCACGCGAATCAAGCGCGTTTAGACGCATGCTCCCCAAAGGGCGGCATGGCCGCGCCCTGGAGCTTTGTCATGCTGGAAACCCATCAAGTGGCTGAACATCACCCCAAACTCGGCGAATTCGGTTACGCCGGCGATGATCACGTCGTGCCCTTCGAGGTCGGCCCGCTCGATGTGCGCGGCCGCACCGTGCAGCTCGGGCCGATGCTCGATGCGATCCTTGGCCGCCATGATTATCCCGAGCCGGTCGCCCGGTTGCTGGCGGAAGCCTGTGTGCTGACGGTGCTGCTCGGCACCTCGCTCAAGTTCGAGGGCAAGTTCATCCTGCAGACCCGCACCGACGGGCCTGTCGACATGCTGGTCGCGGATTTTTCCACCCCCTCGGCGCTGCGTGCCTATGCGCGCTTCGATGTCGACCGGCTGGAGGCGCTGATTGCGGCCGGCGAGACCTCGCAGCAGACGCTGCTCGGCAACGGTGTGCTGGCGCTGACCATCGACCAAGGTGCCCACACGCAACGCTACCAGGGCATCGTCCAGCTCGACGGCGAGACCCTGGAAGAGGCCGCGCGCACCTATTTCCGCCAGTCGGAGCAGATCCCGACCGATCTCCGGCTTTCGGTCGCCAAGCTTTTGACGCCCGGCCCCGGCGGCGCGCGCGAGCAGTGGCGGGCGGGCGGCATCCTGGCGCAGTTCCTGCCGCAGGCCTCCGAGCGCATGCGCGTTCCTGACCTGCCCGGCGGGGATGGCGATCCGCGCGAGGAGATCCACGATCCCACAGACAATTCCTGGCAGGAATTACTGGCGCTGCTCGGCACCATCGAGCCGACCGAACTGATCGATCCGACCATCGGCGCAGAGCGGCTGCTCTATCGTCTGTTCCACGAGCATGGCGTCCGCGTCTTCGGCGGCGTTCCCGTCGCCGATCAGTGCTCATGCTCCCGCGACAAGATCCGCGGCATCCTCGAGGGCTTCTCCGCGCAGGAGATCAAGGACAGCACCGAGGACGGCGGCATCCACGTCGCTTGCGAGTTCTGTTCGACGCAATATGACTTCGACCCGGCGGAATTTACGACTCAGTAGGGTTCTTGTTTCTCCCCGTTCTACGGGGAGAAGGGGCCCAAGAGCGGATGAGGGGCGGCGCTGCCCCTCATTCCTGCCGGACATTTCTCGCCGTATAGTGACGGGGAGAACGACGCTGTCGCCGATTTCGCCTCGTCTAATTCACCGTCCGCCTTGTCCCCGGCAGGTCGAGTGAGAAGGCGGGGATGGCGATGTCGAATGTCTCGCCCCGCTCGTTGCGCATGGTGTAGTGACCGACCATGATCCCCGACGGGGTCGAGAGCGGACAGCCCGACGTGTATTGATAGCTGTCGCCGGGATTGAGTTCGGGCTGATCGCCGACCACGCCGGCACCTCGCACTTCCTCGACCCGGCCGGCGCCGTCGGTTATGTGCCAATAGCGCGACAACAGCTGCACGAATTCGTCGGACTGGTTGTCGATCGTTATCTGGTAGCCCCAGACATAGCGGTTTTCCGAAGGATCCGAGCGGTCCTCGAGATAGAACGGCCTGACCTGCACTTCGATGTTGCGCGTGACGGCGCGGTACATGAGCGGCTCCAAAACAAATCCGGTGTGGAACATTCGGCGCTCTTTGCGGTTCGATCAACCGTGCGCGTCCGAGTTGCTGTCCCTGAAGGGCAGGTGCCGACAAACAATGTCATTTGAGTGACACATGACAATGATGGTGTGCACCAGCAATGCCGGGCGACTCGGGCGCTCTGTCGAACTGTCGAAAACGGCCGCCAAGCGGGCCGGGTTTTCTGGAGTGACCGGATATCGATGGAACTCGCTCTCATAACCGGCTCGCTTTCGATCGCTCTTATCGCCTCAAATCTCGCCAGCATCCTGCTCGCCTGCTCGCGCCTGAAACGGCGCGCCGCCATCGCGCCGCCGGCCGGCAAGCCGCTGCCTGTCTCGATCGTCATCCCGGCGCGCGGCGTCGAGCCGTTTACCCATGAGACGCTTGAGCGCGCTTTCTCGCTCGACTGGCCGCGCTACGAACTGATCTTCTGTGTCGCCCATGCCGACGACCCCGCGGTCAAGCCGATCCGCGCCGCGATTGCCCGCTTTCCAGCCGTGCCGGCCCGCCTGCTCACCGGCGACGACCGCATCAGCGCCAACCCGAAACTGAACAACTGCGTCAAGGGCTGGGAGGCAGCGCGCCACGACTGGGTCATTCTCGCCGATTCCAACGTGCTGATGCCGAAAGACTACGTCCAGCACCTGATGGCGGCATGGCGGCGGGACACCGGCCTGGTTTGCTCGACGCCGATCGGTTCGCGGCCCGACGGCTTCTGGGCAGAAGTCGAATGCGCTTTCCTCAACACGCTGCAGGCGCGCTGGCAATATGCCGGCGAGGCGCTTGGCCTCGGCTTTGCCCAGGGCAAGAGCATGTTGTGGAACAAGCAGATGCTCGACGCCAATGGCGGCATCCGTGCGCTCGCCGCCGAGATCGCGGAGGATGCCGCGTCGACCAAACTGGTCAACAGGCTCGGCCTGCGCGTCAATCTCGTCGCTTCCCCCTTCGAGCAGCCGCTCGGGCAGCGCATGCCGGGCGATATCTGGTCGCGCCAGGCCCGCTGGGCGCGCCTGCGCCGCGTCACCTTTCCGCTCTTCTTCGCGCCCGAGATCCTGACCGGCGTGGCGGCTCCGCTCGTGCTGGCGCTGATCGCCGCGGCCAGCGCCGGCGTCAGCCTGCCCATGACAGCGCTTTGCGTGCTGGCGCTCGCCTACCTGCCGGAATGCATGCTCGCCTCGGCAAAGGGCTGGTATCTGTCGCCGCGCATCGTCACCGCGATGATCGCACGCGACCTGATGTTGCCGGCGATCTGGATGCGCGGTTGGCTGGGCGGGGCCGTCGACTGGCGCGGCAACGCCATGACCATCGGCACCAAGGCGGCCGAGCTCGAAGAGACGCCCTCCCGCGCTTGATGTCGGCGGTTCAGCTTGATGTCGAGGAAGGTTATCGTATATACAAAAATTGTTGAACCAGGCTCTATTTTTGTGTATACATAACCTATGGAGCGCCCCCACGGCGATGCTGTTCGAGTGGGATGAAAACAAGGCAAAGACAAACAGGGCCAAGCATGGCGTGGATTTCGCGATCGCTCCGTCCTTCGATTTCGCCAATGCCGTTATCCGGCTCGATGACAGCGAGGATTTTGGCGAGGATCGTCTTGTTGCCATCGGTCTGATCGAGGCTGGCGTTTATGTGATGGTCTATGTCGAGCGAAGCCATGCGATCCGCGTAATTTCGCCACGCAAGGCAACGAGACAGGAGATTACGGACTATGTCGAAAACCTCTAAGACGATCGTGCGCCGCGAGGCTACTCCCCCAAAGCAGTCGCGCGCTGATGCTTTGGGGCTCGCCAGAAAGGCGCTTGGCGCGAGGACCGACGAGGAAGATGCTGCGATCACTGCCGCCGCCGAGGCCGATCCGGATGCGCAGCCGACCGATGCCGCTTCGCGCCGCAAAGTTGGCCGACCGCCGCTTGCGCGACCCAAACGTGCGGTACAGTTGCGCCTCGACGCCGATGTTGTCGACCGTTTCAGGGCCGGTGGTGATGGCTGGCAGACGCGCATGAACGAAGCATTGCGCAAAGCGGCAGGCCTGTAGTCCTCGGTCTGCCACCAGTCCTCATCGGGCCTTCAACGCCTGCGCGATGTCGTCCAGCAAATCGTCGGTATCTTCCAACCCGACCGACAGCCTGAGCGTGCCGGGTCCGATGCCGAGCTCGGCGCGCGCTTCGTCGCTGAGGTTCTTGTGCGTCGTCGTCGCCGGATGGGTGATCAGGCTTTTGGCGTCACCGAGATTGTTCGAGATCAGGACGATGTCGAGCGCGTTCTGCAAGGCGAAGGCACCCTGCTTGCCGCCCTTGACGTCAAAGCAGATCAGGGTGGAGCCGCCCGACATCTGCTTCTTCACGACGTCAGCCTGCGGATGGTCGGCGCGCCCGGGATAGATCACGCGGGCGATCTCCGGCTGCTCGGCCAGGAAATCGGCGATCTTGCCGGCGCTCTCCGTCTGCTGGCGCACGCGCAGCGGCAGCGTTTCCAGGCCCTTCAGCAGCGTCCAGGCATTGAACGGCGACAGGCTGGGGCCGGTATGGCGGAAATAATCGTGCAGGTTCTCGTCGATCCACTTCTTGTCCGACAGAATGACGCCGCCGAGACATCGGCCCTGGCCATCGATGTGCTTGGTCGCCGAATAGACCACGATATGCGCGCCGAGCTGCAACGGCTTCTGCTGCAGCGGCGTGGCGAAGACATTGTCCACGACCAGCCGCGCGCCGATCGAATTGGCAAGCGAAGCGACGGCGGCGATGTCCACCACCTCAAGCGTCGGGTTGGTCGGGCTTTCCAGGAAAAACAGCTTGGTGTTGGGCCGAACCGCCTTTTCCCAATTGGCGATGTCGGTGCCGTCGACCAGCGTCGCCTCGATGCCGTAGCGCGGCGCCAGCGTCTCGACCACCCAGCGGCAGGAGCCGAACAGGGCGCGCGCCGCAACGATATGATCGCCGGCCTTGACGCTGCACAGGAGGGCTGCCGTCACCGCCGCCATGCCGGACGCGGTGGCGCGCGCGTCCTCGGCGCCTTCGAGCGCGCACATGCGCTTCTCGAACATGTCGACGGTCGGATTGGCGTAGCGCGAATAGATGAAGCCCGGTTCCTCGCCCTTGAAGCGGGCTTCGGCGGCTTGGGCCGTCTCATAGACATAGCCTTGGGTCAGGTATATCGCCTCGGAAGTCTCGCCGAAGCCGGAACGCAGGGTTCCGCCATGCACGAGTGCGGTCTGAGGCTTCCAGTTGCGCGTCTTGCTCGTCATCGTCCTATCCAAACACAAAAAAACCGGCCGCGAAAAAGTCGCAACCGGTCCATGCGGCCTTGCGGCCCGACGGTCCTTTAGCGACTTGTTTAACGTGGCTGCAAGCCGACCGGCCAAATCACCACGGGATAACGACCCTTTAGACCCGCGCCACGCTTGCGTCAATTGCCGGCTTCATTAAGAGACTTGTACCAGCAGAGCGGAGCCAGACTTTGCGGCAGACAGGAATTCTTCCCGATCAGGACATTGCGGCGCTGTTCCAGTCCGGCGCGCTGAAGTCGTCGCGTGCGCTCGACGCCGACCAGATCCAGCCGGCCAGCCTCGATCTGAGGCTCGGCGACAAGGCGTGGCGGGTGCGCGCGTCCTTCCTGCCGGGTCCCAACCACAAGGTCAGTGAAAAACTCGACCGGCTGAAGCTGCACGAGATCAGCCTGGCCGACGGCGCCGTTCTGGAAACCGGCTGCGTCTACATCGTGCCCCTGCTCGAAAGCCTGGCGCTGCCGGCGGAAATTTCGGCGTCCGCCAATCCCAAGAGCTCGACCGGGCGGCTCGATATCTTCACCCGCGTGATGACCGATCGCGGCCACGAGTTCGACAAGATCGCCGCCGGCTATCATGGTCCGCTCTATCTCGAAGTCAGCCCACGCACCTTCCCGATCGTCGTGCGCGCCGGCTCGCGCCTTTCGCAGATACGCTTCCGCACCGGCAATGCGCTGCTCTCGGAAGCAGAGTTGCATCAATTGCACCGGGCCGAAATGCTGGTCGCCACCGAACCGCCGAACATCTCCGGCGGCGGCATCGCATTGTCGATCGATCTCAACGGCGACAGTGACGGGCTGGTCGGCTATCGCGGCAAACACCATACCGGCCTCGTCGATGTCGACAAACGCGCGGCGCAGGAGATCGTCGACTTCTGGGAGCCGATCCACAAGAGCGGCGCCGGCGAGCTGGTGCTCGATCCGGACGAGTTCTACATCCTCGTCAGCCAGGAAGCGGTGCATGTGCCGCCGCTCTACGCGGCCGAAATGACGCCCTTCGATCCGCTGGTGGGCGAGTTCCGTGTCCACTATGCCGGCTTCTTCGATCCGGGTTTCGGCCATTCGGCGGCCGGCGGCACCGGCAGCCGCGCCGTGCTCGAAGTGCGCAGCCATGAGGTGCCGTTCATCCTCGATCATGGCCAGATCGTCGGCCGGCTGGTCTACGAGCATATGCTGAAGCGGCCGCAGGCGCTTTACGGCACCGAGCTCGGCTCGAACTACCAGGCGCAGGGCCTGAAGCTGTCCAAGCACTTTCGCGCCGCGCCCTGAACGCTCATCACCGTCAGGCAAGATACTTGCCTGCGCCGGCTCGCCATGCTTGGCTGCCTCGCCGGCCGCCGACGTGGCGGCGCTCAAGGGGAATGAAAATGCAGATTTCGAAATGGATAATATCGGCGGCGGCCGCCGCCATGCTGACGCTTGGTGCCGGCGCCCTGTCGGCGCATGCGGCGGAGAAAATCAAGATCGGCACCGAGGGAGCCTATCCGCCGTTCAACACCATCACGCCCGACGGCAAGGTCGAGGGCTTCGACATCGACATCGCCAACGCCTTGTGCGCGCAGATGAAGGTCGAATGCGAGATCGTCACCCAGGACTGGGACGGCATTATCCCGGCGCTGCAGGCCAAGAAGTTCGACGCCATCATCGCTTCGATGAGCATCACCGAGGAGCGCAAGAAGCAGGTCGCGTTCACCCACAAATATTATACGACGCCGCTGTCGCTCGTCGCCCTGAAGGACAGCGACATCGCCTCGACCGAACCGGCGGCACTCACCGGCAAGACGGTCGGCGCCCAGGCGGCGACCACGCAGGCCAATTACGCCCAGGACGTCTATGGCAAGGCCGGCGCCGAAGCGAAGCTCTATCCGACCCAGGAAGAGGCAATCACCGATCTCCAGAACGGCCGCCTCGACGCCGTCCTTTCCGACAAGTTCGTGCTGATGGACTGGATGAAGAAGGCGAGCGACGGTTGCTGCAAGATGGTCGGTGACGTCAAGGGCACCGAGACCGAAGCCGGCATTGCCGTGCGTCTCGAGGATACGGCGCTGCGCGACAAGCTCAACGCAGCCATTGACGCCATCGTCGCCGACGGCACCTACAAGAAGATCCAGGACAAGTATTTCGACTTCGATATTTATTGAGATGGAAGCTGCCGATCTCCTCCCACCAGGGAGGAGATCACGCTCATCTCACAGCGCCTTCACCGCCACTTTCACCGGCTGTTCGATTTCGAGCGGATTGCGCAGCGGCAGGCCGAAATCGCCGGCCTCGATCTCGAACACGTCGCCGGCCTCGGTCTTGATGCCGTCGGCGAAGGACAGGGTCGCGGTGCCGAACATGTGCACATGCACGTCGCCCGGCTGGCGGAAAGCCGAATATTTGAAATGGTGGTGTTCGAGATTGGCGATGGTGTGCGACATGTTCGCTTCGCCCGACAGGAACGGCTTTTCCCACATCAACTTGCTGTCGCGCCAGATGCGTGAGGAGCCCCTGATGTCGGCGGGCAGGTCGCCGACCAGGATCTCCGGTCCGAAGGAAGCGTTGCGCAGCTTGGAATGGGCGAGAAAGAGGTAGTTCACGCGTTCGGTCACATGATCGGAAAATTCGTTGGACAGCGTGAAGCCGACCCGGAACGGCGCGCCGTCGTCGCCGATGACATAGATGCCGGCAACCTCGGGCTCCTCGCCGGCATCCTTGGCGAAGGCCGGCGACAGGAGCGCGGCACCCGGCGCCACGGCCATCGTGCCATTGCCCTTGTAGAACCATTCCGGCTGCACCCCGATCTGGCCTTTCGCGGGTTTGCCGCCTTCCAGCCCCATGCGGAACATCTTCATGGAATCGGTGAGCTGCTCCTCGCCGTCGGTGCTGAGCTTCTTGTGCATGGAATCGCGCGTCGCCGCCGAGCCGAGATGCGTTAGCCCCGTGCCGGTCAGATGCAGATGCGCCGGATCGGGATGATTGATCGGCGACAGCAGCCGCCCCTTCTTGTAGGCGGCGTCGAGATCGACGGTCTCGCCGAGCCCCTTGCGTTCGATCAACGCGGCAAGGCCGACGCCGGTACGAGCGGCTTCCATCGCCAGCGAATAGACGCTGCGTGCGCCGTTGATGATCCGGGTCTTGCCGCCTGTGCGGGCAACGACACGGATGGTCTCGGCGTCGTCGAGAATCTGCGAGATCAGCATGATCAGTCCTCTCTCATATGTCTTGGCATGGCTGCCTTCTGGCAAACCCTGACCTGCGCGGCTCGGACTGGCCGTGCCACGGGTTGAACTCTTCGTCCGGATTGCGCTCGCGAGCCCGGTCCCTGAAGGACTTCTTCAAGCCGGCGAATTGCCGGCAGCGCCGCGACCGTATGCCTCCTGCTTGCCTCGCCTGAAACCTGTTCAGGCCTTGTTCTTGTTGTAGACGTCGAAGATCACGGCGCCGAGCAGCACCAGGCCCTTGACCACTTGCTGCCAGTCGACATTGACGCCCATGATCGACATGCCGTTGTTCATCACGCCCATGATAAAGCCGCCGACCACCGCGCCGATGACCTGACCGACGCCGCCCATCGCCGAGGCGCCGCCGATGAACACCGCGGCGATGACGTCGAGCTCGCTGCCGAGGCCTGCCGCCGGCACGGCCTGGCCGAGACGCGCCGCGATGATCAGGCCGCCAAGCGCCGACAGCACGCCCATATTGACGAACACGTAAAGCGTCAGCCGCTCGGTCTTGATGCCCGACAGCTGCGCGGCCTTGGCATTGCCGCCCATCGCATAGATGCGGCGGCCGATCGTCATGCGCTTGGTGACGAAGACGAACAGTGAGATCAGCAAGCCCATGACGAGCAGCACCACCGGCAGGCCCCGATAGCTGGCGAACTGGTAGACCAGGAACAGCGCCAGCGCGCTGCCGACCAGCGTCTTGATGACGAACAGGGTAAACGGCTCGGCCTCATAGCCGTGGCGTTCGCGTTTGCGTCGCGTCCGCAGCCCGAAATAGGCATAGGCCAGCACGGCGATCAGGCCCAGCACGATCGTCGTCATGTGCAGCGTCAGGCCGCTGCCCATAATCGTCTTGCCGGCTGCATTCACCGTTGGCGGGATCAGCGTCAGCGGTCCGATGACATCTGGAATGAAGCCGGAGCTGAGTGCCTTGAACTCGGGCGGCAGCGGTCCGACCGAAGATCCGCCGCCGAGCAGCGCCTGGCAGATGCCGCGGAAGATCAGCATGCCGGCCAGCGTCACGATGAAGCTCGGTATTCGGTGATAGGCGATCCAGTAGCCTTGCGCCGCGCCGATGAGGCCGCCCACGATCAGGCAGACGATGGAGACCACCAGCGGGTTGCTGAATATGCCGAGAGGCCAGATCACCATCATCATCGCCGCCAGCGCGCCGATGAAGCCGGCCACGGACCCCACGCTGAGGTCGATATGACCCGATACGATGACCAGCAGCATGCCGAGCGCCATCACGATGATGAAGGAGTTCTGCTGCACCAGATTGCTCAGGTTCACCGGCTTGAACAGCGTTCCCGAGGTGGTGAACTGGAAGAACACCATGATGGCGATCAGCGCCAGGATCAGGCCGTATTCGCGCAGGTTCGTCGCCAGCGCCGATACGGCGATGCGTGGACGCTGCCCTACATCTTCGGCGACGTTGCTTTGCGGGGCGGGGGCGCTTTCCGTGCTCATGCTGCTTTTCCTTCTCCCCGAACGATGGCGCGCATTATTCTTTCTTGGCTTGCGTCCGCCGCGGGCATTTCGCCGACGATGCGGCCTTCGTTCATGACATAGATGCGGTCGGTGATGCCGAGCAGTTCTGGCATTTCCGACGAGATGACCACGATCGCCTTACCTTCGGCCGCAAGGCGCGCGATGATCGTATAGATTTCATATTTGGCGCCGACATCGATGCCGCGCGTCGGCTCGTCCAGGATCAGCACTTCCGGGTCGGCGAACAGCCATTTCGACAGCACCACCTTCTGCTGGTTACCGCCGGAAAGATTGCCGGTCATCTGATAGACGCTGGAGGCGCGGATGTTGGTCTGCTTGCGATAGTCGTTGGCGACGGCAAGCTCGCGCAAATCGTCGATCACGCTGTGGCGCGACACGCCGCCGAGATTGGCCAGCGTAATGTTGTGCTTGATATGGTCGATGAGATTGAGGCCGTAGGTCTTGCGATCCTCGGTCACATAGGCAATGCCGTGTTCGACCGCCCTGCTCACAGAGGAGACGTCGATCGGCTTGCCCTTGAGCAGCACCTCGCCGGTGATGCGGCGCCCATAGGAGCGGCCGAACAGGCTCATGGCGAATTCGGTTCGCCCGGCGCCCATCAGCCCGGCAATGCCGACCACCTCGCCCTTGCGCACATTGATGTCGATGCCCTTGATCACCTGCCGCTCGGCATGGAGCGGGTGATAGACCGACCAGTTCTTCACCTCGAACACGACCTCGCCGATATCGGGCTCGCGCGGCGGATAGCGGTCGTCGAGCGAACGGCCGACCATCGAGGTGATGATGCGGTCTTCCGAGATGTCCTTCCTGGACAGCGTCTCGATGGTTCGTCCGTCGCGGATGACGGTCACCTTGTCGGCGACCCGGTTCACCTCGTTGAGCTTGTGCGAGATCAGGATCGAGGTCATGCCTTGTCGCTTGAATTCGAGCAGAAGGTCGAGCAGCGCCTGGCTGTCCTTTTCGCTGAGCGACGCCGTCGGCTCGTCGAGGATCAGGAGCTTGACCTCCTTGCTCAGCGCCTTGGCGATTTCGACCAGCTGCTGCTTGCCGACACCGATATTGGTGATCAGCGTCTTGGGGTCCTCCTTGAGGCCCACCTTCTTCAGCAGGGCGCTGGTGCGCGCCTCGTTGGCATTCCAGTCGATGACGCCGTATCGGGCGTGTTCGTTGCCGAGGAAGATGTTTTCGGCGATCGACAGCATCGGCACCAGCGCAAGCTCCTGGTGGATGATGACGATGCCCTTGCGTTCGCTGTCATGAATGCCTTTGAACTGGCATTCCTGGCCCTGAAAGATGATCTGGCCGTCATAGGTGCCGGAGGGATAGACGCCCGACAGCACCTTCATGAGCGTCGATTTGCCGGCGCCGTTCTCGCCGACCACGGCGTGGATCTCGCCTTCCTCGACCCGAAGGTTGACGTTCGACAGCGCCTTGACGCCGGGAAACGTCTTGGTGATGTCCTGCATCTCCAAAATCGTCGAGGCCATGGGTAAAGTGCTCCTGCGAGACCCGCAACAATACCGGGGTCGCTGGTGAACGAAAAGGGGCCCTGCGTTGCGCAGGACCCCTGGCTATACAACCGAATTTACTTCAGTTCGTCGGCCTTGATGTAGCCGGAGTCGACGACCAGGGCCTGGTAGTTCGACTTGTCGACCTCATGCGGCGTCAGCAGGATCGAGGGAACGACCTTGACGTCGTTGTTGTAGGTCTTGGTGTCGAGGCCTTCCGGCTTGCCGCCCGAGAGCACCTTGTCGACGAGCTCGACGGTGGCCTTGGCCAGTTCGCGGGTGTCCTTGAACACGGTCGAGTACTGCTCGCCCGAGATGATCAGCTTGACCGAGGCGGTCTCGGCGTCCTGGCCGGTCACGATCGGCCACGGCTGGGCCTCCGTGCCGTAACCGACAGCGCGCAGCGAGGCGGTGATGCCGCGCGACAGGCCATCATAGGGCGACAGAACGCCATCGACGCGGCTGCCGTCCGAATAGTTGGCTGACAGCAGATTGTCCATGCGCGCCTGGGCGGTGGCGGCGAGCCAGCGCAGCGTGCCGACCTTGTCCATGCCGGTCTGGCCGGACTTGATCTTGATCGAACCGTCATCGATCAGCGGCTGCAGGACGGAAATCGCGCCGTTGTAGAAGAAGAAGGCGTTGTTGTCGTCGGGTGAGCCGCCGAACAGTTCGACGTTCCACGGCTTGGTATTCGGGAAGCGCTCCTTGAGGCCCTTGACCAGCGAATTCGCCTGGATCACGCCGACGCCGAAATTGTCGAACGTGGTGTAGTAGTCGACATTGGGCGTCTTCTTGATCAGGCGGTCATAGGCGACGACGACGACGCCGGCATCAGCGGCCTTCTGCAGCGCATCCGACAGGGTGGTGCCGTCGATCGAGGCGATGATCAGCGCCTTCGGACCCTTGGTGATTTCGTTTTCCAGCTGGCTGAGCTGGTTGGGGATGTCGTCCTGCGCATATTGCAGGTCGACCGTATAGCCCAAAGCCTCGAGCTGGGACTTGACGGCATCGCCGTCGTTGATCCAGCGCTGCGAGGTCTTGGTGGGCATCAGCACGCCGACGAGACCCTTGTCGGCGGCGTGCGCCGAATAGGTCATGGCAGCGATGCCAAGGGCCGCGACGGCGGCCAGCGTCTTGATGATCTTCACAATTACTCTCCCTGGTTGATGGACGCGACACCTCGGGGCTTCGCGGGCCGCGCAGGCGAGCAGGAGCGCAAGCGCCGCTGTCGTCTATCGATCTCCGGTATCCTCCCAATCGGCCCTGGGACTGATTTCAATCGACACGATTTTCCTCGTCATCGACTGGCACGCCCCAGGACGCGCGAAGGGTGTGTCCCTTTGCCATAACTGTCAAATGCGATCTTTGATGATTGCTATACCGAAACTGGTATACGTTGACGCTAAACTCAAGGGCATTGGGAGCGAAGGGAAATCAATGGCAACGTTGCGCAATCCTGGCGGGATTTCAGAAGGTTACGAGGTGCTCCCCGGTGACGGCGAGACCCTGCTGCGCAGCGGCCTCAGCCTGCGCCATATGCGCATGATCGTTGCACTGGACGATCACGGCCGGGTCAGTTCCGCCGCCCAGGTCATGAATATCTCACAGCCGGCGGCCTCGCGCATGATCGCCGAGATGGAAGCCGTGCTGGACGTCACGCTCTGCGAAAGGCTGCCGCGCGGCGTCACCTTGACGCCCTATGGCAAGGCGCTCGCCAGGCGCGCGCGCTCCATCCTCTTGGAGATGCGCGAGGTCGATCGCGAGATCTCCGAACTCAAGGCGGGCAAGGGCGGCTCGGTGTTCCTTGGTGCGGTGACGGCGCCCGCGATCGAGCTCGCGGTGCCGGCGATCCGCGAAATCCGCCGCATCTACCCGCGCATCGAGATCACCATGCAGGTCGAGACCTCCAACGTGCTGGCGCGCGAGTTGATCGCGTCGCGCCATGACTTCATCATCGCGCGCATCCCCGACGATCTCAACCCGCGGCTGTTCGAGTCCCGTGTGATCGGCGTCGAGAAAGCCTGCCTGATCGTGCGCCGGGGCCATCCGCTGACCGAGGGCAAGGCGGTGCGGTTGGAGGAGACCGCGGCCTATGACTGGGTTTTCCAGTCCGGCGGCTCGCCGCTGCGCCAGGCCATGGAGAGCAATTTCCTGAACCGCAACATCGCGCTGCCGGACCGCATCCTCAACACCAGTTCGCTGCTCCTGACCCTGGTCATGGTCGCGCACTCCGACGCCATCGCGCCGGTCTCGATCCAGGTGGCGAAATTCATCCAGAATCCCGAAGGGCTGGCCGGCGCCATCGATGTCGTCCAGACCGAATTCGACATCGAGGTCCGGCCCTACAGCCTGATCACAGTGAAGAACCGCGCCCTGTCGCCGGCGGCAAAGATGCTGCATGACTTCATCCTGCGCGAAGTGGGATGACCGGAACAAAAACCAGGTAAGTGCGTTCAAAGGCCAATCGGCGTTCGCGCCGGAGCTCGTTTTGAGCCGGGGAACGATGCGCCGATGATAAACAACTCGGGAGATTTTGATGGAACGTCGGTTGTTTCTTACTGGAATGCTTGGCGTCGCGGGGGCCGTTGCTTTTGCAGGCCTGGCCAGGCCCGGCACAGCAGTTGCCGGGGTCCCGAACGGCAACGGAATCCTTGACGAGCTCGACAAGGACGACCTCGACAGGGCTGATGCGGCCGTCTTCGAAGGAGACGATCAAGCCGAGGTGGAGCAGATCTCGCATCGCCGGTGGCATCGCCGGCACCGTCGTCATGGGCGCCGCCGCGCCTGGCGCAGGGTCTGCCGCAGCTATTGGCGCCGCGGCCGCCGCCATGTCCGCTGCTGGCGCAGGCGCGTCTGGGTTAGTGTTTGGCTCTAAAACGATACCGGGAAAACGGCTGGAGCGGTTTTCCCGGAATTGCGCGAGAAACCGGTAGTTGGAGCGGCTTGGTAAGGGCTCAAACCCTTGCTGCGCAGACTGGAGCGGGTAGAGGGAATCGAACCCTCGCGTTCAGCTTGGGAAGCTGACAGGCTACCATTACATCATACCCGCGCAGCAGCCTCGTTACCATGAGGGCTGGCCATCGGGCAATCGCAAAGCGGCTCACTTTCCACACGGTACCGTCCCAGCGACCGGCGCGCCGCATGCCGGTTCCGCCTGCTATTTCACTTTCGCGATCTCGGTGCCGGCTGCAAAGCTCGGCCAGTATCTCGAGATGGCGAGTGCGGCGCCCGCGGAAGAGAAGTGACCATAGTCGAAATAGAGAAATTGCTTGTTGCCGGCATCGGCATACGAGCAGCCTGCGGCGTCGCACAGATAGGTCAGCGGGTCTATGAAGTCAGCGCCTTTGACGAAGGGCAGAACCCGCTTGTTGATGTCCGGATCCATGGCCATCGGCCAGGACATGTTCGCGGTATCTCCTCGTCTTGCGAAGAAGGCGATTTTCTGGACGTCGGCGATGAATTCGGGAGACTGGCCGATGACGTAGACCTTGACGCCCATCTGGCGAAGCCGGTCGATCGTCTTCTGGAGACCGCCGAAGCCCCTGACCTCGTAGTCGGTCCATCGGCCACTCAGGATCACGGCCTGAATGTTGGCTTCGCGGATGATCGACAGGGCCCGCTCGTTGAAGCTGGTACAGGCAGGTCGGGCATAGGAAAAATAGGTCAGGTCCGGGGGGCAGCCGGCATAGGTGTATTGGATGACGTTAGCCTGGATTTTCTGGGCGTTGGCTTCAAGTCCCGAGACATAGTGGGCGGCGAAGGAATCGCCCCATAACAGCACATTGGTGGCAAAGCCGCTCGTTCGGGTGCAGGCGGCAAGGTTCCAGTCCTCGATCCGGTTCGAGCCTTCGTTGAAGCAGATGCCGTTGCGCCAGTCGCCAACCTGGATCCGTTCCGTTGAAAAGTCCGGGAAGCGTTGCGGAAAACCGTTGCCGAGCGCCCCGGCCACGCCGCCGACGCAGAACAGGACGATTGCCGTCGCGGAAAAGGCGAAGATAGGCAGCGGTGCGGTGTAGGCCCGTTTCCGCCGAAACGGCTGCTCGACATATGTCCACGAGAACGCCGCCAGGGCGAAGCTTGCCACGGTCATGGCGATGATCGTCGGCACGCCGATGGCTTTCAGCGAAACGTAATGGACGAAGGAATTGATCGGCCAATGAACGAGGTAGAGCGAATAGGAAATGAGGCCGATCCAGACCAGCGGAGGAAACTGCAACACCCGCGTGGCGATGGTTGCCGGCCCCTGTTCGCCCGCCCTTTCGTGGCCGGCATAGATGAGCAGGGCGGTGCCGATGCAGGGGAACAAGGCATTGTAGCCCGGAAAGGGGTCGCTCTCCGAAATCGTGACGAAGCCGAAGGCGACCATGGCAAAGCCGGCGAGGCCGATCAGTTCCATTGCCGGCCGGCTGGCAAGTGCCGGCGGCTTTCTCAGCATCAGCATGGCCCCCAGCGCCAGTTCCCAGATGCGCGTCGGCAACAGGTAGAAACCCGCCGTGGGCGCCATCGAGGTCGCCATGACCGCCAAGGCGAAACTGCCGATCGCGATCGGCAGCAATATCGTCAGCCAGCGTTTCGAGGCATAGCGATAGATCAGGTACACCAGTATCGGCGCGAAGATGTAATATTGCTCTTCGACCGAGAGCGACCATGTGTGCAGCAGCGGCCGCAGCTCGGCGTCGATCGAGAAATAGTTCGTCGTCTTCCAGAAATAGATGTTCGACCAGAAGGTCGAGGCCGCGATGACGCTGAGGCTGAATTCGTGCAGGTCCGATGGCAAAAGGATGAACCAGGCGGCAGTGCCTGCGAGCACGATGACGAAGGTCAGCGCCGGCAGGATGCGCCGCGCGCGGCGCCAATAGAAGCGGCCGATCGAAAACTGGCCGCGTTCGAGATCGTCGAGCAGGCTGCCGCTGATCAGATAGCCCGATATGACGAAGAAGATGTCGACGCCGGTGAAGCCGCCTGGGATGGCGGACAAGCCGAAATGAAAGAGGACGACAGGCAGCACCGCTATGGCCCGCAGGCCGTCGATGTCGCGTCTGTAGTTCATGCGGCCGGTCCGCGCGCCATGGCCGGCGGCAGTCGTGGCGCACCCGGTTCACCGGCCCATGCGGCGGCATTGCCGCGATGCGAGAAAGCCTTGATTCTCGATCCCACTTTGTTCGTCCTCTCCGGTGCAATTTGCTGCACCGCAACATCGGTGTCAAGGCGAATGCTGGAGGGCCGAAGCCGGTTTGGGCTGGCGCCGCGGATCAGGCGCCGGGCAGGTAGATCACGGCGTATTCGTCCGCGTAGGCCCGCTTCCAGCCCAATTCCTCGAAGAAGGGAATGCGGGTGTCGCCGGCCGCCAGCAGCGCCCAGCCTATGGCGTATTTCTTCAGCCGGGCCTCGAGCAGTGGTTTGCCGTCACTGTGTCCGGTCGCGTCGTCGGCTTTCGTGAACCCGTCCAGGAACAGCTGGTCCGTCCTGCCGTCGATGTAGGTCTTGATCCCGTGGAAGATCAGCGTGCCGCCGAAATTGTAGGAATTCAGCACGTTGCCGGACAGGTGCTGATCCCTTGCGAAGGCGAGTGCTCCGCTGGCGGACGTCTTCGGGCTCGGCGCGATCTGTTGGACGCTGCCGAGGACCGAGACCGCGCCGATCAGCAGGACTGCCACCGCGCCTGAGATGGCGTAGTAATGCCTGGCGAAGACTTTTTCCAATCCGTCGCGCTTTTGCGCCAGCCAGGTCGCGGCTGAAAGTGCAGGATATTGCTGTGCGACCTCAACCATGATCACCAGCGGAACCAGCAGGAAGAACAAATACATGAACCGCTGGTGGCTGAGATAGGCATGCAGAGTGAAGACGATGAACAGCGCCTTGGCCCAGCCGATCCGCAGCCGTGACACCAGCAGCCCGAAAAGCGCCAGCAGCATCACGGCTTCCTTGATGAGTTCTTCCTGGGCGTTGAAGGGCCGCCACTCCAGGATAAGCGGCACCGCCTCGTTGCCATAGGCGACGGTAAGCGTCGCCAGGATGGCCTTGACGCCATAGGGATGGACCAGGCTGACCACTGGGCAAAGCAGGCCGAACGCGACCCATTTCGCCAAAAGAGCTGGTTTCGACAGGCCTGTGCGCGACAGGAGATACAGACCGGTAAAGCCGGCGATGACGAAGCTCAAGGTGAATGTGGCATGCAGGTTCGCCCACAACACGACGAGCGCGAGCAGCCACGGGGATGGCGCTCTTTCCTCCTGCGCCGCGCGAAACAGCATTGCCGTCCAAATGACGATGATCGGCAACGTGAAAACGTGGGGGCGCGCCGTATAGATCGGGGCGACAAGGAAAGCCGCGACGAAAGCCAGCACCACCGCTAACACCGGCTTCAGCCATGCGCTGAGGAACCATCCCATCAGGAAGACTGTCAGGCCGATCGTGGCGATGATCAGCGTGACGACGCCATTCCAGCCACCGGCGCCATAGGCGAGCGCCAGAAGCACCTGCCCCAGCCATTCCTTGGCGATCCAGGGCTGGCCGGCGAAGGTATAGGAATAGGGGTCGACGGTCGGAAATGTCCGGTTCGCCAGGAAATCCAGCCCGACCTTCACCTGCCACCAGCTGTCAGGATCCAGAAGGAGGGAGTTGGCATGCCTCATCAGCACGTAGGCAACGGTGCAGGCGCAGAAAAGACAGAACAACAGCCTGCTGCGCTGTGCATCCTCGAGCGACGGCGTAGCCATCGCGATTGCCGTGGCTTGGTTCATGTCGCGGCTCCCGGCCATTTCGCGTTCGTTCCGGTCGAGAGGTCCCGTTGCGGCCGGTCGATCGTCGCCTTAGCCACGCGCGGCTCTCTTCACCATTTCCTGGAGGCGGTGGACAGGCAGGTCCTGGTTTTCGACGGCCACATCGCTTCGCGAAACGATCTCGTTGACGAAATAGAGCGGCCGCCGCTTCGTCTCCATGTACATCCGGCCGAGATATTCGCCGAATATGCCGAGCACCAGAAGCTGAACACTGCCCAGGATCAGCATGATCGCGGCAAGGCTGGTCCAACCCGGCAGCACGTTTCCCAGCGACCACTCGAGCAGCGTATAGCCGAGCACGACCATCCCCAGCACGCCGGAAAGCATTCCCAGAAGCGAGGCAAACCGCAACGGCGCGATGGAAAAGCTGGTCATCGCATCGACAGCCAGGAGGACCATCTTCTTGAGCGGATAGTGGGTGGCGCCGGCGAAACGCCGTTGCCGCTCATAGGAGAAGGCGGCCTGTCTCAGCCCAATCCAGCTCACCATGCCGCGAATGAACCTGTAGCGCTCCGGCATGGCGTTCAGATGGTCGAGGGCGCGGCGGCTCATCAGCCTGAAATCACCGGTGTCCGGCGCGATCTCGACGTCGACCATCCGGCGCAGCAGCCGGTAGAACATCGACGCGGAAGCCAGCTTGAACCAGCCTTCGCCATCACGCTTGGCCCTTTGACCGTAAACGACATCGAAGCCTTCATCCATCTTGGCCATCATCGCGCCGAGCAGTTCAGGCGGATCCTGGAGATCGGCATCGAGAATGAGGATGCGCTGGCCCCGGCAGAACTCCAGCCCCGCGCTCAGCGCGATCTGGTGGCCATAGTTGCGGGCAAGGTCGATGGCGACGACATGGTCGTCCTTTTGCGCCAGTTCGAAAACGGCCTCGCGGGTGCCGTCGGTCGCCCCGTCGATGACGAGCACGATCTCGTAGGAAGGGTTTTGCGCCAGGCAAGCGGCGGTGACGCGTCGGTGAAGCTCAGCCACGCCGTCCCGCTCGTTATAGCACGGCACGACAACCGAAAGCATGACCGCGCGGCGCGCGCCGATTTTTTCCGCTTCCATCAAAGCCTGGCTCCCGCTCCAGGAATGGCAATAGCGGCAATTGGTTAGAAAACAGATAAGCCGGCCGCGATCAGCCGCCACCGGCTGCTCGCCTGCCATGCGCCTATGGTCGCCGGCTTGGTACCAGGGCACGATCCGCGTTAACGAGTTCCTTCGGAGCCTTCGACTGCGCGCTGTTGACGGAGCCTTGAACGGATAAACCCGCCTGTGCGGCGGGTCCCTGGCGCAACTCAGCACCATAGCCAAATATCTACCATAGTTGCCCTCACCCCGTCAAGGAAAAAATTCCTATCATGAAAAGCCGGCGGCACCGCCGGACCGGCCGTCATAGGCTTTGTCAGCCAGGTTCAGAGCCTTGGCCCGCCCGGCTTGAAGCGGGGCGGCCAAGTGCGTATTTCTGATCCTGTCGCCGAATCGGGCGATCAGAGCCGGAGACAGGTCTTGTCCGCATTGACGCGCTTTCTCGGCGACACCCCGCTCAGGGTACTCCTGAAGTTGCTGGTGGTGTCGTTCCTCGTCGGCCTCGTCATGACCGCCTTCGGCTGGTCGCCGATGGACGTGCTCTATGGCATCCGCAAATTCTTCCTGGATCTCTGGAATCTGGGCTTCCATGCCATCGACCGCTTCCTGGGTTATATTCTGCTGGGTGCGGCGATCGTGGTTCCGGCGTTCATCCTGCTCAGAATCGCCAACTACAGGAAATAGCGGTCAGGCGTAGTCCGCCGCCGCCTCGAACAGAATGGCGTGGCGCGCCGCGAGCGCGGCTACGTCGGTAGAATAGCCGCCGCCGATGACGCCGCATAGCGCGATGCCGCGCGAGCGGAAGTGACCGATGACCATGGCGTCGCGGGCACGAAGCCCGTCGTTTGAAAGCGCCAGCCTGCCGAGCCGGTCCTCGACATGGACGTCGACGCCGGCATTGTAGAAAACGATGTCCCAGCGCGCATGGGCGGACAGCTCCGGCAAGATGGCGATCAGCCTTTCGAGATAGGCGGCATCGCCCGTGCCGTCGGGCAGTGCGACATCGAGGTCGGAGGCGATCTTGCGCGCGGGATAGTTGTGCTCGCCATGCATGGAGAAGGTGAACACGCGCGGATCGCCGGCCAGGATATCCGCCGTGCCGTCGCCCTGATGCACATCCAGATCGACCACGAGTATGTTCCGCGCCGCGCCTTCGGCGAGCAGCACCAGCGAAGCGACGGCGACGTCGTTGAAGGTGCAGAAGCCCGCGCCTTGCGCGCGCCGCGCATGATGGCTGCCGCCGGCGGTGTTGCAGGCGATGCCGTGGCGCAAGGCCAGCCGGGCCGCCAGTACGGTGCCGCCGGTGGCGAGTTGGGCGCGCAGCGAGACGCGTGGGCCGACCGGAAAGCCGATCTCGCGTTCGATCTTGTCCGGCACCGAACAGCTGATGACCTGGTCGACATAGTCGGCCGCATGGGCAAGCTTCAGCCATGGCGCCGGCGCCGCTTCCGGCATGCTGAGCGCCCCCTGCATGGCCAGTCCGCGTGCGCGCAAGGCTTCCATCAGCAGCGGATATTTGCTCATCGGAAAGCGATGGTTGACGGCGAAGCCGGCGTCGTAGTCGGGGTGATGGACGATCTGGAGGGACATGGACCGGATCCGGCGGCTCGCGCCAGACCGGAATTTCGGTTGGCCGCCATGGCAAGGATGGATTGCGCGGTGGCCGGAAAATGGGGCACACCGGCTGTTCGATCAAGCCGCAATCAGCAAGGCAGCAATTCTTTGGAGAAGGGTGCAATCCCAGCCGACGCCGGATCCCCAATCGTTCCCGGATCCTTTGTCGTCACCAACCGCACGGTGCTCGTCATCGCCGTGCCGATGACGCTCGCCTACCTGACGACGCCGCTGCTCGGCATGGTCGATACGGCTGTTGTCGGACAGCTCGGCGACGCCGCCTTGCTTGGCGGCCTGGCGGCAGGCGCACTGGTCTTCGACGTCGTCTTCACCACCTTCAATTTCCTGCGCTCCGGCACCACCGGTCTGGTCGCCCAGGCTTTCGGGCGCAACGACGCGCTGGAGGAACAGGCGGTGTTCTGGCGCGCGGTGCTGATCGCTGTTGTCGCCGGCATCGTGCTGGCGGCGCTTTCGCCGCTGATCGCGGCCGGCGGGCGGTGGTTCATGGATGCCGGGCCGCGCGTCAGCGAGGCGATGGGCGTCTATATCGGCATCAGATTGCTCGCGGCACCTTTCTCGCTTATCAACTACGCCATTCTCGGCTATGTCCTCGGCCGAGGCGAGGGCGGGCTCGGGTTGGTGCTGCAGCTGGTGCTGAACGGCATCAACATCGCGCTCTGCATCCTGCTTGGCCTGGAGCTTGGCTGGGGCGTCGCCGGCGTCGCATGGGCAACCGTCACCGGCGAATTCCTGGCCATGTTGCTTGGCCTCGCCATCGTCATCAGGCGGTTCAGGGCAAGCCCGCCCGTGCCACGCCAACGCCTGCTCGACATGAGCGCGTTCCTGCGCATGCTGTCGCTCAACCGCGATATCATGATCCGCTCGTTCTCGCTGCTTGCCGCCTTTGCGCTGTTCACCCGCCAGGGTGCGCAATTCGGCACGGTTACGCTGGCCGCCAACGCCGTGCTGATGAATTTTTTCCTCGTCGCAGGCTATTTCCTCGACGGTTTCGCCACCGCCGCGGAACAGCTCGCCGGCCGCGCCGTCGGTGCGCGGGCTGAGCACCCGTTCCGGCGCGCGGTGCGGTTGACCCTGTTCTGGGGTTTCGGATTGGCGGGCGCCGCAACCCTGGTGCTTCTGCTGGCCGGTGCCAATCTGGTTGCCGTCGTCACCACGTCGCAGGAAGTCCGCTCGGTGGCCGACACCTACCTGCCCTGGGCGGCCTTCACCGCACTGAGCGGCGTGCTGGCTTTCCAGATGGACGGCGTCTTCATCGGCGCGACCTGGTCGCGCGACATGCGCAACATGATGCTTTTGTCTTTCCTGGCCTTCGCCGCCGCGCTGATTACGCTGGCGCCTGCTTTCGGCAATCATGGCCTGTGGGCGGCATTGCATGTCTTCCTGCTGGTGCGTGGCCTCAGCCTGTTGGCCATCCTGCGGCTGCGGCTGCGGACGGCGTTCAGTTGAGCGGCCTTGAAGCCCATTGGTCGAGATGGCGGTCGCGCAAGTCGCTGATGGAGTTGAGCCGTTCCGTCTCGGCGAAACGCGCCATGCCGGCGACGATGCGCCCCGGCAACGCCGGCCCGGCATAGATCATGCCGGTGTAAAGCTGGACGAGATCGGCGCCTGCGCGGATCTTCTCCAGCGCAGTCTCGGCGGAGTTGACCCCACCCACGCCGATGATGGCCATGTCCGGCCCCAGCAGCCTGCGCATACGGGCCAGCACGATGGTCGAGCGCTCGAATAGCGGCCGGCCGGAAAGCCCGCCGGTCTCGCTTGCCGCGCCGCTGGAGCGTAGCGCCGGGCGAGAAATGGTGGTGTTGGAGACGATGATGCCGTCTATGGCCTTCTGGGTGACCTCGGCGGCGATGTCTTCCAGCTCGGCTTCGACCAGGTCCGGCGCAATCTTGAGAAACACCGGCGGCTGCCTTGCCGCCGCCGCGCGCGCGGCCATGACGCGCGACAGGAGCTCGCCAAGCTGTTCGCGCGCCTGCATGGTGCGCAGGCCGGGCGTATTGGGCGAGGAAATATTGACGGTGAGATAGCTGGCGTAAGGCGCGAAGCGGATGACACCGCGCTCATAGTCGTTGACGCGGTCGGCGCTGTCCTTGTTGGCGCCGATGTTGACGCCGACGATGCCGGAGCGCTCCTCGCGGCCGACCAGGCGTTTCTCGGCGGCCGCATGGCCTTCATTGTTGAAGCCGAGCCGGTTGATCACCGCTTCATCCGCCGGCAACCGGAAGATGCGCGGCTTCGGATTGCCAGGCTGCGGCAGCGGCGTCACCGTGCCGACCTCGGCAAAGCCGAAGCCGAGGCCGAGAAGCGCATCGGGCACCTCGGCATTCTTGTCATAACCGGCAGCCATGCCGAGCGGATTGGGAAAATCGAGGCCGCAGAGGCTGACCTTCAGCCGTGCGTCGCGCGCCGTCCGTGCGCCGACCGGCAGGCCGCAGCGCAGCGCCGCGATCGACAGGCCATGCGCGGTTTCCGGGTCGAACGTGAAGAGCAGCTTCTGGCCAATCCGGTCGAGCACGCTCATTCGGCCTCCAGCGCCGGGAACTGGTGGGTGCCGTCGGCGCCGAGCGGCAGCGGCCGAACCCACAGCACGGCTTTCAGGTCGAGCACGCCGTAGAGGTGCGGAAACAGCGCGCCGCCGCGGGAGGCCTCGTATTTTAGCGCATCGCCCAGGCTGGTCCCGTCGATGGCGACCAGCAGAAGCCCCGCCTGGCCGGCAAAATGTTTCGCCGCCGTCTCTTTGACCTGTGCCGCCGTGGAGAAATGGATGAAGCCGTCGGCGACATCGATCGGCGCTCCGGTGAAGCGGCCGTTCGCTTCGGCCTCGCGCCAAGGCCCTTCCGGGGTTATCTTGTAGATAATCTGAGACATGGTTGCGCTATAGTCCGAACCAGCCGTGCGGGGAAGGCCGTGCCAAGGATCTTCCCCATTTCCGGCGCAAACATGCGATATCTCAGGCTTTGGCCATGGAGGACAACATGCGTCTGCAGCACATCTTGATCCCCGCCGCGCTCGTTTCGCTGGTCGCGGCGTCCGCCTTTTCCGAGGAGACCGACCGCTATCGTCTGGAGAAATCCGCCAACGGCTATGTCCGCATGGACACGCAGACAGGCGCGATGTCGATCTGCGAGGAGCGCTCCGGCCAACTCGTCTGCAAGATGGCGGCCGATGAACGCGCTGCCTTCCAGGACGAGGTCGATCGCCTGCAAACTTCGATGAAAGCCATGGACGAGCGCGTCACCAGGCTCGAGAATTCGCTCTCGGCCCGCCTCGAATCGACATTGCCGAGCGAGGAGGATTTCAACAAGACGATGAGCTACATGGAGCGTTTCCTGAAGGGCTTCATGGGCATCGTCAAGGATATGGACAAGGACAGCGGCGACGGCGCCAAACCCAACTCGCAGAAGACCTGAAGACAGGCCGTCTGGGGAAATCCGGTGCGCCGGCTTTGCTGCTTGAAAACAGCGCGAAGCGCCTCATAATCGTTGCATCAGGTCCCGAGAAAACAGAAGACCATCAAGGGATCCGGGGAGGGATATTTGCCATCAGGCTATTCTTTCGTCATCGCCGACGATCACCCGCTGTTTCGCGGTGCGTTGCGCGAAGCGCTTGCCGGCATCGGCAATGTCACCGCTATTCACGAAGCCGGCGATTTCGAAAGCGCCAAGGCGCTGGTCGTGGCCAACGAGGAGGTCGATCTGGTGCTGCTCGACCTGTCGATGCCGGGCGCGAGCGGCCTTTCCGGCCTGATCTCGTTGCGCGGCATCCATCCGGCGGCGCCGCTGGTGGTGGTCTCCGCCCATGACGACCCGGCGACCATCCGGCGCGCGCTCGACCTCGGCGCGTCCGGTTTCATCTCCAAATCGGCCAGCATGGAGGAAATCCGCGACGCCGTGCGATCGGTCCTTGCGGGCGATATCGCGGCACCGGCCGGCATCGATCTCGGTGTCGAGCGCGATCCCGAAATATCGGACCTGATCAAGCGCTTGCAGGCGCTCACGCCGCAGCAAACCCGCGTGCTCGGCATGCTGGCGGAAGGCCTTCTCAACAAGCAGATCGCCTATGAGCTCGGCGTCTCAGAGGCGACGATCAAGGCGCATGTCTCGGCGATATTGCAGAAGCTCGGCGTCGACAGCCGCACCCAGGCGGTGATCCTGCTGTCCAAGATCGGCAGCGATCCGCTGCAGCCGGTGAGCTGAGCGCCCGAACCTGGCGGATGGTTATGCGGATGTCGGCCCGGCGACCAGTTTTTCGGAAACGCCTCGCCCGTCGGCAGAGATAGAAGCCATGCCGATGCGATGGCCGACATGTTTTGCGCCTATCTCGAAGCCTGGGCGCCGTCGGCGGGGCCGAAATGAAGCAGATCTGACAGTTACTCCGCCGCCGGCGCCAGCGGCCTGACCCTGGCCATCATCGAGCGCAGCACGGCCGGTTTGAGCGGCTTGTTGATCACCGGGACGTCGAGCCCGGCCGCCGCCGTGCGTACCTCGTTGGAACGGTCGGCGGTGACCAGCACGGCGGGCAGGTCGTCGCCGTGGATCGCTCGCAGCCCGACGATGGCGTCGAGGCCGGTTTCGCCATCGAGATGATAGTCGGCAAGGACAATGTCCGGGCGGCGGATCGCGATATCCCGGTTCGTTGTGCCGGACACGGTCTCGACGGCGCAGCCCCAGCCTTCGAGCAGCAGCCGCATGCCTTCCAGGATGCGGGCGTCGTTGTCGATACACAGCACGCTCAGTCCGGCCAGCGAAGCCGCCGCGCGGGCCGGCGCCCTGGTTTCGACCTCGCGTTTCGGTTCCTGCACGGCCGCCACCGGCAGGATGACGGAAAAGCGCGTGCCCTTGCCCGGATCGGAGAAAATACGGATCTCAAGCCTCAGCACCCGCGCGATGCGATCGACGATCGAAAGGCCGAGGCCGAGGCCTTCGGCCTCGCGCGCGCCTTCGTCCAGCCGGGTGAATTCGCGAAACACCGTGTTCAGCTTGTCGCCGGCAATGCCGATGCCAGTGTCGATCACCTGGATTTCCGCCAGTTCGCCGCGCCGCCGCACGCCAACCAGGATGCGGCCGTGACGTGTGTATTTGATGGCATTGGAAACGAGGTTCTGGATCAGGCGGCGCAACAGGTTGCGATCCGTCATCACTGTCAGCGACGAGGGCATGATCGTCAGCTTGAGTTGCTTTTCCGCGGCAAGCGGCCGGAAATCATTGCCGATCTGGCGCAGCAATGCGTCTAGGTTGAAGGCCGTGTCGTCCGGTTTCATGGCACCGGCATCGAGGCGGGAAATGTCGAGCACGGCGCCCAGAATGGTCTCGACCGATTCCAGCGAGGAGTCGATGTTGACCGCGGCCTTGCCGGCCGGGCCCTTGCCGGCCTTTTCGATCAACGACGAGCAGTAGAGCCTGGCGGCGTTGAGCGGTTGAAGGATGTCGTGGCCGGCCGCGGCGAGGAAGCGCGTCTTGCCCAGATTGGCCTCCTCGGCAAGCATCTGCGCCTGCGCCAGTTCCTCGTTGACCCGGGTCAACTCCTCGTTGACCCTGGTCAGTTCGATGGTGCGGGTCTTCACCCGCTGTTCCAGCGACTCGTTCGCCCGCTTCAGCGCCAGGTCCTGCTCGACGCGGCCGGAAATGTCGGCATAGGTGGCGACGATGCCGCCGTCCGGCATCGGGTTGGAGCGCAGCTCCAGGATCCGGCCGCTGGTCTTCAGTTCCATCTGCCAGGGGCTGACGAAGCTGGTCAGCCGGTTGAGCATCGTCACCCGCTGGTCGGTCGGGATATCGCCGCGCTCCGCCAGATGGCGCAGGATCTGGTCGAGCGAGACGCCGACCTGGCCCATGTCGTCGGGCAGGTCGAACAGCTCGCGGTACTGGCGGTTCCAGCAGATCAGCCGGAAATCCCGGTCGAAGACGGTGATGCCCTGTTCCATCTGGTCGAGCGCGATCTGCAACAGGTCGCGATTGTGTTGCAACGCTTCCGTGGCGTCGTCGAGCAGCCGGAAGGCATCCCTGGATTCGCGGTCGTGGCGGCGAAACAGCAGCGACAGGATCAGCCGCGCCGACGAAGAGCCGACGGCGCTGGCCAAAAGCTGCTCGGAAAAGCGGATGACGTCCATGCTGGCTTGCTCATTGCCATGCAGGATGACGTTGGTGGTCTTTTCGAAGGACTGGAACGACCGCTCGGTGCGCTGCACGCCGAGATAGCGCGCGATGGTGTCCTTCAGGTCGTTGACGGTGACGGCGGTACGGAAACGGCGCAGGCTGGGCATCGGCCCGGCTTCGCGCGGCACGAAGATCGACGCCTGGATGCGCTCCAGCGGCACCGCGGCGCGCGACAGCGAGCCCAGCACGAAAAACAGTGCGTTGATCGACAGGCTCCACAGCACGCCGTGGTTCAACGGCTCCGCAACGGTGCCGAACAGCGCCTGCGGCCGCAGCGCTTCGAAGCCGAACAGACCATGCACCAATATGCCGGTTTCGGGCGCGACGAGCGATGGCAACAGCAGCGTGTAGCCCCAGATCAGGATGCCGGCGACCATGCCGAGGGCCGCGCCCCTGCCATTGGCGCCGCGCCAGATCAGCCCGCCGATCAGCGCCGGCGCGAATTGCGCGATCGCCGCGAACGACATCAGGCCGATCGACGACAGCCGCGCGCTGTCGGTGCTCTCGCGGTAGTAGAGGAAGGCGATGAAAAGCATGATGAAGATCGATGCCCGCCGCACGTTGAGGATGAGCGTAGACCAGTCCTCGTTTTCGGAAGACGTCGTCCTCAGCAGCCGCCGCACGAACAGCGGGATGATGAGGTCGTTGGAGATCATGATCGACAGCGCCACGCTCTCGACGATGACCATGGCGGTAGCCGCCGACAGGCCGCCGATGAAGGCAGCCATGGCCAGGAAATCGTGACCGCCGAACAAGGGCAGCGACAGCACATATAGGTCGCTGCTCGTCTTCGTGCCGACCAGCGACAGTCCGGCGAAGGCGATCGGCAGCACGAACAGGTTGATCGCCACCAGATAGAGCGGAAACACCCATGTCGCGGTGCGCAGTTCCGCCTCGCTGCGGTTCTCGACGATGGTGACGTAGAACTGCCGGGGCAGAAGGATGATAGCGAAGCCACTCAGGCAGGTCAGCACCAGCCAGGTGGCGAGTGACGTCGAATAGCCCATCGCCTGCCGCACCTGGCCGTTTTCGGCCAGCTTGCCGAACATGTCGCCGGGCCCGCCGAAGATCAGGAAAGTGACCATCAGGCCGATCGCCAGGAAGGCGGCAAGCTTGACCACGGTTTCGACCGCCACCGCCAGCACCAGCCCGTCCTGGTGCTCGGTGGCGTCGGCGTGGCGCGTGCCGAACAGCACCGCGAACAGCGCCAGCAGCATGGCGACCACCAGCGAGATGTCGCTGACGAAAGGATCGAACGAGGGCGGCGAGCCGGTGTAATGCTCGACCATCAGGCTGACGGAACCGGAGATCGCCTTCAGCTGCAGCGCGATGTAGGGCACCGCGCCGATGGTCGCGATCAGCGTGGCGATGGCGGCCACGGTGAAGCTCTTGCCATAGCGCGCGCCGAGGAAGTCGGCGATCGAGGTGATCTTCTCGGTCTTGGCCAGCCGCACGAGACGGTTGAGCAAGGGAAAACCGAACACGAACACCAGCACCGGGCCGGTGTAGATGCCGAGGAACTCCAGGCCGCGCTCGGAAGACAGGCCGACAGAACCGAAAAACGTCCAGGAGGTGCAATAGATGGCCAGGCTGAGCGCGTAGATGAACGGACGTGCGCGACCGGGCCCGGAGCTGGCCGAGCGGCGGTCGCCAAGGCTGGCGATGGCGAATAGAAGCGTCACATAAGCGATCGCGATGACAACGATGAACAAGCCCTGCACGGCTCGCGCTTCCTCCCTGGCCGGCTCGACGCCCGCTCACCGCACGCAACCACAGCTTGGAAGCTGAGTCCATCGGCGCATGGACGTCTGATGATGCGGGTAAAAACAAACCGGTGCCTTGGCCCTTTTTCCGGTTTTGCAACCGGAGGTTTTTGCTATTGTGGGCTTGGCCGGCGCTGGAGAACGCGGCCGATCATGGCAAGGAGGGTCGAAATGCTGAAAGAATTCCAGGAATTCATTTCCAAGGGCAATGTGATGGACCTGGCCGTCGGCGTCATCATCGGCGCTGCTTTCGGCAGGATCGTCGATTCCCTTGTCAACGACATCATCATGCCGATCGTGGGCGCGATTTTCGGCGGGTTGGACTTCAACAACTACTTCTTCGGACTGTCCTCGAACGTCCACTCGGGCACGCTGGCGGAGGCAAAGAAAGAGGGCGCCGTCTTCGCCTATGGCAGCTTCATCACCGTCGTGCTGAACTTCCTCATCCTCGCATTCATCATCTTCTTGATGGTCAAGGCGGTGAACAACCTGCGCAGGCGCCTGGAGGCCGAAAAGCCCGCGCCTGCCGCCGCGCCGCCGCCTGCCGATGTGCAGCTTCTGACCGAAATCCGCGATCTGCTCGCCAGGAAGTAGAGGCATCAGGTTCTTCTGGACCAAAACCCCGGTCGTTCACGGCCGGGGTTTTTTGCTTTCGCCCGTAGTAGAACAGCCGGCATGCTGTCGCTATTCGAACGGACCTGCCCATGACCCTGATCCAGAACCTGCGCCCCGAGGCCCTGGCTGCGCCTGAAAGCGGTATCGTCGCCGTCGTCAACTATGGCAGGCTGCGCGACGGCTTGATCCCGCTCTGGGCCGGCGAGGGCGATCTGCCGACGCCGTCCTTCATCACCGATGCCGCGTCGAAGGCGCTGGCCGGTGGCGAGACGTTCTACACCTGGCAGAGGGGCATCCCCGATCTCAGGCAGGCGCTTGCCCGCTATTACCAGAGGCATTTCGGCAAACACTTCGCCGAGGACGAATTCATCGTCACCGGCTCGGGCATGCATGCGATCCAGCTTGCGCTCGACGCGCTCGCCGGTGCCGGCGACGAGGTGATCTATCTGTCGCCCGCCTGGCCGAATTTCGACGCCGCCGCCGCCATCGCCGGTGCCGTGCCGGTGCCGGTCACGCTCGATCAATCCGGCAATGGCTGGTCGTGCGACGTCGAGAAGATCGCGGCCGCCATCACGCCCAGGACCAGGGCGCTGTTCATCAACACGCCGTCCAATCCGACCGGCTGGACCGCCGACCATGAGACTTTGCGCGCCATTCTCGATCTCGCCCGGGCAAATGGCCTTTGGATCATCGCCGACGAGATCTATTCGCTGTTCCACTATGGCCAAGGCCGCGCGCCGTCCTTCCTCGACATCGCGACCGCAGAGGACCGCATCCTGTTCGTGAACAGCTTCTCCAAGAACTGGGCGATGACCGGCTGGCGCGTCGGCTGGATCAAGACCCATCCGAGCTTGCAGCAGGTGTTCGAGAACCTGATCCAGTATTCGAATTCAGGTGTCGCCCAGTTCATGCAGCGCGGCGCGGTCGCGGCGCTCGATGAAGGCGATGTCTTCGTCGCCGGACAGGTGGAGAGGGCAAGAAAGGCGCGCGATCTGGTCTGCGGCATTCTCGGCGCCACCGACCGCGCCCGGTTCACTGTGCCGCAAGGTGCTTTCTATCTGTTCTTCAGGGTGGACGGCATCACCGATTCGCGCAGCGCCGCCTTCGAGATCGTCGACAAGGCCAATGTCGGCCTGGCGCCGGGCACGGCCTTCGGCCCGGGCGGCGAAGCCTTCCTCAGGCTGTGCTTCCACCGCCGCCTCGACCAGCTCGAGGAGGCGGCGCACCGGCTGGCGAAGTGGATGACGGCTGTTTGAGAGGTTGACGAAGCCCGAATTGAAAGTCGCTCCGGCGCGCCAGACGGCCGCCGGAGTGGAGTTTCAAACGGCTTCAGCCGCCTGACTTGGGCACCAGCAGGGGAATGATCCGGTCGGTCTTGGCCACGGAAGGTCGTCCTGCTGAACCATAGGAAATGCCGAGCGCGTCCCAGGTCTCGACCAGGGCGTCCTGCAGCTCGGCGATCAGCGCATCCGAATGGAACGGCGTCGGCGTGATGCGCAGCCGCTCCGTGCCGCGCGGCACGGTCGGATAGTTGATCGGCTGGATGTAGATGCCGTGCACGCCGAGCAGCCGGTCGCTTGCCATCTTGCAAAGCTCGGGGTCGCCAACCAGCACTGGCACGATGTGGGTCGCCGATTCCATCACCGGGAGGCCGGCGGCGGAGAGGATCTGCTTGGTCCGCGTCGCCTGCTGCTGCTGGGCGTCACGCTCGGCCTGCGAGCGCTTGAGATGACGGATCGAGGTAGTGGCAGCGGCGGCGATCGCCGGCGGCAGCGCGGTGGTGAAGATGAAGCCCGGCGCATAGGAGCGCACGGCGTCGATGACAGCGCTCGTGCCGGTGATGTAGCCGCCCAGCGTGCCGAAAGCCTTGGCGAGCGTGCCCTCGATGATGTCGATGCGGTCGGCGAGGCCTTCCCGCTCGGTGATGCCGCCGCCGCGCGGACCATACATGCCCACGGCGTGGACCTCGTCGATATAGGTCATGGCGTTATAGCGCTCGGCGAGGTCGACGATCTCTCTGATCGGCGCGATATCGCCATCCATCGAATAGACGCTCTCGAACACGATCAGCTTGGCGCGTTCGCGGCCCGCCGCCTGCAGCAGGCTTTCCAGGTGCGCGACATCGTTGTGGCGAAAAATCTTCTTTTCCGCGCCCGAGCGCCGCACGCCTTCGATCATCGAGGCATGGTTCAACTCGTCCGAGATGATCAGGCAGTTGGGCAAAAGCCGCGCGATGGTCGAGATCGAGGCCTCGTTGGAGACAAAACCGGAGGTGAAGACCAGCGCGGCTTCCTTGTCGTGCAGGTCGGCGAGCTCATGCTCGAGTTCGACCAGCGGATTGCTGGTGCCGGAGATGTTGCGGGTGCCGCCGGCGCCCGAACCCATCCGGCCCGCCGCGTTCTGAAACGCTGCGATGACATCCGGGTGCTGGCCCATGCCGAGATAGTCGTTGGAGCACCAGACGGTGATTTCCTCTGCGCGGCCGTTGGCGCGCCAGATGGCACGCGGAAATTTGCCCGCTATGCGCTCGAGGTCGGCAAAGACGCGGTAGCGTCGTTCCGCATGGAGCTGGTCGATCGCGTCCTCGAAGAACCGCTGATAATTCATGTCGGCTTCCCAGTTTTGCGCTGGATCATAATCATTGCCCGATTGGCCGTCCACCGGCCCGTTTTGGTCAAAATGCCACGCCCCGCACCTGTTCCTAACGAGGGGCGGATCATGGCCTATTTCCTGGCGATAACGGCCTGTAGGGCGCTTTTGTTTCGACATGATGCCATATGCCGGCCAAGTCGGTTACGCAGGGTTTTATTGGTCATGGGGCGGGCTTTCCAGTAGAGCGGTATTGAGACAGTTTCCGATAGATCTTGAATGCGAGGACGCGGAATGACGGTTTTGGTGACGGGCGGCGCCGGTTATATCGGCAGCCATATGGTCTGGGAATTGCTGGATGCGGGCGAAAGCGTGGTCGTTCTCGACCGGCTTTCGACCGGTTTCGAATGGGCGGTGGCACCGGAGGCAAAGCTGGTCGTCGGCGATGTCGCCGACAAGGAATTGGTCGGCTCCATCATCCGCGACAACAATGTCGATGCGATCATCCATTTTGCCGGCTCGATCGTCGTTCCCGAATCCGTCGCCGATCCGCTCGGCTACTACGAGAACAACACCTGCAAGACGCGCACGCTGATCGAAACGGCGGTGCGCGAGGGCGTGCCGAACTTCATCTTCTCCTCGACAGCCGCCGTCTATGGCGGCGCTGGGCTGGAACCGGTGCGCGAGGATGCCCGCCTGGCGCCGGAATCGCCCTACGGCCTCTCCAAGCTGATGAGCGAATGGATGCTGCGCGATGCGGCGATCGCGCATGGCCTGCGCTATACGGCGCTGCGCTATTTCAACGTCGCGGGCGCCGATCCCAGGGGGCGCACCGGCCAGTCGACGCCGGGCGCCACGCATCTGATCAAGGTCGCTTGCGAGACGGCGCTCGGCAAGCGGCCGTTCATGCAGGTGTACGGCACCGATTATCCGACGCCCGACGGCACCTGCATGCGCGATTATATCCATGTCAGCGACCTGGCCGCGGCGCATCGCCTGGCCCTTGAGCGGCTGCGCGCCGGGGGCGCGAGCCTCGTCGCCAATTGCGGCTACAGCCACGGCTACTCGGTGCTGGAGGTGATCGAGAGCGTGCGCCGCGCCTTCGGCCATGATTTCGAGGTCAGGACGGGCGAGCGCCGCCCCGGTGACGCCGCCGCGGTGGTTGCCAATTCCGATCTCGCCCGGACGGAACTCGGCTGGACTCCGCAACGCGACGATCTCGACCAGATCGTTGCAGATGCGCTCGCCTGGGAGCGTATCCTGACGGGGAAGAATTCCGCACGCGGTTGAGCGGGTTTTCCCAAGGGCTCGCAAGCCGCTCCGCGAAGCGCTATGGAAGCGTTCGCGGAGGGTGCGGAAGCGCGCTGCCCGGTTCGACCTTTTTTGGGGGGACGACATGAAGATAACGGTGCTCGGGGCCGGCGTCGTCGGCACGGCGGCCGCCTACTATCTGGCGAGCGACGGCCATGAGGTCACCGTCATCGAGCGTCATCCGGCGCCGGCGCGGGGCACCAGCCAGTCGAATGCCGGGCTGGTGTCGCCGGGCGATGCCACCGCCTGGGCTTCCCCGGCGGCGCTGAAGACCTTCCTGCGCGGGCTCTACAACCACGATCTCGGCATCAAGGTGCGACTGCGCTTCGATCCCTATTTTCTCGCCTGGAGCCTGCGCTTCCTGCGCCAGTGCACGGTGGCGCGCCTGCGCGCCAACACCGACATCAAGCTGCGGCTCGCGCTCTATTCGCGCGACTGCATCAATGCGCTGTCGGAGGCGACCGGCATCCACTATGACGAGCGCAAGAAGGGCATCCTCTACTTCTTCCGCTCGCAGAAGAGTCTCGACACCGGGACCGACAATTATCGCTATCTTGCCGAGCATGGCTTGCCGATCGAGATCGTCGGGCGCGACCGGCTGGTCGAACTGGAGCCGGGGCTTGCCGGGGTGAAGGACAAGATAGCCGGCGGGGTTTATTCGCCCACTGACCAGACTGGCGATTCCAAACTGTTTGTCGACAGGCTCGCCGCCTATGCGACCGAGAGGCTTGGCGCCGAGTTCCGGTTCGGCACCACGGTCGAAGGTTTCGATATCGAAGGCGACAGGGTGCGGGCCGTCATCACCTCGTCAGGCCCGGTGGCCGGCGATGCGGTTGTCATCGCAATGGGCCCGGAAAGCGGCCTACTCGGCCGCCGCTACGGCATCGACCTGCCGGTTTATCCGGTGAAAGGCTATACCGCGACGATCCCCCTGGAGGACGAAAGCAAGGGGCCGACTATGGGTGGCGCCGACGAGGACCGGCTGATCGGCTATTCCAGGCTGGGCAACCGCTTGCGGATGTCCTCGACGGCCGAGTTCACCGGCTTTGACCGAAGCTTCAAGCCCGCTGACTTCAACACCATCATCAGCACCGGCAAGGATCTTTTCCCTGGCGCCTTCGACGAGAAGAAGGCCATGTTCTGGGCGGGCCTGCGGCCGATGATGCCCAATTCCGTGCCGGTCATCGGCCGGGCCCGCTACAAAAATCTCTATCTCGACACCGGCCACGGCCATGTCGGATGGACCATGGCCTGCGGCTCGGGCAAATTCCTCGCCGACCTCGTCGCCGGCCGAAAGCCCGAAATCGATCCACAGGGGCTGGTCTATGAAGATTAGGCAAGCGGATCCGTAGTTAGCCCCGCCCTTCGACCGCCGCACGCCAGGTGCTTGCATAATCCGTCAAGGCGGGGTCGACCGGCGGTTCTTGTCTCAAGCCCTTGCCATGCGCCTCAGCCTTGTCCGATGCCAGCAACGCGGCGCCGATGCTGGTGCCGGTCGCGGCTTCGGAGGCGACGACGCTTCTGGCGGTCGCCGCCGCCAGCATGCCGACAAAGAGCCGGTTGCGGGCGAAAGGGCCTTCGACAATGGTCGGGCCGTCGGCGCCGATCAGATCGAGGCAGGTCGCCGACATCAGCGCCAGATAGAAAGAGATGGCGGCAAAGCGCTGGCCGCTATTCATGCCGTCAGCGTTGAGCCACGCCGCCGCATGATGCGGGAACGGTCCCGACCCCTGTTGTGTCGATGGCAGCAGCAGCGTCCTTTTTGCCAGCACGGCCCCGACATCGTCTTCGGTCGAGTTCTCCGGCTGATCATCCGTCAGCACGGAAAATTCGCGGCCGCCCATGAAGCGCGCCGATGGCACGGGATCGCCCAGCGCGTTGACGTTGACCAGCGTATCACGCGCCGGGTCGAGCGCCACCGATCTGCCGCTGACCGACATCGACACCACCCAGGTGCCGGTCGAGACGACGCTGAAAGGCGGCGCGTCGGCGAGAAGATGCGGCAGCAGCGAGGCGTTGGAATCGTGCAGGCCGCAGAACACGGGCGTCTGCGGATCGAGCCCCGTTCGCTCGGCAAGCGCCGGCAGGAGCGGGCCGAGCCGGTCCCTTGCCGGCCGCACCGGCGCCATCAACGCGCGCCAACCGAGGCGGTCGATCATTGCCGAAAAATCCGCTTTCCACGGGTTCCACAGATCGGTGTGGCAGCCGAGCGAGGTCACCTCGTTGGCGGCGATGCCGGTCAGCCGCAGCGCCCAATATTGGGGATACATCAACATCGCCGTTGCCCTGGCGAATTCCGTCGGAAAGCGCTTCTGCTGCCAGAAGAATTGCGCGCCGAGATTGAGGCCGAGCGGCAGCCGCGGCGTGCCGGTTTCAGCGAAGGGCGGACGGATCGCGTCATACTCGGCCGCGAGTTCCTCGGGGCCGTCGAATTCGTAGTCGAGCACGGGCAACACCAGTTCGCCGGAGGCCTCAACCAGAGCGCCCGTCGCGCCATGGGTAGTGATCGAAACGGCGTCGATGGTCTGTTCGCGGTTGAGATCGGCAAGACTGTCGAGGATGAAGGCCCACAGCGCCTCGACGTCGTGATGCGGGTAGCGGGCTTGCCGCACCGGCGCGTTCGCCACTCGGCGCAGCGAGACCTCGCGCAGCGTGGCGAGGTCGACCAGCGCCACCTTGGCGTTGGTCTTGCCGATGTCGATGACGGCGATGTGGCGCGGGGCACTCATGCCATGTGGAACATGGTTTCCAGGGGCACGGCCACCGGCTCATTGTCAGGCCTGGTCTCCATGAGGTCGGCCATGTCTGCCCACCAGCGCTGCATCACCGGATGCTTCGGCAGGTCGGCCATGCCATGGTCGTCCCGCCGCCACAGCACGCCGAACAGGATGTTGGTCTCCTCGTCGAGATGGATGGAATAGTCGGAAACCCCGGCCTGCTTCAACAGCGCGACCAGCGATGGCCATATCTCGTCGTGACGCTTCTTGTATTCCGCCTTCATGCCGGGCTTGAGCATCATCTTGAACGCGTATTTTTCGGCCATCAGTGTCCCCCGCGCAGCCGCCGCCAGACGATCGGCAGCGCGATGACGATGATCAGGAGCAGGCCGATGAAGATCGACATGACGATGCCGGGCACGTTGAGCAGGCCGAGCCCGAAGGTCACCAGCCCCATGATGAAGGCGGCGAGCACGACGCCGACAATGCTGCCTGCGCCGCCAAGGATGCTGACGCCGCCAAGCACCACCATGGTGATGACTTCCAGCTCATAGCCCTGCGCGATCGAGGGACGGGTCGAACCGAGCCGGGAGGTGATCAGCACAGAGGCGATGCCGGACATCAGCCCGGTCAGGCAGAACAGGATGAACTTGATGCGGCCGACACGCACGCCGGAAAACTGTGCCGCGACCGGATTGTTGCCGATGGCGAAGACGCGGCGGCCGAAACTCGTGCGGTGCAGCACGAACCAGTAGACGACGGCGGCGATGAGAAAGAGCACCAATTCGAACGACACCACCCACCGGACGTAACCCTGGCCGAAGAAGGCGAAGCTCTCGGGATAACCCTTGTAGGCCTGGTCGCCGAGGATGATGAAGGCGATGCCTCGAAACAGGCTCATCGTGCCGATGGTGACGACGATCGAGGGCAGGCCAAGCCTCGTGACCAGCAGGCCGTTGAAGGCGCCGCAGCCGAGCCCGACGACGATGCCGATCGCCACCAGCACCGGCGTTCCGGCGCCGGCCTGCACCGCCATGCCCATCATGGTCGAGGCCAGCGCGATGATGGCGGCGACCGACAGGTCGATCTCGCCCGAAATGATCAGCAGCGCCATGGCGAAGGCGATCAGGCCCTTCTCGGTGAAGTTGAAGGTCAGGTCCGACAGCGAATAGGGGTCGAGGAAATAGGGCGAGGCGAAGCTGTTGATGGCGAAGATGGCGAGGGCCACCACGACCAGCAGCGCTTCCCAGGAAAAGATCGCCGAACGAAACGGCTTGTCGAGCCGGTCCGGAATGTGGCGCGGGGCAGGGACGTCGCTCATGCCGCCTCCATTTTTCTCAGGATGATGCGGCCCTGCTGGCGTTCGCCGCGCGCGTTGAGCACGACGGCGAGGATGATGGCGCTGCCCGAAATCGCCATCTGCCAGAAGGGCGAGATGTTGATGACCGGCAGTGCGTTGGAGATGATGCCCAGGAACAGCGCCCCCAACACCGCGCCCCCGACCGAACCGATGCCGCCGGCAATCGAGATGCCGCCGATGACGCAAGCGGCGATGATGTTGAGCTCGTAGCCATTGGCGACCTCGACCGAGGCGATCACGTAGCGTGAGATCCAGAGATAGCCGGCGAGCCCGCCGATCATGCCGGAGATGCAGAAGACGATGAATTTCGTCCGCCCGACATCGATGCCGGCATAAACCGACGCCGTAGGATTGACGCCGATGGCATAGATCGAGCGGCCGAGCGCGGTGCGCGTCATCAGGATGAAGAACAGCGCGATGACCAGAATGGCGATCCAGGACAGCACCGGAATGCCGAGTAAGGCCGCGCGTTGGAAGCCGATGAACTCGGGGCTCATCTTGTCGGCATTGACCCAGGCGCCGCCGGAGATGACGAAGGTGGCGCCGCGATAGATGGTCAGCGTGCCCAATGTCACCACGATCGAGGGGATGTTCAGCCGCCACACCAGAAGGCCGTTGATGGCGCCGAGCACCAGGCCGACGACCAGGGCAATGACGATCAGCAGCGGGATCGGGATCGCCGGGTGAGCGGCGTTCAGCATCGCCACCACCATGCCGGTGAAGCAGAGGTTCGATGCCATCGACAGGTCGATCGAACGGGTCAGGATGACCACCATCTGCCCGAGCGCCAGGATCATCAGGATCGAGGTGTCGTTGAACACCTGGCGCAAATTGCCGGGGTCGGCGAAGGCGGGAAAACGCGTCGAGATCAGCCCGATCAGCACGACGATGGCCGCCAGCAACCAGATTTCGCGATATTTCAGCAAAGTTTTCATGCCGCGATCCCCGCCGCCGTCCGGACCAGCGTCTCGGCGTCCAGTCCGTTGTTGTCGTAGACGGCCGCGACAAGGCCCTCGCGCATGACGACGACGCGGTCGGACATGCCGAGGATTTCGGGCAGCTCCGACGACACCATGATAACCGACAGGCCTTGCGCCACCAGCTCGGCCATGAAGCCGTGCACGGCGGCTTTGGAGCCGATGTCGATGCCCTTGGTCGGCTCGTCCAGGATGATGACTTTGGGGGCGGTCGCCAGCCATTTGGCAATCACGACCTTCTGCTGGTTGCCGCCCGACAGCGTGCCGACATCCTGGCTGAGCGAGGAGGCCCTGAGGTCGAGCCGCTCGGTGTAGGAGCGGGCGAGCGAAAACTCCTCCGCCAGCCGCAGCACGCCGGATTTGGAGGTGCGTGCCAGCGACGGGAGAGAAACATTCTGGAAGATGGGCAGGCCGATCACCACGCCTTGCTTGCCGCGCTCCTCGGGCACGTAGACGATGCCGGCCTCGATCGAATCCGCCGCCGATTTCGGCGCGATCGTCTTGCCGTCCAGCGTGATCGTGCCGCCGGAGGTGCGGGTGATCCCTGAAATCGCCTGCATCACCTCGCTGCGGCCGGCGCCGACAAGGCCGTAGAAGCCGAGAATCTCGCCCTTGTGCAGCTCGAAACCGATGTCGTTGAATTCGGTGGGGTGCGACAGGCCGGAGACCGACAGCACCGGCGCGCCGATCTCGGCCTTGCGCTGTGGAAAGATGTGATCGACCGCACGGCCCACCATCATGCGCACGATCTGGCTCTGGGCGGCATCCTTGATCAGCCCTTCGCCGACCATCTCGCCGTCGCGGAACACGGTGTAGCGGTCGGCGATGCGGTAGATCTCGTCGAACTTGTGGCTGATGAACAGGATCGCCTTGCCTTCGCTCTTGAGGAACTCGATCAGCAAAAAGAGCTCTTCGATCTCCTTCATCGAAAGGGCGGCCGTCGGTTCGTCCATGATGACGATCCGCGCGTCGATCGACATGGCCCGCGCCACGGCAACGAGATGCTTGTTGGCAATGCCGAGGTCCTTCAGCCTTGCATCGGCGTCGATATGGCGGGCATGCATGGTGTCGAGCACTTCGCGCGCATTTCTGCGCATGGTGCGCCAGTCGATGGTGCCAAAGCGGGTGCGCGGCGCATGGCCGAGAAAGATGTTTTCGGCGACCGTCAGATCGTCGAACAGCACGGTTTCCTGATGGATGGCGGTAACGCCGTGGCCGAAGGCGGCGTGCGCGCTGGGCAGGGTGACGTCCTGCCCGTCTATGCTGATCGTGCCCGCATCGGGCTGGTAGATGCCGGTCATGATCTTGACCAGCGTCGACTTGCCGGCGCCGTTCTCGCCGATCAGCGCCGTCACCTGGCCCGGATAGAGCGAGAGGCTGACATTGTGCAGCGCGCGCACGCCGGGAAAGCTCTTCGAGATGCCGGACAGCGTCAGGCGTGGCGTGGAGGCCTGGGGCCCATCCTTCACCGTGCCGTGTTGGGCTGTCGTGTCCATGGTCGTATCAAGCCCTGAAACAAGGTGCGTTTGAAGTTGCGGCGGGGCGTGAACCCCGCCGCGTCAGCTTGAAGCTCCGGATCAGTAGATCTTGGAGAACTTCTCGATGTTGGTCTTGTCGAACTGGAAGGGCGGAGCCATCGCAGCCGAATTGGTGTCGTCGAGCGTGACCTTGCCGACGCGGCCGATCGACAGCGTCGCACCGGGCTTGGCCTCTTCCTTCTTCACCGCCAGATCGTGGGCGAGGTAGACGGCGGAGTAACCGAGATCGATCGGGTTCCAAAGAGCCACGGCCTGTGAAGCGCCGTTGTCGATGAACTTCTTGAACTCCGACGGCAGCGCGAGGCCGGTGACGTTGACCTTGCCGATCAGCTTCTCATCGGTGACGACCTGGGCAGCGGCGACGACGCCGACGGTGGTCGGCGCGATGATCGCCTTCAGGTTCGGATAGGACTTCAAGAGGCCCTTGGCTTCGTCGGTGCTCTTGGCCGAATCGTCGTCGCCATAGACGGTGGCGACGAGCTTGATCTTCGGGAATTTCTCCGGCAGCACCTTCTTGGCCGCGTCGATCCAGGCATTCTGGTTGGTCGCGGTCGAGGAGGCCGACAGGATGGCGACGTCGCCGCCCTCCGGCAAATAGTCGGCGGCGAGCTTGATGATGGTCTCGCCGATCAGGCCGGTGTCGGACGGGTTCAGGTGAAGCTGGCGGCCTTCCTTGGCGACGCCCGAATCCCAGGAGATGACGGTGATGCCGCGCTCCATGGCCTTCTTCAGCACCGGCACCAGCGCGTCGGCGTCATTGGCCGAGATGGCGATGGCGTTGACCTTTTGCGCGATCAGTGAATTGACCACCTCGATTTGCGCTTCGGCGGTCGCCTTGGTCGGGCCGGTGTAGATGATGTCGACATCGCCCAGTTCCTTGGCCGCCTCTTCGGCGCCCTTGTTGGCGGCATCGAAGAAGCCGTTGCCGAGCGACTTCACCACCAGCGCGATCTTGACGTTCTCGGCATAGGCGGCATTCACGACCATGGCGGCGGAAAAGGCCGCCGTAACCATCAGTTTCTTCAGAAAGCTCATCGAATATTCCTCCCTTGAGCGTTGCATTCCATCGCCGCTGCGGGCGTGAGGGTGTCTCAGGCTTGCAGCGAAGATTCTTCCTTTGCCGACTTGCGGGCGACGATCAGCGTTACCCCCGCTGTTTCGAGCATCTTTGCCTCGCGGTCCTCGATGCCGTCGTCGGTGATGACGGTGGCGATGCGCGACAGGCCGCACAGGATCAGGCTGGAGCGTTTGCGGAATTTCGAGGAATCGACCAGCACCACCAGCTCGTCGGCCTGGTCGATCAACTTCTGCTCCGCCTGGATCAACAGCGGATCGCCTTCCATCAGGCCGAGCGGCCCGAGCCCCTGGGCGCCCATGAACATGCGGCGCGCGTAGAAATTGCGCGTCACGTCATTGTCGAAGGGCGACAGGATGATGTTCTGCTCGCGGTAGATGGTGCCGCCGGACAGCATCACCGTGTTCTTGGAGTGCTTGAGCAGGCTTTCGGCGATCGGGAAGGAATTGGTGAAGATCGGCATGCGGCGGCCGGTCAGGAAATGCACCATCTGGAAGGTGGTGGTGCCGCCGTTGATGATGATCGGCTCGCCGTCCTTGCAGAGCTCCACCGCTTCCCGCGCTATCGCCCGCTCCTGCGCGGCGTTGAGCGTCTCGTTGACGGAAAAAGGCCGGCCGGCAAGGCCGATGAACTGTGGCGGCGTGATCGCCTCGGCGCCGCCGCGCACCCGGCGCAGTCGCTTTTGCACGTGCAGGGCCGCGATATCGCGCCGGATCGTCGCCTCGGACGACTCCGTCAGGTCGACCATTTCCTGCACCGTCACCACAGGCTTTTCCTGGACGGCGGACAGAATGATCCTGTGGCGCTCTTTTTCGTGCATGGTTCCTCCCTGCATGGCCATCTGGCATTAGAAATCGCGCAGTGTCAATCATTTCCGATCATATAATTTCATTGTGCAGTGCAATATGATTGATGTTGATCGTTTGTGATTGACAAAGCCCCGCCTTGCGTAGACATTCCCGACGAAAAGAGGAGCGCACCGTCCGCGCTTCAAGGGAGGATTACCCATGCTCGACAAGCGCTCCGGCTCGCGCCTCGCCAATCTTTGGGATGATGCGAAGGTAAGGGGGATGAGCGATCCCGAGCTTCTGGTCTATCGTTCGAACACGCTCGGCTCCGACAAGCGTGTCACCAATTACGGCGGCGGCAACACATCGTCGAAAATCCGGCAACAGGATCCGCTCACCGGACAGGACGTGGAAGTGCTGTGGGTGAAGGGCTCCGGCGGCGACAGCGCTTCGATCAAGCTTGATGGTTTTGCCACGCTCTACATGGACAAATTGCGAGCCCTCAAAGGCCTTTATCGCGGCGTCGAGCATGAAGACGAGATGGTGGGTTATCTGCCCCACTGCACCTTCAATCTCAATCCGCGCGCGGCCTCGATCGACACGCCGCTGCATGCCTACGTGCCGAAGCCCTATGTCGATCACATGCATCCCGACGCCATCATCGCCATCGCTGCCGCCAAAGATTCCAAGGCCCTGACGAAGGAAATCTTCGGCGACGCCATAGGCTGGCTGCCGTGGAAGCGGCCGGGCTTCGAACTTGGCCTGTGGCTGGAGAAATTCTGCCTCGACCATCCAGCCGCCAAGGGCGTCATCCTGGAAAGCCACGGCCTGTTCACATGGGGCGACAGCCCGAAGGAATGCTACGAAACGACGATCTCGGTGATCAACCAGGCGATCGAGTGGTTCGAGCGGCGTTCCGAGGGTGTCGCCATTTTCGGTGGCGAAGCGGTCAAGTCGCTCGACCCCGCCGAACGCCGCGCCATCGCCGCGAAGCTGATGCCGAGGATCCGCGGCCTGATCTCGGAAAAGAGCCATAAGCTCGGCCATTTCGACGATTCCGCCGCCGTGCTCGAATTCGTCAATTCCAGGGATCTGCGCCCGCTGGCGGCACTCGGCACCTCATGCCCGGACCATTTCCTGCGCACCAAGATCCGGCCGCTGGTCATCGAGTTCGATCCGGCCAAGCCCGATGTCGATGCCGTCATCGCGCGGCTGGCCGACGACATTGCCGAATACCGCGTAGGCTACCAGGCCTATTATGACAGCTGCAAGCATGCGGACTCGCCCGCCATCCGCGATCCCAATGCCGTGGTCTATCTGATGCCCGGCGTCGGCATGTTCACCTTCGCCGGCGACAAGGCCACGGCGCGCATTTCGGGGGAGTTCTACGTCAACGCCATCAACGTCATGCGTGGCGCCTCGACCGTCTCCTCCTATGTCGGCCTGCCTGCGCAGGAAGCCTTCGACATCGAATACTGGCTGCTCGAGGATCTGAAGCTGCAGCGCATGCCGAAGCCCAAGGCTCTTGCCGGCAAGATCGCGCTCGTCACTGGCGGCGCGGGCGGCATCGGCCGCGCGACGGCGAGCCGGCTGCTGCGCGAAGGCACCTGCGTGGTGCTCGCCGACATCGACGAGACAGCACTTGCCAGCGCCAACGACGAACTGGCCAAGGCCTATGGCAAGGATTTTGTCCGCCCCGTGGTCATCAACGTCACGTCGGAGGATCAGGTCGTCGCCGGCTTTGCCGAAACGGCGGTCGAGTTCGGCGGCATTGATATTCTGGTCTCCAACGCGGGCCTCGCCTCCTCGGCGCCGATCGAGGACACGACGCTGGCGCTGTGGAACAAGAACATGGACATCCTGTCGACGGGATATTTCCTGGTCTCGCGGGAAGCGTTCCGGCTGTTCAGGGTGCAGAAGATCGGCGGCAACGTCGTTTTCGTCGCCTCCAAGAACGGCCTTGCCGCCTCGCCGAACGCTGCCGCCTATTGCACCGCCAAGGCCGCCGAGATTCATCTCGCCCGCTGCTTGGCGCTTGAGGGCGCGGAGGCGCAGATCAGGGTCAACGTCGTCAATCCGGACGCCGTACTGCGCGGTTCCAAGATCTGGTCCGGCGAGTGGAAGGAACAGCGCGCCGCCGCCTACAAGATGTCGACCGACGACCTCGAGGAACATTACCGCTCGCGCTCGATGCTGAAGCGCTCGGTGTTTCCCGAGGACATCGCCGAAGCGATCTATTTCTTCGCCTCCGACATGTCGGCCAAGTCGACCGGCAACATCGTCAATGTCGACGCCGGTAACGCGCAAAGCTTTACGCGCTAGGCCTTCCTTCTCCCCGTTCACGGGGAGAAGGTGCCGGCAGGCGGATGAGGGGCAGCGCCAGCCGAACGAAATCTGGGAGGAACAGCAGTGTCCGAAACCATCATCTCGGCTGACGTCGTCGAAAAAAACAACGCCGCGCGCAAGGCCGACCTCGAGCGTGACTACGCCTCGCTCGGCGAACGGCTCGACCGTCGCGGCATCGCCATCGACGCGATCCGAGACAAGGTCGAGAAATTCGCGGTGGCGATCCCCTCCTGGGGTGTCGGTACCGGCGGCACGCGCTTTGCCCGTTTCCCCGGCGCCGGCGAACCGCGCGACATCTTCGACAAGATCGAGGATTGCGCCGTCATCAAGCAATTGACGCAGGCGACACCGACGGTGTCGCTGCACATTCCCTGGGACAAGGCCGACCCGAACCGGCTGAAGCAGGCGGCCTCGCGTTTCGGCCTCGGCTTCGACGCCATGAACTCCAATACGTTCTCCGACGCCAGGGACCAAAAGCTGTCCTACAAATTCGGCTCGCTCTCGCATGCCGATGCCGGAACGCGCCGGCAAGCGGTCGAGCACAATCTTGAATGCATCGAGATCGGCAAGACGCTTGGGTCGAAGGCGCTGACGGTGTGGATCGGCGACGGCTCGAACTTCCCCGGCCAGGTCAACTTCGCCAAGGCGTTCGAGCGCTATCTCGATGCCATGAAAGAGGTCTATGTCGGGCTGCCCGCTGACTGGAAGCTGTTTACCGAACACAAGATATACGAGCCTGCCTTCTATTCCACCGTCGTGCAGGATTGGGGCACCAATTACATTATTGCCAAGGAACTCGGCGACAAGGCGTTCTGCCTGGTCGACCTCGGCCACCACGCGCCCAACGTCAACATCGAGATGATCGTGTCGCGGCTGATCCAGTTCAGGAAACTCGGCGGCTTCCACTTCAACGATTCGAAATATGGCGACGACGACCTCGATGCCGGTTCGATCGACCCCTACCGGCTGTTCCTGGTCTTCAACGAACTGGTCGACGCCGAACTGTCCGGCGCCGACGGCTTCGATCCGGCCCATATGCTCGACCAGAGCCACAACGTCACCGATCCGATCGAGAGCCTGATGCTGTCCGCGGTCGAGGTGCAGCGCGCCTACGCGCAGGCGCTGCTGGTCGACCGCAAGGCGCTTGAAGCTTTTCAGGACGGCAATGACGCGCTGATGGCAACGCAGACGCTAAAATCAGCCTACCGCACCGATGTCGAGCCGATCTTGGCCATGGCGCGGCTGAACACCGGCGGCGCCATCGATCCGGTCGCCGCTTACCGGGCGGCAGGCTACCGCGCCAAGGTCGCGGCGGAACGCCCGGCCGTTGCCGGCGGCAGCGGTGGCATTGTCTGAGGCCGAGCCCGCCCCTCATCCGGTCGCTTCGCGGCCACCTTCTCCCCGCTGGGGAGAAGAGACTGGCGCGAGCGCTGACAGCCTCCTCTCCACTAGACTAGGGAAGAGGTCGGATGGCAATCCGGGTGGGGCTCTTTCTCGTGCTCCCTCAATTGTTAGTGGACTCGATCACCCCAACACGGTTTCCTAGGCGTCCCCCGCCAGGAGCCTCGCCATGCATATCACTCGCCGCACGCTGATCGCCGTCAGCCTCTCCTTCACAATCGCTTTCGCGCCATGGGCGGCCGCCTTCGCCGCCTCGCCAGCGCCTGCCAAAGGCGAGAACGGCATGGTTGTCACCGCGCAGCATCTGGCGTCGGAGGTGGGCGTCGAAGTCCTGAAGAAGGGCGGCAACGCCGTCGATGCGGCGGTCGCCGTTGGTTATGCGCTCGCCGTCGTCTATCCCAATGCCGGCAATATCGGCGGCGGCGGCTTCATGACTGTCCGCTTCAAGGACGGCAAGTCGACCTTCCTCGATTTCCGCGAACGTGCGCCGCTGGCCGCGACCAAGACCATGTATCTCGACAAGGACGGCAAACCGGTGAAAGGCGCCAGCCTCGACGGCTACCTCGCCGTCGGCGTGCCGGGCTCCGTCGCCGGTTTCGAGATGGCGCGCGAAAAATACGGCACCTTGTCCCGGCAGGACCTCATGGCGCCGGCCATTCGCTATGCCAAGGACGGGTTCATCCTCAATCAGGGTGACGCCGCCTCGTTTGCCGGAGGTGCCGACAGGCTGGCGAAGGATCCCGCCGCGGCGGCCATATTCCTGAAGCCGGATGGCAAGCCCTATGGCATCGGCGAGCGGCTGGTCCAACCCGACCTAGCCGCGTCGCTCTCGGCGATTTCCGAAAAAGGCCCCGACGCCTTCTACAAGGGCGCCATCGCCGATGCCATCGTCAAGGCAAGCGGCGCCAAGGGCGGTATCCTGGCCAAGGGCGATTTCGAACAATATGCGGTGCGCGAGCTCAAGCCGGTGACCTGTTCCTATCGCGGCTACGAGATCATTTCCTCGCCGCCGCCCAGCTCCGGCGGCGTCATCATCTGTGAAATCCTCAACGTGCTGGAAGGCTATCCGCTGTCCTATCTTGGCGCCGGTTCGGCCGAGACCGTGCATGTCATGGTCGAGGCCATGCGCCACGCCTATGTCGACCGCAATTCGGCGCTCGGAGATCCCGATTTCGTCGACAATCCGGTCTCGAAACTGCTGGACAAGGCCTACGCCAAGGACATCCGCGACAAGATCGATCCGTTCCGGGCCGGCGTGTCTCAGGACCTGATGCCGAAGGGGTTCGGCGAGAGCAAGGAGACGACGCATTATTCGATCATCGACAAGGACGGCAACGCGGTCGCGGTCACCTACACGCTCAACGGCTCGTTTGGCGCCGGCGTCGTCGCCGACGGAACCGGTATCCTGCTCAACAACGAGATGGACGATTTCACCCAGAAGCCCGGCGTGCCCAACCTCTACGGCCTGGTCCAGGGCGAGGCCAACGCCATCCAGCCGAAGAAGACGCCGCTGTCGTCGATGAGCCCGACCGTGGTGGCCAAGGACGGCAAGCCGTTCATGGTCATCGGCAGCCCCGGCGGTTCGCGCATCATCACCATTACGCTGGAAGCCATCGTCAACGTCATCGACCACGGCATGAACATCCAGGAGGCGATCGACGCGCCGCGCATCCATCATCAATGGCTGCCCGACACGGTCTACATCGAGCCGTTCGGCCTGTCGCCGGACACCGAAAGGTTGCTGGCCGGCATGGGTTATCACCTCGATCTCAGCGACAAGACCTGGGGCCAGGCGGCGGGCATCCTGGTCGGCGGCAAGAGCCTTGCGGAAATCGGGAAGGGTGGCGGCGCGCGCTACAATGGCGCCATCGACAGCCGCGCCGCTTCCGGCGAGGCGCTCGGCTACTGATGGGACTGGCGCACTCCGCAAGCGCGTGAACCCGCGTCCGCAATCGCACCGAAAACGAAAAGACAGGGCGACCTGAGTTTCCGTGAAACGACCGCTCTAATTGACGATCAAGCCGTCACGAAATCAGCGTGACGGTGGATGCGATCAGCATCAGGGCCGCGATGCCGACGAACAGTGCGTAGATGCGCGGCCGGTCGAGCAGAAGCGCGTTTCCCGATATCCAGGCCGATGTGGCGCCGCCGAGCGCGAACAGGAAACCGTTGCGGTGGCCGAAGGTCATCGACGCGGCCATCAGCCCGCCTATGATCAGGGCGCCGAACACGATTATGACGGCGACCGCGTATCTCTCGAAGTCATTGCCGCTGCCCATCGCCGGACCGATCGCATTCAAATTCGGCAGGTCATCCGGATCGAAGGGGCTGGTCGACCCGTATTCGTCTTGACCGATGGATTCTCGCATCACTCGTTCTCCGCTGACCGGCAACAAACCATCAACACATGCCGAGCGCAACCCGATCGCGTGTTTCTCCCTACGTGTTGACCGCGATATCAAACCGTCCGGCAGGGCGCGCCATCCGTTTTGGCGGGTTCGGATCACCGCCGCAACGCCAGCGGTGTCTGCCCGAATGGCAACGGCCCGCCAACCTGCTTTTATATGGGCGTTTCTTCTGGAGAAAACATGATGGCGGAGTTGATTCGAGCTTCGACAGAAGCATTTTTACGCGACCGGAGCCGCGGCGCCAGGCGCGGCCGCGTAAAATTTTCAGCTCCGGGCGTCCGCTTGATGTTGAGCCAGGTGCGTTCCGCACTTGGGCGAGCGTCATGCTGGCGCTCGCGGGCTCATGATGAACCAGCTCGACCAAAGCGGCCGGGCTGATCGCATGGACAAAGCTCGGCCGGGGATCGATTTTCGGCGACGGCCTGCGATATCCTAAGCTGGTATCAGGGCGGCGATACGATGGATGCTGATCTCCTTGCGTGCCTTGGACGCCTCGTTGGTCAGCCTCATGTCGAACCTCTGTACTGGACAGCCTCAATCCATAGTGCGAGCGCGGTGGCAGGCGACCGTCCCTTTACTTTCAAATCGCGGCCTCGATAGCCGCCGGCCGCGATCCATACCGTTTTTGAACGCTGATAGATCGTTACGCCTCGTGCATTCGCCCAAGCGCATGATTCCGCGAACTTTGGAGCCATTGCCGAGCCCGTTCCCGAGAATGCTGTCTCTATGTGACAAAGCTGCGTGGCCATATCAGGTCCCCTAATTTTGACGGTCCCGGCCGACGATCCCCGACCCTCGCCCAAAATCACCGAATGAATGATAGGACCGCTTCCGTTACGGTAATGTGTCGCCACCAGCGCGGTCAGGTATCTCCCGATGCAAAAGCCGCCAGCTTTCGGCAGGGACAGGTCTGGAGTGGCCAGGGATTAAACCCAGCTTAGGTCAACGAGCGGGCGGAGAGCCGGGATCGGCCGCCATTCAAACCTGATCAGGAGATCGGGCTGGAGACGATGATGCGCAAGGCGCACCTGTTCGACGCACAGCGCGGCGCCAGGATAAATTAGGGGGAATGGCTGACGCGCGCTGGCGACTGTCAGCTCATCCTGTCTATCAAGGTTTGGCGTTGGCTTTCCGCCAAGCCTCGTACTCGTCGTTCGCGCTTGGGTGCAGTGGATAGTAGCGTTGCAACGGCGCGCCCCCCATGAGTTTCATTCGTGAGAATTCCTCCCAATCGTGATGCTTCTGGGATTCTTCGATGACCTTCGGGGCCATTGCGACGGGAAGCACCACCACCCCGTCGTCATCGGCGACGATGATGTCGCCGGGGATCACCGTGACACCGCCGCAGGCAATCGGAACGTTGACCGCATTGGGATAGATGCTGGTCTGCACATGATAATTTGGCGTCCAGCCGCGCAGCCAAAGAGGCAGGTCGAGCTTTTCGACATTGGGCCGGTCGCGCATGCACCCATCGATGACGATGCCCGCACCGCCTCTGCCCTTGAAATAGGTCGACATCATATCGCCGAAGACACCGGAGCTCATGTCGCCGCGCGCGTCGACGACGACCACGTCGCCCTCCTGCGCATGGTAGAGCACATGTCTGTGAAGTTGCGTCTCCGGATCGGCATATTCTCCCTCGGTGAAGAGGTCCGGTCTCTGCGGCATGAACTGCAATGTCAGTGCCGGCCCGACGATCGACTTCCCATGGTTCTGCGGCACCGGGCCGACCATGTGCGGATTGCGAAAGCCCATATGGCCAAGTGTGCCCGCGACCGTGGCGGCGCCGATCTCCCTTAGCGCGTCGATCAGGTCCTTGGGCGGCCGCGTGATATCGGGAGTATGCGTCATTTTCGGACTCCGGTTGAAATTGAATTACCAGTTGGTGACAGAGCCGTCGCGGCGCTTGAGATGTGGTGCTTCCCAGAAACGGAAACTCTGCGCCTGGACCGCCGCTTCATTGACCTCGACGCCGAGGCCCGGCAGGTCGCTGACCGGATAATCGGTCCCGTCGAGCCTTGGCTGTACGGGGAAAAAGTCGGAATTGTCGAAACCCAGCTTCCTTTCGGGGATCCTGGTTTCTAGCCACGCAAAGTTGGGCACCGCGGCGGCGAGATGCACGGTTGCGGCCGTGCACACCGGGCCAAGGGGATTGTGCGGCATCAGGTCTACATAGTGCGCCTCGCTCCAGCCAGCGACTTTCATCGCCTCGGTGAGCCCGCCGACATTGCAGACATCGAGCCGGTTGAACTGGTGGATGCCGCGCTCGATGTAAGGCAGGAACTGCCACTTGCTGGCAAATTCCTCGCCGATGGCAAAGGGGATGTCGGTCATCGTACGAAGGGACTCGTACGCCTCTGGTGTCTCGGCCCGTATCGGCTCCTCGAGGAAATCAAGCACGCCGCGGCCAAGCTTGTTGCAGAAGCTCGCCGCCTCGGCCACCGACAGCCGGTGATGATAATCGACGCCGAGCACCACCTCATCGCCCAGCGCCTCGCGCGCTTTGTTCAGCATGCTCGCCGTAGGGCCGATCGATTCACGCGGCTCGAAGACGTCCTTGCTGCTTTGTCCGATGGGGAAGAAGCGGATTGCCTGCCAGCCCTGCGCGCGCAGTTCGCGGGCGCGTTCGATCGCAACATCGCCCTCGGCCTCGTCTCCGGTCGAGGCGAAGGTGGGCACGCGGTCGCGCTGCTTGCCGCCAAGCAGCTCGTAGACGGGCACCCCCAGCGCCTTGCCTTTGATGTCATGAAGGGCGATGTCGATGGCGGAAATCGCCGCCTGCAGGACCCGGCCTCCTTCGAAGTACTGACTGCGGTAAACCTCCTGCCAGATCAGGCCGATCTGCATCGGGTCGCGGCCGATGAGAAACTCGCGATAGTGCTCGACCGCGCCCGCCACGGCTTTCTCGCGACCGCTCAAGCCGCTCTCGCCCCAGCCGAAGATACCCTGGTCGGTCTCGACCTTGACGAGCATCTGGTTGCGCGTTCCCACCCATACCGGGTAGGGCTTGATCGCGGTGATCTTCAGGTTCTTGGTCATACACGCCCGCGTTCCACGCGCATCCCCTGTCTCAATCGGCCTTGAGGGCCATTTCAGTTTCGCCGTCGAACAGATGCATCCGCTCCTGGTCGAACTCGAGCCAGATCCGCTCATCAGGTTTGACGGCGACGTTGGGCGACACGCTGATGTTGACGATGGCGCCCGACAGGAATGCTTGCACGAAGGTGACGTCTCCGGTCGGCTCCACCGTATAGGCCTTGGCCGGAATGGCGCCCGGGACCGCGCTTTTGTGCAGCTTGATCGTCGAGTGCCGCGCGCCGAGCACGACCTTCTTGGTGGTCGCTCCCTGGACCTTGCGCGCGTTGAGTTGCGACAGCTCAAGCGTCCAGCCTTCCGCGCTGGTCAGCGCGGTGCTGCCGTTTGCCGTCGAAGCCTCCAGCGGAATGAGACTCATCGCCGGGCTGCCGATAAAGCTGGCGACGAACATGTTGACTGGATGGGCAAAGACCTGCGCCGGTGAATCGTATTGCTGTAGATAGCCGCCATTCATCACCGCCATCTTGTCGGCCATGGTCACGGCTTCGAGCTGGTCGTGCGTCACGTAGATGATCGTTGCCTTGAGGTCCTGGTGGAAGCGCTTGATCTCGGATCGCATCTGCACGCGCAGTTTGGCGTCGAGGTTGGAGAGCGGCTCGTCCATGAGGAACACAGCGGGGTCGCGGACGAGGGCACGGCCAAGGGCGACGCGCTGCTGCTGCCCGCCCGAAAGTTCCCGCGGTTTGCGCTCGAGCAGGTGCGTCATGTCGAGAACGCGCGCCGCTTCCCTGACCTTCTTGTCGATCTCGTCCCTGGAGAGTTTGCGCATCTGCAGCGGGAACGCCAGGTTCTTGTAGACCGATTTCTGCGGGTACAGCGCGTAGTTCTGGAACACCATTGCGATGTCCCGGTCCTTGGGGTCGAGATCATTGACCACCCGGTCTCCGATGACGATGTCGCCCGATGTGATCGAGGTCAGCCCCGCGACGAGATTGAGCGTGGTTGTCTTGCCGCAGCCTGACGGGCCGACCAGCGCAACGAACTCGCCGTCATTGACCGTCAGCGAAACATCGTTGACAGCTTTGAAGCCGCCATAGGTCTTGACGAGATCTTTGAGGACCACGTGGGCCATTGGCAACTCCCTAATGCTTGACCGCGCCTTCTGTAAGGGCGCGTACGAAGTATCGTTGCAGGACGAGGAACAGCACCACGACGGGCACGCTCATCATGAAGCTGGCCGCCATCAGGCCCGGAAAGTCCGTCGTGTTTTCCGAGAAGAAGCGCTGGATGCCGACCGGCAGCGTCAATTGCTCGTTCTTGGAAAGGAAGGTGTAGGCGTAGATGTATTCGTTCCAGGCGCCGATGAAGGAATAGATCGCGGTGGCGATGATCCCAGGCGTCGAGAGCGGCATCACGATCAGGATGAAGGCCTGGAACCGCGTTGCGCCGTCGATGCGCGCCGCCTGCTCGAGTTGCACCGGGATGTTGTCGTAGAAGCCCTTGAGCAGCCAGATCGCCAGCGGCAGCCCGAAGGTCAGATAGGTGAGAATGAGCGAGCCGTGCGTGTTCACCAGGCCGATCGCGCGCATCAGGATGAAGAGCGGCACGAGAAAGATCACTGCCGGAAACATGTTGCGCAGCAAAACGGCGAAGAACAGGAAGTTCCGTCCGGGGAAACTGAAGCGCGAAAAAGCGTAGGCCGCGGGGACAGCCACGATTACGGAAAGGATTGTCGTGACGGTCGACACGAACAGGCTGTTCCAGAAGAAGCGGAGGAAGTCCTGGCCGACGCTGTTCTGCGGATCGAGCAATTTCTGATAGCTGGCGAGGGTCGGCTCGTCCGGCCACCATTGCGGCGGGAATTGCGTCGCCGCGAACCCGGATTTGATCGAGGTGATCAGCATCCAGATCATCGGCAACGCCGTATAAAGCAGCATGAAAACGAGGAAGATGCGCCCGGCCCACCGCCACCCGTCGACGCGCATACGGCGACGGGTCTGGCCTCGGGAGACCGTCTCGGCAATCGCGCTCATGCACCGCCCTCCTTCCGCTCGTTGCCGCTCAGCGCACGGACATAGAAGTAGCCCAGCGTCATCAGGATGATGAACAGGAGCACCGAATAGGCCGATGCCACGCCCCAGCGCTGCCGGCCGAAGGCGAGTTCGTAAATATGGGTGATCCAGATATGCGACGCGTTCGACGGCCCGCCGCCGGTCATGATCCAGGGGATGATGAAGGAATTGAAGTTGGCCACTGCCAGCAGCAGGATCGTCACCACCGAGACGTTTCGAAGGTGCGGGAAGGTGACGTGCCAGAAGCGCTGCCAGGCATTGGCTCCGTCAACTTTCGCGGCGAGCAGCAATTGCTCGGGGACTGTCTGCAGGCCCGCCATCATCATGATCATAGCGAACGGAAACTCGCGCCAGATGTTGACGACGATCAGGGAGGGGAGAACCGTGCTGACATTGTCGATGAAATTCGGCGGTCGGTCGGCCAATCCGAGGCCGACCAGCACTGCGCCGATGATGCCGAAATCCGAATGGTAGATCCACTTCCAGATATAGGAGGCGGCGACCGCGCTGATGACCCAGGGAATGATCAGGATAGCGCGCAGCACACCGCGTCCGATAAAGTCGCGGTGGAGCGCCAGCGCAGTGGCAAACCCCAGGACAAAGGAGATGAAGGTGGACCCGAATGTCCAGACCAGCGTGTTCCAGGTGACTTTCCAGAACACCTCGCTGGTGAGGATGGCCGTGTAGTTGTCGAAGCCGATAAAGGTCTTGTCACGGAGCTGCAGGCCGGGCGGCGTTTTATAGAACGACAGCTCGATCGTGTAGTAGATCGGATAGGCGATGACGATGAGCATCACGGCGATCGCGGGCAGCACGTACGCGTAGTCGGCGCGATGCTCCCAGATATTCCGCAGCGCACCGGACCTGCCGGGTTGCAATTTTCGGCGCGCCTCGGCCTTGCCGGTCACGATCGTCACGATGGTATGCCCTTGTTTCTTCGGAACGAACCGGCTGCGCTGTCAGCGCAGCCGGTCAGGTCGTGGGTCAGGCGCAGGCTAGAGCCCGCCCATCAGGTCTTTCACCTTCTGGGCCGCGTCGTCCGCCGCCTGGTCGACGGTCATCGCTCCGGTCAGAGCATTCTGCAGCATGTCCGGGACGATGATGTTCATGATCTCCGGGGCCTGCGGCAGCGCCGGGAACGGGATGCCGTATGGCAGCATCGAGGTCGTGACATCGAGGAATTTGATGTTGTCCAGACGTTCCTTCATCCATTTGGTCTTGAAGCCGTTCAGGTTGCCGGGATTCGATCCGGCATAGGCCATCTTCAGCGACCATTCAGGGCTCGTCCACATGCAGATGATAGCCTTCGCCGCCGGCTCGTCTACCTTGCCGCCTTCGACATATTCGGGCTTCAGGATGTGGATGTTCGAGCCGCCGAACACGACCGCGCGCTTGCCGTCGGGCCCGGCCGGGATCAGGCCGTAGCGCATGTTGTCGATGACGGTCTGCGCCTTGTCCTTGTCGGTGCCCGTCGCCTTCTTCTGCAGGTCGAGCATGACATTGTAGTCGGACGGGTGCGAGATCATCATGCCGAGTTGGCCGGCGACGAACAGGGGCTGGTTATCGGCCTGCTGGTTGGTGAGTGCCGAAACCGGAACCGACTTGTCGCGAACATACATGTCGTAGGAAGCCTGCAGCGCCGCCTTGCTCTGCAGGCTGTCCAGCTCGACCTGCTCATAGGTCGGGTTTGCCGCCGCTTCGTCGAAGACGCCGCCACCATAGGCCCATAGCTGCGGCATGAAGCGATACGGCGTATTGCCGGCATTCTTGCGAGCCACGAGGCCATACCCGGCAATGCCGAGCTTGTCGTGGATCTGCTTGGAATACTTGATGACGTCGTCCCAGGTTGCCGGTGGCTTGTCCGGATCGAGGCCGGCGCGTTTGAAGATGTCGGCGTTCCAGATGAACGCCATCGTTTCGTTGTTGGTTGGAATGCCGTAGGTCACCCCGTCCCAGGTCACGGCCTTCATGGCGCCGGGCCAGAAGTCCTCGGTCGAATAGCCCACGTCCTCGGGCTTCAGCGGCTGCAGATAGCCTTTTGAAGCGAATTCGGTACCACCCAGGATTTGCAAGCGGACCGCCATCGGCGCGGCATTGCCGAGGAGCGCGGTGCGGAACTTGTCGAGAAGATCGTTATAGGTGAGGGCTTGTTCCTCGAGCTGGATGTTTGGATAGGTCTTGCGGAAGGTTTCGAAGAATTCCTTGTAGTATTGGCGCAGGAGGTCGGGGTCGCCCTCGAACACGCCCTGATACCAGAAGGTCAGTCGCCCCTTGTAGTCCAGCGGGGTGACCTTGGCACAATCGGCCGCCGTGTCGAAATCCTGTGTGCCCGCAATGGCGCGAACATATTCCGGCGACCACTTGCTGAGGTCGACCGGCGGTGCGCCCAGCGCCGATGTGGACATCAGTGATGCCGCCAAAACGCTGACGACAGTGCCGCGCAGGACCGCACTGCCGAGTATAATCCTCGTCATAGGTATCCTCCCTGGTTCTCCCATGCCGCTTTGCGGCGAGGCAAAGCGGTCTTGCTCGTTTGATCGCAGGACGTCTTTGTATCTGTGTACCCGTTCGGGAGCCTTGTACGTTTTCAGATCATGAATTGCCTGTCAACGCGTTAGATCGTACATTGTTTATCGAAACTTTGCGTGTTAATCGGAAAGGGTGTGTATTAATCCAGGGGAGCCGGCCTTGGCCGAACCAAACGATTTCAAAGCCAAGCCACCGGTGGGGATTGACCCCATAGGGGCGTCCAGCGAGGGCGCCTCGCTTTATGAGCTGATCAGGGAAGACATCATCGAGGGACGGCTTGCCGCCAACGAACGGCTCGTGGTCACTGATCTCGCCCGGCGCCACGGCACCTCGACCAACCCCGTGCGCGAAGCCTTGCAGCTGTTGCGCGGCGAAGGCTTTGTCACCTTTCTCCCCAACCGCGGGGCGCGCGTCCGGCCTATCGATCAAGAGTTTGTCCGCGACATTTATGAGATCGGCGTTCTGATCGAGCCGGCCCTGACGCGATGGTTTGTGAATATGGCCACCGGCGAGGACATCGCCGAACTCCAACGTCTCCAGGACCTGATTGAAGAGAACAACTTCGCCGATACGTTCAGGCACAGCGAGCTGGATACCGCCTTCCACACCGTGATGTACCAGCGGCATTACAACCGCCATGCCGCCGAGCTTTGGTGGAAGCATCGTGAAGTGCTGCGAGCCGTGAGCCGGCGTTTCAATTTCACGCTTGCCCGGCGTGCCGCGATCATTCGCGAGCACCGCGAACTCATCGCGTTCGTAAAGGCGGGAGATGCCGACAAGGCGGCCGAACTCGTTGCCCGCCATGTCGAGGGCTCCGGCCGGCACATCCTCGAACATATGCGTGCGCGCAACGCCGCTCGGGCCGGATAGAATGCCCGTTCCAGAACATCGCTAGCCCGACGATCAGACAGAGGGAGCTGACATGAAAATTACGAGCATTCGGCCGTGGCTGATCAAGTCCGATGCGTCCTATTGGGGAGAGTACCTGTTCGTCGAAGTGACGACCGACGAGGGGGTGAGCGGCTGGGGAGAGATCACGACCACCACCAAGCTCGCCAACCGCGCGCTCTGCACGATCCTGCGGCAGATCGGCGCCGCCGTGACCGGCGAGGACCCGGCCCGGATCGAGCATCTCTGGCACAAGATTTTCCGCAGCTTCACCTATATGGGCAGCCGCGGCGCCGCGGTCGAATGCGTGAGCGCCATCGACATAGCTCTCTGGGACATCCGGGGCAAAGTTTTGGGCAAGCCGATCTACGAGCTGCTGGGCGGGCCGGTGCGCGATGAAATCGCGCTCTACACCCATCCCAACCAGTCCAAATTTACCAGCAAGGAGGCGGTGGTCCGCGAAATTCGGGACATCGTCGAGTCCGGACACACTGCGCTCAAGTTTGATCCTTTCCCGCATCAGGGACGTGGCGCCGATGGCGTGTCGCGCGAACAGCGGGACGGCTACCTCGATGGCAGCATGACTCGCAAGGACGAGCGCGAAGCGGCCGAACTCACGGCTCTGATCCGCGAAACGGCGGGCCCTGATGTCGATATCCTCATCGATGCGCACGGCCGTTTCGACGTTCCGACCGCCATTCGCCTCTGCCGAAGCCTCGAGGAAGCCGGCCAGATCGACTGGTTCGAGGAGCCTTGCCCGCCCGAGAGCCTCAATGCCCTCAAGCAGGTGCGTGAGAAGGTCAGCGCCGCCATCTCGTGGGGCGAACGCGGCCACACCAAGTGGGACTTCGTGCCGGTGCTCGAAAACAAGCTCGCTGACTACATCATGCCTGACGTCACCTGGACCGGCGGCATTACCGAACTCAAGAAGATCTCTGCCCTGTGCGAAGCCTACTACGTCCCGGTCTCGCCGCATGACGCCGCGGGGCCGATCAACGTGGTGGCGGGGGCGCAGGTGATGATGACAGTTCCTAACTTCTACAAGCTCGAGACGTCGGAGTGGAACCTGGGTAAATACGATCATCTCATCGACACACCGCTCGACGTTTCGAACGGCAGCCTGAAACTGACGTCGAAGCCCGGTCTCGGCATCGAGATGGACCGCGAGTACCTGCAAGCCCACGAGATTGAGCTGGGCTGACGCATGTCGCCTCATGTCGGGGCTGCATGCCGCCGAAAAGCCCGCCTACCAAAACGAGGATAAGTGATGCCCAAGACCGGTGGAGCCGACGAAGCCCTTGATCGGGTGAACATGAACTCCAAGCCGTCCGATCTTCGCATCACCGACATGCGGGTGGCTGAAATCGTCGGCGCACCGTTCACAACGGCGCTGCTCAAGATCTACACCAACCAGGGCATCGTCGGGCTTGGCGAGGTGCGCGACGGGGCCAGCGCCACCTACGCGCTGATGCTGAAGAGCCGGTTGCTTGGCGAGAATCCCTGCAACATCGATCGCCTGTTTCGCCGGATCAAGCAGTTCGGCGGGCACGGCCGGCAAGGCGGCGGCGTCTCGGCGGTCGAAATCGCGCTGTGGGATCTCGCCGGCAAGGCCTATGGCGTTCCGATCTACCAGATGCTCGGCGGCCGGTTTCGGGAGAAGGTGCGCCTCTATTGCGATACCGATGCAACCGTGCCGAGCGGCACAGAGACCGGCAAACGTCTCAAGCAGCGCATGGAGCTCGGCTTCACCTTCCTCAAGATGGATCTGGGGCTGATGCAGATCGCGGATGTGCCCGGCGCGGTCGTGTCTCCTGCCGGCTCACTGGAAGGCTATCGCGTTCATCCCGCCCGCGGCCCACTCAAGACCGTTGATGAGCGGCGCGCCCGCAACGCGGCCTACGACCTGCATAATGTCGCCCACCCGTTTACCGGCCTCCATTTTTCCGACAAGGGCCTCGACCTGCTCGAGCAGTACATTGCCGAAGTTCGCGAGGTCATCGGCATGGAGATCCCGCTCGCTATCGACCACGTCGGCCACATCTCACTCCAGAACGGCATTCGGCTCGCCAGGCGAATTGAAAAATACGTGCCGGCCTGGCTCGAGGATGTAATCCCCTGGCAGTACACCGAGCAGTACCGGCAGTTGCAGGACGCCACCACGGTGCCCATCTGCACCGGCGAGGACATTTACCTCAAGGAGGGGTTCGAACCGCTGCTCAAGAGCGGGGGCCTCTCCATTATCCACCCGGACCTGCTCACCAGCGGGGGCATCCTGGAGACCAAGAAGATCGGCGACATGGCGCAGGATCACGGCGTCGCCATGGCCATCCACATGGCCGAAAGTCCAATCGCTGCGATGGCCGCGGCCCATGTCGCGACCGCGACCGAGAATTTCATGGCGCTCGAATACCACTCCGCCGATGTCGACTGGTGGGACGATATCGTCACCGGCCTTCCCAAGCCGCTCGTGCAGGACGGGTTCATCACTGTTCCGGACAAGCCGGGTCTGGGGATCGACGACGTCGTAGACGAGGTGATCTCGCAGCATCTGCAGCCGGGTGTCACCGGCATCTGGCAATCCACCGAGCATTGGGACAATGAATATAGCTGGGACCGGACCTGGAGTTAGCCCAGACGCCCAGCCCTCATTCCTCAAGCTCACAGGGCCAACGACCGACCATTCGTGTCGCCCTCTCCGTGGGGAGAGGCGAAGAAAGAAACGGACGAAACCATGATCTACGAACTGCGTATCTATGACTGCCTGCCGGGCAGGCTGCCGGCTTTGCTCAAGCGCTTTTCCGACCAGACGCTGGCCATCTGGGAGAGGCATGGCATCCGCCAAGCCGGGTTTTTCACCACGGCGATCGGCGAAAACAGCAATCGCCTTACCTATTTCCTCGCCTGGGAATCGCTGGCCGAGCGTGAGGCGAAATGGGCGGCTTTCGTCACCGATCCGGCATGGCACAGGGCCCGGGACGAGTCTGAGCGTGACGGGCAGATCGTTGCCAATATCGCCAGCCAGCTGCTCACACCGACAGCTTTCTCGTCTGTGAAATAGGACTGTGCCATGAAGATCACCGACCTGCGCTGCGCCGTCATCGGGCGGCATCCCATCGTTCGCGTCGTCACTGACGAGGGCCTCCATGGCCTTGGCGAGGTCGAGTTCACAAAGACCTATCTCAAGCCCTTTGTGCTGCATTTCCGCGAGGCGCTGATCGGCGAGGATCCGACCGACGTCGAGCGGGTGATGCTGAAGATCCGCCAGCGAGGTTCGTTCAAGCCCTATGGCGCCGCCGTCTCCGCGATCGAGCATGCGCTGTGGGACATTGCCGGCAAGGCCGCTGGCGTGCCGGCCTACAAACTGCTCGGCGGCAAGGTGCGCGACAAGGTGCGCGTCTATAACGGCTCGATCCGCCGGAAACGCGCGGGCGACCGGCCGGAGGATTATGCGGCCGACGTCAAATGGATGATGGAGCAGCCGCAGAACTTCTTCATGGTCAAGCAAGGAATCTCGTTCCACTCGAACATGAAGGACAGCATCGAGGACTTCCATTATGGCGTGACGCAGAAGAAGGCCGGCTATCACGGTGCCATGGATCAGGGCGTGATCAGCGAGCGCGGTTTCAACCACATGCTCGACTGCGTGATCGCCATGAAGGAAGTGCTGGGCGACAAGGTCAGCCTGGCGCTCGACTGCGGCCCGGGCTGGATGCTGCCCGATGCGATCAAGTTCGCTCGCGCGGTGGAGAAGTACAATTTGATGTGGCTCGAGGACATGCTGACCGGCGACTATGTGCCGTGGGTCAATCCGCAGGCCTATCGGGAGCTGACCACCTCCACCTCGACGCCGATCCATACCGGCGAGCAGATTTACCTGCGGCACAATTTCAAGGAGCTGATCGAGACGCAGGCCGTGCGCGTCATCGGCCCAGATCCTGCCGATATCGGCGGCATTGCCGAGCTCAAATGGGTCGCCGAGCATGCCTACATGCACTCGATCCTGATGGCGCCGCACGGCACCGCGAACGGCCTGCTGGGCCTCGGCGCCCTGATCAACGTTTGCGCCACCTTGCCCGCCAACTACATCGCCTTCGAATATCCCAGCGCCTCCGACCCCTGGTGGGAGGATCTCGTGATCGGCCTGCCGTCGCAGATCGTGAAGGACAGCATGGTGGACCTGCTGGAAGCGCCGGGCCTGGGCCTCGATATCGACGCCGAAGCAGCCAGGAAGTATCTCAGGGAAGAGGATACGGGCTTCTTTGATTGAAGCCCTCTTCTTTCGCTACCGGAACCACGCCGACGGCGCCGCCTACATTCTCATCGGTATCCGTCGTCAGATGCCTGTTGATGTGATCCACAGCTTGGGTCAAAATTGGTTGGTCTGAACTGGACCGTCAGAGGCGGTGGTGTTGAAGCGGACTGGCAAAAACATCGTTGTCTGCTGCGATGGAACGGGAAACCAGATCGAGCGCAATCTCTCGAACGTCTTGAAGTTGTTCCGCATCCTGAAGAAGAATGAGGAGCAGCGCGTCTATTACGACGCCGGCATAGGAACCATCGGTGCCAGCGATGCCTGGACGCGATGGCGCCAGAACGCGAAATCCGTGTTCGAGCTCGCAACTGGATATGGTCTCGACGCCGAAATCGCCGGCGCCTACGCCTTCATCTGCAGGCACTACGTCGAAGGGGACGCAATCTTCCTCTTTGGCTTCAGCCGCGGAGCCTATACAGCCCGCGCCGTTGCGGGCTTGATCCACATGATCGGCCTGCTGCATCCGGACCAACTCAACATCGTCGAGTATGCCGTAAGCTCTTACAAGCAAGCCAGCGATGAGCACGACCTTAGCGTTGCCTGGCACTTTTCCAAGATTTCAGGAGCCCGGGACGCGCGCATCAGATTTCTTGGTGTTTGGGACACCGTGGCGTCGATCATCGTGCCGCGAAGCGACCGGCTTCTGCCACAGCTCCTCACACTGCCGCATACGAGGACCAACCCGAGCGTCGAAGTCTTTCGACATGCAATTGCGATCGATGAGCATCGTCGCATGTTCCGGCTGAACCGGTGGGTCGAGCCGCAGCCATTCGTCGAAAATCCTTTCGACAAGATTTCGCCGGCAAAAGAGCAGGATATCAAACAAGTCTGGTTCGCCGGATCTCATTCCGATGTCGGCGGTGGCTATCCTGAAGAGGAAAGCGCCATATCCAAATTTCCGCTCGACTGGATGGTTGATCAGGCCAAAGCATTTGGATTGCAGACCAATTCCCGCATGCTGGAGCGGCTTGTCTTCGGGGAAGGGAAGGGCGAGGGGACGATGACGTTCGTCAGCCCCGATCCGTTGGGGATCGTGCATGATTCAATGACCGTGGGCTGGAAGCCGCTCGAGTGGATTCCAAAATCGGTTAAATGGCGTGAATGGAAGCGAAAATCGGTCCTCGGCTTCTACCTACCGCAAGCCGAGCCGCGCATGATCGAGCGACAGGAACGGCGGCCGCTGGTCCATCAGTCGGTTCTGGATCGGAAGGCGGCGATCCCGGCCTATAAGCCCGAGAATTTTCCAACCGCATTCAATGTTGAACCCTATGGTGACCTCATGAAGGATCACCTGGCCAACGAAGCTGGCTAGCGCAGGCGCCGAGCGGGCCGTGTAGCCGGTGGAGAAATTTCAGGTGGGCGCGGCGCGATTTCATCAGTCAACGCGTGGAACGCGCGCGTTTCGTCGGGTCATGGAACTCTGCTGCTTTCAACGCCGGTTCAACGAGACGGCAATGATGATGATAGCGCCCTTGATCACCTCCTGGATGCTGGTCGAAAGACCGAGCACGAGAAGACCGAATCCGAGAATCCCTATGAAGATTGCGCCGACGACAGAACCGACGATCGATCCATAGCCGCCGAAGAGACTTGTCCCGCCTATGATCACGGCCGCGATGACGTCGAGTTCGAGACCCGCTCCCAGACTGGGATTGCCGGCGGTGGAGCGGGCCGCGAGCATCATGCCTGCAAGGGATGCCATCATGCCGGACAGCACAAAGGCGAAGATCTTGACGCTGTCCGTCCGCACCCCGGAAAAGCGGGCGGCTACAGGGTTTCCACCAGTCGCATAAACACGCCTGCCGAAGGGCATCTGGTGCAGAAGATAATAGCCGACGGAAGTTAGGACGATTGTCCACCAGATTGGCGCCTGCACGCCCAGAAAACTGCCGTTCCAGAACAGGTTCGAGAAATCATCGTCGACGATCGACACTGGCCGGGTGCCGGTGATCGTCAGCGCCAGCCCGGAAAAAATCGACAGCATGCCAAGGGTCACAAGAAACGATGGAATGCGTATTTTTGTAACAAGGATGCCCGAGGTAGCCCCGATCGCTGCGCCGGCTGCCAGCACCAGAAGAGCTGCGACGTAGGTGGGAACATCCTGGCCGAGCAGCAGCGCTCCGATCATCCCTGAAAAACTTGCAACCGATCCTACCGACAGGTCGATTTCGCCGCAGATGATGACGAATGTCATGCCGATCGCCATTGCCGAAACGATGGCTGTGATGCGCAGAACCGCGCTTGCGGTCGAGACAGACGCAAAGTGGGGAGCAAACAGGACGAAGTAGAGGGTTATCGCCAGGAAGATCACATAGGTGATGTGATCGCGGAAAAAATTTATCGCATTTGCGTGCGAGGGCATAGGGGACGGTTTCATGCTGCAACTCCCTGGGCACGCGCACTGGCTTGTCTGGCCGCCTCGGCCTGCAGCAACGCGCGAAGTTTTGTCTCGTCGTCCGCGCGATCGATGCTGCGCGTAATCCGCCCTTGCGCCATCACCAGAATGCGATCGGACAAATCCAGGAGTTCTTCGAGTTCCGAAGAAATGAGCAGCACGGCGACGCCTTCGCCGGCCGTGCGGCGCACAAGTTCGCGCATATCGCGCTTGGCATTGATATCGACGCCGGAGGTTGGTTCGTCGAGGATCAACAGCTTCGGCTTCATGGCCAGCCATTTGGCGAAGACGATCTTCTGCTGATTGCCGCCCGAAAGCTCCTGGGCTTTCTGTAAGGGACCGCGGCACAGGATACTGAGATCGTCCCGGTATTGTCTGAACAGAGCCGTTATCCGGGCCTTCGCCATCGGCCCGAACGGACCCGCCAGCGAGAAATCGGAAAGGCGCGGAAGCGCGAGGTTCTCCTCGATCGAGCGCCCACCCACAAGACCTTCGAGCCGACGGTCTTCGGGAACAAGCGCGATACCGGCAGCGATGGCCCTGCTCACACTGCCCGGCTGGACGAGGTCGCTCCCGACGGCGATGTGGCCGGTTACATCCGGAAGGATGCCGAACAAGGCCTTGCCCAGGGTCGAGCGGCCACTGCCGACAAGCCCAGCAAGGCCGACGATCTCGCCCGGGCCGATCGAGAACGACACGCCGGACAGTTTGCGCGAGGTGGCAAGGTCACGGACCTCAAGAGCCGGCGTCCCGGCGGGCGTTGCAGGCTGCCGATTTGCTGGCGCGGCTGCGGCGGGGGAAGGCGTTTGGACCTTGGGCCGGGACATCAACGCCGCGATATCCTCGATGGACGTCTTCTCCGGATGGAGCGGGCCGACCAGTCGTCCATCCTTGATAATCGAGATGCGATCCGAAAGCTGCAGCACATCGGCCATGCGATGGCTGATGTAGACGATACCGATTCCGTTCTGCTTGAGCTGACCGATTGTCCGAAAAAGCGTTTCCTCCTCATGGATGGTCAGGGACGAAGTCGGCTCGTCCATTACGAGCAGCTTGGCGCCCCGCGAGATCGCTTTGAGAATCTCGACCATCTGGCGCTGAGCGAACGCCAGGTCGCCCACACGTGCCGAAGCATCGAGCGAGAAGGCAAATCGCTCGATCAGAGCCCGGGCCTCGCGCAGCATTTTTCTGGCATCGACACGTCGGCCGAAGGCGAGCGGCTCGCGAAGGATAAACAGGTTTTCGGCAACCGAACGGTTCGGCAAGACGCTCAGCTCCTGGAAGATCATTGCGATTCCGCGATCGATCCTCTCTCGAAGCGACAGGGCGGTGACGTCCTCGCCGTCGAACAGAATCCGGCCTTCGTCCGTCCGATACGCGCCCATGAGGATCTTCATGAGCGTCGACTTGCCCGCACCGTTTTCGCCGAGCAGTGCATGCGTTTCGCCGGCCTTGACCTCGAACGAAATGTCCGACAGCACGCGGTTCGCGCCAAACGACTTGCCGATGCGTTGCATCGTTACGATAGGGCGCTGGGACGTTGAAGTTTTCGCTTCGGCCATGACGATTTCTCGATCGCTCGGGGAGCGCCGGCGGACTGCTGCGGCCCGCCGGCGAAAGAAGGAGCCAGAGCAATTCCAGGAAAAGTGTGTACGGTTTTCCGTCTGGAATTGCGCAAAAACAAAGAGATAGAGCGGTTCGCCGTTTCCGTGAAACGGTGAACTGCTCTAGAAGCACTCGCCGTTGCAGATTTTCACCACCGAAGCCGGCGCATCTTCCTTGGTGACCTGCTTGAGGGCACTGAGAAGGTCGAGCTTCTTGACGCGCAACGTCGGTACCGAAATGTACGGCGGGACGTCATGTCCAAGCAGAGCAAGCGCGGCCGCCTTGGCCTCCGCGACACCCTGGTCATAGGGGCGTTGCGCACCCACGGCCAGAAACTCGCCACGTGCAACGTTCAGCGCGCTGTCTGCGGCAATGTCATTCGTGGTGATGACGATGTCGCGGCCGAGTGTCTTGGCCGCGGCCACGACCTGCTGCGCGGGCGTGTCCCAGGCAACGAAAATGCCCTTCATGTCGGGATGCGCCGTCAACATGGCGGTGGCGACCTCGTAGGCCTTCTCAGGCGCGGTGAAGGTACCGACGTCCGCGACCTTGATGTCGGGGTGTTCGCCGAATGCCTTGAGTGCGCCGACCTTGCGGGCCGCGACAGAGTAGTAATAGTCATAGACCAGCGTGATGATGCCGACCTCGCCCTTGCCACCAATGGCCCCGACAAGTTCCTGTGCGGCGAAATAGGCGTTCTTCTCATTGTCGGAAGCGACAACGGACACATAATCCTTGCCCGGCGCCATATCGACCGGAACGTTGTCCATGAAAACAAGCTTGATGCCGGCTGCCGCCGCCTTCTTGTAGGCTTCGGATTCGGACTTCGGATCGATCGGGATCGAGAAGATCACATCCGGCTTGCGTGCGATCATCTGCTCGAGATCGCTGATCTGCTGGCCGGGCTGGAACTTGGCGTCGGTGGTTCCGACAACCTCGATGCCAAGGTCCTTGAGCGTGTTCGAGATCCCGGCCACCTGCAATTGAGGCCAGCCGGCATCCATCGTGTGCATCACCAGCCCGGCGGTGAACTTTCCGGCCTTCAGCTTTGCAAGGTCGGCATCGGAGAATTTCAGCACGTCTGGCGACACCGCCGGTGGACCGTCAGGGAAGCCCGGAACGGGTTGGCCTCTCGGCGACAGGGGCAACGGCTCAAGCAATGCCTTTGCTTCCGGTGGAATGGTGTCGTCGGCGATCGCCGAAGATGCGGCCAGTCCTGATAGTGCCACGGCCAAAGCCGCCGCCATGAATCCACGATAGTGCATTTTATTCCTCCCGATGAGATGAAACGGCCATTGCGGCCGGGTAGCGACCTGGCTGGTCGTACTGGCTGGGCGCTGTTCAGCGCCCGTAAGGCATCAATGCCGCCGTGGCGGCACCCGAGTAATTCACGTAGACCGTCTTCTTGCGCATGTAGCTCTCGAGCCCGTGTACGCCGTCATCACCGCCCAATCCGCTCTCGCGGAAGCCGACATGGAAGCCCTGCAGCATTTCTGGCCCGATCCGGTTCACATAGATTTCGCCAAACGAAACCTCGTTGACGGCGTTCATGACGCGACCAAGATCGTTGGTGAAAAGATAGGCCGACAGGCCATAGCGACTGGCATTGGTGATGCTGACTGCCTCCTCGAAGGTGTCGAAGGGCATGATCGGCACGACCGGGCCGAAGATTTCCCGCGTCATGATCGGCATGTCGGGCGTCACGTCGGTCAATACGGTCGGATTGAGCCAGTAGCCGCCGTCGATCGGCGCCTTGGCCGGGCGTCCGCCGGCCAGCGCCAGCTTCGCGCCGCCCGCGACGGCTTCCGCCAGGACCACCTCGACCTTTTCCAATTCCTCACGGCTGACTTTGGGACCGATATCGGTATTCGCCTGCATCGGATCACCGACGACCAGCGACTTCGAGAACTCCACGAAGCGCGTGACGAACTGATCGTAAATCGAACGGTGGACGAGCGTGCGTTCGTTGCATATGCAGACCTGCCCGCAATTCATGTAGCGCGAGGTGGCCGCCGACCGCACCGCCAGGTCGAGATCGGCATCGGCCAGGACGATGAAGGGCGCCTTGCCGCCAAGCTCCAGCGAAACGGGCGTCAGGTTGCGCGAAGCATTCGCCATGATGCGCTTGCCGGTCGGCACGCTTCCGGTCATGGTGATGAGGTCGACGCCGGGTTCCGTGCACAGCACCTCGCCTATGGTTTCGCCTCGTCCTGTTATGATGTTGACGACGCCGTCCGGCACGCCCGCTTCCACAAAGATGCGAGCCATTTCGAGCGCCGAAAGCGGCGTGTCTTCATGCGGTTTGAGGACGATGGTGTCGCCGGCGATCATGGCGGGCGCCACCTTTCGGCTGACCAGGGCGCTCGGATAATTCCAGGGAATGATGGCGGCGACGACGCCTACGGGTACGCGCTGGATCCAGACCTGCTCTCCCGCGTAGTCGGATGGCAGGATCTCACCTTGAATGCGGCGGGCAAACTCGGCGTAGTAGTCGAAGAACTCGGCCGCACCGTCGACTTCACCCATGGCCTCATTGATCGGCTTGCCTTGTTCCCTGACGACCACCTCGGCCAGATGTCGGGCGTTCTGCCGGATCAAGACCGCGATCCGCTTCATGATCGCCGCACGAGCGAGGGGTGATTTGAGCCCCCAGGCTTTCTGCGCCTTACGGGCTGCCTCTATCGCCTGGCGAGCCTGATCCGGACTTGCCTCGGGCACGTCGACAAAAGCCTTGCCGTTGGCCGGGTTGATCACCGGGCGCGTGCCGGCTTCGCCGGTGACAAATCTGCCGTCGATCAGCATGAGATGGGACTTCTCTACAGCCATGGTTCGATCCGCTTCTTCGTGCGTTGCAGGCGTGCCGGCGCCTAAGGTTTGGATTTTGCCGCGGCCATCTGGACGGCGAACTCGATCGCCTCGACCAGGCTGTCCTCGTTGGCGATGCCCTTGCCGGCGATATCGAAGGCCGTGCCGTGGTCGACGGAGGTGCGGATGATCGGAAGGCCGAGCGTCACATTGACACCGGAGAGCGCTTTCCACTCACCGGTCGCGGGATCGACATTGAAGCCGAGCAGTTTCACCGGAACATGGCCCTGATCGTGATACATCGCGACCACCGCGTCATACTGGCGGGCACGTAGCTTGACGAAGACCGTGTCGCCCGGAACAGGTCCAATCACGGTGAAATCGGGCGATGTGTAAGAGGCGACGACCGGGGTCGTGATGTCGATATCCTCACGACCGAAAATGCCGCCTTCGCCGGCGTGCGGGTTGAGCGCGGCAATCGCAATGCGCGGATGCGCAATGCCGAGGCCCTGCAATGCCTCGACAGTCAACTTGATAACTCGGCGCAAACGAGGTCCGGTCAGTTTCGAGGGAACTTGAGCCAGCGCCACATGGGTCGAGACATGGCTGACGCGAAAATCGCCATGGGCAAGCATCATCACGGAATCGCGTGCGCCTGTCAGCTCTGCCAGCATGTCGGTATGGCCGGCATAGTGATAGCCGGCCAGGTTGAGTGCTTCCTTGTTGAGAGGGGCCGTAACGATGCCTGCTATCGAGCCGGCCTGGGCCAGGCGAACAGCCTTTTCGATGGCCAGGTAGGCAAGGCGCCCGCCTTCGGCCGACATGACGCCTGTCTCTATGGGGGTCCGCTCTGGTCCGGCCTCAAGAATGGCCACGGGCGGAAAAGGTCTGGCGGCCGAAGCCGACGGCTCTTCCCGCTCGATACGTCCTGAAATGGACTCCATCGCGCGCATCGCGGTGGCGCTGCCGATGATGAGAAGCGACAGTGACCCGTCGGCCAGGCGCGGTTTCAGCCGTGCGCATGCCTTCGCGATGATCTCGGGGCCGATGCCCGCGGGATCACCCATTGTGATGCCGAGCCTTGGACCAGACATAAACACCCCATATCGGTCAATTGTGATCATCTTCTAATCCTTCTGGGCAGATATGCGCAATAGTTTTCTTTCACGATCATTCGCAATCAAATTTCACGGCTGATCGGACTGCGCCTCTCCCTCTGCGGGCTGAAATCTCGACCGCGCTCGGCTTCGCAGTGTTTTTTGACGCTATTTGACCGGCAAGGCGGATGTGCCGCGTCTTCGCCGGCGATCGTCCTGATCAGGAACGCGCGAGAGCGGCAAGCCTGCAGAGCAGGGCGCTGTCGCCGAACGCGCCCGATTTCGAAATCGTGGCCAGCCCCTCGAAAACGCCGCCTTTGATGACGGAAACCGGCAGCCCCGGCTCGATCTCGCTTTCGACCGTGAGTTCGACGGCGCCTAGGCTGTCGCACACCGACCGCAATGTTTCGCCGCCAGTGACGAGCAACGTGCCGGGCTTCGGCAAATCTTCGAGAAGCGAGGCAAACACCTTGCCGATATGATCCGCCACCGCGTGGCGATCACCCGATGCAGCGACGCTGACAATTGATGGCGCGCCTTGCATCATCCGCTCCGCCAAGCGCTTTCTCGCTTTGTCGATGTCGCGTTCGATAACGATATGCGCATCCGCATGCCGGGCGGCAAAGAGGGCCACCTGTCCCGCTGTGACCTCGTGATTTGTGCCGACAAGGCCAAGGAACGGCCCGGATAACGCAAGAGCAGGCTTCTGCTGTGCTTTCATGTGCCGGGCGAGTGCCGCCGCCAAGCCGCCTGTACCGACCCACAAGATCCGTGCCTCCGGCATTCCGGCCGTTGCGACGATCTTGTCCAGGTCCGTGTCCGTTTCGGCGTCGTAGAGGGTGATGAAATGAGCCGACCGTGCCCCCGGTGTTGAACGCCCGGCCGAAAAGCGCTGGCCGAGGTCGGCGAGGAGGTCGGGACCTACCATTTCGGGGCGATCGAGCCGCCATTGGCGTCCGACGCGCGTAACGCGCCCCTGAAACGGGAAAGCAGGCGCCAGCACAACGCGCTGGTACGTCCCCTCGACGATGCAGGCTTCTATTTCGGCGATGACGTGACCGCGCAAAAGGCTGTCGATCTTCTTGAAACTCAGCTGTCCGGCGGCGAGCCATGGCGCGAGCGCCTGGTGCCTGGCGACGGCCGTGGCCTCGGCGCCCTCTCGTGTGGCGACATCGACAGCCATGCGCTCCGAAAACGGACCGTCCAGTCGCCAGCTCACCCCGATGCCGTAGCCAGGCGAGGCGAAGGAAACCGCGCTATCCAGGGCGCCGGTCAGGTCGTCGGCTACGACCCGAATATCCGCAATCTCAAGAGCGCTCAACTGAAGAACCTGGACGGCTGACGCGCACGACGCGGACGTTCACATCGAGCGTCCGAAGATTGGTGAGGTGAGCCTGATCGATGCCCTCGTCGGTAATGATCTGGTGGATATCGGCCAGACGGCAGATGGTGCAGAAATTGGGGGCAGTGAACTTCGAATTGTCCGCAAGCACGACGACACGGCGCGCCGCCGCGATCATCGCCTGCTTCATCGCCGCAACCTCTAGCGAGGTCTCCGTGAGCATGTCTCCGGTGATGGCATGGGTCCCAAGAATGGCCACATCGGCGTGGATGGTTCGCAGGAAATTCTCGCCGGGCTGGCCGACCAGGGTCAGTGAGCCCGGCTTGCAGGTGCCGCCAAGCATGACGAGACGTACTTCCGGCACGGCTGCAAGTATCTGCGCGATCGCAAGACTGTTGGTAACGGCGGTAAGCGGAATAGGCGTCGCGGCGATGGCGCGGGCGACTTCCAGCACGGTCGTGCTTGCGTCGAAAATGACGCTTTGGCCGGCGCGGAGTTCCGACATCATGGCGGCACCGATGGCCTCTTTCTCTGCCCTGGCGAAATGCGCCGCGGTGGCGAGATCCGGCTCGAAGGTGGCGAGTTCCGTGCGCTGAAGCATCGCCCCGCCATGCGTTCGCTCCAGTGCTCCCTGCCGTTCAAGCGTCTCGAGATCGCGCCGGATCGTCGAAGGCGATGCGCCGATGAGATCGATGAGCTCCTGAACGCCTACGGCTCCTTGCCGTTTAAGGCATTCGAGGATGAAGGCATGACGCTTGGCCGGAATCAAGTCGACCCGTCCGCGCCCGCCATCGTCTTCCCATGACCCGGCGGACGCCGAGGGCGCCATGTCCTCCACCGCTGATTTTCGGACATTCCTTGCCACGTTTGTATCTCCGCACGGTGCCGCAAACGCGCTCGCCTGAATCACGCGAGCGATCTGCCGCAAATATCATGAATCCATCCAGCAAGCCCAATCGTTTGTCATCTTGGTGGGCGAATTCCCACCGTTTTGGCTTGGTTAGAATTATTTTGACTGGTTTTTGACCGAATATGCTGATCAAACGTGGTCAACCTTGGTCGGAAGAGGTTGAAAAACGAGCAGTTTTCGTCAAAAAACTTTCTGCGGCGGCGGTAACGGCGCGGCAGATGGGGGGTGTAGACGATGAAGCGGCACTTCGTGATGCCGTTCTGCTGACGCGACCTGGAGACGACGTCGGTCCCGCCGGCCGAATTGGCTTGGCGCTGGCTGGCAACTCGGCCCGCGGAGGATCTTCTGACGAGGCGAGCGTCGTCGGAGTTCTCGATGCCCTGGGGCTTGCCCGGGATGACGAGACGGCGGCCGACTTGGCAGACGAGCTTACGCATCTTGCTGCGACCCACGGCACTGTCGGAACGACGATCGGCACCTTCGCGGCCGTCGAGCGCCGAGGCCTTCCACGCACTGGCGGGTCCTGGTTCGCCGACGCGCTGTTGGTACAGCGGCTGGGTTGGCCCCACGCGGGTCCCGCTGTTCGGTGGCGAAACCGCCAATGATCTTCATTTGAAATGCTTGCGGTCGATATGATCTCGATATAACATTTACGCAATCCAGGCATGACCCCACCGCTCCACTCGATCATTTCCAGGCTCCACCTGAAACAGCTGCGGCTCCTGGTCGCGCTGGGCGAGCACGGCTCGCTCCTGAAGGCCTCGCAGCAGGTCGCGTTGACGCAACCGGGCGCGAGCAAGGCATTGCAGGAAATCGAGACGACCTTCGGCACGCCGCTGTTCGTTCGCACCAACCGGGGCCTGGAGCCCAATGCCGTCGGCCATTGCGTGATCCGCTATGCGCGCCTGATCCAGACGGATCTCGCGCACCTGCGCGACGAGATCGTCGGAATCATGCGTGGCCAGGGCGGGCGGGTGGCGGCCGGCGTCATCATGGGCGCGGTGCCGCTGCTCACCGATGCCATCTCCGCGCTCGTTGCGCGGCAGGCCGACTTGTCCGTCGAGATCGTCGAGGACACCAGCGCCGCCCTGCTGGCCCAGCTCGAAGCCGGCCGGCTCGACCTGGCGATCTGCCGCACGACCATCAGCCAGGCGCCGCAGGTCTACGACAGCGTGAAGCTCCAGGATGAAACGCTCGCGGTGATCGCGAACGTCGGCCATCCGCTCCGGCACGCGAAGAAGCTCACCCTGCAGGAGCTGGCGCCATACCGATGGGTGGTATACCGCGCGAACATGCCGATGCGGCTCTTGCTCGAACGCGAATACCGCGATTGCGGGATCCGGTTCCCGCAGCACCTGCTCGAGACGACCTCCGCTTTTGCGACGCTGGCGCTGCTGCAGGCCAACCCGTCCTTCGTGGCCCTGGTGTCGATCGAAGTCGCGCAGTTCTTCGCGCACCGGCAGATGACGCGCATCCTGCCGCTGGCCCTGGCGTCGCGAAGCGAGGCCTATGAGCTCGTCACCCGCAAGGGGGCGTGGGTTCCGCCCGCCGCCAAACTGCTGATCGACGAATTGGTCCATCGCCAGTCCTGAGCATCAGGTCGGCGCGACCGCGCCGGTCAGCGCTGTATCCGCCAGGGTGCCGCATGGGCAAGGCGATGGACCTGGCCAGCGGGGCCGAGGGGGGCCGTCCGTGCGCGCCATGACCGAGCGGCTCGGCTTGCCGACGGGCTTGGCCCAACTGGGCGTGGCGCGCGATGTTCCCCGACATCGTCCGGGCGCCTTGAAGGACCACAGTCACCTGACCAACCCGCGCGTGGCATCCGACACCGGTTACGAAGCGATGCTCGAAGCCAGCCTTTAGGAAGCAAGCACACTATGTTCAACAACCTGATCGGCGGCGAGTGGGTCGAAGGCCCTCGCGTCTCGCGCAACATCAACCCCTCGGACACGCGCGACGTCATTGGCGAGTTCGCGCAAGCCGAGGCGGCCCAAGCCAGGCAGGCCATCGCCGCAGCCACCCAGGCCCAGTCCGCCTGGGGCCTGTCCACCCCGCAGCAGCGCTTCGACATCCTCGACGCCGCCGGCGCCGGGATCCTGGCGCGCAAGGCCGAACTGGGCGACCTGCTCGCCCGCGAGGGAGGCAAGACCCTGCCCGAGGCCATCGGCGAGGTGGCACGGGCCGGCAACATCTTCAAGTTCTTTGCCGGCGAAGCGCTGCGTGTCGGCGGCGACGTGGTGCCTTCCGTACGCCCGGCGTCGGCGTGGAAGTCACCCGCGAGCCCGTAGGCGTCGTGGGCCTGATCACGCCCTGGAACTTCCCCATCGCGATCCCCGCCTGGAAGATCGCCCCGGCCTTGGCCTGCGGCAACGCCGTGGTGCTCAAGCCCGCCGATCTCGTATACGGCAGCGCCTGGGCCATCGCCGACATCCTGCACCGCGCGGGCCTGCCAGCGGGGTGTTCAACCTGGTGATGGGCCGCGGCTCCGAAGTGGGCCAGGTGCTGCTGGACGACAAACGCGTCAACGCGATCAGCTTCACCGGCCCGGTGGCCACCGGCCAGCGCATCGCGCAGGCCTGTGTCGCGCGCATGGCCAAGTTCTTCATGCCGCCGGTGCTGGAATCACTGGCCTCGGGTCCGAGGAACAGGTAGTCCCGCCGGACCGAGAGGCCTGGCGGGACTATTGTTGAGAGCTGTAGTCCTGCTAATACGAACTGGAGGCTGCGTGCCTTCCTGCGATGATGCCCTGAGAGAGAGCTCGACCGTTCCCGTGCTGACTGAATCCGCCAGCAGCTTCGCCGGCGGCGTAGAGGCCGGGAATCACCTGAGAGGCATAGTCGAGGACCTGGCTTGAGCCGTTGATGCGCAGGCCGGACCGGGCGTCGTGGATCACCGGCGTCGACCAGGCGGCATAGAAGGGGCCCCGTTGGATCTTGTATTGGGGTGTCGGTTTGCCGAAGTCGGCGTCGGCACCCGCGTCAACAAAGCTGTTGTACCGCGTCACCGTTTCGACCAGGTTGCTTGCCGGCATCGGAACCCGCTGATGCGGCATGACGATCTTCTGTGCGAGTTCCTCCAGCGTGTTTGCCTGGAAGAAGAATCCATCGGGATCGACGAAGGGCGGCGCCACATTCCATCTCTGGCGGGCCACGGCATCTGCATCGAAGATGGCCCAGATCGGGCCACCGCCGTTGTGGCCGTCGCCGATTCCAGCCAGAGCGGCGTTGATCCAGTTTTGCGGGTTGTATGTGATGTTCTTGGCGTTCAGGTAGCTGCCCTGAGTGTACGGGTTGACCGAGCCAGCGCTGTTCGTCCCGAATTGACCTCCCGTTTCGTCGTAGAACCGCCTCCCGATCATGTTTACATGGATAACGTTCTGGTTGTTGACGTTGGCTAGTCCCGAAGCTTTCGCAAGGTGGAAGACAGGGCTATTGGGCCCCCACTGCAGGAACGAGTAGTTGTACCGCGTTCCGATGGCGGTTGGCTTGGTGATGTTAGTGCCGAACTCTCCAGTCTGGTTGTACGTGCCCGCGAGCGACGCGCCGACATTCAGCCCTGCGAGTATGCCGCTGGCGTCCTGGAAGGAATAGGGCTCGCCAGCGACGCCGCAGTACTCCGCGGTGAGCCGTGGGTCGAACTGTCGGCGGTATTCCACATTGCCGTTTCCGCCGCCACTCGCAATCACTACGCCCTTGCGTGCCTGAATGTTAACGAGGCGGCCCTGATTGGAGGCTACGACCCCGACCACGCCCGCTTTCGTCCGCAGCAGTGACTCCAAACGGTAATTCAGCAGGATCTTCACGCCACGCGCCTTTGCCGCGGCCTCCAGCGGATATATGAAGCCGGGCCCTTGAGACGTCGTCCGCTGTTGGCTCGCGGCTACCGGCAAGCCGGTCCGGACCGAGACGTAGTTCATGATCGCCGTATGCATCATACGGTTCACCGAGTTGCCGACCTCATTGCCGCCGACATTGTCGGGCCTGGATGTCGTCCACACGACGCCATGGCGGACCAGAAAGTTGTAAAGGTCGACGTTGACGTCGGCAAATGCCCGGATCAGCTCGCGATCGTTATAGCGGTAGCTCGGAAAGCCGTTCGCCTGGACGATGGACCAGTCGGTAAGGTCGCGATACAGGAGGTCTGGCGAGTCCGCGATGCCGGCCGCCATCTGGGCAGGGGTTCCGCCTCCCAGGGGAATGTTGCCTGAGCTGACGATGCCACGTCCCCCGATGTGCGGTTGCGCCTCGAGGACAATAACCGACGCGCCCGCCTCTGCGGCGGCGACTGCGGCCCCGAGGCCCGCCGAGCCGCAACCCACAACGACGATATCGGCTACGCGCGGGTCCGCGGCATTGGCAATGCTCGGCTGCAATATGCTGCTGGCCACCCCTGCGGCGGCGATTCCGGCGCCGGCCTTCAACAATGAGCGTCGGCTGACTGTCATTACGTTCTCCTCCTGATATTTTTAGACCAGCGCATTCGGGCCAGCGCATTCGGGATTGTTTGGATCTGGGCCTGAACAGCGAAACTCATTAATCGTGATCGCCGCAGAGACTTGGCCGGCCGGAGTATTGCAGCATTCGCTCGCGCGACAACTGAGAAGATGTGATCTCGGTATAACGTTTACTCAACCCAGGCATGGCCCCACCGCTCCACTCGATCGTTTCCAGGATCCACCTGAAACAGTTGCGGCTCCTACTCGCGCTGGGCGAGCATGGCTCGCTCCTCAAAGCCTCGCAGCAGGTCGCGTTGACGCAACCGGGCGAGCAAGGCATTGCAGGAAATCGAGACGACCTTCGGTCGCCGCTGGGTTACGGCAGGCCGGAACGCATTGTCATCGACGGCAGCCAAACCAACCGCGAGGCGGTCATTTCCTGCGATGCTGAAAGCCGTCTGCGGGACCGCCCGCGACGTTCACCGAAGCCGATTCACATCCGCAACAGCAAGTACCTCAATAATTGGATCGAACAGAACCATCGACGCGTCAAGCGCCGCATCCACTCCATGTTCGGCTTCAAGTGAATGCGACCGCCGAGGTTATTCTCACTGGCATGGAGATGGTTCACATGATGCGCAGACAGCAGGCGAGGTTTGCCTACAATCCATCTCCCTCGATCGCCGAGCAGTTCGAGATCCTGGCAGCCTGATCAGCGACGCGAAAACAAAAGAACGATTTGCGACAGAGCCCGCGAATGTCGATAGCCAGCGGCAGCCTTGCGCCGTCTGCATGCCACACTGTTTTGCAAGCCTGTTATCGGCGCCAATCGTACAGCCCTGCGGAGTTCAGAAGCCGATGCCGTAGCGCTGCAGACACGGCGCGAGCGCTTCGGCCGCGCCGCAACGCGCGGGCAGCTCGACGCGTAACCGCGCATAGGCCCATTGCCGCCAGGGACGCGGAGAACTGCCGGATATCTCGATACGGACGAGTGACGGCATGCGGTTGGTGCTTGTCCATTCGGGGCTGAGCGCGCCGTCCGGCCCGGCATAGCTGAACGAAAGCTTCAGATCGCCTCGCACCAGCGGAAGATCCTCCCCGCCCTCGCCCATCCTGTGATCGCGGCGGGTACGAATGAGGGCCTCGTCGGCTCCGGCCCGACCCATCGAATAGGTGATGTCATCAAGTCCCGCACGCGGCTCGTAGCCGAGCGCCGGGCGCTCGAAGGTGACCTCGTCGGCATGGCCGGTGAAGCGGATCGCAGCGGCTCCCTCCGGGTTGGAATAGCCGGGCTGCGCCGCCTCCAGATCCTCGACCATCCGGTCGAGAATCACCGCCACCGTGTCCTCCTGCCCGCCTCTGGCGATTATCCCCTGCCATTGGCGCAGCCAGGTTCCGGTGTAGAGTGCCAGCCCGCCAAACAGCATCGTCGCAAGCACCAGCGAAGCCAATGCCTCGATCAGCGTGAAGCCGGCGCGAGCGCTGCGTTTCCTTGTCATTGCTGCTTGCCGAGGCGCACGGTCTGCATCGCGTCGTCATCCGATCCGCCGGTGCTGCGAACGGTGACGAAGTAAAGCTGCCATCCGGCGCGAGCCAGGGCAGTGCCGCGTTCGAAGCGGTACGGTTCCACGATGACCGTGAAGTCTCCGATCACGCGCCGGCCCGTTCGCAACGGGTTAAGGGTCATCGCCGCCGCCATGGCAGCCTGCATGCCGACACGGCGTTCGGTCGATCGTTCCAGACCCGCGAACGCACCTGCGGTGCCCGTGATCATGCGCGCGATCGGAACGATCAGCAGCACGGCGACGGCAAGCGAGGCCAGAACCTCGATCAGCGTGAAGCCGCGTCTGCGCCGTCCTGTCATTTCGGCCTCATTTCCACGCGGCCGGTCAACCAGTCGACGCGCAGTTCGATCTCCCGGCCGCTGGCGGACAGTGTCATGACGCCCCCACACGACCGTCCGTCGGCAAGGAAGCGCAAGGCTCTGCTTCCGCCTCGTATGGGACACCGGTCCGACGTGACCCAGTTCATGGCCACCCCATCCCTGATCGAGATCGGATTGGCGCCATCCACCTGGATGCGTTTGTTTCCCGGATCGACCCTCACGTCGGCGACGCTGCCCGTGGTCAGCGCCTTCGCTCTGCCCTTGCGGAACTCCCCGCTGACGCGAACCGCCTCGCCAGAAAGCTCGGCAGCCCCGATGCTGGAACGCGGGCGCGGCATCAGCACGAAGGCCGCGAGAGCGACGATCGCAAGCGCCGCGACCACGTCGAGCAGCACGACACCGCGTTGCGTCCTTTTGCGGTTGCTGTTGCCCTTAGGGCTGGGCGGACACATTGGAGCCGCGCCCACCGGGCCCGTCGGTGGTGATGTTGAACGTCTTTCCGTCGCTTGCGTATCTGTATTCATGACCCCACGGATCGAGCGGAACGGTCTCGCCGCGAACGTATGGCCCGTTCCAGACCTGGATGGTCGAGGGCTTGCGCACCAGCGCTCCCAGCCCCTCTGCCTGCACCGGATAACGGCCGACATCGATGTAGAAGATGTCGAGCGCGCTGGAAAACGCCTCGATCTGAAGCTTCGCCGCACGCACGCGCGAGTCGGACAACTGCGCGAGAACACGAGGACCGACGAGCGCCGAGATCAGGCCGATGATGGCCAGCACGACCAGCATCTCGATCAGCGTAAAGCCTGCCTCGCGGCGCCGGGCACGCTTGCGCTGCATGAGATTGGGACCAACTGCGAAATGAACGCTCATGCAAACAGCCTCCTAGCGGACCATGTCGTTGAATGACATGAGGGTGGACATGATCGACACGATCATACCACCGATCAAGATACTGATGGTTGCCACTGCCGCAGGGCCGACAAGCCCGACGATACGGGACAGCGAACGCTCCAGCCGCACTTCATAGAAGTCGGCGACACGATAGGCCAGCCCTGCGAGTTCGCCACTTTGCTCGCCGAGCCTCAACATGCGCACCGCCAGCGGGGGAAGCTGAAGAATCTCAAGCGCATGGCCAAGCCTATTCCCCTGCCTCAGCGCGTCGGACGCCTGCTGCGCGCGTGCCCGCGCGGCCTCGCCGTGGTCGACGGTATCGCTGATGAGCTTGAAAGCCACAGGAACCGCCACGCCAGTCTCGACCATGATGCCCAGGAGACGGGCGAAGCGCCCCGTCCGATAGCTCCCCGGTATCTCCGACAAAAGCGGAAGTTTCTTGGCGAAACCCCAAAGCCATGCCCAGAGAAGGCCCCGCCGCGCCGCCACGAACCCCAGCAATACGAGTATCGAAGCCGCAAGCAAAAGGACCAGCCCATAAGCGCGCAGGAAATTCGAGACCGCGAACATCACCACCATCAGCGTGTCCTTCTTGCCGCTCTGCATGAGCATCGGTTCGAACTGAGGAACGACCCCCACCAGGAAGAAGACCAGTACGCAGATCGTGCCGGCAAACAGGACTGCCGGATACCGCAGCGCCTCGCTGACTTTGGCCCGCAATGCCTCGAAATGCTGGCGCTCCTGCACGATGCGCGACAGGAGGGTGGGTAACTTGCCGGAGGTCTCCGCGACACGAACCATGGCGACCTGGAACGCCGGGAACAGAGCGGGCCAGGCTTCCAGCGCTCTGGAGAACGAGGTGCCCGACGCCAGGTCGGTGCGAATGCCGGCAACCACGGGCTGAAGCCTGCCGCTGTCGAATTCCTTTTCCATGATCGCCAGCGCTTCGTCGATCCGGATCCCCGCATTCAGCATGATCGACAGGTCGGAGAGCAGCCGCGTGACCTGCGACGCCGGTATTCGGGTCGAAAACAGCGGTGCGCGCGATGCAGACTGCCTCGGTTCGACACTTACCGGGATCAGCCCGCGCGCCCCGAGCTTCTGGACGGCATCGTCGGAATCGGACGCATCGATCCGCCCGAGTTCGAGACGACCCTCGCCATTCAAAGCCTTGTATGCGAATGCCGTGGAGACCATGGAGGCCAAATTTCCTAACTGTACGCCTCTACTGGAGACGTTCGTTCCTGATAGCTGTCTGTGAAAGAAACTCGCTCCATTAATCCCTGCCGGAGGCTCGGAATGTGCAACCACTCCATTTGGATCAACCCCCTGAAGGCGTGGGCACCGGCTCCTCCGGTGGCAACATTTGTTCACCGCTTGCCTCATCCGAAAACCGCAGCGAGGCGCGTCCTCCCGCTCCATCGAGCTTGACTTCGAACTGGCCGACTTCCTTCAGGGTCCAACCTTCCCGGCTTTCCCCCGTGCGCAGCGTGAAGGCCGCCATTTCGGCCGGGGTGGTGAAGGTCGCGCTGTTGAGCCTTTCCGACCGCACGATGCCAACCAATTGCCACTCGGGCGCCGCGGCAGGCGGGGGCTCGGGTTCCGGCTCGGGCTGCACGACAATAAGTTCCGGCTCGGGGGCACCGAACGCGATCGGGGCAGTCCGGTCCGGCGAGAACAGGGGCCGATCCCGAAGCGCCGCATAGTCGCTCACCTGGCGTTCCCTGACCGATAGCTTTTCTGCGCCGAAGGACAGGCTCGAAGAGGCCGCGATGGCGGCGAGCATCATTGTCGCGCCCAGCATGGTCATCATGACTGGGGTCCCTTCTCCCGGAAGGCCGACAGCGTGACGTTCAGCGACAGCGGCCGATCCATGGAACCCGAGGTCTGATTCCCCCCCAGATCGACGTTTCGGTTCAACCGAAGCCTGAAGCTATCAACGACCATGACGGGCGAGCTTGCCTCGATGGCGTACATGAGATCGGGCAGCGATTGCTCCATAACCTCGATATCGGCAGTTAAACGAATGCGTTCCAAAGACTCCAACTGAGGATCGCTTATATCGGCGACCTCACCGTCTGTGGGAACATCGACGCGCCGGATAACGGCACCCACGCGTTCAACGCGGTTGGAGAGCAGACTCTGGAATTCGGCCGAGACGAGCCCACTGGTTTGGGCATCGAGAAGAATCTTGCCCTCGCCGGGATCCAGAGCCTGGTTCGCGCCTTGGGGAACCGGGGAAGTGGACGCCTTGCTTTCGAGCAAGGCGGTACGTTCCTCATAGAGCGCCAGCGCGCCCGCCTCCGCGCGCCAGGACAGCAGCGTATCGGCGACGAGTACAAGAGCTCCGACGACCAGCAGGGCCATGACGACCAGGGATTGAAGCCGCGTGTCGAGCCACAGGGGTGTCGTCCTCATCGCAGCGAACCTCCCGTGCGGATGAGCGGGCGGGTATCGACCTCGAACTCCGAGGTAACGCCATCCTCGCCGCGCAGGGCCGATCCGACCAGCTTGCTGTCTTCGAAGCGACCCGATGATTCCAGCGCGGTCAGTACTTCGGGTAGGTCCTTGGTCCGGCCCGAGAGACGCATGCGGCCATTGGCGAAGGACACCTCAATGGCATAGGAATGCGTCGGCAAAACCTGAGCCAGGTCGTCCAATGCTCCCAGCGCGCTTATCGCGTCGTCCTTGATATTCCGCGCCTCCTGCTCAGGCGCTGTTTCAGCCTTGTCCGGAGTCGCCGCCAGCGCGATTGCCTGGCGCGCCTTCTCGGCCCGGATCTCGACGGCGGCGCGGCGCTCGGCATAGTTGTTCTGGATCATCGGCCGCACCGCCGGAGCCGTGACTGCAGCGACTAGGCTTACGCCCAGAACTCCGGCAAGGACAAACTTTATCCGGCCACGCGTGCCGGTGACCCGTTGCCGCTGTGTCAATACTTCCACGGCATCGCCTTCCGGAAACGGCGCCGAGATCACGACCTGGCGGGCCTCGGCCACATTCAGGCAGGCCAAGGCAGCAGCGACACGCGACCTCGGAACGATTGCGACGGCGACGGTGATCTGCCGCGCCTCACGGCTGATCCCGAGGACCCTGTGGCCGAAATAGATATCGGAAGCAGGCAATGGCGAAAGCGCGCCCATCCGCGACGTAACGATGCCTTCGACGTGGCTGGCAGCCTCCATCGGCAGTTCGATCCGGCGCGCGATCACCCAGCTCGCCGGGATGCCGAGATGGACCGCCTTTCCATTCACCGCGGCGCGCAATGCGGCCGGCGCCTGCGTGTCTGGAGAAATCAGTATCAACAGGGGTGCTGACGGCTTTCGGCTGGTCGCCGGCTCGATTTCAAACGCGCTCCCATCGTCCGCGACCCGCGCGACCACGCGGCTGCTGGATTTGACGCGCGCAAGTTCATCCAGCAGGGAGGCCGGTCCCGCGATCCAGTCATCCAAGCCGCGGATCGCCGCGGTGAAAGGATAAGCCATTCCGGTCAAACCCCAGAGCAGAAGCCGGCACCGGATCCGGAGTTCCGTCGCCCGCGTGAATACAAATCATAGCGCATCTTCAGGTCCTAATTCCAGATCAGTCACAGTTCTTCGCCAATCGAGCACCGATCTTGAACGCAGGCCCAAGTAGGAACTGTCCTAATGATTGTCGCGCGGCAGGCCGCTGGTGACGGCGATGTTCTGGTACTTCACCGCCGGCTTCAGAACCATTCCCTCGGACAACTGGTCAACCATTGACCGCTGGATCTCCTGCCAGGGTGTCTGATGCTTCGGATATGCATAGCCGCCCTCGTTTTGCAGGTCGACGCGACGGCGCTTAATCTCGTCGTCCGACACGAGGATGTCGGCGGTCCCCTTGCGCAGGTCGATGCGTACCCGGTCACCCGTACGCAGCAGCGCAAGGCCACCACCGACGGCCGCCTCGGGCGAGGCGTTGAGGATCGATGGAGAGCCGGAAGTGCCGGACTGACGGCCATCGCCGATGCAGGGAAGCGAGTGGATGCCCGCCTTCAGCAGGTAGGCTGGCGGCTGCATGTTCACGACTTCGGCGCCGCCCGGATAACCGACTGGGCCGGCTCCGCGCATGAACAGGATGGTATTCTCGTTCAGGCCGAGTGACGGATCCTCAATGCGACGGTGGTAGTCTTCCGGACCGTCGAAGACGACGGCGACGCCCTCGAAGGCATCGGGGTCTCGCGGATTTGACAGATAGCGGTCGCGAAACTCCGGCGAGATGACCGACGTCTTCATGATTGCGGAATCGAACAGATTGCCTTTCAGGTTGATGAAGCCGGCATCCTTCCTGAGCGGATTGGCCACGGTACGGATGACCTTGCCGTCGAGATTCTCTGCCGCGGCGCAATTGTCGCCGATCGTGCGGCCGTTGACGGTCATGGCTCCAGGATGCGGCAGCAAGCCGGCCTTCATCAGCTCTGCCACCACGACCGGCACACCGCCCGCATGATGATAGTCCTCGCCGAGATATTCACCGGCCGGCTGGAGATTTACGATTAGCGGAACGTGGTGACCGACCTTCTGCCAGTCATCGACGGTCAGCGACACGCCGAGATGCCGCGCGATGGCGTTGAGGTGGATCGGCGCATTGGTCGAGCCGCCGATGGCAGAATTGACGACGATGGCGTTCTCGAAGGCTTGCCGCGTCATGATGTCGGAGGGTTTCAAGTCCTCGCGCACCATGTCGACGATGCGCTTGCCGGTTTGGTAGGCGATCTGGCCGCGCTCGCGATAGGGTGCTGGAATGGCGGCGGAGCCCGGCAACTGCATGCCGAGCGCCTCGGCCAGCGAGTTCATCGTCGTCGCCGTGCCCATCGTGTTGCAGTAGCCGACGGACGGCGCCGATGAAGCGACGATGTCCATGAACTGGTCGTAGTCGATCTCTCCTGCCGCCAGCCTTTCGCGTGACTTCCACACGACCGTGCCGGAGCCGGTGCGTTCGCCCTTGTGCCAGCCGTTCAGCATCGGGCCGACGGACAGCGCTATGGCTGGAATGTTGACGGTGGCCGCGGCCATCAGCAGCGCCGGGGTGGTCTTGTCGCAGCCGATGGTCAGCACGACGCCATCCAGCGGATAGCCATAAAGCAACTCGACGAGAGCGAGATAGGCGAGGTTGCGGTCGAGCGCGGCGGTGGGCCGCTTGCCTGTCTCCTGGATCGGGTGGACCGGGAATTCCAACGGCACCCCGCCGGCGGCCACAATGCCGTCGCGCACGCGCTTGGCGAGCTCGATATGATGCCGGTTGCAAGGTGACAGGTCCGAGCCCGTCTGGGCGATGCCGATAAGCGGCTTTCCGGACTGCAGTTCTTCGCGGGTCAGCCCATAGTTCAGATAGCGTTCGAGGTAGAGCGCCGTCATGCCGGGATTGTCCGGATTGTCGAACCACTCGCGCGAGCGTAGCCGCTTCGCACCATTGATCTTGGACATTTACACCTCCAGAACCGCCGTTTGGCCATCGATATGGCATCGGCAACTGGCGGACAAGTACCCTCAATCAGATATGTGGACAAATTGCCCATTTTGTGGATTGTAGTAAGATGTGAACGATACGGCAGGCGCGCAGATGCGCCGCGTGCCGGGGAGGGGTAGCCAAGCGTGAGCCAGATCATCTTCATTCCCGCCGAGGGCGGCTCGGGCGAACCCCGTGTCGCGGCGTCGCCCGATACGGTGAAGCGCATAGCCGCCCTTGGCTTCGACGTGGTGGTTGAGAGCGGAGCGGGCACACTGTCCCGCATCGCCGACGAAGACTACGCGAAGGCCGGTGCCACCATTGGTTCCGCATCCGATGCGGCCCGTGCGGATGTGATTCTGAAGGTGCGCCGGCCGACTGATGCGGAGCTGAAAAGCTACAAGTCAGGCGCTGCGGTCATCGCCATCATGGATCCGTATGGCAACGATGCCGCCGTCGCGGCGCTGGCCAAGGCCGGGCTGACGGCCTTTGCGATGGAATTCATGCCGCGCATCACGCGCGCCCAGTCGATGGACGTCTTGTCCTCGCAGGCTAAC